>NZ_JBIVBI010000001.1:0-713575 GCF_044746005.1 Streptomyces sp. NPDC086766 | reverse complement strand
TAGGCCATCGCCGGACCCAGATCCGAGCCGCCGATGCCGATGTTGACGACGTTCCTGATCCGCCGCCCGGTGTGCCCGGTCCACTCGCCCGAACGAACCCGCTCCGCGAAACCGGCCATCTTGTCCAGCACCGCGTGCACGGCGGGCACGACGTTCTCCCCGCCGGCCTCGACCACCGCCTCGCGCGGCGCGCGCAGCGCCGTGTGCAGCACCGCCCGGTCCTCCGTGACGTTGATCCGCTCACCGCGGAACATCGCGTCCCGCAACCCGAACACATCCGTGGCGACGGCCAGTTCCCGCAACAGCGCGAGGGTCTCGTCGGTGATCAGATGCTTGGAGTAGTCGACGTACAGGTCGCCGACCCGGACCGTGTACCGCTCGGCGCGCCCCGGGTCGGCCGCGAACAGCTCCCGCAGGTGGACGCCGGCGAGCCGCTCGCGGTGCTCGGCCAGCGCGGTCCACTCGGGCATGTGGTTGAGCCTGGTACGGCCGTCTGCGTTCATTTCGGACTTCAGCCTTCTTTCCTACCTGTCCTGCTGCGTACCTTGCCCCGCTGCCGGTTCCAACCTAATTGATCAGCACCCCGCCCGGCCCGCCCTGGCGCCGTCGTCCGGTGCAACAACAGGTACGTCCGGCTTGCGCGCGGGTATCAACGAGGTGACGGCGAGCGCGAAGACGGCGGCCGCGAACAGTGCGGGCCCGTTCAGTCCGTACCACCGGGCCACGGCCCCGCCGAGGAGGGCGCCCAGCGGGGCGCCGGAGGTGGAGGCGGTGCGGAAGGCCGAGGCGACACGCCCCACCAACGACGCGGGACTGCGCTGCTGCATCAGCGTGACCTGGTTGACGTTCCACACCATGCCCATCACACCGAGCAGCGCCATGCCGGCGAGCAGGGCGCCCAGGTGGCGGACGCTCCCGACGAGGACGAGGGACGACGTCTGGACGCTTCCGGCGAGCAGCAGGGCGCGCACCCGCCCGAGGCGGCGCGCGATCCGCCGGGCGGCGAAGCCGCCGGCGAAGCCGCCGGCGGAGTACGCCGTCATCGCGGCCGCGTACCCCGCGTCGCCCGCGTGCAGCCAGCGCGTCACCTGCAGAACCAGCGTGGCGATCAGGGCGCCCATGCCGATGTTGCACAGCAGCGTGGACACGCAGACGGCCCGCAGCGCCCGGTCGCCCCACAGCGCGCCCAGGCCGGCGCCGATCTCCCCGCGCAGGGTGCTGCCGGCCGGGCGGGGATCACGCCGCGGGGGCCGGACGCACAGGGACGCCACGAGGGCGGCGGCCACCAGATAGGTGCCCGCGTCGGCCACGAAGGGCATGCACACCCCGGCCGTCAGCATCAGCGGCACGAAGGGGCCGGCCAGGAGCCCGCCGGCGAGCTGCTGGCCGGTCATCAGCCGGGCGTTCGCGCTGCTCAGCGCGCCGCGGTCCACCAGGGACGGCAGCAGGGCCGTGGAGGCGTTGTCGAACAGGGTCTGCAGGGTGGTCAGCGAGAAGGCGAGGAGGAGCAGCAGCGGGATCGACGCGTGCCCGAGGCCGACGGCGAGGGCGAAACCGGCGACGAGCAGCCCGCGTACGGTGTCCACCGCCCACATCGCGCGCCGCTGGTCGACGCGGTCCGCCACGGCGCCGCCGAGCAGCCCGAACAGCAGCCAGGGCACGTAGCCGCAGGCGGTCACGGAGGCGATGACGAGGGGCTCGTCGGTCAGGCGCACGGCGAGCAGCGGGAGCGCGGCGGTCCGCAGGGCGTCCCCGAACCGTGACGTCACGGCGGCCGTCCACAGCCGCCCGAATCCCCCGCGCCAGGTGGGCGCGGCACTGTCCACCGCCTCGACCGCCGTCACGACATCCCCCGTACGAAGCATCGAAGTCCCGATGCACACACGGTAGAGGCAGGCACTGACAACGGGCCGTGAGCGGGCGGCCCCCGCGGCCCGGTTACGACTGGTCCGGCCCGCGCCCTCGGGCGCCCGGCCGGACCTCAACGTCTAGATCTCGCCCCGCAGTTTGGCGAGCGCCTCGGCGAGGATCGCCTCGCCGTCCGCGTCGCTGCGCCGCTCCCGCACGTACGCCAGATGCGTCTTGTACGGCTCGGTGCGCGGCGGGTCCGGCGGGTTGTCCCGGTCCTGACCGGCCGGGAAGCCGCAGCGCGGGCAGTCCCAGGTCTCGGGCACCTGCGCGTCGCTGGCGAAGCTGGGCTGCGTCTCGTGCCCGTTGGAGCACCAGAAGGAGATGCGCAGACGCGGCGCGGACTCGCCGCGCTCGGCCTCGCCCATCGGCCCAGCCCCGACCCGGCTTCCTCGGATCGCGTTGCCACTTGCCACGGTCGTAACTCCCTGCGTGATGGTGCCGCAAAGCGAGTCGGCATCCGCTTCGCTGCGAGCGCCTCAGTCTACGTAAGGCCCAACGCGCGTCCAGTGATAGGAGTTACAGCCCCCTAAAAAGACGCAAGCCCCATGATAGGCCGCGCTCAGGAGCGCGTACCGTACATGGGGCCATACGTACGGATTGTGCGGGTGGAACGCGTCAGCTGTTCGTCTTCATGAGAATGCCGAGCACCACGATGCACGCGAACCACAGCAGACCGATCACCACGGTGATCCGGTCGAGGTTGCGCTCGGCGACCGAGGAGCCGCCGACGGAGGACTGCATTCCGCCACCGAACATGTCGGAGAGGCCGCCGCCCTTCCCCTTGTGCATCAGCACCAGCAGCATCAGCAACAGGCTGAAGACGATCAGGGCGATCGAGAACCCCAGAACCACGGCTGGACCAACTTCCTCGGATTCGGATGGACGACGGGGGTGCGGTGGTAGCCCCACCACACCCCCGCAAGGGTACGACGGATCGTCCCTACGGCATACTCACTGCTCGCGGAAGCGCACGATCTTGACGAACTCGTCCGCGTCCAGCGAGGCACCGCCGACCAGGGCGCCGTCGATGTCGGCCTGCGCCATGATCTCGGCGACGTTGCCCGCCTTCACGGAGCCGCCGTACTGGATGCGCACCTTGTCGGCCACGTCCTGCGAGTACAGCTCGGCGATCTTGCCGCGGATGGCGGCGCAGACCTCCTGGGCGTCCTCGGCGCCGCAGACCTTTCCGGTGCCGATCGCCCAGACCGGCTCGTAGGCGATCACGATCGACTCGGCCTGCTCGGCCGGGAGGTCCTTCAGACCGCCCTCGACCTGGGCGAGCGTGTGGGAGACCTGGTTGCCCGCCTCGCGGACCGCCAGCTCCTCGCCGACGCACAGGATCGGGGTCAGGCCGTGCCGGAAGGCGGCCTTCGTCTTGGCGTTGACCAGCTCGTCGGACTCGGCGTGGTACTGGCGTCGCTCGGAGTGGCCGATCACCACGTAGGTGCACTTGAGCTTGGCGAGCATCGGGCCCGAGATCTCGCCGGTGTAGGCGCCGGAGTCGTGCTGCGAGATGTCCTGGGCGCCGTACTTGATCTGCAGCTTGTCGCCGTCGACCAGGGTCTGCACGGAGCGCAGGTCGGTGAAGGGCGGCAGGACGGCGACCTCGACGGCCTCGTAGTCCTTGTCGGCCAGGGCGAAGGCGAGCTTCTGGACGTGGGCGATGGCCTCGAGGTGGTTGAGGTTCATCTTCCAGTTGCCCGCCATCAGCGGCGTGCGCGTACTCATGCTTGGTCAGTCCTCCAGTGCGGCGAGGCCGGGGAGCGTCTTGCCCTCGAGGTATTCGAGGGAGGCGCCGCCGCCGGTCGAGATGTGGCCGAATGCCGACTCGTCGAAGCCCAGCGTACGGACCGCGGCGGCGGAGTCGCCGCCACCCACGACGGTGAAGCCGTTCGAGTCGACGAGGGCCTGTGCGACTGCCTTGGTGCCCTCGGCGTAGTCGGGGTGTTCGAAGACGCCCATCGGGCCGTTCCAGAAGACGGTGGCGGCGTCGGCGAGCTTCGTGGCGTACAGCTCGCGGGTCTTCGGGCCGATGTCCAGGCCCTCGTGGTCGGCGGGGATCTTGTCCGCGTCGACCACGACGTGCCGCGTGGGCGCCTTGGTCTTCAGGTCGGGGAACTCGGTGGAGGCCACCACGTCGACCGGGAGCACCAGCTCGACGCCGTTCTTCTCGGCGCGCTCCATGTACTCGGCGACAGCGGGGACCTGGTCCTCCTGGAGGAGGGAGATGCCGACCTCGTAGCCCTTGGCCTTGAGGAAGGTGTAGGCCATGCCGCCGCCGATGAGCAGCCGGTCCGCCTTGCCGAGGAGCTGGTCGATGACGGCGAGCTTGTCGGAGACCTTCGCGCCGCCGAGCGCGACGACGTAGGGGCGCTTGACGTCCTGGGTGAGCTTCCTCAGGACGCCGACCTCGGTGGCGATGAGGGAGCCGGCGTAGTGCGGCAGCCGGGCCGGGAGGTCGTAGACGGAGGCGTGCTTGCGGTGCACGGCGCCGAAGCCGTCGCCGACGTAGACGTCCGCGAGGGCGGCCAGCCGGTCGGCGAACTCGCCGCGCTCGGTGTCGTCCTTGGAGGTCTCTCCCGGGTTGAAGCGCAGGTTCTCGATGACCGCGACCTGGCCGGGCTGGAGGCCGTCCACGGCGTCGTGCGCGGCCGGGCCGACGGTGTCCTCGGCGAACGCCACGGGCGAGCCGAGGAGTTCACCGAGCCGCTCGGCGGCGGGCAGCAGCGAGAAAACGGGGTCCGGGGCGCCCTTGGGGCGGCCCAGGTGGGAGGCGACGACCACCTTGGCGCCCGCGTCGGCGAGGGCCTTGACGGTGGGCAGTACGGCGCGGATGCGGCCGTCGTCGGTGATGACTCCGTCGGCGAGCGGGACGTTGAGGTCGGCGCGGACGAAGACCCGCTTGCCGGACACGTCTTCGGAGAGCAGTTCGTCGATCGTCTTCATAGGTACTCCTGAGGAAGGGCTCTTGATCGTACGAGGGGTGGTCGAGCTGCCGGCGGGCCGGTCCGGGGGGACCGGCCCGCCGTACGTGAGTCAGGGCTCGGACGGCGCGACCTGCGCTGCCCGAGCCCTGCTCTCACCTCGCGGTGCCTGGTGCGGCGATCAGAGCTGGTTGCCGACGAAGACCGTCAGGTCGACGAGGCGGTTGGAGTAGCCCCACTCGTTGTCGTACCAACCGATGACCTTCACGTTCTTGCCCTCCTGGACCATGGTCAGGGAGGAGTCGAAGGTGCAGGACGCCGGGGCGTTGACGATGTCGGAGGAGACGATCGCGTCCTCGGTGTACTCGAGGATGCCCTTCAGCTCGCCCTCGGCGGCCTTCTGGAAGGCGGCGTTGACCTCTTCCTTGGTGACCTCGCGGCCGAGCTCGACGACGAGGTCGGTGACCGAGCCGGTCGGGACCGGGACGCGCATGGCCATGCCGTCCAGCTTGCCCTTGAGCTGCGGCAGCACCAGGGCGGTGGCCTTGGCGGCGCCGGTGGTGGTCGGGATGATGTTCTCGGCGGCGGCACGGGCGCGGCGCAGGTCCTTGTGCGGGAAGTCCAGGATGCGCTGGTCGTTCGTGTACGCGTGCACCGTGGTCATCAGACCCTTGACGATGCCGAAGTTCTCGTCGAGGACCTTCGCCATCGGCGCCACGCAGTTGGTGGTGCAGGAGGCGTTGGAGATGACGTGGTGGTTCGCCGCGTCGTACTGGTCGTGGTTGACGCCCATCACGATGGTGACGTCTTCGTCCTTGGCCGGAGCCGAGATGATGACCTTCTTGGCGCCGCCCGCGATGTGCTTCTCGGCGTCTTCCTTCTTGGTGAAGATGCCGGTGGACTCGATGACGATGTCCACGCCCAGCTCACCCCACGGGATGTCGGCGGGGTTGCGCTCGGAGAGGACCTTGATCGTCCTGCCGCCGACGGTGATGGTGTCCGCGGTGTGGGACACCTCCTCCTTCAGACGACCGAGAATCGTGTCGTACTTCAGCAGGTGGGCGGTGGTCGCGGTGTCACCCAGGTCGTTGACAGCCACGATCTCGATGTCCGCACCCTGCTCCAGCAGCGCGCGGAAGTAGTTACGACCGATGCGGCCAAAGCCGTTGATGCCTACGCGGATCGTCACGAACCGATCTCCTCGTTGGTACGCCGGCTCGACGCCGGCGAGCTGTATGGGATGTCCCCGACCACCCCCGACCCTACCTCTCTGCGGCCTGTCTGGTGGCATCCACATGCCCCATACACGGCACCCTGGTCCGTACCCGCCAGTAGGGGTACGGACCACCCCGAGCAGGCGCCCGGAACACCCCGTTTTGTCAGAGAAAGTCGGCGCCTTTCCACCCCCTTCGGTACTCGTTCGTGAGGGGGTCGGCTCAGTTGTCGGGTGCCCCTTCGAGAGGGGGTCGGCTCACTTGTCGACTGCCGTCAGCGCCCTCCTCAGCAGGGCCGTCCGGTCGGCCGCCGCGGCCACCTGCTCGAGCCCGAATCCGAGCAGTACGGTCCGGTTCGCGGTGACCGCTCCGTACGTCCGGAAAAGGGTGCCGGTGCGGGCCCAGTCCTTCAGCGCGGCCGGGCTGCCCGCGGGCGGTCCGGGCACGCTCCAGGGCCCGAGCGACGTCTCGAAGCCCTCGGTCTCCCGGGCGGTGCCGCCGACCACGAGCGAGGCGTCGTCGGCGAGCACGCCGTGGCCGCCGGTGCCCGGGTCGGTGACGTAGGCGAGGGAGACCTCGACCGACCTGCCGGCGTACGCGCTCAGGTCGAAGCTCACCTGCTGCCAGCCGCCGGAGGATCCGGTGAGGCTGTTCCACGCGCCGCTGGTGCCGGTGGGGGCGCAGCCGCCGGCGGACAGGGTCAGGTAGTGCCTGAGCCAGGGGTGCTCGTTGACCAGGAACCCGGCCCCGCACTCCGCGGGTACGGCGGTGCTCGTGCGCCCGCCGGCCTCGGGCAGGGTCGTCCAGTCGTCCGCCCCGCTGGTGCGGATCTCCAGGAGCGCGTGGTCGTAGCCCGGCTCGGTGTCCCACAGCAGCCGGGTGCGCAGCGCGGGCCGGTCGGCGGCTGCGACGTTCGTGAGGTCGATGGTGCGGGTGAGGCGCTTGTAGCCGTCGTCGCTGTGCACCGCGGCCGCCATGTACGCGCCCGTGTACGGCCCGTACGGGTTGACGGTCCCGGCGAACCGCCCGGCGCCCGCACTGGTGAACTGGGGGTACTTGTCGGCCGGCAGCTCCTCGGAGGTCACCCCGTAGGTGCCCGCCTGGTCCAGCGGGTTGCCGGGCGCGTCGCCGAGCGCGCCGGTGAAGCCGGCGAGCCGGCCGGATCCGGTGAAGCCGGTGGCCCCGGAGGTGGACGTGCGCGAGTAGGCGCCCAGGTAGTACTGGCTGAAGTCGTCCGAGGGTGTGCCGTCGCCGAGGTCGACGCTGCCGCCGGCCCGCTCCCCCGCCTCGATCAGCCGGCCGCCCTCGTTGAGGTAGGCGCGCAACTGCAACTGGGTCGGGTTTCCCGGGCCCTTGGGCCCCGAGTAGTGGACGACCGTGCGGAAGTGCCGCAGCACGCCGAGCGCGTCGGGTGCGCCCTGCCGCGCCACGTCCCAGACGATCGCCGCGCGGCCGTTCGCCTTCAGCGCGTCCACGTACGTCCGCGCCTGCGTCGCGGCCGCGCCCTCCTCGGCGACCACGAGCGTGTCGGCCCGGGGCCGCTCGGCCACGGTGTAGGTGAAGCGGCCGCCGGAGACCCGCTTGCCGCTGCCGCCGCGGCCCGTGAACCACACCTCGACCCGGTCGCCCGGCCGCGCTCCCCGGACCGCGGCCCGGTACTCGTCGAAGTGGAGGTTGTCGTCGCCGCCGTAGGTCCGGCCGCCCTTCCAGGGCCGCAGGGCCCGCTCCTGGGTGCGGCCGCCGTTGACGCGGTACCTGAGCTTCTTGTCCCGCACGGACTTGCGTACGACGGCGGAGACCTGCTGGTCGGCGCCGCGCGCGTACGACGTCGGGAAGGCGGCCGGGGTGAAGTCGGCGGCGCTCAGGCCGACCGACGAGGCCGGCCGGTCGGGGTGGGCGGCCGTCTCGGCGACGGAGAGCGCGAACGGGACGTTCTTCTCGAATTCCTGCTCGATCAGCTTCTCGTCGTCGGGGAAGGTGAAGACCGACCGGCAGTCGGCCGCGTTCCAGGCGTCGTTCGGGTCGGCGTTCGAGGCGGTCTGACAGGTCGACATCTCGGGGGTGAACATCCCCATGCCGTTGACGTTCGCCGCGTGGCCGTCCGCCTCGCCGTTGGTGGTGTACAGCTCCGAGGAGACCTGGGAGCGGTAGCCGGGGATCGCCGGCTTGTCCGGTGTGCCGGCCAGCGCCTTGTAGAGGACGTCGTCCGGGGTCGGGGTGGCCACCTGCCAGCCGACGCCGTAGAGCAGGAGCTGGGCGGCGGAGTGGTAGTTGATGCCGAAGGCGAAGTGGACGCGCTTCTCGAACCGGTCCAGCGCCTGCGTCTCGGGTTCGGAGGCGGGGGCCGCGCCCCGGTAGGTCTCACTGGTGGGGTTGGGCGAGGAACCCTCGTCGTCGTAGCCCCACTTGTAGGGGAAGTTGCGGTTGAGGTCCACGCCGTCACCGGTGGAGATGGTGCCGTCGCCGTTGACGTCGCGCAGGTTCTTGCGCCACAGGCGGGTACCGGGGTCCTTGAAGGTGTAGTCGTACCCGTCGGGGTTGGCGGAGACGACGAACCACAGCTCGGTCGTGTCGACGAGCTTCCTCACGCGCCTGTCGGTCCGGTAGTGGTCCAGGTAGTAGTGCATCAGCCGGCGGGTCATCTCCGGCGTGATCCACTCGCGTGCGTGCTGGTTGGACATGTACAGCACGGCCGGCCGGGAGCCGTCCCTGGTCTTCCCGGCGTCCTTGGTGAGCTTGACCGCGAGGATGTCCTGGCCGCCCACGGTCCGGCCGATGGAGACGACCTTGGTGAGGCCGGGATGCGACCGGCCGGTTCGGACGATCTCCTCCTTCAGGCCTCCCCTGCCGCTGTACGGGCGGAACACTCCCTGGCCGGCGGCGGCGACGCGTCTGCCGGCGGTGGCCGAGAGCGTGTGCTCGGTGAGGTGGACGCCCTGCGTCCGGAGCCGCTCGGCCTGCCGGTCGGTCAGGTAGAGCTCGACGGCGGCCCGTTTTCTGCCGCCCATCCGCTCGCCGAGCTCCTGGGCGTCCTGACCGGCCTTCAGCAGCAGGGGTAACTGCCGCGCGGTGACGTCGGCGCGGAAGACCTTCACCTCGTCCGGGTCGGGCCGGGGCGAACTTCCGTTCTGCGCCTGGGCGACGGGCGCGAGGCCCGCTCCGCCGAGCAGCAGCGCGCCGACAGCGAGGATCGATCTCGCTCTGTGTCTCATGAACCCCCCTAGCGGTGGTCCGCCACGGCGGCGAACAGTTGCCAGGCTCATGTCACTCCTAGATCGAGTCAAGGGTGCGTCAAAGACAGGGCAATGCAGGTACCGGGGCCTCAATTCAGCACGAGCGCCCGGGCGTTGGGCCGACTGCGGGGGCGGACGGGGGTCGGGATGCTGGGGCCGACCGCGGGGCCGGACGGGGGTCCGGATGCTGGGGCCGACCGTGGGGGCGGACGGGGTCGATGGGAGCGGTGAGGGGCAGTCGGCGGGGGCACTCGCCGGCAAGGAAAGTAAAAGTAAGGGCACGGGGATGAGCGGCCGGCTACCGGCCACCGGTGACGACGCGGGCTCGCGCGGGCCTTGCGGGGCGCGCGGAGCCTTCGCCGTCCTCCGTGTCAGCCCGCGAGGTTGTCCGCCAGCTCCTCGCTGAGGTTGGCCTCCGTGCCCGGGATGCCGAGGTCGGAGGCGCGCTTGTCGGCCATCGCCAGCAGACGGCGGATACGTCCGGCGACGGCGTCCTTGGTCAGCGGCGGGTCGGCGAGCGCGCCCAGCTCCTCCAGGGAGGCCTGCTTGTGCTCCATGCGCAGCCGGCCGGCCGCCGCGAGGTGCTCGGGCACGTCGTCGGCGAGGATCTCCAGGGCGCGCTGGACCCGGGCTCCGGCCGCCACCGCGGCGCGGGCCGAGCGGCGCAGGTTGGCGTCGTCGAAGTTGGCCAGCCGGTTCGCCGTGGCGCGGACCTCGCGGCGCATCCGCCGCTCCTCCCAGGCCAGCACCGACTCGTGTGCCCCGAGCCGGGTCAGCAGGGCGCCGATGGCGTCACCGTCGCGGACGACCACCCGGTCCACCCCGCGCACCTCGCGCGCCTTGGCCGCGATCGACAGCCGGCGGGCGGCGCCGACCAGCGCCAGCGCGGCCTCCGGTCCCGGGCAGGTCACCTCGAGCGAGGAGGAGCGGCCGGGCTCGGTGAGCGAGCCGTGGGCCAGGAAGGCGCCGCGCCAGGCCGCCTCGGCGTCGCAGGTGGCCCCCGAGACCACCTGCGGGGGCAGGCCGCGGATCGGGCGTCCCCGGCCGTCGACGAGGCCGGTCTGGCGGGCCAGCTGGTCGCCGCCCGCCACGACGCGCACGACGTAGCGCGATCCCCGGCGCAGGCCGCCGGGTGCCATCACGATCAGCTCGGAGCTGTGGCCGAAGATCTCCAGGATGTCCCGCTTCAGGCGCCGGGCCGCCATCGCGGTGTCCAGCTCCGCCTCGATCACGATGCGCCCGCTGACCAGATGGAGGCCGCCGGCGAACCGCAGGATGGCGGAGACCTCCGCCTTCCTACAGCAGGTCCGGGTGACGGGGAGCCGGGAGATCTCGTCCTTCACCGCTGCCGTCATCGCCATGGGCCGATCCTTCCATGCATCCGAAAAATACGGTCGTACGCGGCGGCCAGCAGCTCCGGGTCGTGCCGAGGGGTTCCGTCTCTCCGGGCCACCGGCGCCAGCTCGACCGCGGCACCGAACCGCTTGGCGGCCTCGGTGAGGACCTCGCGGTCGGGTACGGCGGCCTCGTCGGCCAGCACCACGTCCAGGGCGAGTTTAGGGGCGTGTCGTCCCAAAACCTCCAAATGACGCTGCGGGGAGAAGCCGTCGGTTTCTCCTGGCTGCGGAGCGAGGTTCAGTGAGAGTACCCGGCGCGCCCTGGTCTGCGTCAGCGCGTCCAGGAGGCCGGGCACCAGCAGGTGCGGGATGACCGAGGAGAACCAGGAGCCGGGGCCGAGCACCACCCAGTCCGCGTCCAGGACCGCCGCGACGGCCTCGGGGACGGCGGGCGGGTCGTGCGGCACCAGATGCACGGACTGCACCTCGCCGGGGGTGAGGGCGACGGTCGCCTGGCCGCGGACGGTGTCGACGTCCTCGGGCCGCTCCGGGTCGTGCCCCTTGACCAGTGCCTGCAGTTCCAGGGGCACGGCGGACATGGGCAGCACCCGGCCGTGCGCGCCGAGCAGCTTGCCGACCAGGTCCAGGGCCTGGACGTGGTCGCCGAGCTGCTCCCACAGGGCCACGATCAGCAGGTTGCCGACCGCGTGGTCGTGCAGGTCGCCCTGGGAGGTGAAGCGGTGCTGGATGACGCGGGCCCAGGTCTGGCCCCAGTCGTCGTCCCCACACAGCGCGGCCAGCGCCTTGCGCAGATCGCCGGGCGGCAGCACCCCCAGCTCGTCGCGCAGGCGCCCGCTGGAGCCGCCGTCGTCGGCCACGGTGACGACGGCGGTCAGGTCGCCGGTGATGCGGCGCAGTGCGGCGAGCGAGGCGGACAGGCCCATGCCGCCACCGAGGGCGACCACCTTGGGCTGGGCACCGCGGCGCCGCGGCCGGGCCCCGCGGGCCTCCGCGGGGCGGCCGGCGCGCGACTCGGCCGACTGTCGGCCCGCACGCGCCTCGGGCACCACCCGGCGCAGCCTGCTCAGCCGGAGCGTACGTCCGGTCACTCGCGCCCCATGTCCCGGTGCACGACGACGGTCTCCACGCCCTCGGCCGCGAGCCGCGCGGCGAGCTTCTCCGACATGGCCACCGAACGGTGCTTGCCGCCCGTGCAGCCGATGGCGATGGTGACGTAGCGCTTGCCCTCGCGGCGGTAGCCGGCCGCGACCAGCCGCAGCAGTTCGGCGTAGCGGTCGAGGAACTCCTTGGCGCCGGGCTGGTTGAACACGTACGCGGCGACCTCCTCGTTGACGCCGGTGTACGGGCGCAGCTCTGGGACCCAGTGCGGGTTGGGCAGGAACCGCATGTCCGCGACGAGGTCGGCGTCGACCGGGAGGCCGTACTTGAAGCCGAAGGACATGACGGTGGCCCGCAGCTCCGGCTCCTCCTCGCCGGCGAACTGGGCGTCCATCTTGGCGCGCAGCTCGTGGACGTTGAGGCTGGAGGTGTCGATCACCAGGTCGGCGTCGCCGCGCAGCTCGCGCAGCAGCTCCCGCTCGGCGGCGATGCCGTCGACGATCCGGCCGTCGCCCTGGAGGGGGTGGGGGCGGCGCACCGACTCGAAGCGGCGCACCAGCGCCTCGTCGGAGGACTCCAGGAAGACGATCCGCCGGGTGACGTGCTTCGCCTCCAGGTCCGCCAGGGACTCCCTCAGGTTGTCGAAGAAGCGGCGGCCGCGGACGTCGACGACGACCGCGATGCGCGCCACGTTGCCCTGCGAGCGGGCGCCGAGCTCCACCATGGTGGGGATCAGCGCGGGCGGCAGGTTGTCGACGACGAACCAGCCGAGGTCCTCCAGACACTTGGCCGCCGTGGACCGGCCGGCCCCGGACATGCCGGAGATGATCACCAGCTCGGGGATGGCCGCCTCGGGGACCCCGGCCGTGTCGATGCCCGTACTCACCTGTGCTCCGTCTTTCTGGACCGTCTGCTGCGGGTGGTCCTCGCGCGCTTCCGTGTGCGCCTGATCCGGCTGAGTCGTGGGCTGCTTCTCGTGCTCTGTCATGTCTCCTGCCCCCGTCGCTCGTCCGGGCTGCCCGTGGGCACGGGCTCCCCTGCGGAACCCGTCGTCGTCCCGGGTACCACGTCTTCCACGTCTTCCATGATCTCTCCCGTCGCCATGTTGACGGCAGGGGCGGCCGGGGCCGCCTGGGCGAGTGCCACAGCGATCGTCTCGGCCGTCTTGCGGCCTATGCCGGGGACCTCGCAGATCTGGTCGATTGTGGCGGATCGCAGCCTCTTGACCGAGCCGAAATGCTTGATCAACGCCTGCTTGCGTGTCTCGCCGAGACCCTGCACGTCGTCCAGCGGTCCGGCCCGGAACCGCTTGGCCCGTTTGGTGCGCTGGTAGGTGATCGCGAAGCGGTGGGCTTCGTCGCGGACGCGCTGCAGCAGATAGAGGCCCTCGCTGGAGCGGGGCAGGACGACCGGGTCGTCCTCGCCGGGCACCCAGACCTCCTCCAGGCGCTTGGCCAGGCCGCACACGGCGATGTCGTCGATGCCCAGCTCGTCCAGGGCCCGCCGGGCGGCCGCCACCTGCGGCTGCCCGCCGTCGACGACGACGAGCTGCGGCGGGTACGCGAACCGCTTGGGCCGCCCGTCCTCCTCGACGAGGCCGTCCGGGGCGCCGTTCACCGAACCGCCGGCGCCCGGGGCGGCCGGACCTCCGTCGGGGGCGGCGGCCGGGGCGCCGGGGCCACCGTCGGCCGGGATGCCGGCGGCGGTGGAGGCCGGGGTGCCGGCGGCGGTGTCCTCACCGTCGGCCCACTCGCCGGTCTTCTCCTTCTCGGCCAGATAGCGCCGGAAGCGGCGGGTGATCACCTCGTGCATGGACCGGACGTCGTCCTGGCCCTGGAAGCCCTTGATCTGGAAGCGCCGGTACTCGCTCTTGCGCTGCAGGCCGTCCTCGAAGACCACCATCGAGGCGACCACGTCGTCGCCCTGGAGGTGGGAGATGTCGTAGCACTCGATCCGCAGGGGGGCGCTGTCCAGGTCGAGGGCCTCGGCGATCTCCTCCAGGGCGCGCGAGCGCGTGGTCAGGTCGGAGGCGCGCCTGGTCTTGTGCAGGACGAGCGACTGCTGGGCGTTGCGCTGGACCGTCTCCATGAGGGCCTTCTTGTCGCCGCGCTGCGGGATGCGCAGCGAGACGTTGGAGCCGCGCCGGTCGGTGAGCCACTGCTGGACCGGCTCGACCGGATCGGGCAGCGCCGGGACGAGGACCTCCTTGGGGACCGCGTCGCCCTTCTCCTCGCCGTACAGCTGCTGCAGCGCGTGCTCGACGAGCGCGCCCGTGGTGACGTCCTCCACCTTGTCCGTCACCCAGCCGCGCTGACCGCGCACGCGTCCGCCGCGCACGTGGAAGATCTGGACGGCGGCCTCCAGTTCGTCCTCGGCGACCGCGATGAGGTCGGCGTCGGTCGCGTCCGCGAGCACGACCGCGTTCTTCTCCATGGCCTTCTTCAGGGCCTCGATGTCGTCACGCAGGCGGGCGGCCCGCTCGTACTCCATCTCCTCGGCCGCCTCCGTCATCCGCCTCTCCAGGCGGCGCAGGTAGGTGCCCGTGCGGCCGGCCATGAAGTCGCAGAACTCGTCGGCCAGTTCGCGGTGGTCCTCGGCGGTGACACGGCCGACGCAGGGCGCCGAGCACTTGTCGATGTAGCCGAGCAGGCAGGGGCGGCCGGTGCGGGCGGCGTTCTTGAAGACGCCGGCCGAGCAGGTGCGCACCGGGAAGACGCGCAGCAGCAGGTCGACGGTGTCCCGGATGGCCCACGCGTGCGCGTACGGCCCGAAGTAGCGCACACCCTTCTTCTTGTGGCCGCGCATCACCTGTACGCGCGGGAACTCCTCGTTCATCGTCACCGCGAGGTACGGGTAGCTCTTGTCGTCTCGGTACTTGACGTTGAACCGGGGGTCGAACTCCTTGATCCAGGAGTACTCCAGCTGCAGCGCCTCGACCTCCGTGGACACCACCGTCCACTCCACGGAGGCGGCCGTGGTGACCATGCTGCGGGTGCGCGGGTGCAGGTTCGCCAGGTCCTGGAAGTAGTTCGCCAGGCGCTGGCGCAGGCTCTTCGCCTTTCCGACGTAGATCACCCGGCGGTGCTCGTCGCGGAACCTGTAGACCCCGGGAGTGTCCGGGATGTCTCCCGGCTTGGGGCGGTAGCTGGAGGGGTCGGCCATGTCTCACACCCTACTTGCGAGGGGTGACACCGCGGTGGGCCTGTGGACAACGCCGCGGCGAGCCTGGGGACGACATCGTGCCTGGTCCGCGCCCGGGAACGGCAACGCACCGTGACCGGCCGTTTCCGGTCCGGCGGCGCACCTCCCCGGACGGGCGTCCCCGCCGCAGGGAAGCGGGGTGCGGACTCGGCCAGGAGCGCGCCGCTGTCGGATTCAGGTGTTGTCGGGACTAGGTCAACACGCTTCAATGCGGGGGAACTCGGGGCCGTGAACGACGGCGTACGGATGTGAAGAGGCCTTCCGCCACGCCTGCGGACGGCCCCGAGGGCGTGAACGGTCTGACCAGCCGTTGTGAACATTTCACAGAAAGGCCCCTGCATGCCGCACGCTCCACAACACGCGGACACCGCACCCGCGGAACTGGACACGGCCCTGCGGGGCGGCCCCTTCCACGTCGCGCTGCGCGCCGCGATCGCCGCCCGGGGACTGCCGTTGCAGCGCGTGCAGCACCACCTCTCGCGCTACGGGGTGCGGGTCGGGGTCACCAGCCTCAGCTACTGGCAGCAGGGCGCCCGGCGCCCGCAGCGCCCCGAGTCCCTGCGCGCCGTACGGGCCCTGGAGGAGATCCTCCAGTTGCCGGAGGAGTCGCTCATCCGCCTGCTCGCCGAGAGTGAGGAGCGGTCCGTCGCCCGGCAGCCGGCGGCGCGCTCCTACCGCTCCCTGGTCGAGGCTTCGGGAGTGCTGGACCGGCTGCTGGCCGAGCTGGACTGCCCGCCCGACGGCGGCCTGCAGATCCTCGGGCACCACGAGCGCGTCCGGATCGGTGCCCGGCGCGAACTCGCGGAGCGCGAGTCCCAGCACATCGTGCGCGCCCACCGGGACGGCGCGGACCGCTTCGTGGCCGTCCACCACGGCGACCCGGGGTGCGTGCCGGAACGGATGGCCGTGCAGGCCCTGGAGAACTGCCGGACCGGGCGGGTGCGCCGGCACCACGACACCGGCGTGCTCGTGGCCGAACTGCTCTTCGACACCCGGCTGCGGGCCGGCGACACCTTCCTCTTCCGCTACGGCGTCGAGGACGGCACCGCCGGCGTGTCACGCGAGTTCGTCCGGGGTTTCGGCTTCGTGGGCGGGCAGTACGCCCTCCAGGTGCGGTTCGACGCCGACGCCCTTCCGGTGCGCTGCCACCGGTTCACCCAGCACTCGGCGGCCGCCCCGCGCACCGGCCGCCACGACCTGCGGGTCAACGAACGGCACCGCTCGGTGAACCTGGTCGAGTCACGCGTGCGGCCGGGGATCGTGGGGATCGGCTGGGAGTGGGAGTGAGCGGCCGCCGCTGAACGGCCGCGCCGGTCAGGCCTCCGGCCCGGCGACTATCCTGCCGCCCTTGGCGCGGACCGGGAGCTCGTGCAGCGGCTCGGTGGCCGGGGCGCGCACCACCTTGCCGGTCGTGGCGTCGAACTCGCTGCCGTGGCAGGGACATACGAGCGTCGTGCCCTGGAGCTTGTTGATGGGGCACTGGGCGTGCGTGCAGATGGTGCTGAACGCCCGCAGCGCGCCCTTCGCGTCCCGGCTGACCACCACGTTGTGGTCCCGGTGGAGCTGGGCGCCCCCCTCGGGCAGCTCGCTCTCGGCGCCGAGGTCCACCGGTGCCGTGGGGGTCGCCGGGGCCGAGGTTCCCCCGACGGGCGAGCAGGCGGCGAGCCCGAGCCCGGCGACGGGCGCCAGGGCCGCTCCTCGAAGGACGGTACGGCGGCTCGCGGAGGGTCGGCCGGACATGAGGTCTCCACTGGTCGGGGCGGTGCCTGGGGCCGTGCGCGGAGGTATGGGGGCACGGCTGCGCACGCCGACGATATCCGCCCGTATCGCTCCGGCCGCGACCGGGGCGGGAGTGGGACGGGGCTGCGTCGGGGGCGGGGCGGGATGCGGATCGAGGGGGAACGAGGGTGGCGTAAACGCTTGCGCAAGCGTTTACGCGGGGTGGTGCGATGCGATAGCTTCCCCGCCAGGAGGCCCGCGAGGGCGGTACGTGGCCCGTGCCGGGCCCGCGCCAGGCCTCCGCGGGGTCCCCACGATCTCCGCGAGGTCCCCACGACGGTCCGGGAAGGAGACCCGATGCCCACCATGGCCGATGTGGCGCGCAGCGCCGGCGTCTCGGTGGCGACCGTCTCGCACGTGCTCAACGGCACCCGTCCGGTGCTGCCGCACACCCGTCAGGCCGTGCTGGACGCGGTGGAGGAACTCGGCTACACCCCGAACACCCTCGCCCGCTCCCTGGTCACCTCCCGCACCCGGTCCATCGGGCTGGCGGTGTCGGCCGTCAGCAACCCGTACTTCACGGAGATCCTCCAGGGGGTCGAGGCCGGTGCCCTGGAGCACGGCTACAGCCTGCTCATCGCCGACCCCCACGACGACCCCGGCCACGAACGCAAGGTCGTCCAGCTCCTGCACGAGCGCCGTGTGGACGGCATGATCGTCGCTCCGTCCGCCGCACCGCGCGAACTCGTCGGCTACCTCACGCGCCATGCCCTGCCGACGGTGTTCCTCGACCGGCTGGTCGACGCCGGGGCGCACGACACCCCGCGCTTCGACCAGGTCTGCGCCGACAGCGCGGAACCGACCGCCCTCCTCGTCACCCACCTCGCCTCCCTCGGGCACCGGCGGATCGGCCTGGTCGCGGGCCTGCCCGGGCTCAGCACCACCAGCGAGCGGATCACCGGCTACCGGCACGGCCTGACCGCCGCCGGTCTCGCCCACGACGAACGGCTCGTGGTGCACGGCGACTCGTCGTCCGACGGCGCCGAGCGCGCGACCGCCGCCCTGCTGTCGCGGGCCGCGCCACCCACGGCGCTGGTGACGGCCAACAACGCGATGACCATCGGCGCCCTGCGCGTGCTGCGCGAACGGGGCCTGTCCGTGCCCGGTGACATCGCCCTGTGCTGCTTCGACGACTTCGCCTGGGCCGATCTGTTCTCGCCCCGACTCACCGCGATCGCCCAGCCCAGCAGGGAACTGGGTGCGCGGGCCGTCCGGGTGCTGCTGGACCGCCTTGCCGAGCCGGACCGGCCCGCCCGGACGGTTCGGCTCCCGTGTTCCTTCGTCCACCGCACCTCCTGCGGGTGTCCGGAACGGCCGGAAGGGCCGGAAGGGCCGGAAACCGGCCGCGGCCCCCGCCGGACCCCCTGGCCGCGAGCCGAGAAAGGAACCGACTCGTGATCGTCGTCGCCGGTGAGGCCCTGATCGACCTGGTACCGCAGGGCACGGGCGCCCTCACGGACCTCAAGCCGGCGCTCGGCGGCGGCCCCTACAACACGGCGGTCGCCCTCGGCCGCC
Organism: Streptomyces sp. NPDC086766; assembly: GCF_044746005.1. Classification (NCBI taxonomy): domain Bacteria; kingdom Bacillati; phylum Actinomycetota; class Actinomycetes; order Kitasatosporales; family Streptomycetaceae; genus Streptomyces; species Streptomyces sp. NPDC086766. Next base: position 695,342 of record NZ_JBIVBI010000001.1, on the reverse strand, counting down.
TCGGCTCCGCCACGGCCTTCTGCTCCCGCACCTCGCACGACGCCTTCGGCGAGGCCCTGCTCGACGGGCTGCGGCGGGCCGGCGTGGACGTCTCCGGCGTACAGCGCGGAGCCGAGCCGACCACCCTGGCGGTCGCCACCATCGGCGCCGACGGGTCCGCCGCGTACTCCTTCTACGTCGACGGCACCGCCGACCGGCTGTTCACCGCGCCCGCCGGGCTTCCGGCCGGCACCCGGGCGGTGTCCTTCGGCACCTGTTCGCTCGTGCTGGAGCCGGGGGCGAGCGCCTACGAGGACCTGATGCGCACCGCCGCGGCGCAGGGCGTGTTCACCGCGCTGGACCCGAACATCCGGACCGGACTCATCCCCGACGCGGACGCCTATCGGGCGCGGTTCGCGCGCTGGCTGCCGTCGGTGTCGCTGCTGAAGCTTTCCGAGGAGGACGCCCACTGGCTGGGCGGCAGCCCGCGCGAGTGGCTGGCCGCGGGGCCCTCGGCCGTCGTGATCACGCACGGCGGGGACGGGCTCACCGCCTTCACCCGGGACGGCGCGGTGCACGCCGTTCCGGGCGAGAAGGTCGACGTGGTGGACACGATCGGCGCGGGCGACACGGTGAACGCCGCCCTGCTGCACGGTCTGTCCGTCCAGGGCGCCCTCTCCCCGGACGGTCTCGCCGCGCTCGGGCCCGACGGCTGGACCCGGCTGCTGCGGTTCGCGGCACGCGCGGCGGCGATCACCTGCTCGCGCGCGGGCGCGGAGCCGCCGTACGCGTCCGAGGTGGGCGCGTTCTAGCGGTCCGTGCCGTCCGCTTTCGACGGTGACGGTGACGGTGCGACAACGCGCGGCGCCCCACGGGGAGTCCCCGTGGGGCGCCGCGCGTTCACTACGGTGCGTCAGGCCTTGCGGGCCCGTGTCGTCCTCTTCGCCGGTGCCGCCTTCGTGGCCGCCGTCTTCGTGGCCGCCGTCTTCTTGGCCGCCGCCTTCTTCGCGGCGGCCGTCTTCCCGGTGGCTCCGCCGGCCTTCTTGGCCGCGGTGTCGTCGGCCGCCTTGGCCGTGCGGGCCGTGGCCGTCTTCTTCGCCGTCGCCGCGGCCGCGACCGTCTTCCGGGCGGCCGCCCGCCGCGGCGCCTTCACCGGCTCCGCGTCGCTGATCCGGTCGGCGCCGAGGATCTCGCGCAGGAACTTGCCGGTGTGGCTGGCCGGGACACCGGCGACCTCCTCGGGCGTGCCCTCGGCGACGACGAGGCCGCCGCCCGCGCCGCCCTCGGGGCCCATGTCCACGATCCAGTCGGCGGTCTTGATCACGTCGAGGTTGTGCTCGATGACGATGACCGTGTTGCCCTTGTCGACCAGGCCGGACAGGACCGTCAGCAGCTTGCTGATGTCCTCGAAGTGCAGACCGGTGGTCGGCTCGTCCAGGACGTAGACCGTGCGTCCGGTGGAGCGGCGCTGGAGCTCGCTGGCGAGCTTCACGCGCTGCGCCTCACCGCCGGAGAGGGTGGTGGCGGACTGGCCGAGCCGGACGTAGCCGAGGCCCACGTCGTTCAGCGTCCTCAGGTGGCGGGAGATCGCGGGTACGGCCTCGAAGAAGCCCATGGCCTCCTCGATCGGCATGTTCAGCACGTCGGCGATGGACTTGCCCTTGTAGTGGACCTCCAGGGTCTCCCGGTTGTACCGGGCACCGTGGCAGACCTCGCACGGGACGTACACGTCCGGGAGGAAGTTCATCTCGATCTTGATCGTGCCGTCGCCGGCGCAGTTCTCGCAGCGGCCGCCCTTGACGTTGAAGGAGAAGCGGCCGGGCTGGTAGCCGCGGACCTTGGCCTCGGTGGTCTCGGCGAAGAGCTTGCGGATGTGGTCGAAGACGCCGGTGTAGGTGGCCGGGTTCGACCGCGGGGTGCGGCCGATGGGCGACTGGTCGACGTGCACGACCTTGTCGACGAGGTCGTCGCCGGCCACGCGCGTGTGCCGCCCCGGCACGTTCCGCGCGCCGTTCAGCTCGCGGGCCAGGTGCGTGTACAGGATGTCGTTGACCAGCGTCGACTTGCCGGAGCCGGACACGCCCGTGACGGCCGTGAACACGCCCAGCGGGAACGACACGTCGATGTCCTGGAGGTTGTTCTCCCGGGCGCCGTGCACCGTGAGGTGCCGCGAGGGGTCGCGTGGGCGCCGGACGTCGGGCAGCGGGATCGCCTTCTTGCCGGACAGGTACTGGCCGGTCTGCGACTCGGCGTTCGCGAGCAGCTCCTTCAGGGAGCCGCTGTGCACGACCTTGCCGCCGTGCTCGCCCGCGCCGGGGCCGATGTCGACGACCCAGTCGGCGACCTTGATGGTGTCCTCGTCGTGCTCGACGACGATGAGGGTGTTGCCCATGTCGCGCAGCCGGACCAGCGTCTCGATCAGCCGGTGGTTGTCGCGCTGGTGCAGGCCGATGGACGGCTCGTCGAGGACGTACAGGACGCCGACGAGGCCGGAGCCGATCTGGGTGGCCAGGCGGATGCGCTGGGCCTCGCCGCCGGAGAGCGTGCCGGCCGCGCGGTTCAGCGAGAGGTAGTCCAGGCCGACGTCGACCAGGAAGCGCAGCCGCTCGTTGACCTCCTTGAGGACCCGCTCGGCGATCTTCTTGTCGCGGGCGGTGAGCTTCAGTTCGCCCAGGAAGTCCGCGCAGTCGCTGATGGACATCGCGGAGACCTCGGCGATCGACTTCCCCATGATCGTGACCGCGAGGACGACCGGCTTCAGGCGGGTGCCCTCGCAGGTGGGGCAGGGCACCTCGCGCATGTAGCCCTCGAAGCGCTCACGGCTCGCGTCGCTCTCGGCCTCGCTGTGCCGGCGCTTGACGAAGTGGACGGCGCCTTCGAAGGGCGTGGTGTACACGCGCTCGCGCCCGTACCGGTTGCGGTAGCGGACCTCGATCTGCGTCTTGTGGCCGTGCAGCAGGGCCTTCTTGGCGCGCTGCGGCAGCCCCGCGAAGGGGATGTCGGTGCGGAAGCCCAGCGCGTCCGCGAGGGCGCCGATCAGCCGGCCGAAGTAGTCCTTGGTGTGCCCGTGCGACCAGGGGTGGATGGCGCCCTCGTCGAGGCTCTTCTCCTCGTCCGGGACGATCAGTTCGGGGTCGACCTCCATGCGCGTGCCGATGCCGGTGCACTCGGGGCAGGCGCCGAAGGGCGAGTTGAAGGAGAAGGAGCGGGGCTCCAGCTCCTCGAAGGAGAGGTCGTCGTACGGGCAGTACAGGTGCTCCGAGTACATGCGCTCGCGCCCCGGGTCGTCCTCGGGGAGGTCGACGAAGTCGAGCACGACCATGCCGCCGGACAGGCCGAGGGCGGTCTCCACGGAGTCGGTCAGACGGCGCTTGGCGGAGTCCTTCACCGTGAGGCGGTCGACGACCACCTCGATGGTGTGCTTCTCCTGCTTCTTCAGCGTGGGCGGGCTGGACAGCTGGACGGTCTCGCCGTCCACCCGCGCGCGGCTGTACCCCTTGGTCTGGAGGTCGGCGAAGAGGTCGACGAACTCGCCCTTGCGCTCGCGCACCAGCGGGGCCAGCACCTGGAAGCGGCTGCCCTCCGGCAGCTCCAGGACCTTGTCGACGACGGCCTGCGGCGACTGGCGCGAGATGGGCCGGCCGCACTCGGGGCAGTGCGGCTTGCCGATGCGCGCGAAGAGCAGACGCAGGTAGTCGTAGACCTCCGTGATGGTGCCGACCGTCGAGCGCGGGTTGCGCGAGGTCGACTTCTGGTCGATGGAGACCGCCGGAGACAGACCTTCGATGAAGTCGACGTCCGGCTTGTCCATCTGCCCGAGGAACTGCCGGGCGTAGGAGGACAGCGACTCCACGTAGCGCCGCTGGCCCTCGGCGAAGATCGTGTCGAAGGCCAGGGACGACTTGCCCGACCCGGACAGACCCGTGAAGACGATGAGCGAGTCCCTGGGCAGGTCGAGCGAGACGTTCTTCAGGTTGTGCTCGCGCGCGCCACGGACGATGAGACGGTCGGCCACGCCGGTCCGCACCTTTCTTCAGAGAAGTGACAGGGGCGAGGCCCCCGTCCTTCTTCAGACTAGGGGGAGCCACTGACAACGCCGGTCGGATGCCCCGGATGCGACAACAATCCCCGGCCTTCCAGCATGCCCGACGCCGCACCCGACCCTATAGCACGTGCATTCGATTTGCGGGCCGGGGCCACCACCTTCACCCGAAGGTGTGGCGGGGCTAGGGTCGCCCTCATGACTGATCATGTCCGCGACCTGGCATCTGTACGCGAAGCTACCGACCGGCTGCTCACCGCCGCCGGCAAACTGGACAACGCGACTGTGACACAGCAGTCACGGCTGCCCGGCTGGACCCGAGGCCATGTCCTCGCCCACCTCGCCCGCAACGCGGACGCGCTCGTGAACGTCCTCGAGGGGCGTCCCATGTACGTCTCCGCCGAGGCCCGGGACGCGGACATCGAGCGGGACGCCCCGCGCGGCCTCGACGCGCACCTCGCCGACGTGCGCGAGAGCGCGGACCGTTTCCAGGACACGGGAGCCGCGCCCGCGGACTGGTCGCGCACGGTGGAGCTGCGCAACGGCGTCACCGACTCGGCGTCCCGGCTGCCATTCCGGAGGTGGGTGGAGGTCGAACTGCACCACGTGGACCTCGGCATCGGGTACGAACTGGAGGACCTGCCGGAGGAGTTCGTGGAGCGGGAGATCGACTTCCTCGCCCAGCGCTTCGCGGGCCGGCCCGACGTGCCGCCGACCCGCCTGACGGACGGCACGCGCGCGTGGAGCACGGGCGGGACGGCGGCCGAGCCGGCGGTCACCGTCACCGGAGGTCGGGCGGACCTGCTGGGCTGGCTCGCCGGGCGCCGCGACGGCTCCGCCCTGACGACGGAGGGCGGCGCGCTCCCGGCGCTTCCCCCGCTGTAGCCCGTGGTCGGCCCGGCGGCCACTCCCCCGCTATAGGCTGACGGCCATGACGTACAGCGGAGAGGTGACGGTCGGCGGCCCGGCGGACGTGCACGAGCTGAAGGACCTGATGATCACCAAGATCGCGGTCGGCCCGATGGACAACAACGCCTATCTGCTGCGCTGCCGGGCCACGGACGAGCAGCTGCTGATCGACGCGGCCAACGACGCGCGGACGCTGCTCGGCATGATCGGTGACGACGGGATCGCCTCCGTCGTCACCACCCACCGCCACGCCGACCACTGGCAGGCCCTCGCCGAGGTCGCGGCGGCCACCGCAGCGCGCACGCACGCGGGCCGGGACGACGCCGAGGGCATCCCGGTGCCCACCGACGTCCTCGTCGACGACGGCGACACCGTGCGGGTGGGGCACGTGGAACTCACCGCGCGCCGACTGGTGGGGCACACACCGGGCTCCATCGCGCTGGTCTACGACGACCCGCACGGTCATCCCCACCTCTTCACGGGCGACTGCCTCTTCCCGGGCGGCCTGGGCAACACCCGCAAGGACCCGAAGGCGTTCGCCAGCCTGATCCACGACGTGGAGACGAAGATCTTCGACGTCCTCCCGGACGAGACCTGGGTGTACCCGGGACACGGCAACGACACCACGCTCGGCGCGGAACGCCCGCATCTGCCGGAGTGGCACGCGCGCGGGTGGTGACGGGCGCCCCAGGACGAGGCCCCCGCGCCCCCGCGCGCACCCCGTGTGCACGCTTCGCCCGCGCCGGTGGTACGCGAGCGCTCCCGGCTCACGTCGTCGCGCGGTCGACTGGAGGGCAGCCCCGTACAGGACGACGGCTCCTGCACGGAACGGGCCGTCGGCCTCTCGAACCCCGCCCCCCGGCCGACGGCCCCGGCTCCCCGCGCGGAGCGGTCAGGCGTCCGCGGCACCCGCTCCCGCGAGCGCGGCGACCCGCTCCACCGCGAAGGCGTACCCCTGCACCCCGCACCCGGCGATGACGCCGTCGGCGCGCAGCGAGACGTACGAGTGGTGCCGGAACTCCTCGCGCCGGTGGATGTTGGAGATGTGGACCTCCACCACCGGCAGCCCGTCGCAGGTGTTGAGCGCGTCCAGGATCGCGACGGAGGTGTGCGAGTAGGCGGCCGGGTTGATCACGATCCCGGCGTGGTTCAGCCGGGCCTCGTGGATCCAGTCCACCAGCTCGCCCTCGTGGTTGGACTGCCGAAAGTCCACCGTGCCGCCGTGCGCCGCGGCCGCCTTCGCGCACAGCGCCTCGACGTCCGCGAGTGTGTCGGAGCCGTAGATCTCCGGCTGGCGCTGCCCGAGCAGGTTCAGGTTGGGGCCGTTGAGGATCATGATGGGGGCGTTGGCGAGAGTGCGGGGCACGGTTCCTCCGGTCCGTTCGGATCTGCCGGCCCACGAAGGACCGCTGCTCAGCCCCCGGTCTATCACGCGGTCACGAGCGAGCGGCGCGCCGTGTGCCGTCCAGCGACCCGGGCGCACGCCCGCACGTCCTCGGCACGATCGGAGCTCCCACGCGCCCCCGTAACCCCAGGTGACGGTGGGTAGTTGACGCGACATGCACGTTGCACGCTCCGTGAGGAACCCGGTGCCGGAGCCGGCGAAGGACCGCGCGAACCGGCCGTCCATGCCGCGGCTGGCCGCCGCCTCGCTCGCCGGGACCGCGATCGAGTTCTACGACTTCTTCGTCTACGGCACCGCGGCGGCCCTGGTCCTCGGGTCGCTGTTCTTCCCCACCTTCTCGCCGGTTGCGGGGACGTTGGCCGCCTTCGGCACCTTCGGCGCGGGATTCGTGGCCCGGCCGCTCGGCTCCGTCCTGTTCGGTCACCTCGGCGACCGGCACGGTCGGCGGCCGGTGCTGGTGGGCTCGCTGCTGCTGACCGGGGCGTCGACCGTCGCGGTCGGGTGCGTGCCGGCGTACGGCACGATCGGGGTGGCCGCTCCGGCGCTGCTGCTCCTGCTGCGCTTCCTGCAGGGTCTCGGGCTGGGCGGGGAGTGGGGCGGGGCGGTGCTCCTGACGGCCGAGCACGCGCCCGCACGGCGGCGCGGGCTGTGGTCGAGCTTTCCGCAGATGGGTCCGCCGCTCGGCTTCGTGCTAGCCAACGGGTCGGTGCTGGTGCTGTCGGTGACGCTCTCCGAGGCGCAGTTCGCCCGGTGGGGTTGGCGGGTGCCGTTCTGGGCGGCCGGGATCCTCGCCGTGGCCGGGTTGTGGCTGCGTTCGTCGCTGCCCGAGAGTCCCCGCTTCCTGGAGATCGACGTCCACGCGCGCCTGCCGTTCGCAGAACTCGTGCGCCGTCACTGGCGTCTGGTGCTGCTGACCGGGGGCGCCCTCGCGGTCGGGTACGCGGTCTTCTACGCCGTGACGACCTGGTCACTGGCGTACGCGACGGAGCGGCTGGGGCTGAGCCGTACGGTCGTGCTGGGGTGCGTCATGGCCGCCGTGGTGGTGAAGGGCGCCTGCACCCCGCTGGTGGCGCTGCTCGGCGACCGCTTCGGGCGCAGGCCCCTGTGCCTGGCGGGATGCGCGGCGACCGCCCTGTGGATGTTCCCGATGGTCATGCTGCTGGCGACGGGGGCGCCGCCGCTGATGTTCCTGGGCTTCCTGGGGGCGCTGCTGGCGTTCATCGCCATGTTCGCCGTGATCTCCGCTTATCTGCCCGAACTGTACGAGCCGCGGGTGCGCTGCACGGGCGCCGCGGTGGGCTACAACCTCGGCGGGGTCCTCGGCGGCGCCCTCACGCCGATCGTGGCGACGGCGCTCGCGGAGCGGGGCGGGCGCGTCCCCTGGGGCGTCGGCGCCTATCTGACCGGGATCGCGCTGCTCAGCCTCGGCTGCTTCGCCCTGCTGCCGGAGACCCGCCCGGTCGCCGTGGCGGCGGTGGAGCCGGCCGCCTGAGAGCCGCGGCCCGTCCCGGGGCTAAGGGTTGATCGCCAGTTCCAGGTAGGCGGCGAACACCACCAGGTGCACGCCTCCTTGGAGTGGTGTGGCGCGCCCCGGCACGACGGTCAGCGAGGCGACCACCACGGTGAGGGCGAGCAGGACCATGTGGGTGGCGCCGAGGCCGAGGACGAGCGGGCCGGAGAACCACACGGACGCCAGGGCGACGGCCGGGATGGTCAGGCCGATGCTGGCCATCGCCGAGCCGAGCGCGAGGTTGAGGCTGGTCTGCACCCGGTCGCGCCGGGCGGAGCGCAGCGCGGCGATGGTCTCCGGCAGCAGCACCAGCAGCGCGATGATCACGCCGACGACGGCGTGGTGCAGCCCGGCGGCTGCCACTCCGGACTCGATGGTGGGTGACACGCCCTTGGCCAGGCCGACGACGCCGACGAGCGCGAGACCGAGCAGTCCGAGACTGGTCCGGGCGGCACGCGCGGACGGCGCCCGCGCGTGGTCGTCGGAGGTGATCACCTCTCCCTGCCGGGTGATCGGCAGGAAGTAGTCGCGGTGCCGCACGGTCTGGGTGGCGACGAACAGGCCGTACAGGACCAGCGAGGAGAGGGCCGCGAAGGTGAGCTGAACGCCGGAGAACTCCGGGCCCGGCTTGCTGGTGGTGAACGTCGGCAGCACCAGGCTGAGCGTGGCCAGCGTCGCCACCGTGGCCAGGGCGGCGCCCGTGCCCTCGGCGTTGAAGACCGCCGTGCCGTGCCGCAGGGAGCCGACGAGGAGGGACAGCCCGACCACGCCGTTGCAGGTGATCATCACGGCGGCGAAGACCGTGTCCCGGGCCAGCGTCGCGCTCTTGTCGCCGCCGTCCGCCATCAATGTGACGATCAGGGCGACCTCGATGACGGTGACGGCGATGGCGAGCACCAGCGACCCGAAGGGTTCGCCGACCCGGTGGGCCACCACCTCGGCGTGGTGCACGGCCGACAGGACGGAGCCGGCGAGCACCAGGGTCACCAGCACCACGACCGCGACGGGCAGGCCGCGCCCCCAGGTGAAGATCAGCAGGACGACCGCGAGCACGGGCACGGCGGTCGTCCACGCCGCCGTGAGAGCCCTGAGCCGCGTGATCATGCTGCGATCGTCGCAGAGGCCCACCGCCCGCGCACCCCGGTCCGTGTCCGGGCCCCGGGGCCCCGCGGCGCTCGCGCGCGGGGAACCGTGCCCGCGTGGTGCGCGGGCCGGGGCTTGCGCCCGGTGGTCAGGCATCGACGCTGTCCTTCGGGGAGCGGTCGCTCCCTTCCCGCACCTCCTCGCGCTCGGACTGCTTCTTCGAGGCCGTCAGGCTGGTGACGGTGGTGATCGTCAGGACCGCGCAGATCACGCCGAGGGAGACCGGGATGCTGATCTCCGGGACGTGCACCCCGGACTCGTGCAGGGCGTGCAGGACCAGCTTCACGCCGATGAAGCCGAGGATGACCGACAGGCCGTAGGACAGGTGGACCAGCTTCTTCAGGAGGCCGCCGATGAGGAAGTACAGCTGCCGCAGGCCCATCAGTGCGAAGGCGTTGGCGGTGAAGACGATGTACGGATCCTGGGTCAGGCCGAAGATCGCGGGTATCGAGTCGAGGGCGAACAGGACGTCGGTGGTGCCGATCGCCAGCATGACGACCAGCATCGGCGTCATGACGCGCTTGCCGTTCTGCCGGATCCACAGCTTGGTGCCGTGGTAGCGGTCGGCCACTCCGAAGCGGCGTTCGGCGGCCTTGAGCAGCTTGTTCTCCTCGTACTCCTCGTCCGCCTCCTCGGCCCGGGCCTCCTGGACGAGCTTCCAGGCGGTCCAGACGAGGAACGCGCCGAAGAGGTAGAACACCCACGAGAAGCTCGCGATGATCGCGGCGCCCGCGGCGATGAAGACGGCCCGCAGCACCAGGGCTATGAGGACGCCGACCAGCAGCACCCGCTGCTGGTACTGCGAGGGCACCGCGAACTTCGCCATGATCAGGACGAAGACGAACAGGTTGTCGACGCTCAGCGACTTCTCGGTGATGAAGCCGGCGAAGAACTCGCCGGCGGGCTGACCTCCGCCGAAGACGAGCAGGCCGACCCCGAAGAGACCGGCCAGGGCGATCCAGACGGCGGTCCAGATCCCGGCCTCCTTGATCGACACGTCATGGGGCTTGCGCCCGATGAGGAAGTCGACCGCGATCAGGGCGGCCAGTCCGAGGATGGTCAGGACCCACAGGGTCATGGAGATGTCCACTGCGCCTCCGGCAGGTGCGTCACGGCATAACTGTCAGCGTCGTCGCTGCCGGAGGTCTCTTCCACCCGCCGGGCCCGCGCGCGACGCGCCCGGGCCCGGGAGCCGGCGCCCCGGGATCCACCTGGATCCGTATTGACGGGCACGCCGCAACCGACAGGGAGTACTCCCCTCCGCACGGAAAACAGTACCCGAATCACCAAGGAAAGGTAAAGTGCAAGGCAAAGAAAAGACCAAAAAGCCTGGTCAGAGATCTTTACGTTTCCTTGGTGCGCGCGCCGTCCGCAGTCGGCGGCACGGTCGGCGCGGTCAGCGGTTCCAGTCGCGGCGGCCCGCCGCGACCTGCGCGAGTACTTGGTGGAGCACCTGGCTGCCGGGCGGTACCAGCGGCGGCTCGTAGGTCCAGGCGTGCCCGACCCAGGGGTCGGCGAGGTGGTCGTCGGGGACAGGTGTGAGCCGCAGCAGCGCGCGCCACAGAGGATCGAGCAACGGACCGTAGGAGGCCGCGTCCTCACGGTCGGCGACCATCATCAGATGCACGCCCACGGTCGGTCCCTCGTCCGCCAGGTAGCGCAGCCGGGTCACCGCCCGGTCGTCGAACCCGTGCGGGAAGTCGTGCACGATCAGCAGCTGATCGGAGGTGTCGAAGCCGGGCGGCAGCGCGTCCGGAGCCCCGCCGCGCACGGCCATCTGGACCAGGTCGACGCGCTGGGTGAGCCGGCTCAGGACGTCGGCGACACCGGCGGCGCCGTTCGCGGGAGGGCTCGCCAGGACGCCCGCCCGCACCAGCGGGAGGAGCGACTGCGCTCCCGCCCCGGCCGGGTCGACGACGTGCACCCCGAACTCCCCCGGCGGATGGACGGCGAGCAGCCGGGCCGCATGGGCCACGGCCGTGTCCATGGCGAGGCGGCGCAGCGCGTCCTCGTCGGTGCCGAAGTCGTCGGAGGACGCGGAGCGGCCGCTGTCGATCCACAGACCGCGTTCCAGCGGCAGGCGGACCAGCATGGGGATGCGCAGGGACGGGCTCTCCGGCAGGTGGAGGTCGCCCAGACGCACGGCCATCGGGTTCTCCATCGGCACGCGGTATCCGTGCCAGACCGGGTTGTCCCAGCGCGCGTACGCGGCCGGCAGCGCGGGTTCGACGACCTCGGACTCGGCGGTCAGCTGCGCGAGGTCCCGGTCGAGGGCCTCTCTGGCCCGGTCGACGAGCTGGGCGTGCTTGGCACGCGCCGCCTCCCGCGCGGCGTCGCCCTGTCCGCCGATGCGGCCGCGCGGATCGGAGAGGACCTGGTCCAGCTCCTTCTCCCGGCGCGAGTCGGCGAAGTCGACGGCGCTGCGGTAGGCGGCGGTGGTACGGGCCAGGTCCTCGAACATGCCCCAGACCTGGTTGTAGAGCCGCTCGTCCATGGACCATCCGGTCGCGTCGCCCGCGACGGGCTGCGCCGGCTGCCCGGGCTGGGCCGGGGGCGCGGTCGGCGGGGGCGGCGGCGGAGCCGCGGGGCGCCTGCGGGGATGGCTGTAGTCGATGGGGCCGCCCGTGGACGCCGGCGGCTGGGGGGCCGCGGAAGGCGAGGCGCCGGATCCTTCCGGAGACGGCTCCGACGCCGCGTGGTCCGGGTACGGCGGCCGCGGTGCCGGCTGTCCTGGGGCGCCGGAGGTCTGTCCGGCGTGCGGGGAAGTGGGCTGGGAGGGCACGTGGCCGGTGGCGCCCGGCGCCGCCGCGGTGGCGCCGGGGTCCGGGCCGAGGGCGGGGGCGGGAGTGTGCCGCGAGCGGTCGCCCTCCGCCGTGCGCTGCGGCGGGGCCGCGACCGACCGGGCCAGGCCCCGGGCCACCGTCTCGTCGACGGCGGCCGCCAGCCGGCCGGCCTCGGACAGCCCCTGGTCGGTGAGGAGTGCGGTGAGGCCGCCGGCGTACCCCTGGCCGATGGCGCGCACCTTCCAGGAGCCCTGCCGGCGGTAGAGCTCCAGGGCGACCACGGCCGACTCGGCGTCCAGATCGGTGATCGTGTAGCTGACGAGTTCGGTGCCGTCGAGGCCGGTGACCGCGACGAAGGGCGCGGCGACGGCGGAGAAGCAGGCGGGTCCCGCGCCCGTGGTGGGCAGTGCGAGCAGCACGCTGACGCGGTGCGCGGCCTGCGGCACGGCGCCCAGGTCGACGGCGAGCCGGTGGTCGGCGGCCGCCTGCCGGGGCACCTCCACTCCGGGCAGGACGGGGGCGCCGGGGTGGGCCACCCACTCGGTCCCCCGCACGGTGCCCCGGTCGTCGCCGATCGTGGCCGCGGCCACGATCGGCGTGCCGGCCGAGATCCGGATCTCGAGGCGGACCTCGGAGAGCGGGTGGTTCTGCCCCCGCACCAGCTCGGCCGTCATCGCCCTCGTCCCCCTGTGTCGCCGTGTCGTGTGCCGCCCGCCGGAGCGTCGCCCTACAGGTGCGGCAGGATGGCCGGCATGAGGTCCTGGAAGGTGCGGCCGTTGGCGGGGACACCGAGGGCCGTCATCGTCCAGCCCGCGCCCGAGCGGTGCACCATCGCCATGATCTGGGCGGTGTAGTCGCCGCCGCCGGCGAGGGTGTAGCGGGCGAGCTCCTGGCCGTTGCTCTCGTCGACCAGCCGGCAGAAGGCGTTCTGCACCTCCTGGAAGGTCTGGCCGGTGAAGGAGTTGACGGTGAAGACGATCCGGTCGATGTGGACCGGGACGCGCTGCAGGTCGACGAGGATGGCCTCGTCGTCGCCGCCCTGGCCCGCGCCGCCGACGAGGTTGTCGCCCGTGTGGCGCACCGAGCCGTCGTCGCTCACCAGGTGACGGAAGAACACCACGTCGACCGGCTGCTTGTCGGCGAACAGCACGGCCGAGGCGTCGAGGTCGATCTCGCGCGTACGCGAACCGAACAGACCGCGGCGCGGTGCCGCCTGCCAGCCGAGACCCATACGGACCGCGGCCAGGCTGCCCCCGTCGTTCTTCTGCAGACTGATGGCCTGACCCTTGGTCAAGTTCACGGTCACGGCTGCTTCCCCTCTCGGACTACTCCCCTGTTGCCGCGGTGTCCGCGGTTGATCCGAACCCTACGCAGAGGCGCTGACAACGCCGCACACCGGTCCGCGGATTGTGGCGGTCTTGCAACACAGTGCATACGAGGGGCCCGGACCGGCTCCACCGGACCGGGTCCCGCGAACGAAGGTCAGGCCAGGCCCGCTTCCCGCATCTGGCGCAGTTCCTTCTTCATCTCCGCGACCTCGTCGCGCAGCCGGGCCGCCACCTCGAACTGGAGGTCGGCCGCCGCGGCCCGCATCCGCTCCGTCATCTCCTCGATCTGCTCGGCGAGCTGGGCCGCGGGACGGTCGGTCGGGACCGTCTCCTTGACCTTGCCCTTGGCGGTCTTGGCGGTCTTCGCGCCCTTGGCCGCCTTGTCGCCGAGGGCCGGCACGGGGGTCTTGGTGCCCTTGCCGTCCTTGGCCTGGCGGTAGCCGGAGCCGAGCAGCTGCTCGGTGTCGATCTCCTCGCGGGCGATCTGGGCGACGATGTCGTTGATCTTCTTGCGCAGCGGCTGCGGGTCGATGCCGCGCGCCTTGTTGTAGGCGACCTGCTTCTCCCGGCGGCGGTTGGTCTCGTCGATGGCCTTCTCCATCGCCGGGGTGATCTTGTCGGCGTACATGTGGACCTGACCGGAGACGTTGCGCGCCGCGCGGCCGATGGTCTGGATGAGCGAGGTCCCGGAGCGCAGGAAGCCCTCCTTGTCCGCGTCGAGGATCGCCACCAGGGACACCTCGGGCAGGTCGAGGCCCTCGCGCAGCAGGTTGATGCCGACCAGGACGTCGAACTCGCCCGAGCGCAGCTCCCGCAGCAGTTCGACACGGCGCAGGGTGTCGACGTCGCTGTGCAGGTAGCGCACCTGGATGCCGAGCTCCAGGAAGTAGTCCGTGAGGTCCTCGGCCATCTTCTTGGTGAGCGTGGTGACCAGGACGCGCTCGTCCTTCTCCACACGGACACGGATCTCGTGCACCAGGTCGTCGATCTGGCCCTCGGTGGGCTTGACCACGACCTCGGGGTCGACGAGGCCGGTGGGGCGGATGATCTGCTCGACCTGACCGTCCGAACGCGACAGCTCGTACTGCCCGGGGGTCGCCGAGAGGTACACCGTCTGCCCGATGCGCTCCTGGAACTCCTCCCACTTCAGCGGCCGGTTGTCCAGGGCGGAGGGGAGCCGGAAGCCGTGATCGACGAGGGTGCGCTTGCGGGAGGCGTCGCCCTCGTACATCGCGCCGATCTGGGGCACGGTGACGTGGGACTCGTCGATGACGAGCAGGAAGTCGTCGGGGAAGTAGTCGAGCAGGGTGTTCGGCGGGCTGCCGGGCGCGCGGTCGTCGAAATGCATCGAGTAGTTCTCCACGCCGGAGCAGGTGCCGATCTGGCGGAGCATCTCGATGTCGTAGGTCGTGCGCATCCGCAGGCGCTGGGCCTCCAGGAGCTTGCCCTGCTTCTCCAGCTCGGTCAGGCGCTCCCCCAGCTCCTTCTCGATGCCGTTGACGGCCCGCTCCATGCGCTCGGGTCCGGCGATGTAGTGCGAGGCCGGGAAGACGTAGAGCTGCTGGTCGTCGCTGATGATCTCGCCGGTGAGCGGATGCAGGGTGGACAGCGCCTCGATCTCGTCGCCGAACATCTCGATGCGGACGGCCAGCTCCTCGTAGACCGGGAAGATCTCGATGGTGTCGCCGCGCACCCGGAAGGTGCCGCGGGTGAAGGCCATGTCGTTGCGCGTGTACTGGATGTCCACGAAGCGGCGCAGCAGCTGGTCCCGGTCGATCTCGTCGCCGACTCTGAGGGGGACCATGCGGTCGACGTACTCCTGCGGGGTGCCGAGGCCGTAGATGCAGGAGACGGAGGCGACCACGACGACGTCTCGCCGGGTGAGCAGCGAGTTGGTCGCGGAGTGCCGCAGGCGCTCGACCTCCTCGTTGATCGAGGAGTCCTTCTCGATGTAGGTGTCGGACTGCGGGACGTACGCCTCGGGCTGGTAGTAGTCGTAGTACGAGACGAAGTATTCGACGGCGTTGTTGGGGAGCAGCTCGCGGAACTCGTTCGCCAGCTGGGCGGCCAGGGTCTTGTTCGGTGCCATCACGAGCGTGGGGCGCTGGAGCTTCTCGATCATCCACGCGGTGGTGGCGGACTTGCCGGTGCCGGTGGCGCCGAGCAGGACGACGTCCTTCTCTCCTGCCTCGATGCGCCGGGCGAGCTCGGCGATCGCCTGCGGCTGGTCGCCGCCGGGCTGATAGGGGCTGACGACCTCGAAGGGCGCCACCGTGCGTTCGATCTGGGAAACGGGCCGCATGTCATCAACCGTACGACCCCCCACTGACAACGGGCTCGGATCAGCGGTTCTGCGGGGTGCGGGAGCCTCGGTGAACCGGGCTCCGGCGGATGCGGGCCGCGGTGTGCCGGTCCGGCTGCGGCAGGAGTTCGCGGGCCGGGATGCCGGGCTTGTGCTCGACGGGGGTCCAGTCGGGCGAACCCGTGACCACGAGCGGGTCGAACAGGACGACGACCCCGGCGAGCAGCAGGAAGGCGAGCGGGCCGACCAGCATGGGTGCGAGCAGCGCCGCCGGCGAGTCCCCGGCCGTGGACGCGCCGTCCACGGTGTGCAGGTGCACGCTGAGGGCGGCCATGCCCATGTAGTGCATGCCGCAGACGGCGAGCCCCATGACGAGGCTCGCGCCCACGCTCCACAGGACCCCTCGGACCCGTCCGGCCGCCCAGAGGGCGGCGGTCGCGGCGACGACGGCTATGACGACGGAGGCGGTGACGGTGAACGTGTTGTACACGAACGTGCCGTCCAGACGCATCCCGGCCATGCCCATGTAGTGCATGGAGGCGACGCCCAACCCGGTGATCGTGCCGCCGGTGAACAGGGCGGAGCCGGTCGCTCCCCGGTAGCCGACCATGAAGACGCCGACGCCCACCATGAGGATGGCGACGGCCAGGCTCGCGTACGTCATCGGCTTGTTGTAGTGGATCGGCGCCTCCCGGACCGTGAACCCCATCATCGCGACGAAGTGGCAGGTCCATATGCCGGAGCCGATCGCGGCCGAGGCGAGGGCGAGCCAGCCGGGGCGCCAGGAGTGGGCGACGAGGAGGGCACGGGTGGTGCAGCGCAGGCCGAGCGCCCCACCGAGGCAGGCCATGAGAAAGGCCACCAGCGGGGTGACGAGCCCGTAGCTGAATCCGTCGACCGTGCCGTGCATGCGCGGCTGCCCTTCACCCTCTTGCGTCCCGGAATGCCCTGATGCGTTCCCTCGTCCCAGTGCCGCCGGGGCGGCCAGGGTTGACGCAGAGAGTATGACCCCCACCGGAATGGTCGAACGATTTTCCGGCAAAGAAACACGGCCTTGCCGCAGTTGTGCGGCACCGGTGAGCGGAGTTGGGCAACTCCATTCAATCCGTGGCCATCCTGCACCCCCTCGACGTTGACGCTCTGCTGTCAGTCTGATGCTGTCAGTAATCGGCCGACGCGAGGAGACCGCATGCGCGCGCGTGCAGTTGCCGCCACCATCACCGCGATTCTGGGGGCCACGCTGCTGTCCCCCACCTCCGCCCGGGCCGCCGCGGCCCACACCCGACCTCAGGTCGTCGCCCACCGGGGCGCCTCCGCCTACGCACCCGAGAACACCCTGCCCGCCGTCGACAGGGCAGCCGCGCTCGGCATCCCCTGGGTCGAGAACGACGTGCAGCGCACCAAGGACGGCGTCCTCGTCGTCGTCCACGACGACAGCCTGCGGCGGACCACCGACGTCGAGCAGGTCTTCCCGGGCCGTGCGCCGTGGAAGGTGAAGGACTTCACCGCCGCCGAGATCGCACGCCTGGACGCGGGGAGCTGGTTCGGCCGCGCGTACGCGCGCACCCGCGTGCCGACCCTCGCGCAGTACATGCGCCGGGTGGAGCGCAACCACCAGAGGCTGCTCCTGGAGATCAAGAACCCGGAACTGTATCCGGGCATCGAGCGGCAGATCCTCAAGCTCCTCGGCAACGAGGGCTGGCTGGACCGCCGGCACCTGGACGGGCGGCTCATCGTGCAGAGCTTCAGCGCCGGCAGTCTGCGGATCGTGCACGACCTGAAGCCGGGCGTCACCACCGGCTTCCTCGGCCGGCCGGAGCCGGGGGACCTGCCCCGGTACGCGGGCTTCGCGGACCTGATCAACCCCTCTCACGGCACGCTCTCCGCCGGTTACGTCACGGCCGTCCACGCGTTCACGGGGCCGCACGGCAGGCGGCTGCGGGTCTTCGCCTGGACCGTCGACGACGCGACCCGTGCCCGGACGGTGGCCGGTTACGGGGTCGACGGGATCATCACCGACAAGCCGGACGTGGTGCGTGACGCGCTGAACCGGCCCTGAGCCGGACCGCCGGGGCCCGCCCGTCCGTCCGGGGCGGCCGCGGGCCCGGGCGTTGTCAGTGGCCGGCCGTACGGTGGTCGCATGGACAGCCACGGGCAGTACGAGCAGCAGGTCGTGTGGGCCGTCGTCGGCACCGGTATCGGACCCCTGCTGCTGGCGGCGACCGGCGAGGGCCTGGTCACCGTCGTGTTCCACGCCGGCGACGCGGTGCGCGACGAGGCCCTCGCCGGGCTGGCGTCCCGGCTGGGCACCGAGCCCGTCGAGGCGCCCGGCTCCCCGCTGCTCGCGGAGGCGATACGCCAGGTGGAGGCGTACTTCGCGGGTGAGCGGCACGACTTCGAACTGCCGCTGGACTGGTCCCTCGTCACGGGCTTCAACCGTCAGGTGCTGCGCGTCCTGGCCTCCGACGTCCCGTTCGGCACGGTCGTCGGGTACGGCGATCTGGCCGGCCGGGTAGGACAGCCCGGCGCCGCCCAGGCGGTGGGCATGGCGATGGGGGCCAATCCGCTGCCGGTCGTGGTGCCGTGCCACCGGGTCGTCGAGAGCGACGGGGGCATCGGCGGATTCGGCGGCGGCCTGGAGACCAAGCGCAGGCTGCTCGCGCTGGAGGGCGTGCTCCCCGAGCCGCTGTTCTGAGCCGGGCCCCGTCCCCCGGGGACCCGCGGGTTCAGTCGTAGTGCCGGGCCTCGAGGATGTTGCCGTCCAGGTCGCGGAAGTAGAAGCTGCGCCGGGCCTCTCCCCGGGCGCCGTAGGAGTCGTAGGAGAGCTTCGAGACGGGGACGGCGTGCTCCTGGAGGCGGGCGCGCAGCACGTCGAAGCCGGCGGCCGGGAGGGACAGGCAGACGTGGTTGACGGGATGACCGGCGCTGCCGGACGCGCCGGGCAGCACGTCCATCCGCGGTGCCAGGCCCAGCGGTGCGAGATCGAGGATCGTCTCGTCGTTGACGCGCACCGAGGGGAAGGACACCGTGCCCTCCGCGAACTCGGCGAGCCTCAGCGGCTCCAGGCCGACCGCTCTTTCGTAGAAGCCGGCCGCGGCGGCGGGGTCGCGGACCCAGAGGACGACGTGGTCGAGACGTGTCGTGTTGTCGGTCATGCCACCAGGCTGGTGTCGGGCGTCCCCGGCCGCAAGGGTTTGACCGGGCGCGGCGCCCGCCAGGGATGAGGGAAGACCGACAGACGGGAGGCAGGCGCGTGCTGGTGGTGTCCGAAGAGGTGCGGGAGGCGCTCGCCGCGCGCCGCCCGGTGGTGGCCCTGGAGTCCACGATCATCGCTCATGGGCTGCCGCGCCCCCGCAATCTCCAGGTGGCGCGGGAACTCGAGCAGGTGGTGCGGCTGGAGGGCGCCGTTCCCGCGACGATCGCGGTGCTGGACGGTCAGCCGCACGTCGGGCTGAACAAGGAGCAGTTGGAGCGGGTCGCGAACGAGGAGGGGATCCGCAAGCTGGGTCACCGGGACCTGCCGCTCGCCGTGGCGGCTCGGGCGAGCGGGGCGACCACGGTGTCGGCGACCGCGATGCTCGCGGCCCTGGCGGGCGTCCGCGTGTTCGCCACGGGTGGACTCGGTGGTGTGCACCGGGAGTGGACGGTCACGCAGGACGAGTCCGCCGACCTGGGCCTGCTGGCCCGCACCCGGATCGCCGTCGTGTGCGCCGGGGTGAAGTCGATCCTGGACGTGCCGGCGACGCTTCAGCGGCTGGAGACGCTGGGGGTCGCCGTCGCCGGGTACGGCACGGAACGCTTCCCCGGCTTCTACCTCTCCGACTCGGGACATCCCGTGGACTGGACGCTGCGGACGCCCGAGGAGGTGGCCGAGGTCATCCGGGCGCAGGACACGCTCGGTGGGCCGGATTCGGCGCTGATCGTCGCCCATCCCGTGCCGGAGGACGAGCAGCTCGATCCGGGGCTGCACGCGCGCGTGCTCGCCGACGCGCTGCGCGCGTGCGGGGAGGAGGGCATCACCGGGCAGGCGGTGACACCGTTCCTGCTCGACTACCTGGTGCGGCACACGGACGGCGCCTCGCTGCGCGCCAACCTGGCGGCCGTGCGCGGCAACGTACGGCTGGCCGCGCGGATCGCGGCGGCCTGGACCAGGGTGTGACGGCGGGCCCGAGGGACACGGCGCGCGCTGACGGAGGAGCACTGCTGGTCGTCGGGGACGTCGTCACCGACGTCATCGCGCGCTACCGGGGGCCGCTGGCTTCCGGTACCGACACGGCCGCGGCGATCCGGATGGTGCCGGGCGGCGCGGGCGCCAACGTGGCCTGCTGGGCGGCCCACTGGGGGTGCCGGGACGTCCGGCTGGTCGGGCGGGTGGGCGCGGACGCGGCCGCCTGGCACGAGCGGGAGCTGATCGCCTCGGGGGTGCGTCCCCGGCTCCTGGTCGATCCGGAGGCGCCGACCGGCACGGTGATCTGCCTCGTCGACGCGAGGGCCGCGGCGGAGCGCACGTTCCTCACCGACAGCGGAGCGTCCCTGCGGCTGGCGGCGGCGGACTGGTCGGACACCTGGCTGGACGGGGTCGCGCGGCTCCATCTGTCGGGCTACCTGCTGTTCTCCGAGCCGGGCCGGGCGCTGGTGCCGCTGCTCGTCGCGTCGGCCCGGGCGCGCGGGGTGCCGGTGAGCCTGGACCCGGCGTCGGCCGGTTTCCTCGCCGGTCTGGGCGTGGAGCGGTTCCTGGCGCTGGCCGGAGAGGTCGACGTGCTGCTGCCCAGCCGGGACGAGGCGTGTCTGCTGACGGGTGTGCCCGATCCGGCCGAGGCGGCGGCCGAACTGAGCCGCCGTGTCCCGCTGGTGGTCGCCAAACAGGGCGCCGACGGAGCCGTCGTGGCCCGCGCGGGGGCCGTGTGCGCCCGGGTCCCCGCCGTGCCCGCGACCCCGCACGACACCACGGGCGCCGGCGACGCCTTCACCGGAGCGTTCCTCGCCACGCTGCTCACGGGCGCCGGGCCGGAGGCCGCGGCGGCGGAGGGGTGCAGGGCGGGTGCCCGGGCGGTGGCGCGCGTGGGAGGGAGGCCGCCGACTGCGGGATGACACCGGCAGCCGGGGAGCGGGGAACGGGGAGCGCGCCGAAGGCCGAGCCGTCTCCGTCCACAGGCGGGAACAAAGCGGAATCTCCCCTTTCCACAGGCTTGCTCGCCGCTCCCGGCGGCCTGGCAGACTGACGGGCCAAGGCGCGACCAGCGCGACGCGAGGAGATCCACACGAGGAGATCCAGATGTCCATGGCAGGGAACCTGCGGAAGGTCACAGGCCTCGGCAAGGTCGGTGGCCTCCGCGGAGTGGCACGGCTCGCCCGGCGACGCCTCCGGGTCGACCTGAGCCACCCCGCCCGGTCACCGCTGGGTTCCTCGGTGGTGAACTGCGTGATGTACCGGGACGGCTCCCGCGTTCCGGAGGCCGGCGACGTGGTGGAGGCCGTGGCGCGGGTCCGCAAGGCCGGTGACGGTTTCGTGTGGCTCGGGCTCCACGAGCCGACGGACCAGGAGTTCGCGGGCATCGCCGAACTCTTCGACCTGCACCCGCTGGCTGTCGAGGACGCGGTCGAGGCGCACCAGCGCCCGAAGCTGGAGCGGTACGGCGAGATGCTGTTCGCGGTGTTCAAGACGGTCTGCTACGTCGAGCACGAGGAGCTGACGGCGACCAGCGAGGTGGTGGACACCGGCGAGATCATGCTGTTCGTCGGCCAGGACTTCGTGATCACCGTGCGGCACGGCCGGCACGGCTCGCTCGGCCCCCTGCGCGAGGAGCTGGAGTCCGAGCCGCAGCAGCTCGCCAAGGGGCCGGCGGCGGTGCTGCACGCGATCGCGGACCACGTGGTCGACGACTACCTCTCCGTCACCGACTCGGTCCAGGCGGACATCGACCAGGTCGAGACCGACGTCTTCGCGGAGAACGGCGCCCGGGTCGATCCCGGGCGGATCTACCAGCTCAAGCGTGAACTGCTGGAGCTGAAGCGCGCGGTGGTCCCGCTCACCCGCCCGGTGGAGGACCTGGCCACCCGGCCGATACGAGTGGTCGACCTGGAGATACAGGCGTACTTCCGGGACGTCCTCGACCACCTGATGCGGGCGAAGGAGCAGATCGCCTCCTTCGACGAGTTGCTCAACTCGATCCTGCAGGCGCACCTCGCTCAGGTGACGGTCGCGCAGAACGAGGACATGCGGAAGATCACGGCCTGGGCCGCGGTGATCGCCGTGCCGACGATGGTCTGCGGGGTCTACGGCATGAACTTCGACCACATGCCGGAGCTGCACTGGCGGTTCGGCTATCCGCTCGTCATCGGCGTCATATCCGTCGCCTGCCTGGTGCTGTACCGCGGCTTCCGGCGCAACGGCTGGCTCTGACCGCCTGGCGCCTGCCGAAGCCTCAGCCGCTCCAGGCCGGATGGCGCGGGTCGTCGGCACGCACCAGGACGTCGGCCGTACCGGCAGGGTCGGTCTCGGCCTCGTAGCGCTCGAAGGCGGGCAGCGTCCACTGCTCCGGCTCCGGCGTACGGCGGCGCAGGGCGCCCGGGGAGAGGGAGACGTGGACGGTGAGGTCGAAGGGGAACCAGTGGCGCAGGAGAAAGGGGCCGTGCAGCAACAGCACGCCGCCGGGCGGGAGGTGGACGTAGGAACTGCGGGTGGCACGGTCGGCGACCGGGTCCCACAGGTCGGGCAGGACACGGCCGTCGCCCCCGGGATCGAGCGGGCCGAAGACTTCCCGCCACAGGGCACCGGTGTCGAACCAGCCGCTGTAGTAGGACTCCGCGTCGCGGTGGCCGTATTCGAGGCGGAGGGAGGCGGGGCGCAGGAAACCCCCGGCGGCCACGACGAGGGAGGAGCGGCCCCGGAGGCGGAGGGCTTCGCGGACACGCTCGGCCAGGTCGCCCGTGCGGGCGGCGGGCGCGCCGTCGACGGCGACACGCGGCCACGGGCTGCCGTCGGCCGGCTTCAGGTCGAGCAGACGCTCGGCCAGGAGATCGCCGAGCCGTTCCCAGGTGATCGCTTCGAGTCGCACACGGCCCATGATGCCGCGCGCCCACCGACGCCACGCCTGCCGGGACGGCCGCGCTCACCTGGTCGTGGGGGCTCGGCCGGGCGGGGCGGCGTGGGTCCGGGGCCGTGGGCGGGAATGAAGCAGCCATGACGGCTCCCCCGCCCCCTCTGGCCCGCTCCGGGCTCCTCGTCGTGCAGCCCCTCAGACGCAAGCACTGCGCCGAGTGCCGCCGGGGGCCACTGTCGCTGCTGGTGATCGAGGAGGGTGCGCCCCGCTGTCTGGACTGCGCCGACCTCGGGCACCTGGTGTTCCTGCCGCGCGGCGACACCGCGCTCACCCGCAGGTCGCGGGAGGAGAGCGCGCTGTCGGCGGTGGTGGTCCGGTTCAACCGGCGCAAGGGGCGCTACGAGCGGCAGGGTGTGCTCGTCGAGGAGGCGGGACTCGCCCGGGCCGAGGCACGGTGCCTGGCCGACGCGGAGGCCCGCCGCCGACGGCGGGCGCGGGACGCACGGCGGCGGGCGGCGGAGGACGTGAGGTTCGCGGACGCGTTCGCGGCGGAGATCAGGCGGCTGTTCCCCGGCTGCCCGGCCGACCGGGCCCGGAGCATCGCCGAGCACGCCTCGCTGCGCGGCAGCGGGCGGGTCGGGCGCAGCGCGGCGGGGCGGGCGCTGTCCGAGGGTGCGGTGATCTCGGCGGTCGTGGCGTCCGTACGGCATCTGGACACGCCGTACGACGGGCTGCTGATGGGAGGGGTGGCGCGGCACGAGGCGCGGCGGCGGATCGCGGCCGGGGTGGAGTCGGTACTGCGGGCGTGGCGGGAGCCGGAGGCGGGGGTCGGCTGAGGCGGGGGCGGGTGGGGGGCGGGGGCCAGGGGGAGGGGGAGACAAGAGCGGCACCGGGAGCGGAAGGACGGCCGGGCCCCGAACCAACCGCACGCCCTCCCACGTCCCCTCTCCCGCTCCACCCCCTCCCCCTCTCACACCGCGCACAGCTCTCTCCCGCACCGCCGCTCACCTGTGAGAAAGCGCTGTCACCCCTCTGCGATGCGGGCCGGGGGGACGTATCGTGGCCGAAAGAGTGCCGCCCGAAGTCGCACGGCGCGTCGTCCGCGTACGCAAGGGGGACGGCCATGGCCGATCCCAAGGGTTTCATGAGCACGCCCCGCCAGGAGTGGCCGCGCAGGCCGGTGGAGGAGCGGACCCGGGACTGGGACGAGGTCTATGTTCCGGGCGCGCTGCTGCCGATCATCAGCAAGCAGGCGGACCGCTGCATGGACTGCGGCATCCCGTTCTGCCACGAGGCCTGCCCGCTGGGCAATCTGATCCCGGAGTGGAACGACCTCGTCTCGCGCGAGGACTGGCGGGCGGCGAGCGACCGGCTGCACGCGACGAACAACTTTCCCGAGTACACCGGCCGGTTGTGTCCGGCGCCGTGCGAGGCGGGGTGCGTGCTCGCCATCAACCAGCCGGCGGTGACCATCAAGAACGTCGAGTGCGCCATCGCCGACCGGGCGTGGGAGGACGGGTTCGTCCGGCCGCGGCCGCCGGAGCGGCTGTCCGGTTGGACGGTCGCGGTGATCGGGTCGGGCCCGACCGGGCTCGCCGCGGCCCAGCAACTGACCCGTGCGGGGCACACCGTCGCCGTGTACGAGAAGGACGACCGGATCGGCGGGCTGATGCGGTACGGCATCCCCGAGTTCAAGATGGAGAAGCACCATCTGGAGCGGCGGGTGGAGCAGATGCGGGCCGAGGGGACGAGGTTCCGTACGTCGACGGCGGTCGGGCGGGACGTCGGGGCCGCCGAGTTGCGGGGGCGCTACGACGCCGTGGTGATCGCCACGGGTGCCACGGCGTGGCGGGAACTGGACGTACCGGGGCGGGAGTTGGCCGGGATACATCAGGCGATGGAGTATCTGCCGCTGGCCAACCGGGTGTGCGAGGGGGATCTGGAGAGGTCGCCGTTGTGCGCCGCGGGCAGCCATGTCGTCATCGTGGGCGGCGGTGACACCGGGGCGGACTGCCTCGGCACGGCGGTGCGGGAGCGGGCCGCGTCCGTGACCCAGCTGGACATCTACGCGCAGCCGGGCGGGGAGCGGGACGAGGACGTCGAGCCGTGGCCGACGTATCCGAAGATCTACCGGCTGTCGGCCGCGCACGAGGAGGCTCGGGATCTGCGGACGGCGCCGGCCGCGGATGCGGACGCGCGGTTGTTCGCGGCGTCGACGCTCCGCTTCACCGGTGACGCGGACGGGCATGTGCGGTCGCTGCACCTGGTCGAGGTGGACGCCGCCCGGCAGCCGGTGCCGGACACCGGGCGGACGCTGCCGGCCGACCTCGTGCTGCTCGCGCTCGGCTTCTCCGGGCCCGACCGGGAGGACGGGCTCGTCGATCAGTTGGGGCTGGAGCTGATGCCTCGGGGGACGATCGCCCGCGGGTCCGACTTCGCGACGAACGTTTCCGGGGTGTTCGCGGCGGGGGACGCGGCGCGCGGGCAGTCGCTGATCGTGTGGGCGATCGCGGAGGGACGGGCGGTGGCGGCGGCCGTCGACCGTTATCTGACGGGCAGTTCGCGGCTGCCGGCGCCGATCGGGCCCTACGACCGGCCGATGGCCGTCTAGACGAAGCGCCGCCCGCCTGCCCGGATCAGGGCTTGCGTGCCACCGCCCCGTAGCCCGGGATGACGCCGTCGTCCTGGCCCGGGACCGGGTCCCCCAGTTCCGGGTGCCAGCGGTGGACCACCTCGACGCCGGGTTCGACCAGTTCCAGCCCGTCGAAGAAGCGGGCGAACTCCGCGCGGGAGCGCAGGGCCAGGGTGACGCCGGCCGCCTTGAGCTTCTCGGTGGCGGCCGCCGACTCCTCGGGGGTGAAGTCGGCGGTCGCGTGGGTCATCATCAGGTAGCTGCCGGAGGGGAGTTCGGCGAGCAGCCGGTTCACCAGCTCGTGGGCTCCGTCCTCGTCGGAGACGAAGTGGAGCAGGGCGACGAGGGACAGGGCCACGGGCCGGCCGAGGTCCAGCACCTTCCTGGCGCCCTCGACGACGGCCGCGGGATCGCGCACGTCGGCCTGGAGGTACTCGGTCACGCCCTCGGGCGTGCCGCGCAGCAGGGCCGCCGCGTGGGCCAGCACGATCGGGTCGTTGTCGCAGTAGACGACGCGGGCGTCGGGCGCGATCCGCTGGGCGACCTGGTGCAGGTTCGGTTCGGTGGGGATGCCGGTGCCGACGTCCAGGAACTGCCGTACGCCGTGCTGGGCCAGCCAGCGCGTGGCCCGGTGCATGAAGGCGCGGTTGACCCTGGCCATCACCGGCACCCGCGGATCGAGGGCGAGCATCTGGCGCCCCATGGCCTCGTCGACGGGGTAGTTGTCCTTGCCGCCGAGATACCAGTCGTACATTCGCGCGGGATGCGGCCTGCCGGTGTCGATCCCGAGGTCGTTGCGGTCGGCGTCCTGCGCGGTCATGCGGCACCCCGTGAGTGTCTGAAGTGGTGGTTGACGTGGAAGTCGGGAAGGAGGGTGAACGTGGTCAAGTCGGTACCGGAAGTGGTCAAGCCGGTGCCGGAACAGGAATCGACCGGTCGGGCGTGAGGAGGGACGGGAGAAGAGGCGTCCCCGGTGGCCGGGCGGCGGTCAGGACAGGAGGAAGTCGGCCTCCCCCGCCTTGGCGCCCTGGATGAAGGCGGTCATCTCGTCGGAGGTGTAGATGAGGGCGGGACCGTCCGGGTCGGTGGACTGACGCACGGCTATCCGGCCGTCGGCCAGCTTCATCGCCTCCAGGCAGTTGCCGCCGTTGCCGCCGCTCCACGGCTTGTGCCACCCCTCGCTGCCCAGTTCACGGGCAGGCATGCCGTTGTAGATCCGCTCGGTGCGGATCCGCGGCGCGGAGGGGGAGAGGGTGCGATCCATTACAGCTCCTTGCGGAGACCCCGGAGGATCTCCTTCGTGCGATGTGCTGTGGCGGCGTGCGCCGCCATGCGGTCCATGACCTCGAGGTGGGCCGCCACCTCCTGGCGGGCGTCCAGGTAGACGGCGCCGGTCAGGTACTCGCTGTAGACCATGTCCGGCAGTTCGGGCATGGCGAATCGGAACAGCACGAAGGGCCCGTACGTGCCGGGGTGGGGCCCCGAGGAGAACGGGGCGACCTGGAGGGTCACGTTGGGCAGCTTCGTGGCCTCGAGCAGCTTGTCGATCTGAGCACGCATCACCTCCGGCCCGCCGGCCGGGCGGCGCAGCGCGGTCTCGTCCATGACGGCCCAGAACCTGGGCGCGTCGGGACGGGTGAGCAGTTCCTGGCGCTGCATGCGCAGCGCGACGTGGCGCTCGATGTCCTCGGGCTGGGTCTGGCCGACGGCGCCCGAGGTGAGGACCGCGCGCGCGTAGTCCTCGGTCTGCAGCAGTCCGGGGACGAAGTGCGGTTCGTAGGAACGGATGAGGCTCGCCGCGCCCTCCAGGCTGACGTACATGGAGAACCAGCCCGGCAGGATGTCGTGGAACCGCTGCCACCAGCCCGGCTTGTTGGCGTCCTCGGCCAGCTGGACGAAGGCCTCGGCCTCGTCGTCGCCGATGCCGTAGGCCTTGAGCAGCAGTTGGAGGTACGGGATCTTGAGGCCGACCTCGGCCGTCTCCATGCGGCGGACCGTGGCGGGGGCGACGCGGAGGATGCGGGCCGCCTCCTCGCGTTTGAGCCCCGCGCGTTCCCGCAGGTCCAGCAGGCGCCGGCCGAGCACGACCTGCCCGACGGTAGGCGCGGACCGCGGTTCGCTCACGCTCCACCTCCACAAAGTTTCCTGACAGCCCTACGGCGCCATTCGAAGATCTCCTCGAAGATCCGGCGGATCCCCGGCGATCCCAACTGGCGCCGCTCGACGTGCTGTTGCGAGCAGTGTGCCACGGCCTTTCACCGCGTCACACAGCACTCTGCACTTTTCATAGTGACACTTGCCAAGTGTTCACGCCGGGGAGATAGTGGCAAGCGTGATTCCGTCCCCGCCCTTAGGAACAGACGCCGCCGCGGACCCTTCCGGCCCCGGTGCCGCCACCGGAGCGGGCCCCGACGGCACCGTCGCCCGGCGCCGGTTCCGCTTCGAGCTGGCCGCGCACCCGGGTTCCCCCGCTCGGGCCCGACATCTGACGCGGGCCCGGCTGACCGGATGGTCGGTGTGCGAGGACACCTGCGACACGGCGGCTCTGGTCATCTCCGAACTGGTCACCAACGCCGTCGTGCACACCGCGAGCAGCCGGATCGTCTGCGAGCTGCACGACGGCGACGATCTGGTGCGCATAGCCGTGCGCGACCAGGGGTGCGCGCCGAGCGAGCCGCACCCGTCCCAGCGGGGTCCGGAGGAGGAGCACGGGAGGGGACTGCTCCTCGTCGACGCCCTGTGCCGGGCCTGGGGCACGCAGGAGCACGGTCCGGGGCTCGTGGTGTGGGCGGAGCTGCCGCGTCGGGCGGACCGGCCGGGCGACGCCGGCGCGCCGCGCGACGACCTGGGCTGGGGCGCCCGCCCCAAGCAGGGCCCCGCGCGCGGCCCGGACGACGAGGACGACACGCAGGCACGTGAGGGGACGGGGGCCGCATGGCTGTGAGCGTCGGCTCCGGCGCCGGTGGGGTGCTCAGCCTGGAGACGCTGGTGCGCCTGGGGCGCGGCGTGCGCCGGCCGGCCGCGCCGGGCGGGTCCGCCTCCCCGCCGCGGCTGACGGTGCCCGACGGCATGACCGCCCCGCTGGGCTGCGACGCGGTGGCGGTGCCCGCCCGGTTCGGGCCGCTGGTGATGCCGCGCCTGCCGCGCGTCGGATGCGTCTACGCCGATGAGGCGCACTGGTGGTGGATCGTGCCGTCCGACTCGGACTACGCGCTCCGGTGGCCCGCCCCGGCGCACTACGCCACCGGCGCGGTCCTGCACGACACACCGCGGGTTCCCGGGCTCGTCCACCGGTCGGACGACACGGTTCCGTACACCCCGCCGATCCCCCTGTACCTGGCGGTGTGCCGCGCGCTCGGGGCGACTCCGGCGTGGTCACGACCGGTCAGCGCGTAGGACGTACGCAAGACCGAGCCCCGTGTGTCGCGCGTGTGCCCCCGCGTCCGGCGCGGTGTGCGCCCGCGCGCCTCTCCTGCCGCGTCGCGCGCCCTGCCCTGGGGGTTCCCGCCCCGCGATAGTGGCCGTCCGTCCACGATCGGGGGAGGTCGACGGTGAGGAAGCGGCGGGGGCGACGGGATGAGGCGGAGGGGCCCGAGGTCTCGGAGTCGGAACGGCTGCTCTTCGGCGGCCCACTGCGCTACGACATGGGCTGGAACCAGCACCGGGACGCCTTCCTGGAGCTGAACCTCCGCGGCATGGTGACCCGGCTGCCGGGCCTGCTCGCGTCCAGCTTCCGGCTCGCCTGGCAGGCCGACCGGCGCGCCGCGCGGACCGTGCTGGCCGCCGAGACCGGCCGGGGCGCCGCGCAGGCGGTGAGCCTGCTCGCGGTGAACAGCGTGCTCGGCCGGGTGCTCGCGGCCGGCCCCCTGGAGGACCGGCTGCGCGGCACCGTGCCCGCGCTGGTCACCATGACGGCGGTGATGCTGGTGGGCGCGCTGCTGCGGGCCGCGTCGACGTACGCGACCGGCCGGCTGGAGCCCAAGGTGGAGCGGGTGGCGACCGAGCTGTACCTGGAGCGGGCGGCAGCCGTGGAGCTGGCCGCGATCGAGGACCACGCCTTCCACAAGCTGCTGGACACCGCGCAGTACGGCGCCTCCTCGGCCCGCCGGATGATCATGTACGGCACGCGGGTGGTGAACGCGATGATCTCGCTGGTCGCGGCGGCCGGCGTCCTCACGGTCCTGCATCCCGCGCTGCTCCCGCTGCTGGCCACCATGACGCTGCCGAGCGCGTGGAGCGCGCTGACGAACGCCCGGCGCCGCTACGAGTCCTTCCACACCTGGGTCCAGCACGCGCGCGCGGGACATCTGCTCAGCGGCCTGCTCACCGAGCCGGCTGCCGCCCCGGAGATCCGCGTCCACGGCGTGGGCCCGTTCCTGCTGCGCCACTACCGGGCGATGTCGGAGACCGCGGAGGCGGAACAGGCCCGGCTGGCGCGGCTCGCGGCCCGTACGGGCCTGTTCGCGGCGGCCTGGACGGGACTGGCGACCGTGGCGACGTACGCGACCCTGGGCGGGCTGCTGCTGAGCGGGGCGATGGCGCTGTCGGTGGCCGGTACGGCGGTGATCGCGATCCGCACCGGCTCGGCGAGCCTGGACACGCTGGTGCTGGAGATCAACTCGCTGCACGAGGAGGCCCTCTTCGTGGGTGATCTGCACCGTCTGTACGCCGAGGCGGCCGAGCGGGCGATCCCGGTCGGCGGGCGGCCCCTGCCGGAGAACCCGCGGGAGATCCGGTTCGAGAACGTCACCTTCCGCTACCCCGGCGACGCGTCCCGGCCGGCCCTGGACGACGTCACCCTCACCGTGCCCACGGGCCGGATCGTCGCGCTCGTCGGGGAGAACGGCTCCGGCAAGACGACCCTGGTGAAGCTGCTCGCGGGTCTCTACACCCCGGACCGGGGGCGGATCCTGTGGGACGGAGTCGACGCGGCGGACGCGGACCGGCACCAGCTCGCCGAGCGGGTCGCGATGGTGGCGCAGGACTTCAAGCGCTGGCCGTTCACGGCGAGGGTGAACGTCGCGGTGGGCCGCTCGTCGGCGCCCCTCACCGACGAGCGCGTGACGGGCGCGGTCGCCGACGCGGGCGCCGAGGAGGTGGTCGCGGACCTGCCCCGGGGCCTGGACACCCTGCTGGCGCGCAACTTCAGCGGCGGGCACGAACTGTCCGGTGGCCAGTGGCAGCGGCTCGGCATCGCCCGGGCCGCCTACCGGCGCGGCCGCATCCTCATCGTCGACGAGCCGACGGCGGCGCTGGACGCCCGCGCCGAGCTGGAGGTCTTCGAGCGGATCCGGGGGCTGGCCGGCAGCGGTCAGACGGTCGTCCTCATCACCCACCGGCTGGCGTCCGTCCGCCACGCCGACGTGGTGCACGTCCTCGACCAGGGGCGGCTGGTGGAGTCCGGCACGCCCGACGAACTGCTGGCCACCGGGGGCCTCTACGCGGAGCTGTACGCGCTTCAGGCGGAGCAGTTCACGGGGAGGGTGCCCGCCCCTGAGGCGGGCTGACCGCATCCGTCACGCCGTCACGCCGTCGCGTCACCGGCTCCGTCGACCGCGCGGACGATCACCAGGAAGGTGTCCGTCGCGAGATCCATCACGACCTCGGCGGGCAGGCCCTCCAGACGCCGCGCATGCGCGAACTCCTCCGCCGGCCACGACCCGCGCGGCCCGCCGGCGGGAAAGCGTTCGAGCACCGTTCGCCCGTTCACCCTGCACCTCCATGTAGCGCTGTACTCGTAGAGTTAAACGCCAAGCATGGGGTGAACACCCCGCGAAGTAACGGTACTGAGACGCAGTTGACACGCGTTCAACGCCATCCGTGAGAAGAAGATCACACTTGCGGCCCATCCGCTCACTCAACGCTCCGACCTGCGCACATCTCGTGTCCGTCCGGCGGCGGCCCACCCGGTGTTCACTTCGCGTCCATCGGGCCTTTCCGCCCGCGCCGGCTACTCGCACTCGTCGTGGAACCGGATCCGGTCGCCGCCCGCGGGCGCGCCGAGGGCCGAGGCGCGCCCCGTGGGCTTCTCCCACCCCTCCCGGCGGCCCGGCGCGGTCAGATCCAGCAGGCCGGCGGTGGAGCCGAGGCCGTCCAGGCCGCGCCCGTACGTCGAGTAGGTGTGGAAGACGCGGTCGCGCTCCCGCAGGAAGCAGCTGAGGCCCGGCCGCTCCAGCGGCTCGCCGTCGCGCTCCACGGTGACCTCGAAGTCGCGGTTGAGGTCGCCGTCGCCGGACGAGTACCAAAGCAGCGTCCAGCCCATCCGCGCCTTGAACGGCAACAGCCGGGTGTACGGCGCCCGGGACACGGCCGCGAACGAGGTTCCCCGGGCGTGAAGATGGGTGAGATGCCCGATTTGGTCGAGGAAGGCGGCGCATCCGCGGCAGCCCGTGTCCCAGTCCGGCGCGAACATGAAGTGGTGGACGACGAGTTGGTCGCGCCCCTGGAACAGGTCCAGGAGGGTGGCCTTGCCGTCGCCTCCCTCGAAGGTGTACTCCGCCTCCATCTCCACCATGGGCAGCCTGCGCCGCTCGGCCTCTACGGGCGGAGGCCGGTACGGGCCAAGGCCTCGGCCGGCGGGGGCGTCCGGGGCTCGCGCCCGGCTCGTGGGCCGGTGTGCTCGCCGGCCCTTCCCAGGACGTCGAGGAGTTCGGTGAGGCGTTCGGTGTGCCGGGGGGTGAGGCTGCCCGAGTGGTCGAGGTGCACCGCACAGGCGGTGGTGGTGTCGACGAGGTGTTCGAGGGTGGCGGCGACGTCGTCCGAGCCCTCGGCGTGCCGGGCCGGCGCCGGGAGTTCGGCGGCGGCGAGGGTGACGGCCGCGCGGGCCTCGGCGAGGGTGCGGTAGGCCTCGCGGCGCAGTGTCCAGCGGGCGGCGTGGTCGCCGGACTCGCCGAGGACGTGGGCGAGGTAGGAGTGCGCGGCGTCGGTGGCCGAGGCGAGCCGGGCGCGTACCGCCCCGCCGCGCCCGCCCGGCAGCGGAACGTGGCCCACGATCAGCACGATCGCGCAGGCCAGCAGCGTCTCGCCGATCCGGCTGACGGAGGCCTGCGGTTCTCCGCCGGCCATGACGAGGGCGAGGACCAGCACGGTGGCGACGGCGGTCTGCGCGGCGAAGTGCCGGGTGGCGACGGGCAGGAGGGCGCCGCAGACGGCGACGAGCGCGACGAGCCCCTCCGGGCGCGGCAGCACGGCGGCGAGGGCTGCGAAGAGCAGGGCGCCGAGGACGGTCCCCGCGGCCCGGCACAGCACACGGGAGAGCAGCGGCCCGAGGTCGGGCTTGACCAGGAAGACCGCGGTGGCGGGCAGCCAGTACCCGTGCGCGTGCGGCCCGTACCAGCGGGTCTGGTGCAGTGCCTGGGCGACCGCGGCGGCCACGCCGAAACAGAGGGCGACCCGGGCTCCGTACTCGCGTCCGGCGGCGCCGAGCGCGGTGCGCAGCAGGTCGCGGGCGGTGCGGCGCCGGGTGTGCAGGTCTCCCCCGCCCTCCGCGCGGTCGAACGCCTCCGCGGCGCGCAGCAGGGCGTCGTCGAGGGCGCGCAGGCCGGGCGCGGACCGGTCGGGGGCCGGCAGCGGACCGGCGGTGCCGCTTGCGCGGACGGCGGCGGCCAGGCGGCGCGGTCCGGCCGAGGCGCGTCCGGCGCTCGTGTCCCCGGCCCAGGCGAGCGCGGTGGCGGCCTCGGCCAGGGGCAGCGCGGCGGCGTACCGGGCGTGCAGGCGCCGCTCGGCCGCGGAACCGGTGTGACGCCGCAGCCGGGGTCCGGTCAGGGCGTCCTGCGCGTGATCGAGGGCGGCGGTGAGCGCGGCACGCCGGGCGGTGGCACGGGGGCCGCCGACGGCGTCGAGGAGACCGGCGACCGCGTCGTACACGGCGGCCACGGCGGCCCGTTCCCCGTCGAACCGGAAGTCGCCGGCGAGGGCCCCCGGCGTGGGCAGCGCCAGCCGCAGGGCGAGCAGCCACCCGGCCCCCGCGAGGAAGGCGAGCGCCCTCAGCCATCCGGGCCCGGACAGGGGCATTCCGGCGCCGACGGCCGCGGCGACGAGGAGTTGCGTGCCCGCCCCGGAGGCGACGGGCCCGACCGCGCTGACGCTCCCGGCGCCCAGTGCGAGGAGGGTGAGCAGCAGGGTCAGCGGTACGGCGGACAGGTGGCGGCCGCCGTAGGTCCCGACGACGAGGCCGGCCGCCCCGGCGAGCGCGGGCACCCCGAGCCGCTCGACGGACGCGCGCCTGCTGCCGGGCCGGTCGTTGATCCCGGCGAGCATGGCGGCGAGGGCGGCGACCACGCCGAGGGCCGTGTGGCCGGTGTGCAGGGCGAGCAGCAGCAGCGGTCCGGCGGCGAGGGCGCCGCGGGTGACGGCGTTCCAGGGCACGGGCCCGCGCTGGGCGCGCAGGGCGTGGGCCAGCCAGGGCGGCAGGGTGAGGAGGGCGGAGTGCGGGTGGGGGCGCGCGGGACCGGTCGGGTCCGAGGCGTTACGGACAGCGGCACTACGGCGGGTGCGGGTGGCGGCACGGATGGTGCGGCGCGTCACGGGGCTCCTGTACGTCGGGACGAGGGCGTGGCTGGTGCCTTCGGGCGACGGTGACCGGGCTGCGCTGTGCGGTGCGAGGGGTGGTGCGAGGTGTGGTGCCCACGCTAGATCGCGTTCTTGGAGGCGAGGGAACGGCCGTATTTCCGGCGTGTGACGTTCCGGCCGGGTCGCGCGTTCTCGGGAAGGCCGACGCGGCCGGTGCCGCTCAGGACCGTTCCGCCGCCCGCCGTACGGCGCGGCCGAGCAGCGCCCCGGCGTCCGTGACCGCCCGGGTCAGTGCCGCGGGGTCAGCCGTCAGTGTGCCGAGGAGTCCGTCGACCTCGCGCAGTCCGGCGCGTACGAGGAGGCCCTTGTCGTTGGTGGTCCACTCGCCCCGCGCGGCCAGCACCGCGTGGGCCGTCTGGGTCGCGGCGAGGGCGATCGCGCCCGCGACCTGGGTGAGGGAGCCCTGCGGCGCGTGGCCCGCCTCGGCGTACCCGAGGGTGGCGGTGGCCAGGCCGTACCAGTGCCCGGGCGCGGACCGGCGCAGCGCCCGCGGATAGGCGGTGGGGCGGTTCAGCTCTCCCCTCAGCACCTGGTTGACGGCGAGTTCGGCGACGACCAGGTAGCTGGGGATTCCGGCGAGATGGAAGAGCAGCGGTTCCACCCGGAAGCGTCCCTGCTCCGCCTCCGCCCACTCGTGCGCGACGACGTCGAGGTCGCGGTAGTGCACGTCGACGCGGCGTCCGTCGATCGTCAGCCAGGCGCCGCCGTTGAACACCCCGCCGCCCCAGCCGCCGAGTTCGGACACCTCGCCCTCCCAGCCGACGGCGCGCAGGTCCGCGGGGTCGAAGCGGCCGCGGTAGTAGACGGCCAGGTCCCAGTCGCTGTCCGGCCGGTGCGTGCCCTGGGCCCGGGAACCGCCGAGGGCCACGGCCCGGACTCCGGGGAGGGCGGCGAGCCGGTCGGCCGTGGTGTCGAGGAAGGTCTCGTCCGTGAGGCGGGGCACGGGTGCGGCTCCAGGGGGCGGGGGCAGGGAAGCGAACGGCCGGGTTTCGAAAGTTCGAGGGCTCCTTCGGGGCCGTGGCGAGGTGCCCGGAGCCTACGCGGTACGGCGCCGGCGCCTCCACGGAATATCCGGGTGCGGCCGCGTCAGCGGGCCGGGATGATCGGGGAGTTGTGTGCGTCCCCGCATCCCCCGCCTCCCCTTCCAGGAGCCCTCATGATCCTGCGCCCCACCGTGCCCGGTCCGCTTCGGCCGGAGGCACGCGGATGACGGCGGCGCCTGGGCCGGTGGTCCTGCGCCGGGCCGGCGCGGCGGACGCCACGCCCGCCGCCGATGTCTGGCTGCGTTCCTTCTCCACCGCGCTGCCGACGGTCGTCCGGGCGCACTCCGACGACGCGGTGCGCGCCTACTTCCGCGACGTCGTGGTGCCGTCGCACGAGACGTGGGTCGCCGAGTCGGCCGACGACGGCAGGGTCGTGGGCGTCATGGTGCTCGCCGGTGACGAGCTCTCCCAGCTCTACCTCGACCCGGACTGGCGGGGGCGCGGCGTCGGCGACCGTTTCGTCGCGCTGGCCAAGGAGCGCGGGCCGCGGGGCCTGACCCTCTGGACCTTCCAGGTCAACGGACCCGCCCGGCGCTTCTACGAGCGTCACGGCTTCGTCGCCGCCGAGTACACGGACGGCAGCGGGAACGAGGAGCGGGAGCCGGACGTCCGGTACGTGTGGCGGCCCTGAGGGCGGGCCGGCCTCGTGCCGGACGTCGTAGCCGGGGTGCCGGAGCCGTGGCCCCGGGCCGGCGCGTCACGGTCGGTGGTGCGGGAGGCCCGCCGCGTCCGCCGCCGTGGTCAGGACGTCCCGGAGCATCGCGGGGGTGAGCCTGCCGGTGAAGGTGTTGCGCTGGCTGACGTGGAAGCAGCCGAAGAGGGTGAGCCCGTCCAGCGGCATCCGCGCTCCGTGGGCGAAGGCGGGCCGCGGGCGGGGCACCGTCCAGCCCGCCTCGGCGAACGCGGGCAGCGCGGCCTGCCAGCCGAAGGCGCCGAGCACGACGACGGCACGCAGCGTCGGCCGCAGCAGCAGCAGTTCCCGCACCAGCCAGGGCCGGCAGGTGTCCCGCTCACCGGGCGTGGGCTTGTTGGCGGGCGGCGCGCAGTGCACGGGCGCGGTGACCCGCACGCCGTAGAGCTCCAGGCCGTCGTCGGCGGAGACGGAGGTGGGCTGCGAGGCGAGCCCCACGTCGTACAGCGCCTCGTAGAGCACGTCGCCGGAGCGGTCGCCGGTGAACATGCGGCCGGTGCGGTTGCCGCCGTGCGCGGCGGGGGCGAGGCCGACGATCAGCAGCCGGGCGTCCGGCGGCCCGAAGCCCGGCACCGGACGGCCCCAGTACGTCCAGTCGGCGAAGGCGGCGCGCTTGGTGCGGGCGACCTCCTCGCGCCAGGCGACCAGGCGCGGGCAGGCCCGGCACCCGGCGATCCTCCGGTCGAGGGCGGCGATGCTGCTGTCCATGTCTTCACGGTAGGGCCGCCCGGGCGCCGGGACGGGACGGGTGGCCGGTCTCGCGCAAGAGGACGCCGGATGCCGGGCCCGGTGGCGGCTGGGGCGAAATCCTCGGGGGCGCCGGGGCCTCGGCGGCTAAGGTCGGATGCATGGCTTCCGAGGGTGACCAGGACAGGAACGGACCGGGACCGGGGTCCGCCGGGACGGAGGGCTCCGGCCCGGGCGGCCCGGCTCGGACCGCTGCCCCCGCACCGGCCGTGGACCCGAAGGTCGCCGCCGCTGTCGCGGCCGCCGAGGCGGCCGGTCCGGCGAGCGGTGAGACCGTGCGGATCGACAGCTGGATCTGGGCCGTGCGCCTGGTCAAGACCCGGTCGGTCGGCGCCACGGCCTGCCGGGGCGGGCACGTGCGGGTGAACGGTGAGCGAGTGAAGCCCGCCCACTCCGTGCGCGTCGGCGACGAGGTGCGCCTGCGGCACGAGGGCCGCGAGCGGGTCGTGGTCGTGACGCGGCTGATCCGCAAGCGTGTCGGCGCCCCGGTGGCCGCCCAGTGCTACATCGACGACTCCCCGCCGCCTCCGCCGCGCGAGACCGTCGCCCCCATCGGCATCCGCGACCGTGGAACGGGCCGCCCCACCAAGCGCGACCGCCGCGAACTGGAGCGCCTGCGGGGCATGGAGGGTCCGTCCCCCGAAGGACGGTGACCATGTGCGTGCCGGGCTCGCGGGTCGGCGCCCGCCGGTGTGTCCGGGGTCGCGGCACGGCCCGGTGGTCGGGTGTGTCCCGGGATCGCGGCCCGATGGCCGCGCGGCCGGCGGCCCCACCGTCACCCGCGGCGTCGGAGCAGCCGCAGCAGCTCGGCGTTGTGGCTCCGCCGTGCCCAGGCGATCAGGGCGAGCGGCACGATGAGCAGGAGCGGTGTCGCCGCGTACTGCCCGTCGAAGACGGTGAGCTGGACCACGAACGCGCCCACCATCAGCGCGCTCAGCGCCGTCGCCGCGACCGACTGCAGCACCGGGATCAGCAGCGCGACGGCCCCGGCCAGTTCCAGGGCCCCGATGACGTACATCCCGGTGCTGCCCCAGCCGATCCGGTCGAAGGACTCGACGGCCGACGGGTGGGCGATCAGCTTGGGCAGCGCGCTTGCGCCCGCGTAGAAGAGTGCGAGCAGCACCTGGACCACCCGCAGAGCGGCGCGGGCCAGGCGGCGGCCCCCGGAGGCGGTGCCGACGCGGTCTCGGGCGCTCGTGGTCCGGGCGGCGCCGTCCGGTGCGGTGGCCGTCGCGGAGGCGGACGCCGCGCCGGCCGGCCGACGGGAAGCGGTGTTCCTGGGCATGGGTGTCTCCTGGGGGACGCGGTCCGTCGTGCTGTCGCAGAGGTGGACCGGTCCTCGCCGCCGAACTCATCGCCCTCGGGCGGGCACGGCGCGCTCCCCCGTTGGTGAACTCGCCGCCGGGGAGTACGTTGCAGGCAGGAGTGGTGACCGGCGATGCGTACGGGCAGTGAGCCGAGGACCGCCCGCAGCGCCCTGCGGGCGCGGTTCTGGCTGAGTGTGTGGGGGCTGGTCTGGGCGGCCTTCGGTACGACCGTGTTCGCGCTGGTCGGAAGGCCCGGCTGGGCGGCCGCCTGCGGAGTGCTGCTGCTGGTGGTCGGGGTCGATCTGGCGGTGATCGTCCGGCACATCCGGCAGGGCCCGCACTACCAGCCGGGCCGCGACGTCCCGCCGTACTGGCCGCCGTGACACCCGCGCTCGCGGGGGAACGGACGCGGAAGGCGACGGCGACCGGTCCTCGGACCCCGATCCGCTCAGGCGCCGGCCCGCTGAGTCGCCGATCCGCTCGAGCCGCCGATCGGCTCAGGAGTCGAACTGGGCGCGCTGCAGGTACTGCGGCTTCGGGTCGAGGGCGGCCGCCAGCCGGAAGTGGCGCTTGGCCTGGTCGGGGCGGCCCTGCCGCTCGTAGGTGCGGGCGAGCGCGAAGTGGGCGAAGGCGTTGTCCGGCTCGCGCTCCAGTACGACCGTGAACTCCAGCTCCGCCGGACGAAGCTGGGCGGCCGCGAAGAAGGCACGGGCACGCAGCAGGCGGGCGGCCGTGTTCTCCGGGTGGGCGGCGATGACCCCGTCGAGCAGCTTCACCGCGCCCCGCGGGTCCCGGGCGGCGAGCAGTTGCTCGGCCGCACGGAAGTCGATGACATGCGTCTCCGGTGAGGGTCCGCTGGAACCGCTGATCTCGGGCACAGAAAATTCCTTCCCTCGCGGGAGGACTTCAACGCCCCGCGACGGCCACGCTATTCCCGGGGTCCGCCTCGCGGCGCGCGGGCCCGGCGCTCGAGTTCGGCCCACACCTCCCGCACCCGGCGGTGGAGCCGCTCCAGCGGTACGTCGTTGTCGATGACGATGTCCGCGACCTCCAGGCGCTTCTCGCGCGTCGCCTGGGCGGCCATGCGCGCGCGGGCGTCCTCCTCGGTCATGCCGCGCAGCCGGAGGAGCCGGTCGAGCTGGGTCTCGGGAGCGGCGTCGACGACGATCACGACGTCGTACAGCGGCGCGAGGCCGTTCTCCGCGAGGAGCGGGACGTCGTGGACCACCACGGCGTCCTCGGCGGCCGCCGTCTCCAGTTCGCGGGAGCGGGCGCCCACCAGGGGGTGCACGATCCCGTTGAGGACGGCGAGCTTCTCCGGGTCGGCGAAGACGACGGAGCCCAGCCTGGGGCGGTCCAGGCCGCCGTCCTCGGCGAGCACCTCAGGGCCGAACGCCTGGACGATCGCCGCGAGGCCGGGCGTGCCCGGGGCGACGACCTCGCGTGCGATGCGGTCGGCGTCGATCAGGACGGCCCCGCACTCCACGAGCAGCCGGGACACCTCGCTCTTGCCGGCGCCGATGCCGCCGGTCAGACCCACGGACAACATGAACGCGCCTCCACCTCACAACCCCCGCAGCGGCGGGGACGACTTGCCGTCTCCGATACCGCCGGTCGGGCCCGCCGGACGCCCCCGCGACGGCGGGGACGGGCGGGGCGGTCATCCGGCAGCGTAGCGGATCAGGCGTCGCCCTCCCGCTCCGCCAGGAAGCGCTCGAACTCGCGGCCGATCTCTTCCGCCGAGGGGATGTCGGCGGGTTCGGCGAGCATGTTGCCCCGGGTCTCGGCGCCCGCTGCCGCGTCGTACTGGTGCTCCAGGCCCTGGACGAGGGCGGTGAGCTCCTCGTCGCCCTCCCGGACCTGCCGCTCGATCTCCGTCTGCGTGCGGTGGGCCTCGGTGCGCAGGGCGTGGGCGATGCCCGGCAGCACCAGCCCGGTGGCGGAGGTGATGGCCTCCAGGACGGTCAGCGCCGCGTCCGGGTACGGCGACCGGGCGATGTAGTGCGGGACGTGCGCGGCGACGCCGAGGACGTCGTGCCCGGCCTCCATCAGGCGGTACTCCACCAGCGCCTCGGCGCTGCCGGGCACCTGGGCCTCCTCGAAGGGGCTGCGGTGACCCGGGACGAGGTCGCTGCGGTTGCCGTGCGGGGTCAGTCCCACCGGCCGCGTGTGCGGCACGCCCATCGGGATGCCGTGGAAGTTCACCGACAGGCGCACGCCGAGCCGCTCCACGATCTGGCGCACGGCGGCCGCGAAGCGTTCCCACTCCACGTCCGGCTCGGGCCCGGAGAGCAGCAGGAAGGGCGCGCCCGTGGCGTCCTGGACGAGGCGCACCTCGATGGCGGGGTCCTCGTAGCCGGTCCAGCGGTCGCGCTGGAAGGTCAGCAGCGGGCGGCGGGCGCGGTAGTCCACGAGCCGGTCGTGGTCGAAACGGGCCACGAGCTGGTGGGGCATCGAGTCAAGCAGGCGTTCGACGATCTGGTCGCCGGTCTCCCCCGCGTCGATGTATCCGTCGAAGTGGTAGAGCATGACGAGTCCCGCCGACTCCTGCGCGAGCGCCGTGTCGACGACGGCCAGGCCCTTCGGTTCCCATGCGTACAAACCCTGCGGATCAAGCACTGTGACCGCTCCTCCTCGTGTTCCTCCGGAACAACGTGGTGCGGGGCGCCCGCATTCCCAACAGGCTCCCTTTCACGGCTTCTTGCCGCACGACCGCGGCAACGGCTGCGGCCCGCACCCCCGGCTCGGGGGTGCGGGCCGCAGCCGCTTATTCAGCTACCGCCTGGGCGAGCGTCAGCTCTGGCCGCCGGCGAGCTTCTCGCGCAGGGCAGCCAGCGCCTCGTCCGACGCCAGGGCGCCGGAGTTGTCGCCGCCCTCGGACGAGTACGAACCGCCGGACGCGGCCGGAGCGGCGGCCTCGCCACCCTCGGCAGCGGCCTGGGCGTCCGCCTCGCGGGACTTGATGACCTGCTGCTGGTGCTGCTCGAAGCGGTGCTGCGCCTCGGCGTACTGGCGCTCCCACTCCTCGCGCTGCTTCTCGTAGCCCTCGAGCCAGTCGTTGGTCTCGGGGTCGAAGCCCTCGGGGTAGATGTAGTTGCCCTGGTCGTCGTAGGACGCGGCCATGCCGTACAGGGTCGGGTCGAACTCGACCGACGCCGGTTCGGCACCGAAGGCCTCGTTGGCCTGCTTCAGCGAGAGGCTGATGCGACGGCGCTCGAGGTCGATGTCGATGACCTTGACGAAGATCTCGTCGTTGACCTGGACGACCTGCTCCGGGATCTCCACGTGGCGCTCGGCCAGCTCGGAGATGTGGACCAGACCCTCGATGCCCTCGTCCACGCGGACGAACGCACCGAACGGAACCAGCTTCGTGACCTTGCCGGGCACGACCTGGCCGATCTGGTGGGTGCGGGCGAACTGCTGCCACGGGTCTTCCTGGGTCGCCTTCAGCGACAGGGAGACGCGCTCGCGGTCCATGTCGACGTCGAGGACCTCGACGGTGACCTCCTGGCCGACCTCGACGACCTCGGAGGGGTGGTCGATGTGCTTCCAGGACAGCTCGGAGACGTGGACCAGACCGTCGACGCCACCCAGGTCCACGAAGGCACCGAAGTTGACGATCGAGGAGACCACACCGGAGCGGACCTGACCCTTCTGGAGGGTCGTGAGGAACGTCTGGCGGACCTCGGACTGGGTCTGCTCCAGCCAGGCACGGCGGGACAGGACCACGTTGTTGCGGTTCTTGTCCAGCTCGATGATCTTCGCCTCGAGCTCCTTGCCCACGTAGGGCTGGAGGTCGCGGACGCGGCGCATCTCGACGAGAGACGCGGGGAGGAAGCCGCGGAGGCCGATGTCGAGGATGAGACCACCCTTGACGACCTCGATGACGGTACCGGTGACGATGCCGTCCTCTTCCTTGATCTTCTCGATGGTGCCCCAGGCACGCTCGTACTGGGCGCGCTTCTTCGAGAGGATCAGGCGGCCTTCCTTGTCCTCCTTCTGGAGAACAAGGGCTTCGATCTCGTCACCGACGGCGACGACCTCGTTGGGGTCGACGTCGTGCTTGATCGAGAGCTCGCGGCTCGGGATGACACCTTCGGTCTTGTAACCGATGTCGAGCAGGACCTCGTCCCGGTCGACCTTCACGATGACGCCGTCGACGATGTCGCCGTCGTTGAAGTACTTGATCGTCTCGTCGATCGCGGCGAGGAAGGCTTCCTCGTTACCGATGTCGTTGACCGCAACCTGCGGGGTGGTGGCGGTGGTCTCGGTGCTGCTCGTCATGTGGGAAAGGGCTCCGGTACGGACATTGAGTCGTAGGTACTGCTTACGCCGGGAGCCCGTTTCGCTCTGTAGAAGCCGGACAGCCAAGGAAGCGCCACGCAGAAAACGGTGGCGCCTCGACAACCGAGGGGACATACAACAGATGCGAGCGCAGCCTGCTACGTCTGAGGTGCGCAGGCCCGCAGCGCAACTTGTAGCATACGGGGGCAGCCGGGCAGGGTCAATGCGCGAAGGCGCACACCCGGGGCGGATCGCCGCATACCCGGCACAAAACCTGTCTCCCGAGGCCACGCGTGTCCCACGGCGACCGTGTCGCGACACCCCCGGACGGGTTGGACGGAAGAGTACGACGAGGGAGCCGATCATCCAAGAGCCCGAACCGTTCGAACCGGAGGCCACCCGCCGCGAGGCCGATGTGGCGGAGAGCGCCCGGGCCAACCGGGGCTGGTGGGACCGGAACGCGGACGAGTACCAGACCGACCACGGCACCTTCCTGGGCGACGACCGTTTCGTGTGGGGCCCCGAGGGCCTGGACGAGGTGGAGGCCGAGCTCCTCGGCCCGCCCGAGGAGCTGAAGAACAAGGAGATCCTGGAGATCGGCGCCGGCGCGGCCCAGTGCTCCCGCTGGCTGGCCGCGCAGGGAGCGCGCCCGATCGCCCTGGACATCTCCCACCGCCAGCTCCAGCACGCGCTGCGCATCGGCGGCTCGTTCCCCCTGGTGTGCGCCGACGCGGCCGCGCTGCCGTTCGCGGACGCCTCCTTCGACCTGGCGTGCTCGGCGTACGGCGCGCTGCCCTTCGTCGCCGACCCGCGGCTGGTGCTGCGCGAGGTGCGCCGGGTGCTGCGGCCGGGCGGCCGTCTGGTCTTCTCGGTGACCCATCCGATCCGGTGGGCCTTCCCGGACGAGCCCGGCCCGGAGGGGCTTTCCGTGTCCGGCTCCTACTTCGACCGCACGCCCTACGTCGAGCAGGACGAGGACGGGCGCGCGGTGTACGTGGAGCACCACCGCACCCTCGGCGACCGGGTCCGGGACGTCGTGTCCTCGGGCTTCCGCCTGGTGGACCTGGTCGAGCCGGAGTGGCCGGCCTGGAACACCTCGGAGTGGGGCGGCTGGTCCCCGCTGCGCGGCAGCCTGATCCCGGGGACGGCCGTCTTCGTGTGCCAGCGGGACTGAACGGGCGGCACGCGCGCGTACGGCCCCGCCGGCCGGGCACGGGGCACGCGCGGGACG
Source organism: Streptomyces sp. NPDC086766 (assembly GCF_044746005.1). Classification (NCBI taxonomy): domain Bacteria; kingdom Bacillati; phylum Actinomycetota; class Actinomycetes; order Kitasatosporales; family Streptomycetaceae; genus Streptomyces; species Streptomyces sp. NPDC086766. Next base: position 652,392 of record NZ_JBIVBI010000001.1, on the reverse strand, counting down.
CCCCGCTCGGCCGGCGTACGACACTGGGGACGTGATCCGTTACGACGCCCTGGACGCGCTGCCCGTGCGCGGCGCGCTGCCCGCCCTGAACGACGCCCTCGACGGTCACGGCACCGCGGTGCTCGTCGCGCCGCCCGGCACCGGCAAGACGACGCTGGTGCCGCTCGCGCTGGCCGGGCTGCTGGGCGAGGGGCCCGCGCGGCGGGTCGTCGTGGCCGAGCCGCGGCGGATCGCGGCGCGGGCGGCGGCGCGCCGGATGGCGTGGCTGCTGGGCGAGAAGCCCGGTGGGAGCGTCGGCCACACCGTGCGCGGCGAGCGCGTCGTCGGGCCCGACGCGCGCGTGGAGGTCGTCACCACCGGGGTGCTGCTGCAACGGCTGCAGCGGGATCCGGAGCTGGCCGGCGTCGACGTCGTCGTGCTCGACGAGTGCCACGAGCGGCATCTGGACGCCGACACGGTGGCGGCCTTCGTGTGGGACGTGCGGGAGACGCTGCGCCCGGAGCTGCGGCTGGTGGCCGCGTCGGCGACCACCGACGCGGAGGGCTGGGCGCGGCTGCTGGGCGGGGCGCCGGTGGTCGAGGCCGCGGGTGCCGCGTATCCGGTGGAGGTGGTGTGGTCTCCGCCGCCGCGTCCCGTACGGCCGCCGCACGGGATGCGCGTGGACCCCGCGCTGCTCGCGCACGTGGCGTCGGTGGTGCGGCGGGCGCTCGCCGAACGGACGGGGGACGTGCTCTGCTTCCTGCCGGGCGTGGGCGAGATCGCGCGGGTCGCCGGGCGGCTGGGGGATCTCGGCGGGGTGGAGGTGCTCCAAGTGCACGGCCGGGCGCCGGCGGCCGTGCAGGACGCGGTGCTGGCCGCTGGGCAGCGGCGGCGGGTCGTCCTCGCGACGTCGGTGGCCGAGTCCTCGCTGACGGTGCCCGGGGTGCGGGTGGTGGTGGACTCGGGGCTGGCCCGGGAGCCCCGGGTGGACCATGCGCGGGGGCTGAGCGCGCTGACGACCGTACGGGCCTCGCAGGCGGCTGGGCGGCAGCGGGCGGGGCGCGCCGGACGTGAGGCGCCGGGCACGGTGTACCGGTGCTGGGCGGAGGCCGAGGACGTAAGGCTGCCGCGGTTCCCGGCGCCGGAGATCAAGGTGGCCGACCTGACGGCGTTCGCCCTGCAGGCGGCCTGCTGGGGCGATCCGGACGCGTCCGGGCTCGCCCTGCTGGACGCGCCCCCGGGCGGGGCGATGGCGGCGGCGCGGTCGGTGCTGACGGCGGTGGCGGCCGTGGACCCGGCCGGGAGGGCCACGGAGCGGGGGGTGCGGCTGGCGCGGCTCGGGGTGCATCCGCGGCTGAGGCGGGCGCTGCTCGACGCGGCGCCGCTGGTCGGTGCCGAGCGGGCCGCCGAGGTGGTCGCGCTGCTCGGCGAAGAGGCGCCCCGGGAGTACGGAGACGACCTCGCGTCCGCGGTGCGCGGCGCGCGGCGCGGCGGCCCCGGGGACGCCTACGCGGCGCGCTGGCGCGCGGAGGTACGGCGCCTGCGCGCCGTCCTGACGGACGTCCCCCACGCCCCTGCGCGGGACGAGGCGGGGACCGACCCGGTCGGCTCCGGCCGCCGGGGGACGGATCCGCGCGGCGGAACGGAGCCGGAAGCGACGGACCGGCGCGGCGGAACGGAGCCGGAAGCGACGGACCGGCGCGGCGGCACGGGGCCGAAGGTGACGGACCGGCGTGGCGGCACGGGACGGCAGGGGGTCGATCGGCCGGGCGGGTCCGGACTTGAGGTGACGGACGGACGCGGCGACTCCGGACGGGAGGAGACGGAGCGGGACGGCCCGACGGGGCCGGAAGCGACGGACCGGCGTGGCGGCACGGGGCCGAAGGTGACGGACCGGCGTGGCGGCACGGGACGGCAGGGGGTCGATCCGGGCGGCGGGGCGGGACGGGAGGTTGCTGCCGGGCGGCGGGCCGGGGTGGCAGGGGCGGGAGCGGCCGGTGGACGGTTCGGCGCCGCGGGGGCGGGCGGGGGCGGGGCTCCGAGCGGGGGGCAGCCGGCTACGGACGAGTACGTCGCCGGGCTGGTCGCCGCGCTCGCGTTTCCCGAGCGGGTCGCCCGGCTCGACGCGGGGTCGTATCTGATGGTGTCCGGGACGCGGGCCGAGATCGCGGAGGGTTCCGCGCTGCGGGGCGTGCCCTGGGCCGCGGTGGCGGTGGCCGACCGTCCGGTGGGGCGGGCGCACGCGCGCGTGCGGCTCGCCGCCGTGGTGGACGAGGAGGTCGCGCGGTGTGCGGCCGGGGCGTTGCTGGAGGAGCGGGACGAGGTCCGATGGGGCGACGGTGACGTCGTCGCGCGCCGGGTGACGCGGCTGGGCGCGGTCGAGCTGGAGGCGCGCCCTCTGGCGGACCCGGCCCCCGCTCTCGTGCGCGAGGCGCTGCTCGACGGGCTCCGGCGGGAGGGGTGGCGGCTGCTGCGGTGGTCGCCGGAGGCGGACACGCTGCGGCAGCGGCTGGCGTTCCTGCACCGGCACCTCGGGGAGCCCTGGCCCGACGTGGGCGACGACGCGCTGCACGCGCGCGTGGCGGAGTGGCTGGAGCCCGAACTGGGCCGCGCCCGGCGGCGGGCGGACCTGGCGCGGATCGACGCCGGCCAGGTGCTGGCCCGGCTGCTGCCCTGGGCGTCCGGCGAGGCCGCCCGGCTGGACGAGCTCGCCCCCGAGCGGATCACCGTACCCAGTGGGTCCAGGATCAGGGTCGACTACGCGGACCCCGAGCAGCCCGTGCTCGCGGTGAAGCTGCAGGAGATGTTCGGGCTGGAGAGGTCGCCGGCCGTCGCGGGGGTGCCGGTGCTGGTGCATCTGCTCTCCCCCGCCGGACGGCCCGCCGCGGTCACCGCCGACCTCGCCTCGTTCTGGCGGGACGGCTACCGGTCGGTGCGGGCCGAGCTGCGCGGACGGTATCCCAAGCACCCCTGGCCCGAGGACCCGGCGGGCGCGGAGCCCACCCGGCACACCAACGCCCGGCTCAGGCGCTGACCGGCTCCGGCGCCCGGTCGGCCCGGCTCCGCTTCCGGCGCCTGAGCCGTAGCCGGCCGGCTGCCCGACAAGCGGGCGCGCCTGAGTTGATGCGTCGTCAGCGCCGGCAGCCTGGCGACGGCGGGCGAGAGGAGAACACGTCGTGCCCTACGTACGCGCGAGGGCGCCCCTCCGCCGTGGTGGCGGAGAGGCGCCCTCGCGGTGCCGCGTGTCCGGAACCTGGCCGGTGTTCAGGTCCGGGGCCGGTCCTAGGCGGAGGGGCTGGCGGACGGGCTGGTGGAAGGGCTGGGCGACGGGTCGGCCGAGGAGTCCGCCGCCTCGACCTTCAGCTCCACCGTCAGCGCGGCGCCGCCGGTGGTCTCGATGCGGAGCAGGAAGGTGCCGGTGGTGTCGTCCGCGTACAGCTTCGGCAGCGTGAGCAGCCCGTCGCCGTCGGTCCGGAGGTCCTTCAGGGAGCGGACGGGGTTGCCGTCGGCATCCTTGAAGAAGGGGCCCTTGTCGTTCTCGGCGGGGTCGTCGGCCGACTTGATCAGGGTGGCGGTCGCCGCGACCTTGTCCGCGACGGCCCCCTTGTAGGTGGCCTTCACCTGGACCTGTCCGGCGAACTCGCCGCCCGGGGTGCAGGTCGACGCATTGCCGTCGGTGCGGGTGAGGGTGTCGGCGGCGCGCGGGGTGACGGTGGCCGAGTAGTCGACGCCGTGGACGGTCCGGCCCACGACGAGGGTGCGGACGGTGAAGCCGCCCGTCGTCTCCCCGGCCTGGAGCGTGGGCGCGGTGGCGACGCCCGCGCTGTCGGTCACGACCGTGGCGACCTTCTCGCCGCCCGTGAAGACGGTGTCGGTGTCGCCGCTGATCGTGAAGCGGATCCGGACCTTGCCGACGCCCTTGCCGTCCTTGGTCTCGGCGCGTGTGCCGATCTTCTGGGCGAAATCGTGCCCGGCCATCGCGGTGAGCTTCGCCGTGCCCGCGTCCGCCAGGTGGTCCACCGTCTCGGTGGGCGTGGGTGACGGGGTCGGCGAGGACGGGCCGGACGGCGGGTTGGGCGAGGACGGCGGTGCCGGCGTGGACGGCGGGGGCGTGCCGGGAGCGCTCGGCTCGCCGGGCTTGCCCTTGCCGGGCTTGCCGGACCTGCCGGGCTTGTGGCTCCTGTTGGAGTGGGACGGCTTCGGCGTGGGCAGGCCGGAGCCGGCGCCGGGCGTGTCGTCGCTGCGGCCCGAGGGCAGGGTGCCCGTGCCGTCCGGGACGGAGTGGGTGCCCTTGCGGTAGTAGTCCAGCCAGGTCAGAACGGTGTGCAGATAGTCCTGGGACTGGTTGTAGCTGAGGATGGCGCGCTTGACGTCGGCGTCGACGGACAGGTCCCAGGCGTTGCGGCACAGGTAGTGCCCGGCGGCGAGGGCGGCGTCGTAGACGTTGTTGGGGTCCCTCTTGCCGTCGCCGTTGCCGTCGCGGCCCGCCCAGTCCCAGGTGGACGGGATGAACTGCATGGGGCCGACCGCGCGGTCGTAGGTGCTGTCGCCGTCGTAGGCGCCGTGGTCGGTGTCGCGTATGTGCGCGAAGCCCTTGCCGTCGAGGACCGGGCCGAGGATCGGCGAGAGGGTGGTGCCGGAGGCGTCGACGCGGCCGCCGCGGGCCTGACCCGACTCGACCTTGCCGATGGCGGCGAGGAGTTCCCAGGGCAGGTTGCAGCCCGGCTTGGAGCCGCGCAGCTCGTCCGCGGCCTTCTTGTAGGCGTCGAGGACGGTGGCGGGGATGCCGGACTCGGCCGGACCGCGGGAGACCGGAGTGCCGATGGTGGGCGCCGGGCTCGGGCTCTTGAGCGGCGGCAGGTCCGTGTAGTACGGCGAGTTGCCGGTCGCGCTGCCGTCGGCGCTCACGTCGGGAGAGGGGACGGCGCCGGCGGTGGGTTGTCTGCCGTGGTCGTCGGCCGTGACGTCCGGGGCCTGGGATGCGGACAGGGCCGCGACCGCTGCCGCGGCCACGGCGGTGGTCGCCGCTCCCTTGCGCAGCCTCCTGCCGAAATGCGCCGCCATGGAGTGAACTCCTCCCGTGGACGCCCGAGCGTCCGTCCGTGTCTGCCTGTACGCCCTGTTGTGACGGTTGACTCGTGCTACTGGTTGCCCTGGTGGGGCACTTCGGGTGTTCTGTCCGCGCCGTCGAGTGGGCCGTTCGCCTCTTCGACCGCGGCGGTGGACAGAGCGATCCAGGTGACCCTACGGCAACTTCCTTTGCGCCGGGACCCGTTCGCGCCCGGTTTTCACCGGTTGGCCACGTGCTGTTGCCCGAAGCGTCGCGGACGCGCCTCCCGCATACTGGACTTCGGTGATCAGCCGGGCCTTCCAGACCCGGGCGGAGTCCTCGGGGAGGGGCACGTTGCCGTTCACACTGAGCCATGCGGCGGCCGTACTGCCGGCGGTGCGCAGGGACGGGTCAGGGCGGGGGCGGCTGGTGCCCGCGGTGCTCGTGGCGGGTTCCTTCGCGCCCGACATGACCTACTACGCGGCGAGCGTGCTGCCCGGCGCGATGGAGTTCGGCACCGTCACGCACTCCTTCCCCGGGGTCTTCACCGTGGATGTGCTCATCGCCTGGGCGCTGGTGGGGCTGTGGCTGGTGGTGCGCGAGCCGCTGGTGGGGCTGCTGCCGCGGCACCGGCAGGGGCCGGTGGCGGCGCTGACGCGGTGCGGGGCGCCCCGCGCGCGCCCGCGGCCGTCGGCGGTGTCGTGGTGGTACGCCTCCGCGGCGCTGGGCGCGTCGACGCATGTGGTGTGGGACGCGTTCACGCACCTCGACCGGTGGGGGATGCGGGTGTTCCCGGTGCTGGGCAGCCTCCTGGCGGGCGCGCCCCTGTACTGGTACCTGCAGTACGGCGGCTCGGTGGTGGCCGCGGCCGGGATCGCCTGGTTCCTGGTGTACGCGCTGCGGCGGGCTCCGGCCGGGGAGGCGGTGGGGGTGGCGCGGCTGTCGGCCCGGGACCGCCGGCGGGCCGGGGCCCTGATCGGCGGGTGCGCGGTGGCCGGGGCGGCGCAGCGGGCCGCGGCGCAGTGGGCCCTCGGCGGGACCTCCGCCAAGCCGTGGGAGCTGGTGCCGACGCTGTGCTTCGGGGCGGGCGCCGGACTGGTGCCGGGGCTGCTGCTGTACGCCCTGGGCGTCAGGGCGTGGCGTCCGGCTCGGGTCCCCGGGGGTCGCCGTGGCCGGGCCGCGGATCCTGGCGGTCCCGGCGGGGCCGGTGCGCGGGCGGTCCGTCCGGTCCGTCGCTGACGGGGGTCGCGGGCACGACGAAGACGGTCAGGCCGCGCCTCGAGGACCGCCGGGGCGTGCGGGCCAGCCGGGGTCTCCGGGGCAGCCGGGCGAGGACGAGCGCGAGGTAGCCGCGGGCCACGTCGGCCCACAGCCGCCAAGGGGCCGTGCCGCCGGGGCCGGGCTCGCGGGGGGTGAGGCGGCGCCGGAGGGCGGTCGCGGCGCGGCGCAGGGTCGCCGCCAGGTCGGTGGGGATGCGGGCGGTGCTTGCGTCGGCCGCGAGGGCGGGGACCGGCTCAGGCGGTGCGGCGGGGTCCGCACCGCCGTCTGCCCGGGACACCGTCGGCCGGTGGTTGAGCATGCGTATACCCATGCCCGCATCCTGTCGGGCGGGGGTTGCGGCTGCGTTTCTGCGGGGGCCACGTGAGTGACGGGGTCTGCGGCGGCGGGGGCGTCACCGGGCTCGCTGCCCGAGCGTCGCCGGACCCGCCTCCCGGGCGCCACCGGGGATCCGGGAGCGGAGCTCGTGCGGCAGCCGAGGGAAAGGTCACGGGCAGGCGCCGAGCCGGACGAAGGCGCCCCCGGGCAGCACGCCGAATCCGAGCCGGGCCCGCCCCCGGGCAGGACGCCGCGAGAGGCGGAGGCGCCCCGAGCCGCCCACCAAGCCTGGGCGGAGGGTCCGCGCCGAGCCCGGCGCCGAGGCCACGTACCGGCACACCGGACCGGGCGGAGGGCCCCGGGCACCCGGTGCCGCGAGGCCCCCTCCGCCGGGCGGCGGGGCGGCGGGGTTAGTGCGCCGCGGACTCCCAGTCCGGGCCCACGCCCACGGAGACGTCCAGGGGTGCCCTGAGCCGGACCGCGCCGGCCATCTCGCGGCGGACGAGTTCCTCCGCCGCCGCCCGCTCCCCCGGGGCGATCTCCAGGACGATTTCGTCGTGGACCTGGAGCAGCATCCGCGAGGTGAGGCCGGCCTCGCGCAGCGCCCGGTCCACGTTCAGCATGGCGATCTTGACGATGTCCGCCGCCGTGCCCTGGATCGGCGCGTTCAGGGCCATGCGTTCCGCCGCCTCGCGGCGCTGGCGGTTGTCGCTGTTCAGGTCGGGCAGGTAGCGGCGGCGGCCCAGCAGCGTCGCCGTGTAGCCGGTCGCCCGCGCCTCGTCGACCACCCGGCGCAGATAGTCCCGGACCCCGCCGAAGCGCTCGAAGTAGGCGTCGATCAGGGCACGGGCCTCGGCCGCCTCGATGTTCAGCTGCTGGGAGAGGCCGAAGGCCGACAGCCCGTACGCCAGGCCGTACGACATCGCCTTGATCTTGCGGCGCATCTCCGCGTCCACCGCCGAGCGCTCCACCCCAAACACCTGGGAGGCCGCCGTGGTGTGCAGGTCCTCGCCGGAGGTGAACGCCTCGATGAGGCCCGCGTCCTCGGAGAGGTGGGCCATCACCCGCAGTTCGATCTGGCTGTAGTCCGCCGTCATCAGCGACTCGAAACCCTCGCCGACGACGAAGCCGCGGCGGATCGCCCGGCCCTCGTCGGTGCGGACCGGAATGTTCTGCAGGTTCGGGTCCGTGGACGACAGGCGGCCGGTGGCGGCGACGGTCTGGTTGAACGTGGTGTGGATGCGGCCGTCCGCCGCGATCGTCTTGATCAGGCCCTCGACGGTGACGCGCAGCTTCGCCTGCTCGCGGTGGCGGAGCATGATCACCGGCAGCTCGTTGTCCGTCTGGCCGGCGAGCCAGGCCAGGGCGTCGGCGTCGGTGGTGTAGCCCGTCTTCGTCTTCTTCGTCTTCGGCAGGGCCAGCTCGCCGAAGAGGACCTCCTGGAGCTGCTTGGGCGAGCCGAGGTTGAACTCGTGCCCGGCCGCCGCGTGCGCCTCCTTCACGGCCTGCTGCACCGCGCCCGCGAACATCTGCTCCATGGCCTCCAGGTGGGCCCGGTCCGCGGCGATGCCGTGCCGCTCCATGCGGGCGAGCAGGGCGGAGGTGGGCAGCTCCACGTCGCGCAGCAGGTCCGCCGCGCCGACCTCCCGCAGCCGGTCCTCGAAGGCCTGGCCCAGGTCGAGGATCGTGCGGGCCTGGATCATCAGCGCCTCGGCCTCGGCGCCGTCGTCCGCGCCGAAGGCGAGCTGCCCGTCGGCCGCGGCGGCGGGCGCCAGCTCCCGGTGCAGGTACTCCAGGGACAGCGCGTCCAGGTCGAAGGAGCGGCGGCCCGGCTTGACCAGGTAGGCGGCGAGCGCGGTGTCCATGGTGACGCCCTCGACGCGCCAGCCGTGCTCGGCGAAGACCCGCATGGCGCCCTTGGCGTCGTGGAAGACCTTGGGGCGGTCCGCGTCGGCCAGCCAGGACGCGAGCGCGGTCTCGTCGGCCTCGTCCAGCTGGGACGGGTCGAACCAGGCGGCGGCGCCGCCGGACGCGGCGAGGGCGATCTCGGCGACCGAGCCCGTGCCCAGCGCCCAGGCGTCGACGGTGGCGACGCCGAGGGCCTGCGTGCCGTGCTCGGCGAGCCAGGGGGCCACCTCGCCGGTGCCGAGCACGGTGCCGTCCAGCTCCACGCCCTCCGCCGCGATCGGGGTGGTCTCGGCCTCCTCGGCGCCCGGGTCGACGGCGAAGAGCCGCTCGCGCAGCGAGGGGTTGCGGATCTCCAGGGTGTCCAGGACCATCGCGACGGCCTTGCGGTCGTACGGGAGGCGCGCGAGGTCCGTGACCGTCTTCGGCAGCTCGACGTGCCGCTCCAGCTCGGTGAGCAGGCGGTTCAGCTTGACCGCCTCCAGGTGGTCGCGCAGGTTCTGCCCGGCCTTGCCCTTGACCTCCTCGACCCGCTCGACCAGTTCCGCGAAGGAGCCGAACTGGTTGATCCACTTCGCGGCGGTCTTCTCGCCGACGCCGGGGATGCCCGGGAGGTTGTCGGAGGGGTCGCCGCGCAGCGCCGCGAAGTCCGGGTACTGGGCCGGGGTCAACCCGTACTTCTCCACGACCTTCTCCGGGGTGAACCGGGTCAGCTCGGAGACGCCCTTGGTGGGATACAGCACCGTGGTGTGCTCGGAGACCAGCTGGAAGGAGTCGCGGTCGCCGGTGACGATCAGCACCTCGAAGCCCTCGGCCTCGGCCTGGGTGGCGAGGGTGGCGATGACGTCGTCCGCCTCGAACCCCTCGACGGCGAAGCGCGGGGCCTGCATCGCGTCGAGCAGCTCGCCGATCAGCTCGACCTGCCCCTTGAACTCGTCCGGGGCCTTGGAGCGGTTCGCCTTGTACTCCGTGAACTGCTCCGAGCGCCACGTCTTGCGCGAGACGTCGAACGCGACCGCGAAGTGCGTGGGCGCCTCGTCACGGAGGGTGTTGGCCAGCATCGACGCGAAGCCGTAGATCGCGTTCGTCGGCTGGCCCGTCGCGGTCGTGAAGTTCTCCGCGGGCAGCGCGAAGAACGCGCGGTAGGCCAGCGAGTGCCCGTCCATGAGCATCAGCCGGGGGCGGGCGCCGCCGGGGGTCTTGTCGGTCGTCTTCGATGCTGTTTCTGCCACGCCCCCGATCCTGCCACGCTCCACTGACAGCCGACCCCACGCACCGGCCGGGGCCGCCCGGCCCCGCTCGGGTGCCCGGCCCGGGGCGGGTGCTCCGGCGGCCCCACCCGGGCACCCGGCCCAGGGCGGGCGCCCCGCCGGCACGGCGCGGGCGACCCCGGCGCGGCCCCCGACGCGGGTCCGGACGCCGGCGGCGCGGGCGCCGGCGACGCGAGCCGGGCGACTGCGACGCCGGCACGGCAACGGCAACGGCAACGCCCCGGCACCGCAAGCCCCGACGCCCGGGCCCCCGGCCCGGCCGGGATAGGTGTCAGTACCACGTGGGAGTATGCGGAGACGTACTTCACACGTGCCGGCGAAGGAGAGCGCGCGATGGCAACGAGGCCGCCCAAGGCCGATCCGGTTCAGGACGCGCCGCAGGTCGCCGCGCCGCAGCACGCTGCGGCGGGACTGCCCGCGATCGGGCACACGTTGCGCATCGCGCAGCAGCAGATGGGGGTGAAGCGCACCGCGCTGACCCTGCTGCGGGTCAACCAGAAGGACGGCTTCGACTGCCCGGGCTGCGCCTGGCCGGAGCCGGAGCACCGGCACACGGCGGAGTTCTGCGAGAACGGCGCCAAGGCGGTGGCCGAAGAGGCCACCCTGCGCCGGGTCACCCCCGAGTTCTTCGCCGCGCACACCGTCGCCGACCTCGCCACCCGCAGCGGCTACTGGCTGGGGCAGCAGGGGCGGTTGACGCACCCCATGTACCTGCCCGAGGGCGGGGACCGCTACGAACCGGTCACCTGGGAGCGCGCCTTCGACATCGTCGCCGAGGAGATCGCCGCCCTCGACTCCCCCGACGAGGCCGTCTTCTACACCTCCGGCCGCACCAGCAACGAGGCCGCGTTCCTGTACCAGTTGTTCGCGCGCGAACTCGGCACCAACAACCTGCCCGACTGCTCGAACATGTGCCACGAGTCCTCCGGCTCGGCCCTGTCCGAGACGATCGGCGTCGGCAAGGGCAGCGTGCTGCTGGAGGACCTCCACCGGGCGGACCTGATCATCGTCGCCGGGCAGAACCCGGGGACGAACCATCCGCGCATGCTCTCGGCCCTGGAGAAGGCGAAGGCGGGCGGCGCGAGGATCATCAGCGTCAACCCGCTGCCCGAGGCGGGCCTGGAGCGGTTCAAGAACCCGCAGACGCCCAAGGGCCTGACCGCCGGCGCCGCGCTCACCGACCTGTTCCTGCAGATCCGCATCGGCGGCGACCAGGCCCTCTTCCGCCTGCTCAACAAGCTGATCCTGGAGACGCGGGGCGCGGTCGACGAGGAGTTCGTCCGCGAACACACCCACGGGTACGAGGAGTTCGCCGAGGCCGCCCGAGCCGCCGACTGGGACGCGACGCTCGCGGCGACCGGACTGACCCGCGCCGAGATCGAGCAGGCCCTGCGCATGGTGCTCGCCTCCGAGCGCACCATCGTGTGCTGGGCGATGGGCCTCACCCAGCACAAGCACTCCGTGCCCACCATCCGCGAGGTCGTCAACTTCCTCCTGCTGCGCGGCAACATCGGCCGCCCGGGCGCGGGCGTGTGCCCGGTGCGCGGCCACTCCAACGTGCAGGGCGACCGCACGATGGGCATCTTCGAGCGCCCCGCCCCGGCCTTCCTGGACGCCCTGGAGCGGGAGTTCGGCTTCGCCCCGCCGCGCGAGCACGGCTACGACGTCGTACGGGCCATCCGCGCGCTGCGCGACGGAGAGGCGAAGGTCTTCTTCGCCATGGGCGGCAACTTCGTCTCCGCCTCGCCCGACACCGACGTCACCGAGGCGGCCATGCGCCGGGCCCGGCTGACCGTGCACGTGTCGACCAAGCTCAACCGCTCGCACGTCGTCACTGGCGCGCGGGCCCTGATCCTGCCCACGCTCGGCCGCACCGAGCGCGATCTGCGGGGCGGCGGCGAGCAGTTCGTCACCGTCGAGGACTCCATGGGCATGGTGCACGCCTCCCGGGGCCGGCTGGAGCCGGCGAGCGCGCACCTGCTGTCCGAGCCGGCCATCGTGTGCCGGCTGGCGCGCCGGGTGCTCGGCGAGGGCAGCGCGGTGCCGTGGGAGGAGTTCGAGAAGGACTACGCCGCGATCCGCGACCGGATCGCCCGGGTGGTCCCCGGCTTCGAGGACTTCAACGCGCGCGTGGCCCGGCCCGGCGGGTTCGCCCTGCCGCACGCCCCGCGCGACGAGCGCCGCTTCCCGACCGCCACCGGCAAGGCCAACTTCACCGCCGCGCCGGTCGAGCACCCCGAACTGCCCGAGGGGCGGCTGCTGTTGCAGACGCTGCGCTCGCACGACCAGTACAACACCACGATCTACGGTCTCGACGACCGCTACCGCGGCATCCGGGGCGGCCGCCGGGTGGTGCTCGTCAGCCCCGAGGACGCCGCCGCGCTCGGCGTCGCCGACGGGTCGTACGTGGATCTCGTCAGCGAGTGGAAGGACGGCGTGGAGCGGCGGGCGCCCGGCTTCCGGGTCGTGCACTACCCGACGGCGCGGGGGTGCGCGGCGGCGTACTACCCGGAGACCAATGTGCTGGTACCGCTGGACGCCACCGCGGACACCAGCAACACCCCGGCCAGCAAGTCCGTGGTGGTGCGTCTGGAACAATCGGCGGCCGACTGAGCGTTTGCTCAGTGACGAGTGGCCGATGCCGACGAACGGAGCCTGTCCATGGGCGAGCAGCAGCACGTGAAGTTCCCGCAGGAAGTCGTCGACGAGTACGCCACGCTCGGCGTCGACCTGCAGGCTCTGTTCTCGGCGGGCCACCTGGGCACGCGGATGGGTGTGCAGATCCTGGAGGCGTCGGCCCAGCGCGTGGTCGGGACGATGCCGGTGGAGGGCAACACCCAGCCGTACGGGCTGCTGCACGGGGGCGCCTCCGCAGTGCTCGCCGAGACCCTGGGATCGGTGGGGTCGATGCTGCACGGCGGCACCTCGAAGATCGCCGTCGGCGTCGACCTGAACTGCACGCACCACCGCGGGGTGCGCTCGGGCCTGGTCACCGGCGTCGCCACTCCCGTGCACCAGGGCCGCTCCACGGCGACGTACGAGATCGTGATCAGCGACGAGGAGGGCCGCCGGGTCTGCACCGCGCGGCTGACCTGCATGCTGCGGGACGTGCGGCCGGGCGACGAGGCCCACGTGCGCACCGCCGACTGAGCCGCGCCCACGACACACACCCCCTCCGGGGACGGGGCGGGGGTGGCGGTCCGCGGCACCGCGCCGGCCCGCCACCCCCGCCCCTTCTCCGTTCCCCTCCGCGCCATTTGCCCCGATTCGTACCCCTCCCCCACCGTCTCCCCAGGAGACTGCGGCCACGGGCGGAACCGGACCGGCCGACCCGTCAACTCCCCTACCGCGCAAGGTCTTTTCCACTCCACGGTCACCGTCGACGACGGCAGAAAAGTCCCCCGGAACGCCGCGGGTGCCGCATTCACGCGTCTCACGGACCGGACCTCCCCCGGCCCGACTTCCCGTCAAAGCGGGGAGAACCCACAAGATCACCGTGGAGATATCCGTATCCGACTGTTCGGGACTGCCCCTGAATGCGGACCTTCCCTTTCTGCACGTAACGCTGCGTAACACGGGCGCAATGCGGCCCCCTGACCTCCCCTCCGACGGCACCCGTCCCGCCGCCCCTTTTCGGGTGCTTCACGCCGCCTGCGACCAGCCATCGGCCCCTCCCGGCCCGCGCCCAACCGGAAGTGCGGATTCTCAAAATGTGGACCGAGGGGAAATTCCGCCAAACCGGCCGAGAGCCTCCTTCGATCCGGCGCATCCCGGGGCACGTCATAACAAGAAAGTCACAAGGGAGCTCGCGGCGCTGCCCATGTCCGCATACCGGGCTTAGAGTCACGGCCAGTCACCGCTCCATCGGGAGTTCGGTACCAGCGCAGCACCTGCCGTCCCCCCACAGGGGCCGACGTTGCCTGCTGAAAGGACTGATTGTGCGACAGCGTTCTCTGGTGATTCTTACCTCCGTTCTCACCACCGGAGCTCTGACTCTCACCGCCTGCGGCTCCCGCGACAACGGCAAGAGCGGCGACAGCGGGTCCGGCACCACGCTGACGATCGGCGTCGACGCGCCCCTGTCCGGTGAGAACTCCACCACCGGCCTCGGCATCCAGTACGGCGTCCAGATCGCGGTGGACGACGCCAACAAGAACAACTGGGTCCCCGGCGTGAAATTCAAGGTCAAGGCCCTGGACGACAAGGCGCAGCCCGCCACCGGCCAGTCCAACGCCACCGCCCTCGTCGGCGACAACACCACCGTCGGCGCCGTCGGCCCGCTGAACTCGGGCGTCGCCCAGTCGATGCAGCAGGTGTTCAACTCGGCCAACATGGTCGAGATCTCCCCCTCGAACACCAACCCCGAGCTGACCCAGGGCAAGGACTGGCAGACCAGCAAGAAGCGGCCGTACAAGTCGTACTTCCGCACCGCCACCACCGACGCCCTGCAGGGTGGCTTCGCCGCCGACTACGCCTACAACGGCCTCAAGAAGAAGAAGGCCTTCGTCGTCGACGACAAGCAGACCTACGGCGCCGGCCTGGCCAAGATCTTCAACGCGTCCTTCAAGAAGCTCGGCGGCAAGGTGGCCGGCACCGACCACGTCAACACCGGCGACAAGGACTTCGGCTCCCTGGTCACCAAGATCAAGAACTCGGGCGCCGACATCCTCTACTACGGCGGTCAGTACGACGAGTCCGCGCTGATCACCAAGCAGCTCAAGGACGCCGGCGTCAAGATCCCGCTGTTCGGCGGCGACGGCATGTTCGCCTCCACCTACATCGACACCGCCGGCAAGGCCTCCGAGGGCGACCTCGCCACCTCCGTCGGCGTCCCCGCGGACACCCTGCCCGCCGCCAAGCAGTTCATCGAGACCTACAAGTCCAAGGGCTACAAGGGCGACTACGCCGCCTACGGCGCCTACGCCTACGACGCCGCCACCGCCATCATCAAGGCCGTGAAGGCCGCCACGGACGCCAACGGCGGCAAGCTCCCCAGCGACATCAAGAACGACCTGCGCAGCAAGGTCGTCGACGCCGTCCAGAAGTCCGACTTCGAGGGCATCACCGGCAAGGTCGCCTTCGACGAGTTCGGTGACACCACCAACAAGCAGCTGACGGTCTACCAGGTCGAGAACGGCAAGTGGAAGGCTGTGAAGACCGGCACCTTCAACGGCTGATCGCCAGCCGCCAGCAACACGCAGCACGGGCCGCGCGGAAGGAGGACCCCGACCGCGCGGCCCTTTCCACACCCAGACCCCGCACACGACAGTGCACACGACCACCAGTGACATGGAGGCCACGCGGTGAACACCCTGCCGCAGCAGCTGGCCAACGGGCTGCTCCTAGGCTCGATGTACGGGCTGATCGCCATCGGCTACACGATGGTGTACGGCATCGTCCAGCTCATCAACTTCGCACACGGCGAGATCTTCATGACCGGCGCCTTCGGCGCGCTCACGGTCTACTTCTACATCCTCCCCGACGGCACCACGATGTGGGCGGCGGTGCCCCTGATGCTCGTCGGCGGCGGGATCGTCGCCGTCCTCGTAGCGGTGGGAGCGGAACGATTCGCCTACCGGCCCCTGCGGCAGGCGCCACGACTGGCCCCCCTCATCACGGCCATCGGCCTCTCCCTGGCCCTCCAGGAGGTCGTCCGCAACTTCTACCCCGGCGCCGACAAGGCCCGCTCCTTCCCGAGCCTCGACACCACCCACGACCTCGGCTCGGTCACCATCAAGGACGCGGACATCTTCCTCATCCTCGCCGCCATCGTGTGCATGTCCGCCCTGGCCTGGTTCGTCCGCAAAAGCCGCACCGGCCGCGCCATGCAGGCCACCGCGCAGGACCCCGACACCGCCCAGCTCATGGGCATCGACACCAACCGCATCATCGTCGTCGCCTTCGCCATCGGCGGATTCTTCGCCGCCGTCGCCGCCGTCTCCTACGGCCTCAAGTACGGCAACATCGACTACCGCATGGGCTTCCTGATGGGCCTCAAGGCCTTCACCGCGGCCGTCCTCGGCGGCATCGGCAACATCTACGGCGCCATGCTCGGCGGACTCGTCCTCGGCATCGCCGAAACCCTCGCCTCCGCCTACATCGACGAGATCCCCGGCATGAACCAACTCGGCGGCCAGAGCTGGGCCAACGTCTGGGCCTTCTGCCTCCTCATCCTCGTACTGCTGTTCAGGCCACAGGGCCTGCTCGGCGAGCGCGTCGCGGACAGGGCGTGATCACATGACCGAGACGACCAAGACCCCCGCCACCCCGCCCGCGGACGCCGCGACCTCGCCGGCCCCCCAGGGCCTCATCCCCCTCCCGACCGCGGCAGCCCGCGCCCTCACACTCGTCGGCGGCATCGCCACCGCCGCCTCCGCGTTCCTCGCCTGGACCTGGACCGCCGACTTCCCCGGCGACCTGACCGTCTACGGCTACCCCGGCGGCCTGCAGTGGCTCACCTTCGTAGGCGGAGCTCTGGTGGCCCTCTTCGCCCTCGCCGGATACGGCATCCGCGGCCTCGACTGGCTCGCACCCGCCGGGCCCACCGGCCCCACCGTCCTGACCGCGCTGGGCGCCCTCGGCGTCACCTGGTACACCGTCATCGCCATCGCCGTGAAACTCGGCGGGCTCGTCAACCTCGAACCGGGCGGCTACGTAGCGGCCCTCGCCTCCCTCGCCACCGTCATCGGCGCATTCGGCCTGCCGGCCGGCGCCGACGAGACCCGCAGGGCGAAGGAGACCTTCACCGCCTACCTCAACACCCACGGACGCTCCAGGCTCCGACTCGCCATCGGCGGCGTCAAGTTCCTGAACGCGTACATCGGCAAGCCCGAGCACATCCGCCCCGCCCAGCCGACCGCCCCCTGGATCCAGCGGCTCGCCATCACCGCCGTCACCCTCGCCGGCCTCGGCATCTTCACCTACGGCATCGACACCGAATACGGCGAACTCTTCATCGGCTACCTCATCGTCGTCGTCTTCGCGATGTGGGCCCTGCACAGCGCCGGCCTCCTCGACCGGTTCTCCCGCCTCGTCGCCGCCAACCGCAGCTTCACCCTCGCCATGGGCTTCGTCGCGGCCATCCTCTTCCCCTTCACCCAGACCGACGACCACTACGCCAACATCGGCGTCAACATCCTCATCTTCGGCACCGTCGCCCTGGGCCTGAACATCGTCGTCGGCCTCGCCGGCCTCCTCGACCTCGGCTACGTCGCCTTCCTCGGCGTCGGCGCCTACACCGCCGCCCTCGTCTCCGGCTCCGAGTTCTCCAAGTTCTCCGGCGTCCAGTTCCCCTTCTGGGCCGCCGCCCTCACCGGCGCCGCCGCCTCCCTCGTCTTCGGCGTCCTCATCGGCGCCCCGACCCTGCGACTGCGCGGCGACTACCTCGCCATCGTCACCCTCGGCTTCGGAGAGATCTTCCGCATCGCCGTCAACAACATGGACGGCGTCTCCGGCCCCGACATCACCAACGGCCCCAACGGCATCCCGTCCATCCCCGACCTCAACTTCTTCGGATTCAACTTCGGGGAAGCACACGACCTCGGCGGCTTCTCCCTCGGCCGGTTCGCCAACTACTACCTGCTGATGGTCCTCATCATGGCCATCGTCGTCCTCGTCTACACCCGCGCCGCCGACTCCCGCATCGGCCGCTCCTGGATCGCCATCCGCGAGGACGAGACCGCCGCCACCGCCATGGGCATCAACGGCTTCCGCGTCAAGCTCATCGCCTTCGCCCTCGGCGCCACCCTCGCCGGCCTCGCCGGCACCGTCAGCGCCCACGTCACCTACAGCGTCGTACCCAACCCCTACCAGTTCGCCGGCGCCGCACCGCCCAACTCCGCCTTCCTCCTCGCCGCCGTCGTCCTCGGCGGCATGGGCACCGTCGCCGGCCCCCTCCTCGGCGCCGCCCTGCTCTACCTCCTCCCCGAGAAGCTCGTCTTCCTCCAGGACAAGTCGCTGCTCGCCTTCGGCATCGCACTCATCCTGCTCATGCGCTTCCGCCCGGAAGGCATCATCGCCAACCGCCGCCGCCAGCTCGAATTCCACGAGACCGGCCAACTCGACGTACCAGAACAAACGACGCTGACCGACGAACCGGCCGTCACCAAGGCAGGGGCGTAACGAACCATGACGACACCCGTACTCGAAGCCCGCGACGTCACCATGCGCTTCGGCGGCCTCACCGCCGTACGCTCCGTGGACTTCACCGTCAACAGCGGCGAGATCGTCGGCCTCATCGGCCCCAACGGCGCCGGCAAGACCACCTTCTTCAACTGCCTCACCGGTCTCTACGTCCCCACCGAAGGCACCGTCTCCTACCAGGGACAGGTCCTCCCGCCCAAGCCCCACCTCGTCACCAAGGCCGGCATCGCCCGCACCTTCCAGAACATCCGGCTCTTCGCCAACATGACCGTCCTGGAGAACGTCCTCGTCGGCCGCCACACCCGCACCAAGGAAGGCCTCTGGTCCGCCCTCCTGCGCGGCCCCGGCTTCAAGAAAGCCGAAAAGGCCAGCGAAGAACGGGCCATGGAACTCCTGGAGTTCATCGGCCTCGCCCACAAGCGCGACCACCTCGCCCGCAACCTCCCCTACGGCGAACAGCGCAAGCTGGAGATCGCCCGCGCCCTCGCCAGCGAACCCGGCCTGCTGCTCCTCGACGAACCCACGGCCGGCATGAACCCGCAGGAGACACGGGCCACCGAAGAACTGGTCTTCGCCATCCGCGACAAGGGCGTCGCCGTCCTCGTCATCGAGCACGACATGCGGTTCATCTTCAACCTCTGCGACCGCGTCGCCGTCCTCGTCCAGGGCGAGAAGCTCGTCGAAGGCACCTCCGAGGTCGTCCAGGCCGACGAACGCGTCGTCGCCGCCTACCTCGGCGAACCCTTCGAGGGCGACCCCGCGCAGACCGAGCCGGAGGACGCCCCCGCGACGGAGACCGTCACCGACGCCGTCCCCACCGAGGCCACCGCCGACAACGCCGCCGAGGACACCGAGGCCGCACCAACCGAGACCGCGGACGCCGGGACCGCGACGCCCGCCGCGGACACGGAGGGCCCCGCCAGCACCAAGGGAGAAACCCAGTGACCGCACTGCTCGAGGTCGAGGACCTCAGGGTCGCCTACGGCAAGATCGAAGCCGTCAAGGGCATCTCCTTCAGCGTCGAAGCCGGACAGGTCGTCACCCTCATCGGCACCAACGGCGCCGGCAAGACCACGACCCTGCGCACCCTCTCCGGCCTCCTCAAGCCCACCGCCGGCAAGATCATGTTCGACGGCAAGCCCCTCAACGGCGTCGCCGCCCACAAGATCGTCGCCCTCGGGCTCGCCCACTCCCCCGAAGGCCGGCACATCTTCCCCCGCCTCACCATCGCCGAGAACCTCCAGCTCGGCGCCTTCCTCCGCAAGGACAAGGCAGGCATCGAGAAGGACATCCAGCGCGCCTACGACCTCTTCCCCATCCTCGGAGAACGCAGGAAGCAGGCCGCCGGAACCCTCTCCGGCGGAGAACAGCAGATGCTCGCCATGGGCCGGGCCCTCATGTCCCAGCCCAAACTGCTCATGCTCGACGAACCCTCCATGGGCCTCTCCCCGATCATGATGCAGAAGATCATGGCCACCATCGCCGAGCTGAAGTCCGAGGGCACCACCATCCTGCTCGTCGAGCAGAACGCCCAGGCCGCCCTCTCCCTCGCCGACCAGGGCCACGTCATGGAGGTCGGCAGCATCGCCCTCTCCGGCACCGGACAGGACCTGCTGCACGACGAATCCGTCCGCAAGGCCTACCTGGGCGAGGACTGACCCCACCCAGGGCGAGAACGAGGAGGCCCGCTTCCCCCGGCCGGGGAAGCGGGCCTCCTCGCACAACGGAACGTTCAGTCCTTGTCGGCCTTCGCGCCCTTCGAAGCCTTCTTCTCCTCGGAATCCTGGATGACCGCCTCCGCGACCTGCTGCATCGACATACGGCGGTCCATCGACGTCTTCTGGACCCAGCGGAACGCCGCCGGCTCCGTCAGCCCGTACTCCGTCTGCAGGATCGACTTCGCCCGGTCCACCAGCTTCCGCGTCTCCAGACGCTGGGAGAGGTCCGCGACCTCCTTCTCCAGCGCCTTCAGCTCCGTGAAACGCGACACCGCCATCTCGATCGCCGGCACCACGTCGCTCTTGCTGAACGGCTTCACCAGATACGCCATCGCACCGGCGTCCCGGGCACGCTCGACCAGGTCACGCTGCGAGAACGCGGTCAGCATCAGCACCGGGGCGATACTCTCCCCAGCGATCTTCTCCGCCGCCGAGATACCGTCGAGCTTCGGCATCTTCACATCGAGGATCACCAGGTCCGGGCGGTGCTCACGGGCCAGCTCCACGGCCTGCTCACCGTCACCGGCCTCCCCGACGACCGAGTAGCCCTCCTCCTCCAGCATCTCTTTGAGGTCCAGCCGGATCAGCGCCTCGTCCTCGGCGATGACGACACGGGTCGTCAGCGGAGGCACGTGCGACTTGTCCTCGTCGGGCACGTCAACGGGCTGGGGCGACTCGGCGGTCACGGGGGCGCTCCTTGGTTCCTGGGCAGGCAGGTACTGCTCCCAAGAGCCTACCTAGCTGCGGTAAGGTGGTCGGGCAGCGGGTCAGGGGTAACCTTCGATTCGTTGGGCCCCGGTAGCCCAATTGGCAGCAGGCAATGGATTCAAAACCCATACAGTGTCGGTTCGAGTCCGACCCGGGGCACTTTTCCTAAGTTTCCAAGGTCAGATCTGGAAAGCGGATATCCACGCTCTGGTGAACATCCGCTTTTCGCTGCATGTCGTGACAGTGGGCGACCGACCGTGTTCACATGTACCACGGAACACGAGTACGACAGAAGGCCCTGACCCTGCTGCGCAACGGCGCGAAGAACGCGGACGTCGCCCGAACCCTGAACATCCCCACTGGAACGATCAGCTACTGGAAGCACATCGATCGCGCCAAGCGCGGTGAGTGCCCAGGAGCGCACCAGTCGGCTTGTCCTCGCTGCGAGGGCGACCTGAACCGTCCGGCGTATGCGTACCTGTTGGGCCTCTACCTCGGCGACGGACACATCATCCAGAACCGAGCCATGCGATCGCCGAGTCTCTCGGTCGCATGCGGTGAGGCGTGGCCCGGCCTCATGGACGCTTGTGAAAACGCCATGCGGTCCGTCTTCCCCAACAACTCAGTCTGCCGCGTACGCCGAAAAGGCTGCCGCGAGGTCAAGCTCTACTCCAAACACATCTGGTGCCTCTTCCCGCAGCACGGCCCCGGAAGGAAGCACGAGCGCACCATCGCTCTGGACCCCTGGCAACAGGAGATCGTCGACGACCATCCCTGGGAGTTAATCCGAGGTCTCATCCACTCCGACGGCTGCCGGATCACCAACTGGACGACCCGCCTAGTCGGCGGTGAACGCAAGCGCTACGAATATCCCCGGTACTTCTTCACCAACGTCTCGGGCGATATCCGGCGGCTCTACACAGACACACTCGACCGTCTCGGCGTCGAGTGGACCCCGTGCACACGCAACGGGACCCCGTACAACATCTCCGTCGCCCGCAAAGCCTCCGTGGCCCTCATGGATCTGCACGTCGGTCCCAAGCACTGACCGCCGCCGATCCCCTACTTCGGGCTGTCGTCCTCGCCGATGTGGTGGACGCGGACCATGTTCGTGGAGCCGGAGACGCCGGGGGGCGAGCCCGCCGTGATGACCACGATGTCGCCGCGCCGGCAGCGGCCGTACTTGAGCAGCAGCTCGTCCACCTGGTCGACCATCGCGTCCGTGGAGTCGACGTGCGGGCCCAGGAACGTCTCCACGCCCCACGAGGCGCTGAGCTGGGAGCGGGTGGCCGGCTCGGGGGTGAAGGCCAGGAGCGGGATCGGGGAACGGTAGCGGGAGAGGCGGCGGGCGGTGTCGCCGGACTGGGTGAAGGCGACGAGGAACCTGGCGCCGAGGAAGTCGCCCATTTCGGCGGCGGCGCGGGCGACGGCGCCGCCCTGGGTGCGGGGCTTCCTGCTCTCGGTGAGGGGTGGCAGGCCCTGGGCGAGGATGTCCTCTTCGGCGGCTTCGACGATGCGGGACATGGTGCGGACGGTTTCGACGGCATATTTGCCGACGCTGGTCTCGCCGGACAGCATGACGGCGTCGGTGCCGTCGATGACGGCGTTGGCGACGTCGCTGGCCTCGGCGCGGGTGGGGCGCGAGTTGTCGATCATGGAGTCGAGCATCTGGGTCGCCACGATCACGGGTTTGGCGTTGCGCCTGGCGAGTTTGATCGCGCGCTTCTGGACGATCGGGACCTGTTCGAGGGGCATTTCGACGCCGAGGTCGCCGCGGGCGACCATGATGCCGTCGAAGGCGGCGACGATGTCGTCGATCGCGTCGACGGCCTGGGGTTTCTCGACCTTGGCGATGACGGGGAGGCGGCGGCCCTCGTCGTCCATGATGCGGTGGACGTCCTTGATGTCGCGGCCGCTGCGGACGAAGGAGAGGGCGATGACGTCGAAGCCGGTGCGCAGCGCCCAGCGCAGGTCGTCCTCGTCCTTTTTGGACAGGGCGGGGACGGAGACGGCGACGCCGGGCAGGTTGAGGCCCTTGTGGTCGGAGATCACGCCGCCTTCGACGACGGTGGTGCGGACGCGGGGTCCGTCGACGGCGGTGACTTCGAGGGCGACTTTTCCGTCGTCGACGAGGATGCGTTCGCCGGGGGCGACGTCGGTGGCGAGGCCGGCGTAGGTGGTGCCGCAGGTGTGGCGGTCGCCTTCGGCGCCGTCTTCGACGGTGATGGTGAAGGTGTCGCCGCGTTCAAGGAGTACGGGTCCTTCGCGGAAGCGGCCGAGGCGGATCTTCGGGCCCTGAAGGTCGGCGAGGAGGCCGACGCTGCGGCCGGTCTCGTCGGCGGCTTTGCGGACGTGTTGGTAGCGCTCCTCGTGTTCGGCGTGGCTGCCGTGGCTGAGGTTGAATCGGGCGACGTCCATTCCGGCGTCGACCAGGGCTTTGATCTGGTCGTACGTGTCGGTGGCGGGCCCCAGTGTGCAGACGATTTTCGCTCGGCGCATGGGTTGAGCCTAGGCCTTACCGGTCGGTAGTGAATTGGTGTGGGGTGACTGCTCAACAACCTTTGAATGAAGGGTTGTTGACAAGTATTGAAGTGTGCGTGGACCTGCTCCGATGAGCATGTCGGTGGTCTGTCAGGGCAGCCGGGGCGGTGTCATGGTGAAGCGGGCGTTGACGGCCGCGTGGACGTGCTGCTTCTGGGGTTCGAGGTCGAGGGGTGGGGCGGGCGTGTCCTCGCCGGCGCCCGCGTAGGCGGCCATGGAGCGCATACGGGTGGTGGCCCGCGGGAGGGGTTCGGGGTTCTCCGCGCCGGTGTCGGCGAGTTCCACGAGGGCGGTGAGGGTGGCGCCGAGGGCTTCGGCGTAGTCGCGGGCGCGCTGGAGGGCTTCGCGGACGGCTTGCCGGCGGGCGTCGCGGTGGACGGGTGAGTCGGGGCGCAGGGTCCACCAGGGGCCGTCCACTCGGGTGAGTTCCAAGTCGGCCAGGCGGGTGGTGAGTTCGCCGAGGGCGGTGAAGTCGGTGAGTTCGGCGGTGAGGTGGACGAGGCCGTGGTGGGTGCGGACGCGTTCGCCGCGGCCGCGCTGGGCGAGTTCGGGGGTGAGGGTGAGGTGGCCGGTCTCGATGCGTTCGACGGCCGGTCCGTAGCTTTTGAGGAGGTCGAGGACCTCGGTGTTGCGTCGGGTGAGGTCGTCGAGGGTGGAACGGCGGTCCTTGCCGCGGGCGCTGACGGTGATGCCGATGCGGGCGAGGTCGGGGTCGGTTTCGAGGTGGGCTTCGCCGCGGACGGCGATGCGGGGGGTGTCGGGGGTGCCGTAGGGGGCGGGGAGCGGGGGTTCCTCCGGTGCGGGTGTGGTCATACGTCCCACTCTGTCACCGGTGACCGGTTTTCCGCTCCTGCCGGTCATCAGATCGAAACCTCCTGGACCTGTTGCGGCTAGTCATGGACGGGTCAGAATCTACGCGCGTCGTTGACCCTTTCGGACGCCCTTGACCCTTCTACGAGGAGAGCCAGACATGCCGTTGGACCGTCGGAAGTTTCTGAAGAAGTCCGCCGTGACGGGGGCTGGGGTCGCGCTGGCCGGTACGGCGGCTCCGGCGGCGCGGGCTGCCGAGGCCGAGGAGGCGCAGCAGCCGGGGAGGCCCGCGAAGCGGTACTCCCTGACCGTCATGGGCACCACCGACCTGCACGGGCACGTCTTCAACTGGGACTACTTCAAGGACGCGGAGTACGTCGACAAGGCGGGCAACGCGCTGGGTCTGTCCCGGATCTCGACGCTGGTGAACGAGATCCGTGAGGAGAAGGGCCATTGCAACACGCTGCTGATCGACGCGGGTGACACGATCCAGGGCACTCCGCTGACGTACTACTACGCGAGAGTGGACCCGATCACCGCCGAGGGTGGCCCGGTGCACCCGATGGCGCAGGCGATGAACGCGATCGGGTACGACGCGGTGGCGATCGGCAACCACGAGTTCAACTACGGTATCGAGACGCTGCGGAAGTTCGAGTCGCAGTGCGACTTCCCGCTGCTCGGTGCGAACGCGCTGGACGCGAAGACGCAGCTTCCGGCCTTCCCGCCGTACTTCATGAAGACGTTCCGGGTGCCGGGCGCGCGGCCGGTGAAGGTGGCCGTGCTGGGCCTGACGAACCCGGGTATCGCCATCTGGGACAAGGCCTATGTGCAGGGGAAGCTGACGTTCCCGGGGCTGGAGGAGCAGGCGGCCAAGTGGGTGCCGAAGCTGCGGTCGATGGGCGCGGACGTGGTGATCGTGTCGGCGCACTCGGGTGCGTCGGGTACGTCGTCGTGGGGTGACCAGCTGCCGTACGTGGAGAACTCGGCGGCGAACGTGGCGCGGCAGGTGCCGGGGATCGACGCGATCCTGGTGGGCCACGCGCATGTGGAGATCCCGGAGCTGAAGGTCGTCAACGAGCAGACGGGGAAGACGGTCGTGCTGTCGGAGCCGCTGTGCTACGCGGAGCGGCTGACCCTGTTCGACATCGAGCTGGTGTTCGCCAAGGGTCGGTGGGAGGTGGAGTCGGTCTCGGCCTCGCTGCGCAACTCCAACTCGGTCGCGGACGACCCGAAGATCACCAAGCTGCTCACCGACGAGCACGAGGCGGTGGTGAAGTACGTCAACCAGGTGGTCGGCAGGGCGACGGAGACGCTGACCACGGTCGAGGCGCGCTACAAGGACGCCCCGATCATCGACCTGATCACCAAGGTGCAGGAGGACGTGGTGAAGGCCGCGATGGCCGGCACCGAGTACGCCGCTCTGCCGGTGATCGCGCAGGCCTCGCCGTTCTCCAGGACGTCGGAGATCCCGGCGGGCGAGGTGACGATCCGGGACCTGTCGAGCCTGTACGTGTACGACAACACGCTGGTCGCGAAGCTGATGACGGGCGCGCAGGTGCGGGCGTACCTGGAGTACTCGGCGGAGTACTACGTGCAGACGGCGGCCGGTGCGCCGGTCGACGTGGACAAGATGACGAACGCGAACGGCCGTCCGGACTACAACTACGACTATGTGTCGGGGTTCCGGTACGACATCGACATCGCGCAGCCGGCGGGTTCGCGGATCAAGAACCTGACGTACGCGGGTGCGGCGCTGGACGACGCGCAGCAGTTCGTGCTGGCGGTGAACAACTACCGGGCCAACGGCGGTGGCGCCTTCCCGTACGTCGCCTCGGCGAAGGAGCTGTGGTCGGAGTCGACGGAGATCCGCACGCGGATCGCGGAGTGGGTGACCGCGAAGGGTGTGCTGGACCCGAAGGACTTCGCGTCGGTGGACTGGAGGCTCACGCGCGACGGCACTCCGGTGTTCTAGTGCGGTCGCCGTCGTGGTGACGGTGGATGTGCGGGTGGCGGCGTCGGCGCGGGGTGTGCGTCGGCGCCGTCGCCGTGTCCGCGCGGCGTCGGTCTTCGGCGTCGGGGGTGTCTCAGCGCTGGTCGACGAGGGGGGTGAGGGTGACGCGGCGTCCCGGGGGCGGTACCTGCGGCTGGGGGGTGAGGCCGAAGGTGGTGAAGGCGGTGCGGGCGGGGAGCGGGTAGGGCTCGGTGCCGGTCACGGCGTTGAGGATGGTCGCGCTGCGCCAGGCGGCGAGGCCGAGGTCGGGGGTGCCGACGCCGTGGGTGTGGAGTTCGGCGTTCTGTACGTAGACGTGGCAGCCGGTGGCGGTGACGGACGGGTCGAGGACGAGGCGGAAATGTTCGTCGACGCGGGGCCGTTCGTGGCTGTCGCGGCGCAGGTAGGGGTCCAGGCCGGCGAGGAGTGCGGTGAGGGGGCGTTCTCGGTAGCCGGTGGCGAGGACGACGGCGTCGGTGGTGAGGCGGGAGCGGGTGCCCTGTTCGACGTGTTCGAGGTGGAGTTCGACCTTGGTGGCGGCGACGCGGCCGGCGGTGCGGACGCGGACGCCGGGGGTGAGGACGGCGTCGGGCCAGCCGCTGTGCAGGGAGCGGCGGTAGAGCTCGTCGTGGATGGCGGCCAGGGTGTCGGCGTCGATGCCTTTGTGGAGCTGCCACTGGGAGGTGATGAGCTGGTCGCGGACGGGTTCGGCGAGGGCGTGGAAGTAGCGGGTGTAGTCGGGGGTGAAGTGTTCCAGGCCCAGCTTGGAGTACTCCATGGGGGCGAAGGCGGCGGTGCGGCCGATCCAGTGGAGTCGTTCGCGGCCGGGTGGGCGGCGGCGGAGGAGGTCGAGGAAGATCTCGGCGCCGGACTGTCCTGATCCGACGACGGTGATGTGGCCTGCGGTGAGCAGGGCGTCGCGGTGGTGGAGGTAGTCGGCGGCGTGCAGGACGGGTACGCCGGGGGCTTTGGTGAGGGGGCGGAGCGGTTCGGGCACGTGGGGTTCGGTGCCGATGCCGAGGACGACGTTGCGGGTGTGGGTGCGGCCGAGGGCCTCGGCTTCGCCGTTCGTGCCGAGGCGGGTGAAGTCGATGTCGAACAGGGCGCGTTCGGGGTTCCAGCGGACGGCGTCGATCTGGTGGCCGAAGTGGAGTGCGGGGAGGTTCTGGGAGACCCAGCGGCAGTAGGCGTCGTATTCGGCGCGCTGGATGTGGAAGCGCTCGGCGAAGTAGAAGGGGAAGAGCCGGTCGCGGGCCTTGAGGTAGTTGAGGAAGGACCAGTCGCTGGCGGGGTCGGCGAGGGTGACGAGGTCGGCGAGGAAGGGGACCTGGATGCGGGCGCCCTCGATGAGCAGGCCGGGGTGCCATTCGAAGGCGGGGCGCTGTTCGTAGAAGGCGGTGTCGAGGCCGGGGAGCGGGTGGGCGAGGGCGGCGAGGGAGAGGTTGAACGGTCCGATGCCGATGCCGACCAGGTCGCGGGGGGCGGCGGGGGTGTGGCCCGGGGGAAAGGGGGTCGGTCTCATCGGGGGGTGCTTCCTTCCACCAGTTTCAGGAGGGCGGCGAGGTCGTCGGGCCGGGTGTCGGGGTTGAGGAGGGTGGCCTTGAGCCAGAGGCGGTCGGCGAGGCGGGCGCGGCCGAGGACGGCGCGGCCGTCGGTGAGGAGTCCGCGGCGTACGGCGGCCACGGCGTCGTCGGATGCGCCGGTGGGCCGGAAGAGGACCGTGCTGATGGTGGGCCGGTCGTGGAGTTCGAAGCCGGGGTGGTCGCGGACGAGGTCGGCGAACTCGCGGGCGCGGGCGCAGACCTGGTCGACGAGGGCGCCGAGTCCGGACCGGCCGAGGGTCTTGAGGGTGACGGCGATCTTGAGGATGTCGGGGCGGCGGGTGGTGCGCAGGGAGCGGCCGAGGAGGTCGGGCAGGCCCGCCGCGGTGTCGTCGTCGGCGTTGAGGTAGTCGGTGTGCTGGTTGAGGACGGCCAGGTCGCGGGGGTGGCGGACGGCGAGGAGGCCGGCGGGGACGGGTTGCCAGCCGAGTTTGTGCAGGTCGAGGGTGACGGTGTGGGCGGCTTCGAGGCCGGTGAGCTTGTCGCGGTGCCGTTCGCTGAAGAGGAGGCCGCCGCCGTGGGCGGCGTCGATGTGGAGGCGGGCGCCGTGGGCGGCGCACAGGCCGGCGATCTCGGGCAGCGGGTCGATGAGGCCGGCGTCGGTGGTGCCGGCGGTGGCGGCGACGAGGAGGGAGCCGCGCGGGCCGGCGAGGTCGCTGAGGGCGCTGTGCAGGGCGCCGAGGTCGAGGGTGCCGGTGGGGGCGGGGACGGTCACGGGTTCGGGCAGGCCGAGCAGCCAGGCGGCGCGGGCCAGGGAGTGGTGGGCGTTGGCGCCGCAGACGAGCCGGACGCCGTCGTGGGCCTCGCGGGCGAGGAGCAGGGCGAGCTGGTTGGACTCGGTGCCGCCGGTGGTGACGACGGCGTCGGCCAGGCCGGTCTCGTGGGCGAGTTCGCGGGTGAGGAGGGCTTCGAGCGCGGAGGCCGCGGGGGCCTGGTCCCAGGAGTCGAGGGAGGGGTTGAGGGCGCTGACGGCGAGGTCGGCGGCGGTGGCAACGGCGAGCGGCGGGCAGTGCAGGTGGGCCGCGCACAGGGGGTCGGCGGGGTCGGCGGCGCCCTCGGCGAGGGCGTGCACGAGGGTGCGCAGGGCTTCGGGGTCGCCGTGGTCGGGCAGGACCTCCCCGACGGCTTCCCGGAGTCGGGCGGCGACCGCCGCCGGGCCGCCGGTGGGCAGCGGTCCCCCGCGTGCGCGCCGGCCGCTGTCCAGGGCGTCGAGCACGGTGTCGAGCAACGGCCGCAGGGCAGCGGGGCCTTCGGGTCCCGAGGCGAGGGGCGGAGCGCTCATGGACTGTCCTCCGTGGCGCGGGGGCAGGGACTTCCAGCTTGTACGCAGGCGGGTCCGACGCGCCCGGAAAGTCCGGCGATCGGAACCCGAAAGGGGGAACTGCCGTGCGGGGAAAGCGTGTCGGGCCCGCCGGTGGGTGCGTCGTCTTCGGTCGGATGGACCGGGGGGCGCTCCAGGTGCCGGGCGGCCGGGTTGTGGTCCGGGGGCGGGCCGTGGGACGCGGGAGGCTCTCCCGGCCCCCTTTCCGGGCGTGTGAGGACTGGTTCGTGGCGGCGGGGCTGCTGCCCGGGCCGGGGTGTGGGACGTGCGGGGGCTCAGTCGCTGCCGGCGTGCGCGGTGGGGTGATCCGGGTGACGCGAGCGTCCCGCCCGGCCGGGAGCCGGGGGAACGCTTCTCGCGGCGCCTGGGCCTCACCCTGGCGGAGCCGCCCGCACGGGTCGCCGGAAGCGGCAACCGGCCACCGCACGGGACGCGGACCGCGCGAAGGGGCTCTATGGCGGGCGCAGTTGAGCCGGGCGCGTCGCCAAGGGCCGAACCGGGACAGGTGAGGGCGGGCTGAGCCGGGGGTCGGGCACGGCGGGCTGAGCAACCGCAGGAACGGCGGTCCGGACCGGATACGAGTACGGCACGGCAGGCTGGGCCGGGCGTGGGCTCGGGGGCGGCCGCCGCGCCGGGGGTTCTATGCCGCTCGGACGCGGAGCGCGCGTGCCAGGTCGTCGAGCTGGTCGACGAGTTTGCGCCGCAGGGCCGGGATGGGGTCGGCCTCGCGCAGGCAGGTCTGGCCGAGGTCCAGGGTGTCGGCGTCGACGGCGTGCGCGGGGAAGGCGTAGCGGCCGGCGGCGTCGGCGATGGCGGGGCCGCGGCGGGCGGCGACGGCGACCGCGTCCTCGTAGTAGCGGGGCACGTACTCCCGTACGAGGTCGGCCTGTTCGGGCTGCCAGAAGCCCTGGGCGGTGGCGGTGAACAGGTAGTTCGACAGCTCGTCGGTGGCGAACATCGCCTCCCAGGCCACGCGTTTGGCGTCCGGGTCGGGCAGGGCGGCGCGGCAGCGGGCGGCGCCCTCCTGGCCGGTGGCGCTGGGGTCGCGGGCCAGTTCGGCGGCGATGGTGTCCTCGTCGGTGGCGCCGAGCACGGCGAGCCGGGCCAGGATGCGCCAGCGCAGCTCCGGGTCGAGTTCGGGGCCGCCGGAGACGGTGCCCTCGGAGAGCCAGGCGGCGATCGTGCCGGGGCGGGCGGAGACGTCGATGAGGTGGCGTACGGCGGTCAGGCGCAGGCCGGGGTTGTCGCCGTCCTCGGTGCGGCGGATGAGGTCGCGGCACAGGTCGGTGAGGGTGTCCAGGGCGGCGGTCCGCCGGCCGGCGGGCAGGAAGCGGTCCGTGATGTGCGCGGTGGCGAAGGACAGCACGCCCTGCACGATGGCGAGGTCCTTCTCCTCGGGCAGGTGGGCGGCGGCGGCGGCCAGGTAGTCGGCGGGGGCGAGGTCGCCGTCGCGCACCATGTCGCGCAGGCTGTTCCAGACGACGGCGCGGGTCAGTCCGTCGGGGAGGCCGGACAGGCCGCGCAGCGCGGTCTCCAGGGAGTCCTCGTCGAGGCGGATCTTGGCGTAGGTGAGGTCGAGGTCGTTGGGGACGACGAGGGCGGGCCGGGCGCCGGGGCGCGCCGCGGGGCCGGCGCCCTGAGGGACGTCGGTGTCGTAGCGCTCGCGCAGGACGAGGGCGCGGCCGTCGCTCAGGTCGCGGTCGTAGACGCCGACGGTGACGCGGTGGGGGCGGTTGCCCTGGTGGCCGAGGTCGAGGGTCCATTCGCCGGGGCGGGTGCCGACGGCGGCGGTGAGGGTGTCGACGCCGGAGGTGCGCAGCCAGGAGTCGGCCCAGGCGTGGACGTCCCGGTCGGTGTGGTGGGCGAGGGAGTCGATGAAGTCGGCGAGGGCGGCGTTGGCGAACCTGTGGCGGGTGAAGTGGGTGTTGATGCCGGCGAGGAAGTCCTTCTCGCCGAGCCAGGCGACCAGTTGGCGCAGCGCGGAGGCGCCCTTGGCGTAGGAGATGCCGTCGAAGTTGACCATGGCGGAGGCGGTGTCGTCGACGGCTTCGGGGGCGACGGGGTGGGTGGAGGGGCGCTGGTCGGCGTCGTAGCCCCAGGCCTTGCGGGCGACGCCGAAGTCGGTCCAGGTGTCGGTGAAGCGGGTCGCCTCGGTGAGGGTCTGGTAGCCCATGTACTCGGCGAAGGACTCGTTGAGCCAGATGTCGTCCCACCACTTGAGGGTGACGAGATCGCCGAACCACATGTGGGCCATCTCGTGGGCGACGACCATGGCGCGGGTCTGCCGTTCGGTGTCGGTGACGGCGGAGCGGTAGACGAACTCGTCGCGGAAGGTGACCAGGCCGGGGTTCTCCATGGCGCCCGCGTTGAACTCGGGGACGAAGGCCTGGTCGTAGGAGTCGAAGGGGTAGGGCTCCTCGAACTTCTCGTGGTAGCGGTCGAAGCAGGCGCGGGTGATGTCGAGGATCTCGTCGGCGTCCGCGTCGAGGTGGGGTGCGAGGGAGCGTCGGCAGTGGATGCCGAAGGGCAGGCCGCGGTGCTCGGTGCGTACGGAGTGCCAGGGGCCGGCGGCGACGGCGACGAGGTAGGTGGAGATCAGCGGGGTGGGGGCGGCCTTCCAGCGGCCGTCGCCGAGGTGCTCGGTGACGCCGTTGGCGAGGACGGTCCAGGCTTCGGGGGCGGTGACGGTCAGGTCGAAGACGGCCTTGAGGTCGGGCTGGTCGAAGGCGGCGAAGACGCGCTGGACGTCGTCCATGAACAGCTGGGTGTAGAGGTAGGTCTCGCCGTCGGTGGGATCGGTGAAGCGGTGCATGCCCTCGCCGGTGCGGGAGTAGCGCATGGCGGCCTCGACGCGCAGTTCGTGCGCGCCGGGGGCGAGGTTCTTCAGGGGCAGGCGGTTGTCGACCAGGCTGTCCGGGTCGAGGGGCTGTCCGTCGAGGGTGGCGGTGCGCAGTTCGGCGGGCTTGAGCTCGACGAAGGTGTCCGTGGCGTCCTGGCCGGCGCGCACGGTGAACCGGATGACGGTCAGGGAGTCGAAGGTCTCGTCCCCGGCGGTCAGATCGAGGTCGATCGTGTAGCGGTGGACGTCGAGGAACTGGGCACGGGTCTGCGCTTCGTCGCGCGTGAGTACGGACATGGACGCCATGCTGCCCGATGGCACCGAGAGGGCACGAGGGGGTGTCGGTGGCGTGCGCCGGAGGCGCTGGGGTTGTCCGGGCCGGGTCGGCGGCGGGTCGCCGGGACAGGGCGGGTGGGGCCGTCGGGGCGGGGTGGGTGGGCCCGTCGGGCCGGACCGGGTGAGGAGCCCTAGGCGGGCGTCGCTGCGTCGGGGGCCCGGGTCTGCGCGGCCACCCGGGCGCGCAGGACGCGTACCTCCTCCTCGAGTGCCTGCCGGCGCTGGTGGGCGTCGTAGAGGTAGTGGACCTTGGTGCGCAGCACCCAGGGGTCGACGGGTTTGGTCAGCAGGTCGGCGACGCCGAGCCGGAAGGCGGTCGCGGTCAGGTCGTGGTCGTAGCCGAAGCCGGTGAGGAGGATCACGGGGATGTGCCGGGTCTGCTTCAGGCGGCGCAGGTGGCGCACCACGTCCAGGCCGCTGATGCCGGGCATGCGCACGTCCAGCAGCAGCAGGCCGACCTGGCCGCGCAGCACCTGCTTGAGCGCTTCGTCGCCGTTGGTGGCGCGGTCCGTCCGGTGGCCGAGCGGGGCCAGGGCGCTCTCGAGCGCGAACAGGGTGTGTTCGTGGTCGTCGACGATGAGGATCTTGGCATCCGACGGCATGGCCCGACGTCCCTCCCGCGTGGGGGACCACCAGCTCACGTCCGGGGCACTGACGGACGGTGCCCGCGGACTGACGGGCGGTGCACAGCGCAGCATGCACCCCCTGGGGCCCCGCTGTCACGACCCGTGCGGATCGTCCGAGGTCAGCGGGGTGCCCACGGGCCGCCGTCGCCGGCGTCCTCGGCGATGCGCTCGTGGTGGCGGATGACCTCGGCGATGATGAAGTTCAGGAACTTCTCGGCGAATCCGGGGTCCAGCTTGGCGTCCTCGGCGAGGGAGCGCAGCCGGGCGATCTGGCGGCCCTCGCGGTCCGGGTCGGCGGGCGGCAGCCGGTGGGCGGCCTTCAGGTGGCCGACCTGCTGGGTCGCCTTGAACCGCTCGGCGAGCATGTGGACGACGGCCGCGTCGATGTTGTCGATGCTGTCGCGCAGCCGTGCGAGTTCCTCGCGGACGGCGGGGTCGACGTCATCGGTGCCGGTGCTGCTGGTGGTCATGGGCAGCCACCCTACGGGGTGTGCGTCCGCCCCAGGGGGCGGGCGGCCGCTCGCGGGCGGACCGCCGGTGCCCCGGCTCGGCCGGCGGCCGGCGGGAATCGCGCGCGTCCGCGGAGAGCGGATCCGCATAGAGTGGAGTGGAGTTCAGAGCGTCTTTGGGGGTCGGGCGTGGCGAACGACGGACCGGTCGAGCACGGCTACCCGCATCTGGAGACGGTGCGGGCAGCGATCACCGCGCTGTACAGGCGGCTGTCGTACGACACGATCCAGACGTTCGACACCAGCGTGGCCCCGGCCGACGTCGCCTTCTGCGACACCGACGACCTGCATCTGGGCGCGCAGCGCGTGGCCCGTGAACTGCTGCGCCACTACCGGCTGCCGGACGCCCGCCTGATCGTCGGCTTCCGCGAGATGACGCACGCGGCGAATGTCGAACTGGCGGCGGGGCCAGAGTACTTCGTCGAGCTGAACGACCGCTTCCGCACCCACCGCCGGGACATCGGCGCGGCCCTGGCCCACGAGGTGACGCACGTCTATCTGCACCGCCTGGGCCTGTCCTTCCCCGGCACCCGCGACAACGAGGTCCTCACCGACACGGCCGCGACGTATCTGGGCGGGGGCTGGCTCCTGCTGGACGCCTTCCGGGAGGACGCGGCGTCGTCGCAGAAGCTCGGCTATCTCACGCCGGAGGAGTTCGGGTATGCGCTGGCCAAGCGGGCGCTGGTCTTCGGTGAGGACCCCTCGACGTGGTTCACCAGTGCGCAGGCGTACACGGCGTACGTCGAGGGGATGGCCCGGGCCCGCCAGGACGAGCGGCAGCCGCCGCTGACGGCGGCGGGCTGGGCGGGGCGCCGCCGGTACGCCCGGGACCGGCGGCACGCCCAGGACCACCGGCCGGTGCCGTTCGTCGAGCCGGGGGCCGCGTACTCCTTCACCCCGGACGACGACGGTCCGCTGCGGGTGTCGTTCCCCTGCCCGACCTGCCATCAGCGGATCAGGGTGCCGGTGCGGGGCCGGATGCGGGCGCGGTGCGCGCTGTGCCGGACGGTGCTGGAGTGCGACACGTAGGGCCGTGCGCGCTCCTCGGTCCGCGCGGTGACCGCGTCGGCGATGCGGGCCCCGGACACGGCCTGGTCGGGGAGGTGCGGGGGGTCAGGCCGGGCGCACGATGCCCTGCGCCCGCGCGGCCGCCAGCCAGGTGGGGAACTCCCCCACGAGCCGGTCGTACAGCTCCGCGTCGGGCACCCGGCCGGGGTCCGTGCCCGCGTGGAAGAAGCCGGCGTTGTCCACGATCCGCTTGCCGGGCACAGCCAGTTCGTCCAGCTTGCGCAGGAAGTCGAACTGGCGGCTGCCCGGGTCGCCGAAGCCGACGAACTGCCAGAACAGCGGAAGTTTCGCCGCCTTGCACAGGTAGCGCTCCGCGGCGCGCTTGTTGATCGGGCCGCCGTCGGTCTGGAAGACGACGAGGGCGGGGTCCGTGGCGCCGCTGTCGAGGTAGTGGTCGATGACGGCGTCCATGGCCAGGTGGTAGCTGGTCTTTCCCATGTGCCCGAGCCCGGCCACGATCCGCTCGACGCGGCCCTCGTGGCCGTCCAGCGCGATGTCTGTGACCGCGTCGATGTCCGTGGAGAAGAACACCACCGGCACCCGGCCGTCGTCGTCGAGATGCGCGGACAGTCCCAGCACCCGGTCGGCGAGCGCCTGCACGCTGCCGTCCTGGTAGTACGGCCGCATCGAGCCCGAGTAGTCGACCACGAGGTAGACCGCGGCCCGGAGTCCGTCGAGGCCGTGCTTCGCGAGGGAGACGCCGGCGGTCTTGTAGAGGTTCACCAGGGCGGGGGCGGTCTCTTGGACCTTGCTCAGACTGATCGCGGTCATGGCGTCACCCTCTCACCTCTCGACGACCACTCCGTCGCTCAATTCCAGCACCCGGTCGGCCAGGCCGAGGAGTTGGGGGTCGTGGGTGGCGACGAGGGCCGTGACGCCCTCGCCGCGGACGACGGCCCGCAGCAGCTCCATCACCGCCAGGCCGGTGGCGGCGTCGAGCTGCCCGGTCGGCTCGTCGGCGAGCAGCAGTGCGGGGCGGTTGGCGAGGGCCCGTGCGATGGCGACCCGCTGCTGCTGCCCGCCGGACAGCTCGGCGGGCCGCTGCGCCTCGTGTCCGGTGAGGCCCACCAGGGCCAGCAGCAGCGCCACCCGCTCGTCGCGTTCGCGGGGCTCGGCCCGGCGCAGCCGCAGCGGCACGCCGACGTTCTCGGCGGCGGTGAGGATGGGGATGAGCCCGAAGGACTGGAAGACGAACCCGATCCGGTCGCGGCGCAGTTCCAGCAGCTCGCTCTCGCTCAGCGCCGACAGGTCGGCGCCGCCCAGGACGACCCGGCCGCCGCACGGCACGTCGAGGCCCCCGATCATGTGCAGCAGCGTCGTCTTGCCGGAGCCCGAGCGGCCCTTGAGGGCGACCAGTTCACCGCGCCGGACGGTGAA
This sequence comes from Streptomyces sp. NPDC086766, assembly GCF_044746005.1. Taxonomy (NCBI): domain Bacteria; kingdom Bacillati; phylum Actinomycetota; class Actinomycetes; order Kitasatosporales; family Streptomycetaceae; genus Streptomyces; species Streptomyces sp. NPDC086766. The sequence continues at coordinate 617,005 of NZ_JBIVBI010000001.1, read as the reverse complement.
GGACGCCCCGCGCAGGGCGTGCACGGTGGCGGTGCCGGTGCCGTAGGAGTGGTGCAGGTCCTCCACGCGCAGCATCGGCTCCTCGGTGGCGTCGACGGCGAGGGCGGCACCGGATCCCGGGCTGGTGTTCTCGGTCATCACCGCATCCCATACGGAACCGATCCGGACGGTCAAGGGCTGGACCCACCACGTTCGTACACGTGTCCCTGGTCGCCGACTCCGTGATATCCATGGCGCGTTGGAGACGGCGTGGCTCGGCCGACGGGGTGGGGGAAGAGTGACCGGCTTACTGCTGCTGCGCCTGCGCGCCCATCGGCTGCTCCTCACGGCCGCCCTGCTCGCCGTCCTGCTGACCACCTCCGTACTCGCCGCCCTCACCGCCTTCTCGGGCTCCGTGGGGGACGCCGCGCTGCGCGGCGCCCTGGGCGGCCCTGCGGCGGCCTCCGCCTCCCTCGTCGTGGAGGCGGACGTGCCCCGGGAGCGGCGGGACGCGGCGCAGGGGGCCGTGGTGCGCGAGGCACGGAAGGCGTTCGGCGGGCTGCCGGTGACCGTGCGCAGGCTGGAGCAGTCCGGGCCGTACGCGCTGCCCCGTTCCCTCCGGAGCGCCGACGCCCGCTCCGGTGAGCCCGACCTCACCCATCTCGCCGCCCTCGACCGGTCGCGGATCAGGCTCGTCTCGGGCACGCTGCCGGGCCCGGCCCCGGCGTCCCGTACCGCCGCCGTGCCCGTCGCCCTTCCCGAGGCGGCCGCCCAGCGGCTGCGGCTGCGGCCCGGGGCGCGCCTGGTGCTCACCGACCGGCTGGGCGGCGAACCACTGCGGGTACGGGTGACCGGCTTGTACGGGGCGGCCGACACCGCGGATCCCTACTGGCAGGCCGACTCTCTCGGCGGCCGCGGTGTCCGCACCGTGGCCTTCACCACGTACGGGCCGCTGATGGCCGACGCGTCGGTGCTCGCCGCCGGCCGCGCCTCCGCGGGCGGCACCGGCTGGGTGGCGACGGCCGATCACCGGACCCTGACCACCGAGGGCATCGGCGCGCTGCGTGCGGCGGTGGTGCGCGCGGCCGGGGCGCTGCGCGAGGAGCCGGCGCTCGGGGGCGAGGCGGATGTGCGCACCGGGCTGCCCGACGTGCTCGACCGGACCGAGCGGGCCCTGCTGGTGTCCCGGTCCACCCTGATGATCGTCTCCGTGCAGCTGGTGCTGCTCGCGGGATACGCGCTGCTGCTGGTGGCCCGGCTGCTGGACGGTGAGCGGGCGGGCGAGACCGAGTTGCTGCGGGCCCGGGGCGGATCGCGCGGCCGGATCGCCGCGCTCGCCGCCCTGGAGGTGTTGTCGCCTGCGGTACCGGCCGCGGTCTGTGCCGCGCTGCTGTCCGGCCCGCTGGCCCGGCTGCTCGCCCGCTGGTCCTCGCTCGACGGGATCGGGCTGCGGCTGGGCAGCGCCCCGGCGGGCATGGTGTGGCTGGTCTCGGGCGGGGTGGCGCTGGCGTGCGCGGCGGCGGTCGTGGCGCCTTCGCTGGCGGCGTCGGCGGGCACGCCCGTACGGCTGCGGCGGGTGCGGGGCGTGACGTCGGCCGCGCCCGTGCGGGCGGGCGCCGATGTCGGGCTGCTGCTGGTCGCGGGTGTGGCGTACTGGCAGCTTCGGCGGCAAACCGGTGGGACCGGCGGCGGGGTGCTGAGCCGGGACCGGGGCGGGGAGCTGGGCGTCGATCCGCTGCTGGTCGCGGCGCCCGCGCTGGCGCTGCTGGCGGGCACGGTGCTGACGCTGCGGCTGCTGCCGTTCGCGGCCCGGATCGCGGAGCGGCGGTCCGCGCGGGGGCGCGGACTGCCGGCGGCGCTGGCGGGATGGCAGTTCAGCCGGCGGCCGTTGCGCGGGGCGGGTCCGGTGCTGCTGCTGGTCGTCGCCGTGGCCACCGGGATGCTCGCGATCGGGCACGGCGCGTCCTGGGACCGCTCGCAGGGCGACCAGGCCGACTTCGCGACGGGTGCCCCGCTGCGGATCCTCGACCCCCGGCCGGGCGCCCCCGGGCAGACGGGTCTCTACGCCGCGCTGCCCGGCGTCCGGGACGCCGCTCCCGCGCACCGCGCCGCCCTGGGTCTCTCGGGGGGCCGGCAGGCGACGGTCCTCACCCTGGACACGGCCCGTGCCGGGGACGGGATGCTGATGCGCGGCGACCTCGCCGACGAGTCCCCGGCGACACTGCTGCGGTCCCTGGCGCCGCCCGCGCCGGACGGGGACCGGGCGGTACGGCTTCCCGACGGCACCCGCAGGCTCGCCCTCGACGTGCGGATCACCGACCTGCGGGCGCGGACGGGCCGCTCACCGTCGGACGGTGCGCCTCTGCTGACGGTGGTCGTCGAGGACCGGTACGGCATCGCCTACCGGCTCGGCGCCGGGAACGTCCCGGTGGACGGGCGGGTCCATCGCGCCACGCTCGACCTGGACGTGACGGCGACGGGGCGCCGGGCCGCCCCGGCCGGGCCGTTGCGGCTGACCGGGCTGCAGCTCGACGGCACCTCTCCCGTCAGCCGTCCCGAACGCCACCGGTTCACCGTCGAACGGCTGCTCGCCACCGGCCGCGACGACTCCGCACGGACCGTCCCGGTGCCCTCCGGGACCCGGTGGCAGGGCGGCCGGACCGTGACGAGGAACGGCGAGGTCGTCAGTCGTACGGCCGCGGAACCCGCCGCGTCGGGGGACGCGCCGCTGGCCGTGTCGTACGGCACCGGCGTCGGCAGCGACGAGGGGTACGACGCGGCGCCGGTCTACACCGTGCGCCTCGACACCGCCGGGGCCGGGGCGCCGCGCCGCCTCGACGCCGTCGCCACCCGGGACTTCCTGAGGGCGTCGGGGGCCGGGGTCGGTGACACCGTCGACGTACCGCTGTCCGGGGAGCGGTTGCGGGTGCGGATCGTACGGTCGGTCCGGGCGCTGCCGACCACCGCCACCGATCCGGCCGGAGAGGCCGCGACCGGCGGGGCGCTGCTGCTCGATCTGCGGGCCGTCGACGCGGTGCTGGCCCAGCGGGCCGGCGCGCCGCTCGCCCCCACCGAGTGGTGGGTGAGCCCGGTGCCCGGCCGGGCCGACGAGGTCGCCGCGGAGCTGCGGGCGCGCCCCGACCTCCCGTCGCAGCAGGTGCTGGTGCGCGACGAGACCGCGGCCGGGCTGCTGCGGGATCCGCTGGGCGCGGGGCCGCGCTCGGCGCTGACGGCGGTGGCGGTGGCCGCCGTGGCCCTCGCCGCCGGGGGTTTCGCGGTGAGCGCCGCCGGTGCGCGGCGGGAGCGGTCCGCGGAGTTCGCGGTGCTGCGCGCCCTGGGCACGCCCCGCCGCGATCTGGCCCGGCTGGTCGCGACGGAGCAGACCCTGCTCGTCGGTGTCGGTCTGCTCGCCGGGCTCGGTCTGGGGGTCCTGCTCACGCGGGCCGTCGTGCCGCTGATCGTGTTGACCTCCGGCGCCGCCCGGCCGGTCCCGCCCGTGCTCGTCGAACTGCCGCTGTCCGACGTGGCCCTGCTCGTCGCGGCGGTGGCCGCCCCGCTCCTGCTGATCACCGCCGCGTCGGCCCTGCGCCGCACGGAGCCGGCGGTCGCGCTCCGTCATCAGGGAGAGGACTGAGATGCCGCCGCGCGCACATGGCGCCCCCTGGGTGCGGACCCGGTTGCGGACCGCGCCCTGGTCCACCGTCGCCTTCGGGGTGCTGGTGCTGGTCACGGCGTTCCTCGCGGCCGTCCTCCCCCGGGCGGTCGAGGCGTACGAGACGGCAGGGCTGCGCGACGCCGTCGCCACCGCCGCCCCCGAGTCCACCGTGCTGGAGCTGAAGACGCCGCAGCCCGTTTTCGGACAGCCGGGCGAGGCCCGCGCGGACGAGGTGCGCCCGCCGGCACTCGCGGCGGTCGACGGCCGGGCACGGGCGCTGCTGCCCGAGCCGCTGGAGGCGAACCCGGCCGAGTCGGCGTACGGGGTGCGGACGGGCAGGAGCCTGACGGCGCTGGACGCCTCGCTGCCCCGGCCGGACGGGCTGCCGCCCCGGTTCACCCTGCTCGCGCAGTCGGGGACGGCCGGCCACGCCACCGTGCGGCAGGGCCGGCTGCCCACCGCCGGAACGGTCACCGAGGACACCAGGACGGTCGAGGGCGCCGTGACCGCCGAGACCGCCCGGACCCTGCGGTTGCGGGCCGGCTCCACGCTCACCCTGGCCGGCTTCCCGGACCGGCCGCTGACCGTGCGGATCACCGGCGTGCTCGAACCCCGGCATCCGCGGGGCAGTTACTGGTCCGCGGAACCGGTCCTGCGCGCACCGGCCCTGAGCAGCGACGGCGGCCGCCCGCCGCAGTTCTACTGGGAGGGGGCCGTCCTGCTGGCGCCCGGGGCCGCCCCGGCGCTGCTCGGCGGGCAGACCGAGCCGGAGAAGTACTGGTGGATGGCCCCCGCGACCGGGCGGCTCACCGGGGCGGACACCGCGGCGCTCGTCGAGGCGGTCGCGTCCCTCGAGGACGGGCCGGGGCTGGTGCGGCTGCGCGGGGCCGCCGGTCCGACGGCGCAGCTGTCCACCGGTCTGGAGGAGGTCGTCGGCGCCCACCGACAGACCCGTGACGCGATCGCGCCGGTGGTCGCCGTCGCGGCCTTCGGGATCGCCGCGGTGGCCCTCGTCGTCCTGGTCATGAGCAGTGGTCTGGCCGCCGCCCGCCGCGACGCCGAACTCGCCCTGCTGCGGGCGCGGGGCGGCTCCCTGGGCGGCGTCGCCGGGCGGCTGCTGGCCGAGAGCGCGGTGCCCGCGCTGCCCGCGGGGGCCGGGGGTCTGCTGCTCGCCGTGCTCGCCGTGGACGGGGCGCGGCCGCTGCCCTCCCTGCTCGGGGCGGGCGCCGTCACCCTGTTCGCCTGTGCCGCGCTGCCGGTGCGCGCGGCCGTGGCGCATCGCCGTCCGCGGGCGCACCGGGAGCGCGACGACCTCGCCCTCGCCAGGCCCGGCGGGCGTCGCACGGTCGCGGAACTGACCCTGCTGGTGCTGGCCGTCGGCTCGGTGGCCGCGCTGCGCCGGCGCGGCACGGGCGAGGTTGGCGATCCGCTGGTGAGCGCCGCGCCGGTACTCGTCGGGCTGGCCGCCGCGCTGGTCCTGGTACGGCTGTACCCGCTGCCCCTGCGGTGGGCCGCCCGGTCGGCCGGGCGGCTGCGCGGCGTGGTCGGGTTCCTGTCGCTGGCCCGTGCGGGCCGCTCACCGGCGGCGGTCGCCACGCTCCCGCTGCTCGCCCTGCTGACGGCCCTGACGACGGCCGCGTTCGGCGGGTCCGTGCTGGCGGGCGTGGCGGACGCCCGGGACCGGGCCGCGCTGCTCGCGACGGGCGCGGACGCCCGGATCGACACGACCGACGGCACCCCGCTCCCGGAGGGGCTGGCGCGGGCGGTACGGGGCGTGCGGGGCGTACGGCAGGTGACGGCCGTGGGCTTCGGGTTCGCCTCGGAGCGCGTGGCCGGCGAGACGCGGTCGCTGATGGTGGTCGGGGTCGAGCCGGAGTCGTACGCGGGTCTGGCCCGGCGGACGGGCCTCGGCGGGTTCGCGGCCGGCCGGCTGGCGACCCGGGGCGGGGTGCTGGACGCCGTCGCCTCACCCGGGGTCGCCGAGCGGCTCGGGCGGGCGCCGCACCGGATCGGTACGGACTCCGGGCCCGTCACGGTGCGCGTCACCGCCGTGCGGTCCCGCACCCCGGCCGTCCACGGGGGCGAGTTCCTGCTGGTCGACGCGGCCGGTCTGAAGGGCTTCGGCGGTCCCACGACCCTGCTGGCGGCCGGCGCGGGACTCGACGCGACGGCACTGCGGGCGGCCGTGCGCGGTGCCGGGTCCGGTCTCTCGGTCGCCCTGCGCGCCGAGGAGCGCGCGGCGCTGTCCGACTCCCCCCTGCAGGCGGGCGCCGGGCGGATCTACGCCGGGGCCGTCGCCGCGAGCGCCGGCTACGCCGTGCTCGCTCTGGTGCTCGGCATGCTGCGGTCCGCTCCGGAACGGGCCGCACTGCTGGCCCGGCTGCGCACGCTGGGCCTGACGGCCCGCCAGGGGCGTCGCCTGCTCGGTCTGGAGGCGCTGCCTCTGGCGCTGCTCGCGGCCGGCGGGGGCGTGGCCGTGGGCTGGGCCACGGTCGGGCTGCTCGCGCCCGGCGTCGACCTGGACCGCCTCGCCCTGGCCGGTGCGTCGGGCGTCGCGGCGCCGGGGGGTGCCGTGCTGCGGGCCGACGTGTGGTCGCTGGCCCTGCCCGCCGGGTGCGCGGTGCTGACGGCGGGGGCGGTGGCGGTCGCGCAGGCCTGGTGGGCAGGCCGCCGGACACCGACCACTCACCTCAGGGCAGGAGACATGCGATGAGCGCTACGACGGATTCGCTCGCGGAGCTGGAGCGGCTGGCGGCACGGCACCTCGACCGGCCCGCGTACGGGCACGACGCCCTGATCGCCTGCGACCGGCTGGTGCGGATCTTCGCGGGGCGCGGCGGCGGTGACGCGGTGGAGGTGCAGGCGCTCCAGGGGCTCGATCTGCTGGTGCGCGAGGGCGAGTTGATGGCCCTGGTGGGGGCGTCCGGCAGCGGCAAGTCGACGTTGATGAACATCCTCGCGGGTCTGGACGTCCCGACCGCGGGCGCGGCGCGGGTCGCCGGCCGCGATCTGCTGGCGATGGACGCGAAGGCGCGGCTGCGGTACCGGCGTGAGGTGGTCGGCTTCGTCTGGCAGCAGACGGCACGCAATCTGCTGCCGTATCTGACGGCCGCGCAGAACGTGGTCCTGCCCCTGCAGCTGGCGGGCCGCTCGCGGCGCGAGCGCGCGGGGCGGGCGGAGGAGTTGCTGGCCCTGCTGGGCGTCGCCGACTGCCGGGACCGGCGTCCGCGGCAGATGTCCGGCGGGCAGCAGCAGCGCGTCGCGATCGCCGTCGCCCTCGCCAACTCCCCCGCCGTGCTGCTGGCCGACGAGCCGACGGGCGAGCTGGACTCGGCGACGGGGCAGCAGGTCTTCGCGGCGTTCCGCCGGGCCAACGAGGAGCTGGGCACCACGATCGTCATCGTCACGCACGACCAGGCGGTCGCGGGCGAGGTCCGCCGCACGGTCGCCATCCGCGACGGCCGCACCTCGACGGAGGTGCTGCGCCGCACGGAGGTCGACGGGTCGGGCCAGGAGTCCCTGGTGGCGCGGGAGTACGCGATGCTCGACCGGGCGGGCCGCCTCCAGCTTCCGGCCGAGTACACGGCGGCCCTGGGCATGGCGGACCGGGTGCTGCTGGAGCTGGAGGAGGACCACATCCAGGTGTGGCCGGACGCCGAGGGCCGAGACGCGCACGGCCAGGACGCCGGCAGCCGAGAGTCGGGCAGCTGAGACGGGAACGGCCGCGGACGTGCGACAGCGCCTGCCCGGTCGTCCGGTCGGGGACAGTGGGGCAGACGCTGTCGGTGTTCCGTACGCCTTTGTACGGGACGCTTGGTGAGCGCGCGTCAGACCATCAGCGCGCGGTCCGTCGGGCGGATCGGGGCCGGCAGGTCGCTGACGCCCGTCAGGAAGCGGTCGACACCGCGGGCGGCCGAGCGGCCCTCCGCGATCGCCCAGACGATGAGGGACTGGCCACGGCCGGCGTCACCGGCGACGAAGACGCCCGGCACGTTGGTCTGGAAGTCGGCGTCGCGGGCGACGTTGCCGCGCTCGTCGAGTTCCAGGCCGAACTGGTCGACCAGGCCGTTCTCCCGGTCGGTGCCGGTGAAGCCCATGGCGAGGGTGACCAGCTGGGCGGGGATCTTGCGCTCGGTGCCCGGCTTCTGGGTGAGCTTGCCGTCGACGAACTCGACCTCGGCGAGGTGCAGCCACTGCACGTTGCCGTCCTCGTCGCCCTCGAAGTGGGTGGTGGACGCCGAGTAGATGCGCTCGCCGCCCTCCTCGTGGGCCGAGGTGACCTTGTAGAGGATCGGGAAGGTCGGCCAGGGCTGGCTGACCGGGTTCCGCTCGTCGTTCGGGCGGGGCATGATCTCCAGCTGGGTGACGGAGGCCGCGCCCTGGCGGTGGGCGGTGCCCACGCAGTCCGCGCCGGTGTCGCCGCCGCCGATGACGACGACGTGCTTGCCCTCGGCCGTGATCGGCGGGGCCACGTAGTCGCCCTCCTGCACCTTGTTGGACAGGGGCAGGTACTCCATGGCCTGGTGGATGCCCTTGAGTTCGCGGCCCGGCACCGGAAGGTCGCGCGCCATGGTGGCGCCGGCGGCGATCACGACGGCGTCGTACCGCTTCTTCAGGTCCGTCGCCTTCAGGTCGCGGCCGATCTCGACGCCGGTGCGGAAGCGGGTGCCCTCCGCGCGCATCTGCTCGATACGGCGGTTGATGTGCCGCTTCTCCATCTTGAACTCGGGGATGCCGTACCGGAGGAGGCCTCCGACGCGGTCCGCGCGCTCGTAGACGGCGACGGTGTGGCCGGCCCGGGTCAGCTGCTGGGCGGCGGCCAGGCCCGCGGGGCCCGAGCCGATGACCGCGACCGTCTTGCCGGACAGGCGTTCGGGCGCCTGGGGGGCGACGTCACCGGTCTCCCACGCCTTGTCGATGATCGAGACCTCGACGTTCTTGATGGTGACCGGCGGCTGGTTGATGCCGAGCACGCAGGCCGACTCGCACGGGGCGGGGCACAGCCGGCCGGTGAATTCGGGGAAGTTGTTCGTGGCGTGCAGCCGCTCGGAGGCGGCCGCCCAGTCCTCGCGGTAGGCGTAGTCGTTCCACTCCGGGATCAGGTTCCCGAGCGGGCAGCCGTTGTGGCAGAACGGGATGCCGCAGTCCATGCAGCGGCTGGCCTGCTTGCTGATGATGGGCAGCAGGGAGCCGGGGACGTAGACCTCGTTCCAGTCCTTCGTGCGTTCCTCGACCGGGCGGGAGGTGGCGACCTCGCGGCCGTGGTTCAGAAAGCCCTTCGGGTCAGCCATTGATCGCCGCCTCCATCATCTTCTCGGTGACCTCGGTCTCGGTCAGACCGGCTCGCTCGGCGGCGTCCTTGGCGGCGAGCACTGCCTTGTACGTGCTGGGGATGATCTTGCTGAAGCGCTCCACGGCGGTGTCCCACTCGGCCAGCAGCTTCTCGGCGACGGTGGAACCCGTCTCCTCCCGGTGACGGCGCACGACCTCGTGCAGCCACTGCTTGTCCGTGTCGTCCAGCGCCTCGATCGAGTCCACGTTGCCGGCGTTGACGTTGTCGCGGTCGAGGTCGACGACGTAGGCGACGCCGCCGGACATGCCGGCCGCGAAGTTGCGGCCGGTCTCGCCGAGCACGACCGCGTGGCCGCCGGTCATGTACTCGCAGCCGTGGTCGCCCACGCCCTCGGAGACGACCAGCGCGCCGGAGTTGCGGACGCAGAACCGCTCGCCGGTCTTGCCGCGCAGGAACATCTCGCCGCCGGTCGCGCCGTAGGCGAGGGTGTTGCCCGCGATGACGCTGTACTCGGCGAGGTGGTCGGCGGCGCGGTCCGGGCGGACCACGATCCGGCCGCCGGACAGGCCCTTGCCGACGTAGTCGTTGGCGTCGCCCTCCAGGCGCAGCGTGACACCGCGTGGCAGGAAGGCGCCGAAGGACTGGCCCGCGGAGCCGGTGAAGGTGATGTCGACGGTGCCGTCGGGCAGGCCCGCGCCGCCGAACTTCTTCGTCACCTCGTGGCCGAGCATGGTGCCGACCGTGCGGTTGATGTTGCGGATCGCGACCTGGGCGCGCACCGGCTGGGCGTCGGCGGCGCCGGGCGCGGAGAGGGCGTCGGCGGCGAGCTTGATCAGCTCGTTGTCGAGCGCCTTCTCCAGGCCGTGGTCCTGGGGGACGACCTGGTGGCGCACCGCGCCCTCGGGCAGCTCGGGCACGTGGAACAGGGGCTCCAGGTCCAGGCCCTGCGCCTTCCAGTGGTTCACCGCGCGGGTGACGTCGAGGGCCTCGGCGTGGCCGACGGCCTCCTCGATGGAGCGGAAGCCCAGCTCGGCGAGGATCTCGCGGACCTCCTCGGCGATGAACTGGAAGAAGTTCACGACGAACTCGGCCTTGCCGGCGAACCTCTCGCGCAGCACCGGGTTCTGGGTGGCGATGCCGACCGGGCAGGTGTCCAGGTGGCACACGCGCATCATCACGCAGCCGGAGACGACGAGCGGAGCGGTCGCGAAACCGAACTCCTCGGCGCCGAGCAGCGCGGCGATGACCACGTCGCGGCCGGTCTTCAGCTGGCCGTCGGTCTGGACGACGATGCGGTCGCGCAGGCCGTTGAGCAGCAGGGTCTGCTGCGTCTCGGCGAGGCCGAGCTCCCAGGGGCCGCCCGCGTGCTTCAGCGAGGTCAGCGGGGAGGCGCCGGTGCCGCCGTCGTGGCCGGAGATCAGCACGACGTCCGCGTGGGCCTTGGACACGCCCGCGGCGACCGTGCCGACGCCGACCTCGGAGACCAGCTTGACGTGGATCCGGGCCTGCGGGTTGGCGTTCTTCAGGTCGTGGATCAGCTGGGCCAGATCCTCGATGGAGTAGATGTCGTGGTGCGGCGGCGGGGAGATCAGCCCCACGCCCGGCGTCGAGTGCCGGGTCTTGGCCACCCACGGGTACACCTTGTGGCCGGGCAGCTGGCCGCCCTCGCCGGGCTTGGCGCCCTGGGCCATCTTGATCTGGATGTCGTCCGCGTTGACCAGGTACTCGCTGGTGACGCCGAAGCGGCCGGAGGCGACCTGCTTGATGGAGGAGCGGCGCGCCGGGTCGTACAGGCGCTCCGGGTCCTCGCCGCCCTCACCGGTGTTGGACTTGCCGCCCAGCTGGTTCATGGCGATGGCGAGGGTCTCGTGCGCCTCCTGGGAGATGGAGCCGTACGACATGGCGCCCGTCGAGAACCGCTTGACGATCTCGGAGGCCGGCTCGACCTCGTCCAGCGGAATCGGCTGCCGGCCGGACTGGAAGCCGAACAGGCCGCGCAGCGTCATCAGGCGCTCGGACTGCTCGTTGACGCGGGAGGTGTACTTCTTGAAGACGTCGTAGCGTCCGGTGCGCGTGGAGTGCTGGAGGCGGAAGACCGTCTCCGGGTCGAACAGGTGCGGCTCGCCCTCGCGGCGCCACTGGTACTCGCCGCCGATCTCCAGCGCGCGGTGCGCGGGAGCGATGCCGGAGGCCGGGTAGGCCTTGGCGTGGCGGGCGGCGACCTCCTTGGCGACGACGTCGATGCCGACGCCGCCGATCTTGGTGGCGGTGCCGTTGAAGTACTTCGCGACGAAGGCCTCGTCGAGGCCGACGGCCTCGAAGACCTGGGCGCCGCGGTAGGAGGCGACGGTCGAGATGCCCATCTTGGACATGACCTTCAGGACGCCCTTGCCGAGGGCGTAGATCAGGTTGCGGATGGCCTTCTCGGGCTCGATGCCCGGCAGGAACGTACCGGCGCGGACCAGGTCCTCGACGGACTCCATCGCCAGGTACGGGTTGACCGCGGCGGCGCCGTAGCCGATGAGCAGGGCGACGTGGTGCACCTCGCGGACGTCGCCGGCCTCGACCAGCAGGCCCACCTGGGTGCGCTGCTTGGTGCGGATGAGGTGGTGGTGGACGGCCGCGGTGAGCAGCAGCGACGGGATCGGCGCGTGCTCGGCGTCGGAGTGGCGGTCGGACAGGACGATCAGGCGGGCGCCGTTGTCGATGGCGGCGTCGGCCTCGGCGCAGATCTCGTCGATGCGCGAGGCCAGGGCGTCACCGCCGCCGGAGACCCGGAACAGGCCGGAGAGGGTCGCGGCCTTGAAGCCGGGCATGTCGCCGTCGGCGTTGATGTGGATGAGCTTGGCCAGCTCGTCGTTGTCGATGACCGGGAAGGGCAGCAGGACGCTGCGGCAGGAGGCCGCGACCGGCTCGAGCAGGTTGCCCTCGGGGCCCAGCGAGGAGCGCAGGGAGGTGACCAGCTCCTCGCGGATCGCGTCCAGCGGCGGGTTGGTGACCTGCGCGAACAGCTGGGTGAAGTAGTCGAAGAGCAGCCGCGGGCGCTCGGAGAGCGCGGCGATCGGCGAGTCGGTGCCCATGGAGCCGATCGGCTCGGCGCCGGACTTGGCCATCGGCGCGAGGATGACGCGCAGCTCCTCCTCCGTGTAGCCGAAGGTCTGCTGGCGGCGGGTGACCGAGGCGTGGGTGTGGACGATGTGCTCGCGCTCGGGCAGGTCGCCCAATTCGATCTCGCCGGCCTCCAGCCACTCGGCGTAGGGCTGCTCGGCGGCGAGGGTCGCCTTGATCTCGTCGTCCTCGATGATGCGGTGCTCGGCGGTGTCGACGAGGAACATCCGGCCGGGCTGCAGGCGGCCCTTGCGGACGACCTTGGCCGGGTCGATGTCGAGGACGCCGACCTCGGAGCCGAGGACGACGAGGCCGTCGTCGGTGACCCAGTAGCGGCCGGGGCGCAGGCCGTTGCGGTCGAGCACGGCGCCGACCTGGGTGCCGTCGGTGAAGGTGACGCAGGCCGGGCCGTCCCAGGGCTCCATCATCGTGGAGTGGTACTGGTAGAAGGCGCGCCGGGCCGGGTCCATGGAGTCGTGGTTCTCCCACGCCTCCGGGATCATCATCAGCACGGAGTGCGGCAGGGAGCGGCCACCGAGGTGCAGCAGTTCGAGCACCTCGTCGAAGGACGCGGAGTCGGAGGCGTCCGGGGTGCAGATCGGGAAGATCCGCTCCAGGTCGTCCCGGCCGCCGAACAGCTCCGAGGCCAGCTGGGACTCGCGGGCGACCATCCAGTTGCGGTTGCCCTTGACCGTGTTGATCTCGCCGTTGTGCGCGACGAAGCGGTACGGGTGGGCGAGCGGCCAGCTCGGGAAGGTGTTCGTCGAGAAGCGGGAGTGGACGAGCGCGATGGCCGAGGCGAAGCGGCGGTCGGACAGGTCCGGGAAGAAGGGCTCCAGCTGGCCGGTGGTCAGCATGCCCTTGTAGACGAGGGTGCGGGCCGACAGCGACGGGAAGTAGACGCCCGCCTCGCGCTCGGCGCGCTTGCGCAGCACGAACGCCTTGCGGTCCAGGGCGATGCCGGTGCTGTCGCCGTCGCCGACGAACAGCTGGCGGAAGACCGGCATGGTGGAGCGGGCGGTGGCACCCAGCAGTTCCGGGGCGACCGGGACCTCGCGCCAGCCGAGGACGGTCAGGCCCTCGTCGGCGGCGATCGTCTCGATCCGTGAGACGGCGTCCGCGGTGCCGTCCTCCGGCAGGAAGGCGATGCCGACCGCGTAGGCGCCGGCCTCGGGCAGCTCGAATCCGGCCACCTCGCGCAGGAAGGCGTCGGGCACCTGGGACAGCAGGCCCGCACCGTCGCCGGAGTCGGGCTCGGAGCCGGTGGCGCCGCGGTGCTCCAGGTTGCGCAGAACCGTGAGCGCCTGCTCGACCAGCGCATGGCTCGCCTCACCGGTGAGGGTGGCCACGAAGCCGACGCCGCAGGCGTCGTGCTCGTTGCGGGGGTCGTACATACCCTGCGCAGCAGGGCGAGCATCCATGAACGACCAGTTCTGGCCATTCGCGGAGTGCTGGGACGGCTGGCGCGGCGTACGCATCGGCTCTCCCGTCGTCGTCATGTGGCATGTGCTGGTGCCGAGGGACGACGTTGGCCCTCTGCGTGGGTGCAAAATTTCGTGCAGGTTACATGATGGAGGGGTTCTCGGGAACCGGATAGCCCGTTCCAACATGCGGACACCACGACGTCGCGGCGGGGGTACCGCGCCCGGCGGCGAAAGCTACGGGGACCGATGCGGACAGATCGGTGTCCTACGGTCCGGGGGAACGGGGAGAGCGGCGTCGCACGCCCCGTCGGTGCACGGCAGGCCTCATTGCCCACAGTGTTTACGGCTCATGCCCGGTGGTCATACGGTCGAAACCAGCGAGTAACGGCTACTTATGCGATCTCGCGCATAAGTTCAAGCCGGCCTTATCCTACGGCCGTCCCGAACAGGGTGCCCAGGGCGTACGTCACACCGGCCGCGGCACCACCCAGGGCGAGCTGCCGCAGCCCGCTGTACCACCAGGACCGGGCCGTCACCTTGGCCACCACCGCGCCGCAGGCGAACAGGCCGAGGAGCGCGAGCAGCAGGGCCGGCCACAGGGCGGTGGCGCCGAGCAGGTAGGGCAGGACGGGCAGCAGCGCGCCCAGCGCGAACGAGCCGAAGGACGACACCGCGGCGACCAGCGGGGACGGGAGGTCGCCGGGGTCGATGCCCAGCTCCTCGCGGGCGTGTATCTCCAGGGCCTGCTCGGGGTCCTTCGACAGCTGCCGGGCCACTTCGCGGGCCAGCTCCGGCTGGACACCCCGCGCCACGTAGAGGGCGGCGAGCTCGTCCTCCTCGTCCTGCGGGTGCTTGCGCAGCTCCCGGCGCTCCACGGCCAGCTCCGCCTCGACCAGTTCGCGCTGGGAGGCGACGGAGGTGTACTCGCCGGCCGCCATGGAGAAGGCGCCGGCGGCGAGACCCGCGAGACCGGTCAGGACGATGGTCTGCTGGCTGACCGCGCCGCCCGCGACACCGGTCATCAGGGCCAGGTTGGAGACCAGGCCGTCCATCGCGCCGAAGACCGCGGGACGCAGCCAGCCGCCGTTCACATCGCGGTGCGTGTGATTGTCGCGGTGCGCCTCGTGAAGCGTCGCCTCGGTGTCGATGATGGCCATGGAGGTCCCCCTGGGAACTTAGGTAAGGCTGCCTTTTGGACGAGTTCTACTTTTCGACAACCCTGAATCTACGTCGGAAATTTCTCCCCCGCCAGCAAGGAAAGGCTGGGCTAACCTGCACCTTTGCCCTCACTTGCTCATCCGAGATAGCAGCCGCACATATGTCGTCCGGGTGACGCTGGGGCTCGCCAGGCTGCGCGGAGGACCGCGCCGGGGGACAGTTCCGCAAAGGGTTCCGTGCCCGCCACGGCGCCCCGAGAGGAGAGCCCGCGATGGGAACGACCGCCTGCGTCCCCCCGGCAGCGCTCCGCGAGCGGGCGCGCGGCGCACTGCTCGGCCTCGCCGTCGGAGACGCTCTCGGGGCGCCCGCGGAGAACCTGAGGCCGTCCGAGATCCGCGCCCGCTGGGGCCGTATCACCGGCTACGTGGCCGAGCGTCCGGCCGGCACGGACGACACCGAGTACGCCGTCTTCTCCGGCCTCCTGCTCGCCCGGCACGGCTCCGCGCTCACCCCGGCCCATGCCGAGGCCGCCTGGCACGAGTGGATCGCCGACCGCGCCGAGGGGCCCTTCCGCGGCGCCGGCTTCAGCGAGCGGGGCACCCTGGAGAACCTCCGCCGTGGCCTGGCCGCGCCCGTCTCCGCCCAGCACCGGCACGCCTGGAGCGACGGACTCGCCATGCGGGCGGCGCCCTTCGGGGTGTTCGCCGCGGGGAGGCCCGCCGAGGCGGCCCGCCTGGTGGCGATCGACGGCTCGGTCAGCCACGAGGGCGAGGGGATCTACGGCGGCCAGGCGGTGGCCGCCGGGGTCGCCGCGGCCATGGCGGGCGCGCCGGCGGTGGCGGTGGTGGCCGCGGCGCTCGCCGTCGTCCCTGACGACTCCTGGACGGCCCGGTCCCTGCGCCGCGCCGCGGCCGTCGCCCACCGCGGCGAGCGCGCGGTCCGCTCCGCGGTGGTCATCGGCGGCTACCCGTGGACCGATCTGGCCCCCGAGGCCGTCGCCCTCGCCTTCGGGGCGTACGCGGCCGCCGACGGCGACTTCCGGGACGCCGTGCTCACGGCCGTGAACATGGGCCGCGACGCCGACACCACGGCGGCGGTGGCCGGGGCCCTGGCGGGGGCGACCCAGGGGGTGTCCGCCATCCCGGCGGAGTGGGCCGCGGCCATCGGCCCGGCGCGCGGAAGCTGCCTGCCGTACATGGCGGGACACCACGTCCTGGACGTGGCGGACCTCCTGGTGGCACGCGCCGATCCGCCCCCGGCCGGACGGAAAGGCGACCGAGACCGCGACCTGGACGCCGTACGCCCGGGCGCTCCCGGGGATGCCGTACACGCCGGAGCCCTCTCGGACGCCGTACACGCCGGGGCCCCCACGGACCGCGTGCTCCCCGGGGACCTCTCGCGGGTCGCGGCCCTCGTCCGGGGCGAGATCGATCGGCGCGAGGACGCGGTACGGCGGGAGGAATGCGTAGGGGGCGGAGAGCTCGTCCGGTCCGACGGCCCGGCGGTGGCCGACGGCCGTCGCGCCGACGCCGTCTGCCTGCTCGGTGCCGACGAGGGCGAGGCGCGGCCGTGACGCGCCGGGTGGAGGGGCTGCTGCTCGGGCTGGCCGCCGGGGACGCCGCCGGCTGGCCCGCCGCCCGGCACCGGGCCGCCCGGATGCCCGAGTGGACCCGCCGCCTCACCCGCGAGCTGGACACCTTCGCCGAGCAGAACGCGACGACCACGCTGCCCGTCCCGATCGCCCTCAACCAGCCCCCGGAGCCGCTGCGCCTCGGCCCCTCCGACGACGCCGAGTGGGCGGCGTTCGCCGCGGAGGCCCTGCTGCGCGCCGGGGACGACGCCCTCGGCGACCTCGGCCGGGAGCGCCGTACCCGGGCCGCGATCGACCTGACCTGGAACGCCGTGGCCAGTGAGGTCGCGGCGGCCGCCGAGCGCGCGCCCGAGGTCGAGTCCGCGGTGCTGCCGCTGCGCGCCCGCATCTCGGTGCGGGCCGGTCTCGGCAACCTCGCCACCGGTCTGCGCCCGCCCGCCACCGGCCACGACAACCCCCACTACTTCGACGACGCGGCCTGCGTACGGGCCTGCGTCCTGGCCGTGGCCCACCCCGGCGACCCCGGGCGCGCCGCCGACCTGGCCGAGTTCGACGCCCGGTACACCCAGGACGGCGACGGCGTGCACGGCGCCCGGGCGATGGCCGCGGCGCTCGCCCTCGCCCTCACCGGCACGGAGGTCGAGCACTGTGTCACCGCCGCGCTCGCCGAACTGCCCGAGGAGACCGAGATCGGCCGCAACGCCCGGCACGCGCTGGCCCTCGCCCGGGACGCCGGGGGCGCGTTCGCGCTGGTCCCGCCGCTGGAGCACGAGATCGTCGACCACGTCTACAGCTACGGCGTCGCCGCCGCGGAGACCGTGCCGGTCGCCCTCGCCCTCGCCACGGCGTCCGCCGGCCGGATCGCGGAGGCGGTGCCGGCCGCTGCCTGCCTGTCCCGGGTCGCCGACTCGGCCCCGGCCCTGGCGGGCGCGCTGACCGGGGCGCTGGGCGGCGGCGCGGCGATCCCGGCCGCCTGGCGGGAGGCCTGCCGCACCCTCTCCGGCTGTGCGCTGCCCCGTCTCACCGGCACCGACCTGGTGGAACTCGCCGGACTCCTGGAAGCCGCACAACCGGCCCCACCAGGAGGATGATTCGGGGCATGACGCCCAAAGGAGAACCAAGTCGTGGCGCGAGCCTCGACGAGCGGATCGCCGGTGCCCTGGTCGGTGCCGCCGTCGGCGACGCCCTCGGCGGCCCGGTCGAGGGCAACTCCCCCGACCGGATCCTCGAACGCCACGGCGGCCGGGTCCACGGCATCGTCGGCCCCTGGCACGGCGACGCCTGGCGGACCGCCCGCCCCATCGCCCCGTACCACAAGGGGGACGGGCACGTCACCGACGACACGTTGATGACGCACGCGCTGGTGAGGGTGTACGCGCGGGTCCGCGACCACCTGGACGCCTACGCGATCGCCGACCACCTGGTCCCCGACCTGATGACGAACCCGCGGTGGATCCCGGAACTGGAGGCGGAGGCGCTGCCGCTGCACCGGGTGTTCCTGGCGGAGAAGTGGCTGGTGGCGCGGCTGCACTACGGGCATGTGGACCCGCGCGAGGCCGGCGTCGGCAACATCGTCAACTGCGGGGCCGCGATGTACATGGCCCCGGTCGGCCTGGTCAACGCGGCGAACCCGGCGGGCGCGTACACCGAGGCCCTGGAGGTCGCGGGCGCCCATCAGTCGTCGTACGGCAGGGAGGCGGCGGGCGTCCTCGCGGCCGGGGTAGCGGCGGCGTGCGCGCCCGGCGCGACCTGGGAGTCGGTGGTCGCGGCCTGTCTGTCGCTGGCGAAGGACGGCACCCGGGCGGCGATCGAGCAGGTCTGCGAAGTGGCCGCGCGGCACACGGACTTCGAGTCGGCGCTGCGCCCGCTGCGGGAGGCGGTCGCGCCGTTCGACACGGTCGGGCCGGACTACCGCACCCCCTCGCTGGGCGCCCGCCGCCCGTCGCGGCTGCACGCGATCGAGGAACTCCCGGTCGCGCTCGGCATGGTGGTGGTGGCGCGCGGCGACTGCCGGCACGCGGTGCTCGGCGCGGTCAACTACGGCCGGGACTGCGACTCCATCGCCACGATGGCGGGCGCGCTGACCGGCGCGCTCGGCTCGCCGGTCCCGGACGACTGGGCGAAGGCGGTGGCGGAGGCGAGCCGCCTGGACCTGTGGGAGCCGGCCCGGACGCTGGCCGCGGTGACCCGGGAGGTCTTCGAGCGGGACGTCCGGCGGCGCCGCGCCCACGAGGCGGCGTTCGCCGCGATCGGGGGCCCGGAATGCTCCGAGTGACCTGGGTCCAGCCCGAGGACCTCCTCGGCCACGAACTGTGCCAGGCGCGGCAGGACGGCCGCGAGCCGAAGGCGATCGCGGCCCGGTGGGCGGCGGCCGGCGGTCCCGAGGCCCCGGCGCGGGCGGGCGCGTCCCCGCAGCGGGCCTCGCGCTACCTGCGCCTGCTGGCGGAGGACCTGCTGGACGAACTCGCCGAGCTGCCCAGCAGGCTGGCGGAGGCCGAACCGACCGCCCTGGACCGGATCAGGGCGCGGTGCCCCGACTGGCCGGAGAGGCCGGGCAGGACCCCGGCCGCGCGGCGCCCGGCCCTCGAGGCCGCCTGGCTCGGCCGGGCCGCCGGCTGCCTGCTCGGCAAGCCCGTGGAGAAGCTCCCCCTGGACGGCATCCGCGCTCTCGCCCGGGCCACCGGCAACTGGCCCCTGAACACCTGGTTCACCGCCCGGGGAGTGCCCGAGGACCTCATGGCGCGGCACCCCTGGAACCGCCGCTCGGCCGCCACCTCGCTGGCCGAGAACATCGACGGGATGCCGGAGGACGACGACCTCGACTACCCGGTCCTCAACCTGCTGCTGCTGGCCCGGCACGGCCGTGCCTTCACCACCGCCGACGTGGCCCGCCTCTGGCTGGACGAACTCCCCGCCGGCCGCACCTTCACCGCCGAGCGCGTCGCCTACCGCAACCTCCTCAGCGGCATCGAACCCCCGCACACCGCCCGCCACCGCAACCCGTTCCGCGAGTGGATCGGCGCGCTGATCCGCGCCGACGTCCACGGCTGGACCAACCCCGGCGACCCGGCGGCCGCGGCCGAGCAGGCCCACCGCGACGCCACCCTCACCCACACCGCGAACGGCGTCTACGCGGCCATGTTCACCGCCGCCGTCATCGCGACCGCGATGACCGGCGGCCACGACGTGCACGCCTGCCTGGCCACCGGCCTGCGGGTCGTCCCGCCCGGCTCGCGGCTGGCCCGCGCGGTCCGGCACGCCGTGCGACTGGCCGAGCGGCACGAGGACTTCGACACGGTCGTGGACGAGCTGCACGCCCTGTACTCCCCCACCCACCACTGGGTGCACGCCGTGCCCAACACCGCGCTGGTCGCCGCCGCGCTCACGCATGCGAACGGCGACTTCACGGGCTCGGTCTGCCGTGCCGTGTCCGGTGGCTGGGACACCGACTCCAACGGCGCGACCGCGGGGAGCGTCGCCGCCCTCCTCGCCGGCTCCCCCGCCGCCCTCCCCGACCGCTGGACGGCGCCGCTCAAGAACCGGCTCGCCACGTCCGTCGGCGACCTCGACGGCACCGGCTTCGACCACCTGGCCCGGCTCACCCATCTGGAGGCGTCCCGCCCATGACCGCCCTCGTCGTGCCCGGCACCCCGCGGCGCGCCTCATGAGCACGCCCCGCTCCGGACCGCCCGAACCCACCGCACCCGGCCCCATCGCACCACCCGCACCCTCCGCACCCGGTCCCACCCCGCCCGATCCCGGCGTGCCCGGGCCCCCCGGGCCGCTGGCCGGCCTGCGCGTCCTCGATCTCGCGACCCTCTTCGCCGGGCCGATCGCCGCCACCATGCTCGGCGACTTCGGCGCCGAGGTGGTCAAGGTCGAGCACCCGGCCAAGCCCGACCCCTCCCGCGGCCACGGACCGGCGAAGAACGGCGTCGGCCTGTGGTGGAAGCTGCTCGGCCGCAACAAGCGCACCATCACCCTGGACCTGTCCCGGCCGGGCGGCCGCGCCACCCTGCTGCGGCTCGCCGCCACCGCCGACGTCGTCGTCGAGAACTTCCGCCCCGGCACCCTGGAGAAGTGGGACCTCGGCTGGCCGGAGCTGTCGGCGGTCAACCCGCGCCTGGTGCTCGCCCGGGTCACCGGGTTCGGCCAGTACGGCCCCTACGCGCACCGGCCCGGGTTCGGCACCCTCGCCGAGGCCATGAGCGGGTTCGCCGCGATCACCGGTGAACCGGACGCGCCGCCGACGCTCCCGCCGTTCGGCCTGGCCGACTCGATCGCGGGCCTGGCGACGGCGTACGCGGTGATGACCGCGCTCGCGGCCCGGGAGCGCACCGGCGCGGGCCAGGTCGTCGACATGGCGATCATCGAGCCGATCCTCACCGTCCTCGGACCCCAGCCCACCTGGTACGACCAGCTCGGCTACATCCAGCCCCGGACCGGCAACCGCACGGAGAACAACGCCCCCCGCAACACCTACCGCACCAGCGACGGCACCTGGGTAGCCGTCTCGACGTCGGCGCAGTCGGTGGCGGAACGGGTGATGCGGCTGGTGGGCCGGCCGGAGCTGATCGAGGAGCCGTGGTTCACGACGGGCTCCGGGCGGGCCGCCCACTGCGAGGTCCTCGACGAGGCGGTCGGCGGCTGGATCGCCCGGCACACCCGCACCGAGGTGCTGGCCGCCTTCGAGAAGGCGGAGGCGGCGGTCGCGCCGGTCCAGGACGTCCGGGACGTGATGGCCGATCCGCAGTACCGGGCGCTGGGCACCCTCACCACGGTGGAGGACCCGGAACTGGGCCGCCTGCGGATGCAGAACGTCCTCTTCCGGCTCTCCGCGACCCCCGGCGCCGTCCGCTGGGCGGGCCGCCCGCACGGCGCGGACACCGAGGCGGTCCTGACCGAACTGGGCCTCACCGCTCGGGAGCTGGCAGCACTGCGCGCGGAGGGCGCGCTGTGACGGGCACCGCACCCTTCCCGCTCACCTGGCTGTACGCGCCCGGCGACCGGCCGCACGTCGTCGCCAAGGCCCTCGGCTCCGGTGCCGACGTGGTGGTCGTCGACCTGGAGGACGCGGTCGCCCCCGAGCGCAAGGAGTACGCCCGTGCCGCCACGGCCGAGCTGCTGACCGAGCCCCCGCCGGTCCCGGTGCACGTCCGCGTCAACGCCGTCGACGGACCGCTGGCGGGCCAGGACCTCGACGCGGTCGCGCCGCTGCCGGGCCTCGCCGGGCTGCGGCTGCCGAAGGTCAGCTCCGCCGGACAGGTGGTGCGCGTCGCGGAGCGTGCGGGGGCCGGGGGGTCGCCGGAGGGCGGGGCGCACCCGCCGTCGGCCCGCGGTGCGGGACCCCCGCTGTACGCGCTCCTCGAAACGGCCCTGGCCGTCGAGCACGCCTACGCCATCGCCTCCGCGCACCCGTCCCTGCGGGGCGTGTCGATCGGCGAGGCGGATCTACGGGCAGACCTGGGCGTTCGGAACGACGGAGGCCTGGACTGGTCCCGCGCCCGCGTGGTCGTGGCGGCACGGGCGGCGGGCCTCGCCCCGCCGACGCAGTCCGTGCATCCCGACATCCGGGACCTGGAGGGGCTGGCGGCCTCCTGCGCCCACGGCCGCACCCTGGGGTTCCTGGGCCGGGCGGCCATCCACCCCCGGCAGCTCCCCATCATCGAGCGGGCCTATCTGCCGACCGACCGCGAGCTCGAAGAGGCCGAGACAATCGTCAAGGCGGCCACCACCCAGCAGGGCGCACAGGCCCTCCCGGACGGCCGCTTCATCGACGCGGCGGTGGTGGCGGCGGCCCAGCGCACCCTGACCCTGGCCCGCCGCCGCTGACCGGGCCGGCCGGCCGGCCGCCCGGGCTGCGCGGCCGGCGTCCACCGCTCGCCGGTCGCTGGTCGCCACCCGTCGCTCGCCGGTCGACGCCGCGCACGGGCGAGGGCGCCCGGAAGGTTCCGGGCGCCCTCGTCGGCAGGGGGCTGAGCGATGCGGTCAGCTCTTCTTCGCGGACTCCGCGCCGTCCTTCACGTCCGCCTCCACGCCCGACGGACCGTCCCCGGTGGTGCCGGCGGCGCCGTCCGCGGGCGCGGTGTCGTCGGTCCCGGTCTTCCCGGCGGCCGGTGCGGGCTCCTCGACGGCCTCGGGCGCCGTCTCGGCCTCGGACGCCCCGGGCTCCACCTCGGCCTCCCGGCCGGGCCGCTTCCGGGCGGACACCACGATGTACACCACGGCGAGCAGGAAGACGATCAGCGCGGTCCAGTCGTTCAGTCGCAGGCCGAGGATGTGGTGGGCGTCGTCCACGCGCATGTACTCGATCCAGCCGCGGCCGACGCAGTACGCGGCGACGTACAGCGCGAAGGCGCGGCCGTGGCCCATCCGGAAGCGGCGGTCGGCCCAGATGACCAGCAGGCCGACACCGACGCACCACAGGGACTCGTACAGGAACGTCGGGTGGTAGTACCCGGGCACCCGGCCGTCCGCCGACGACGTGATGTGCAGCGCCCACGGAACGTGCGTCTCCCGGCCGTACAGCTCCTGGTTGAACCAGTTGCCCCAGCGGCCGCACGCCTGTGCGAAGGCGATGCCGGGGGCGACGGCGTCGGCGTACGCGGGCAGCGGGATGCCGCGGCGGCGGCAGCCGATCCAGGCGCCGAGCGCGCCGAGCGCGACCGCGCCCCAGATGCCGAGGCCGCCCTCCCACACCTTGAAGGCGTCCACCCAGTTACGGCCCTCGCTGAAGTACAGCTCGTAGTCCGTGATCACGTGGTAGAGCCGGCCGCCGACGAGGCCGAACGGCACGGCCCAGACCGCGATGTCGGCCACCGTGCCGGCCCGTCCGCCGCGGGCGATCCAGCGCTTGTTGCCGAGCCAGACGGCGACGAAGACGCCGATGATGATGCAGAACGCGTAGCCGCGCAGCGGGATGGGGCCGAGGTACAGCACACCGCGTGACGGGCTGGGAATGTAGGCAAGTTCCATGGCAAGGTCGACGCTACCGCAGCCGGACCCGGCCGCGGTCGGGCGGCCCGGCTACGGCTCCGTAACAGGAGGCGCCGCACGGCGGCACCGCCCGCCGGCCCGCGCTCATCCCCGGCCGGCCGCCTCGACCAACTGCTTCAGCTTGGCCGGGGACATCGTGCGGTCCTGGCTGATGTTCTTGCCGTTCAGCAGGACGGTCGGCGTGCCCGAGAAGCCGCCGGCCTGGAACGCCTGGTGGGACTTGTCGACCCAGGCGTCGTGCGTGCCCTTGGTCACGCAGGTGCGGAAGGCCGGGGTGTCCAGGCCGCCGACCTTGCCCGCCAGGGCGAGGAGCTTGCCGTTGTCCGCGTAGGCGTCGTCGGTCTCCTTGGGCTGGTTCTCGTAGAGCACGTCGTGGAAGGCGGCGAACTTGCCGGCGTCCTGGGCGCAGGCCGCGGCGTTGGCCGCGCGCAGCGAGCCGGTGCCGCCGAGGTTGCCGTCGATCAGCCGGACCAGGTGGTACTCCACTCTCAGCTTGCCGGAGCCGGTCAGCTCGTGGATCGTCGGGCGGAACGCCGCCTCGTAGGCCTGGCAGGCCGGGCAGCGGAAGTCCTCCCAGACGGTGAGCGTCGATCCGGCGCCGTCCTTGCCGACCGGGACGGCGAGACTGTCCTTGCCCTGCGCTCCCGAGGGCGCCACCACCGGGCCCGCGCTCGGGCCCTTCTTCTTTCCGGAGTTCGCGGCGATCACGCCGATCACCGTCGCCAGCCCCAGGACGGCGACGACCGCGGCGACCACCAAGAGCGTGCGCCGTCGCTTCTCCGCCGTCTTCTGCTTCTCGCGCTCGACCGCCAGCCGCTCGCGGGCGGCGCGCTTTCCGTCACGGTTCTTCTCGCTCACACCCCCAGAACGAACCGGGGAGGCGCATTGCGCCTCCCCGGTCCCAGGTCCACTCGTTCGGGTGACCGATATTTCCGTTGTGCCGGTTCGGACCTGGTCGGGACCGGTTCGGCCCCGCAGGCCACGGGCCGGCTCGGGCCCGCCGGCTACGCCTGTCCGCGCACGCCCCGGGCCAGCTCGCCCGCCAGGGAGCGGACGGCCTCGACACCGGCCGCCGGGTCCGGCGCGTCGAGCATCCGCTTGACGAAGGCCGAGCCGACGATCACGCCGTCGGCGAAGCCGGCGACCTCGGCGGCCTGGGCCGGGTTGGACACGCCGAGGCCGACGCAGACGGGCAGCCCGGTGCCGGTGGCCCGGGTGCGCCGGACCAGGTCCTGCGCCTGCGCGCCCACCGACTCGCGGGTGCCGGTCACGCCCATCAGCGAGGCGGCGTAGACGAATCCGGAGCCCGCCGCGGTGATCTCGGCGAGCCGCTCGTCCTTGCTGCTGGGCGCCACGACGAAGACCGTCGCGAGGCCGTGCTTCTCGGCGTGCTCCCGCCACAGCGCGGACTCCTGGACGGGCAGGTCCGGCAGGATGCACCCGGCGCCGCCCGCCTCCGCGAGCTCGGCGGTGAAACGCTCGACGCCGTAGCGGTCGATCGGGTTCCAGTACGTCATGACGAGCACCGGCTTGCCGGTGGCCTCGTGGGCCTCGCGCACCGTGCGCATCACGTCGGCGATCTTGACGCCGCCGCGCAGGGCGATGTCGTCGGCGGTCTGGATGACGGGCCCGTCGAGGACGGGGTCGCTGTGCGGCAGCCCGACCTCGACGACGTCGGCGCCGCCGTCGAAGGCGGCCTTGATCGCCTCGATGCCGCCGTCCACGGTCGGGAAGCCCGCCGGGAGGTAGGCGATCAGGGCGGACCGCCCCTCCGCCTTCGCGGCGGCGAGGGTGTCGGTCAACAACTGGATGGTGCCGCTCACTTGGCGTCCCCCTCGATCTCGGCGGTGTCGGCCTGGTCGGCGGCCACCTCGGCGTCCGTGTCGTACAGGCCGAAGTAGCGGGCGGCGGTGTCCATGTCCTTGTCGCCACGGCCGGAGAGGTTGACCACGATCAGCCCGTCCGGGCCGAGCTCCCGTCCGACCTCCAGGGCGCCGGCCAGCGCGTGGGCGCTCTCGATGGCCGGGATGATGCCCTCGGTGCGCGACAGCAGACGCAGGGCCTGCATGGCGGCGTCGTCCGTGATGGCGCGGTACTCGCCGCGGCCGGAGTCCTTGAGGTAGGAGTGCTCGGGCCCGATGCCCGGGTAGTCCAGACCGGCCGAGATCGAGTACGGCTCGGTGATCTGGCCCTCCTCGTCCTGCAGCACGTAGGAGCGGGAGCCGTGCAGGATGCCGGGCTCGCCCGCGGTCAGGGTGGCCGCGTGCTCGCCGCTGTCGACGCCGTGCCCGGCGGGCTCGCAGCCGATGAGCCGGACGCCCTCGTCGGGGATGAAGGCGTGGAACAGGCCGATGGCGTTGGAGCCGCCGCCGACGCAGGCCACGGCGGCGTCGGGGAGGCGGCCGACGCGCTCCAGGAGCTGACGGCGGGCCTCCACGCCGATGACGCGGTGGAAGTCGCGGACCATGGCCGGGAAGGGGTGCGGGCCGGCGACGGTGCCGAAGAGGTAGTGGGTGTGGTCGACGTTGGCGACCCAGTCGCGGAACGCCTCGTTGATGGCGTCCTTCAGGGTGCGGCTGCCGGACCTCACCGCGACGACCTCGGCGCCGAGCATCCGCATCCGGGCCACATTGAGCGCCTGCCGCCTGGTGTCGACCTCGCCCATGTAGATGGTGCAGTCGAGGCCGAACAAGGCGCAGGCGGTCGCGGTGGCGACGCCGTGCTGTCCGGCGCCGGTCTCGGCGATCACGCGGGTCTTGCCCATGCGCTTGGTGAGCAGCGCCTGACCGAGCACGTTGTTGATCTTGTGGGAGCCGGTGTGGTTCAGGTCCTCGCGCTTGAGGAAGACGCGGGCGCCGCCGGCGTGCTCGGCGAAGCGGGGGACCTCGGTGAGCGCGCTCGGGCGCCCGGTGTAGTTGACGAGCAGGTCGTCGAGTTCGCGGGCGAACTCGGGGTCGGCCTTCGCCTTGTCGTACTCGACGGCGACCTCGTCCACGGCGGCGACGAGCGCCTCGGGGATGAACTTGCCGCCGAACGCGCCGAAGTAGCCTCCGGCGTCGGGGACCCGGCCCTCGGGGTCGGGGAAGAAGAACTCGCTGGGCATGCGGAAACCTCACGGTGAGTGTGCTGGATACCAGTCGCCGTGGGGGCGGGGGTCAGCGGCCGTCCGGCCGCCGGTTGCGTGTCGCGCTCACGCGGCTCGGCCGCGCGGCGGGCGCCGACCCGCGCCCCTGCCGGGGCGCCATCGCATGCCGTTCACCTGGCCCGGCTCGTCGCCGATGACGTACCGCACCCGGCGCCCGTGCACACGCCGTGCGGGCGCACGGCAGCCGCGGGGCCGGCAGCCGCGCGCGAGGCGGGCGTACGGGTCCCGGGCGGACTCGGAGGGCGGAAGGGTCATCGCGGTCATTTTACCGGCGTACGGTTCCCGGCTGGTCCGGCACGCGTCAGTCCCGTCCGTGTCGCAGCGCCGGGTGCGCCCCGGCCGCCACCAGGTCGGCCACCGCCGCCTTGGGATCGCGGCCGGTGACGAGGGACTCGCCGACCAGGACCGCGTCGGCGCCCGCGTTGGCGTAGGCGATGAGGTCGTGCGGGCCGCGGACGCCGGACTCGGCGACCTTGACGATGTGGTCGGGGATCTCCGGGGCCACCTGCTCGAAGGTGTCGCGGTCGACCTTCAGGGTCTTCAGGTTGCGTGCGTTGACGCCGATGATCTTGGCGCCCGCGTCCACCGCGCGCGTCACCTCGTCCTCGTCGTGCACCTCGACGAGCGGGGTGAGGCCGATGGACTCCGCGCGCTCGATCAGCGACTCCAGGGCCGGCTGGTCGAGGGCGGCGACGATCAGCAGGGCGAGGTCGGCGCCGTACGCACGCGCCTCCCAGAGCTGGTACGACGTGACGATGAAGTCCTTGCGCAGCACCGGGATGTCGACCCGGGCGCGCACGGCCTCCAGGTCGGCCAGCGAGCCGCCGAAGCGGCGCTGCTCGGTGAGCACGGAGATGACGGCCGCGCCGCCCGCCTCGTAGTCCGCGGCGAGTCCGGCCGGGTCGGCGATCGCGGCCAGCGCGCCCTTGGACGGGCTGGAGCGCTTGACCTCGCAGATGACCTTGACGCCGTCGCCGCGCAGGGCCGCGACCCCGTCCCTGGCCGCGGGGGCCTTCGCCGCGCGCTCCTTGAGCTCGTCGAGGCTGACGCGCGCCTGCCGCTCCGCGAGGTCGGCACGGACTCCGTCGATGATCTCGTCGAGCACACTCACGCGAGCGGCCCCCTTTCAGACGGTTGACTGTTCAAGCGGGTCTGGCTACCTCCGGCGGCCGCCTCACGCGGACGAAACCGGTGGTCACTGCGATGGTATCCGGAGGACGGCGAAGCCCTCACATCCGGTTGACAGCGGTCCCACCAACTGGACATCGGTCCGCTGATCAGGGATGGAGCCAGAAGCCGAAGGGCAGGTTGCGGACCACGGTGAAGACCAGCAGCAGGGCGCCGAGGCTCCACAGCACCACCGGCCCGGGCGCGCTCCGCGGCGGCCGGCCGCGGGCCGCGCCGACCGTCCAGACGGTCCACAGCACGGCGAAGACCAGGTATCCCACGACCGCCGGGGCGTTGTCGCGCAGGGCGGCGAGGAGGTCTCCGTGGACGAAGGCGTGGGCACTGCGCAGGCCGCCGCAGGCGGGGCAGTAGAGACCGGTCAGGCGCAGCAGGGGGCAGACCGGGTAGTGGCCGGGCTCGTTGGGGTCCACGGCCCCGACGTAGGCGAAGGCCCCGGCGACGGCGGCCATGAGCCCGGCGGGGGCGGCCACCCGCCGCAGCACGGCCGGGACCCGCGTCGGCACGGCGCGGCCGTCGTACGTGCCCCTCGGGCGGGGGACGGGCGTCCGGCCGTGGGTCACCCGCTGACTGTCGGCGTTCACGCTTCGCATTCTGCCCTCCGCGGGGCGAACGCGCGCGAGGGGCGGCCGGGCCTCCTCGGGCCCCGGGCCGCCCCTCGCCCGGTCACCGGGCTCCGCCGCGCGGACGCCGGCTCCCGTCCGCCGCGACGGTGTCAGCCCTCGACGCCGGCCGGCTCGCGCTCGCCCGCGACCTGGTGGACCGGGTGCACGTCCTTCGGCTGGCCGAGGCCCATCATGCGCATGACGCCGCCGACCACACCGCCCAGCAGCGTGATGACGACGCCGATCCAGAAGCCGACGGGCTGGGCCATCACCATGAAGGCGCCCGCGACGCAGAAACCGATGAAGGCGATGATGACACCGGTCCAGGCGGCCGGGGTGTGACCGTGGCTGCTGCCCGCCATGACTTGCTCCTCGTTGCTGTGTACGTGTCTGAGCCGGACGCTCGAAGCCCATTGTCCCGTACCCGCCGAAGGCGTGTGACCGGGGGTGGTCCCTCGGCGCGCGCCGAAGGGCCTCTCTTCCCGGGCCCACCGGAGTCACGGGGTCCGGCACCCCGAGGACACCGTCCCGCGGAGCCGGGCCGATCCCCGAGGACACCGTCCCCCGGAGCCGGCCCGATCCGGGAGAGGGCGCTGACCGCCCGTCCCGGGAGGGTGCTCGCGGGAAACGGTCAGGCCGGTTCCGTGCCGGTGGGGTCCTCGCCGCGGTCGAGGGCCTTCCAGAGGTCCTCCGGACGGTCCGGGTCGACCGGGCGGGCCGCCCGGGCGCGGGGTGCGCCGGAGCGCTCGTAGCGGCCGGACATGGTCGGCCAGCGGTGGCCGTGGCGCAGGGCGAGCAGCCCGGCGAGCAGGAGCAGGGCGCCGCCGGCGGCCGCGACGTAGGGCCAGCCGGTGTGGCTGAGCGCGGCGGCGGTGGCGGCGGTGTTGCCGGAGGCCTGTGCGGCCTTGTCGTCGAGGGCGGAGCCGTCGTTGGCGCCGAGCACGCCCGCGGCGACGACGCCCGCGCCGGAGAGCGCGAGCAGGGCGGCGACCAGGAAGCGGCCGGCCCGGCGGACGGCGAAGACGGCGACGAGCGCGGCGAGGCCCACCACGGCGAGGGCCGCGGGCACGCCCGTGACCTCGCTGCCCTTGGCGGTCAGGGGGAAGGCGCCGCCGGCCACCGTCGCGGTGCCCTGCGCCCACGGCTGCCGGGAGGCCAGCAGCACCACGGCCGCGCCGAGCGCTCCGCACAGCAGGGCGACGGCGAGGCTCCGGCGGCCGGGCCGGGCGGGGGCGGCGGCTTCGGTACGGGAGTGAGGTACGGCAGTCACGCCCTCCACTATCACCCGAACCCCGGGTGAACCGTCATCCGGGGTTGGTAAACCCCGGGCCGCGCAACCCTTTTCCCATGATCTTGTCAGGGTCAGGACATGGTTGCCCCGGAAACGGCAAAGGATCGTTCTCGGTTCAACGGCCATCTTGTTGACGTGTGCGGGACACGCATACGTTCTGCCCGGCCGAGGCGCGCATCCCACGCACCGGCTGCACCGCGCACCCCCCACATCTTCCCGGTTCACCCCTTCCTGGAGGAACGTACGTTGCGCAGAACCGTATCCGCATTCTCCGTGGCCACCCTTGCCACGGCCGCCCTCGCCCTGGCCGCACCGCTCGGCCAGGCGGCGTCCTCGACGTCCACGACGCACGGCGTCTCCGTCGCGCACTCCTGCGCGGCACCGACGCAGAAGGACGTCATGGCCTGCAACGCCCTCAAGGTGACCGCGGGCACCCCCAGGTCCGCACACGCGGAGAGCGACCTCACGGCCGCCGCCGCACCCGCCGGCTACGGCCCCGCCTCGCTCCAGGCGGCCTACAAGCTGCCCTCGTCGACCGGGGGTTCCGGCCAGACGGTGGCGATCGTCGACGCCTACGACGACCCGAACGCCGAGGCCGACCTCGGGGTCTACCGCTCGCAGTACGGCCTGCCCGCCTGCACCACGGCCAACGGCTGCTTCAAGAAGGTCGACCAGAGCGGCGGCACCAGCTACCCGCGCGGCGACTCGGGCTGGGCGGAGGAGATCTCCCTCGACCTCGACATGGTCAGCGCGGCCTGCCCCAACTGCAAGATCCTGCTGGTGGAGGCCACTTCGTCGAGCATGACCAACCTCGGCACGGCCGTGAACACGGCGGTGAACCTGGGCGCCAAGTTCGTCTCCAACAGCTACGGCGGCTCCGAGTCCTCCAACGACCCCACGTACGACTCCTCGTACTTCAACCACCCGGGCGTCGCCATCACCGTCTCCTCCGGTGACAACGGCTACGGCGTGGAGTACCCGTCCGCCTCGCGGTACGTGACGGCCGTCGGCGGCACGTCCCTGAACACCGCCTCCAACTCCCGTGGTTGGACGGACACCGTGTGGAGCGGGGCCGGCTCCGGCTGCTCGGCCTACGACGCCAAGCCGTCCTGGCAGACCGACGGCGGCTGCGCCAAGCGCACCGTCGCCGACGTCTCCGCGGTCGCCGACCCGAACACCGGCGTCGCGGTCTACGACAGCTACCGCTCGGCCACCGGCTGGATGGTCTTCGGCGGCACCAGCGCGTCGGCTCCGCTGATCGCGGCCACCTACGCGCTGGCGGGCGCCCCGTCCTCCGGCTCCTACCCGGCGTCCTTCCCGTACGCCCACACGTCGTCCCTGTTCGACGTGACCAGCGGCTCCAACGGAAGCTGCGGCGGCTCGTACCTGTGTACCGGCACCACCGGGTACGACGGGCCGACCGGGCTGGGCGTCCCGAACGGAACGGCGGCCTTCACCGGCTGAACCACCGCTGAACGGCCGCCGGCCCGTCGCTCAACGGCCCTGTGAGCCGAGCCGGTCGGCCGTGTGCACCGCGCGGAGGACGGCCGCCGCCTTGTTGCGGCACTCGGTGTCCTCCGCGAGCGGGTCGGAGTCGGCGACGATGCCGGCTCCGGCCTGCACGTACGCCGTGCCGTCGCGCAGCAGGGCGGTGCGGATGGCGATGGCGGTGTCGGAGTCGCCCGCGAAGTCGAGGTAGCCCACGCAGCCGCCGTACAACCCCCGCCGGGACGGCTCCAGTTCGTCGATGATCTGCATGGCGCGCGGCTTCGGCGCGCCGGACAGGGTGCCCGCCGGGAAGCAGGCCGTCAGCACGTCGAAGGCGGTGCGGCCCGCCGCGACCCGGCCGGTCACGGTCGAGACGATGTGCATGACGTGCGAGTACCGCTCGACGGACATGAAGTCGACGACCTCGACCGAGCCGGGCTCGCAGACCCGCCCCAGGTCGTTGCGCCCGAGGTCGACGAGCATCAGGTGCTCGGCCCGCTCCTTGGGGTCGGCCATCAGCTCCTCGGCGAGGGCCTGGTCCTCCTGCGGGGTGGCGCCCCGCGGGCGGGTGCCGGCGATGGGGTGCACCATCGCCCGCCCGTCCTCGACCTTCACCAGCGCCTCGGGGGACGAGCCGACCACGTCGAAGCCGTCGAAACGGAAGAGGTACATGTACGGCGAGGGGTTGGTGGCCCTCAGCACCCGGTAGACGTCCAGCGCGCTCGCGGTGCACGGGGTCTCGAAGCGCTGCGAGGGGACGACCTGGAAGGCCTCGCCCGCGCGGATGCGCTCCTTGATGTCCTCGACGGCCACCTGGAAGTCCGGGCCGCCCCAGCGGGCGGTGTACTCGGGCAGCTCCGAGGGCGGCAGCACGGCCGGGGGCTGGGCGACCGGGCGGGCCAGGTCCGCCTCCATCGCGTCCAGGCGTGCCACCGCGTCGGCGTAGGCCTCGTCGACGCCGGTGTCGAGGTCGTTGTGGTTGATCGCGTTGGCGATCAGCAGCACCGTGCCGTCCCAGTGGTCGAGGACGGCGAGGTCGGAGGTGAGCAGCATGGTCAGCTCGGGCAGCCCCAGGTCGTCCCGCTCACCGGGGCCGACCTTCTCCAGGCGGCGCACGATGTCGTACCCCAGGTAGCCGACCATGCCGCCGGTGAAGGGCGGCAGGCCCAGGTCGTGCGCGAGGTCGCGGGGCGTGTGCAGGGCGTCGACGGTGGCGCGCAGGGCGGCCAGCGGGTCGCCCTCGACGGGCACGCCGACCGGCGGGGCGCCGAGCCAGTGGGTCCGGCCGTCCCGCTCGGTGAGGGTGGCGGCGCTGCGCACGCCGACGAAGGAGTAGCGGGACCACGAGCGGCCGTTCTCCGCGGACTCCAGCAGGAAGGTGCCGGTGCGCTCGGCGGCGAGCTTGCGGTAGAGCGCGACCGGCGTGTCGCCGTCGGCCAGGAGCTTGCGGGTGACGGGGATGACCCGGCGGTCGGTGGCCAGCTTGCGGAAGGTCTCGAGGTCCATGGCGGCCGGCCTCACTGATCCGAGCCCAGGACGCCGGAACCGGCGTCCTTGAGCAGTACGTCGGCGTCGAAGCAGGTGCGGTCGCCGGTGTGGCAGGCGGCGCCGACCTGGTCGACCTTGACCAGCAGGGTGTCGGCGTCGCAGTCCAGGGCGACGGACCGGACGTGCTGGACGTGGCCGGAGGTGTCGCCCTTGACCCAGTACTCGCGGCGGCTGCGCGACCAGTACGTGCAACGGCCGGTGGTCAGCGTGCGGTGCAGCGCCTCGTCGTCCATCCAGCCGAGCATCAGCACCTCTCCGGTGTCGTACTGCTGGGCGATCGCGGGGAGGAGCCCGTCGGCACTGCGCTTGAGGCGCGCGGCGATCTCGGGGTCGAGGCTGCTGGGCGGCGGCGTGCTGGTCATGGATGCCATTGTGCCGCGCGGGACCGGTGGAACCGGCCGCGGTCCACTGACTGAGCGGGCGCGGCGCGCGGCCCCGCCGGGTGGGCGTATCTCCTGCGTAGCCGTAGGCTGACCGTATGTCGACCTTTGCCCAGCGTGAACGGCTCCTGCTCGCCGACCTCCTGGAGACCGCGGGCCCCGACGCCGACACCCTCTGCGAGGGCTGGCGCACCCGTGACCTCGCCGCCCACGTGGTGGTGCGCGAGCGCCGCCCCGACGCGGTGACGGGTGTGCTGATCAAGCAGCTCGCCCCCCGCCGGGAGAAGGTGCTGCAGGAGTACGCCGCGAAGCCTTACGAGGAGCTGATCCGGCTGATCCGCACCGGGCCGCCGCGCTTCTCCCCCTTCCAGATCAAGCAGCTCGACGAGGCGGCCAACACCGTCGAGTTCTACGTCCACGCCGAGGACGTCCGCCGCGCCCAGCCCGACTGGACCGCGCGCGAACTCGACCCCGTCTTCCAGGACGCCCTGTGGTCCCGGCTGGAGCGGGTGGCCCGGCTGCTGGGGCGCGGCATCCCGACCGGTCTGGTGCTGCGCCGCCCCGACGCGCAGACCGTCGTCGCCCACCGCGGCGCGCCGGTCGTGACGGTGACCGGCGAGCCCTCGGAGCTGCTGCTGTTCGCGTTCGGGCGGCAGAGCGCGGCGCACGTGGAAGTGGACGGCGACCAGGACGCCGTCACGAAGCTGCACGAGGCCAAGCAGCTCGGCTTCTGACACGGGCCGCGCGGGCCGGCGCGGGACACCGGCCGGACCCGTGCGGGTCGGCACGGACGCCCGCGGGCCCGCCCGGTTCAGCGCGGGACACCCGCCGGGCCCGCCCGGTTCAGCGCGGGACACCTGCCGGGCCCGCCCGGTTCAGCGCGGGACGCCCGCCGGGCCCGCCCGGCTCAGCGCGGGAGTTCGGCGTGGCGCAGGGCGCCGGAGCACAGGGCCAGCAGGCCGCTCAGGGCGCAGAGCGCGGCGCAGACGGTGAACACCGGGCCGGTGCCCCACCGTTCGACGGCCGCGCCGACGAGCGGGAAGGTGAGCGGCGCGACACCGAAGCTGACCAGGGTGGAGGCCGAGGTGACCCGCCCGGCGTAGGCGGGGCCCGCCGCGGCCTGCACCAGCGCCCCGGACAGGGCCCCGCCCAGCCCGGCCAGCAGGCCGATCAGCAGGGCGACGGCCGCCGCGCCGGCCACCGCGGGCACCTGGGCGAGCCCCCCGACGGCGAGGGCCCCCGCGCTCTCCGCCACGGCCAGGACCAGCCCGGCGCGGGGCACCCGTCCGCGCACGGTGAGCAGCAGCGACGCGGCCCCGGCGCCGAGTCCGAACCCGCCCAGCACCCAGCCCATGCCGGACGAGCCCCAGCCGCGCTGCTCCGCCAGCAGGGTCAGCCCGAGGTTCAGCGGGCCCACGAAGCCCAGGTCGCCGAGGGCGATGACGACGACCAGGACGCGGAGGACGGAGTCCCGGCCGATCCGGCGGAAACCGTCGCGCAGCTCGGCCAGGACGGCGTCCCGCTCCGTGCGGTCCTCCGGGGGAAGCTCCCGGACCCGGAGGGTCAGCAGCACCGGCAGGGACACTCCGATGAGCAGCGCGGCGAGTCCGAAGGCGCCGGCGGTGCCGCCGAGCGCGACACCGAGTCCGCCGAGCGGTCCGCCGAGGACGGTGGCCAGCCGGACGGCGAAGCCCCGCATGCCCTGGACCCGGGCGAGCTGCGCCGGGGCGGCGATCCGGACGGGCAGGGCGCCCGCGGCGGGCAGGAAGACCGCGTCGACGACCCCGAAGAGGACCGCCACCACGCCCAGCGTCCACAGCCCGGGCCCGGTCGCGAGGAGCAGCCCGGCCGCGGCGAGCACCAGGGCGCAGCGCGCCGTGCCGCTGCCGACGACCACCCGGCGCGGGCCGTAGCGGTCGGCGACCACTCCCCCGCCGAGCATCAACAAGGCCCGCGGCACGGCACCGGCCGCCGTCACGATCCCCGCCTGCGTGGGCGTCCCGGCCTGGACGGCGGCCCAGGACAGCGCGATGAAGTAGACGCTGTCGCCGATCGCCGACGAGGTGTAGGCGCCCAGCCAGCGCAGCACGTTCGGATCGCGGTGTGCGGCCCGCTCCGGGACGGAGACCGGGGATACGGCGGTGGCGGTCATGCGGACGGTCCTCTCGGGCACGCGAGCACGGGACGGGGCGGGGCGGGGTGAGACGCAAACGATCGGGCGAGGCGGGGCGGGGTGATCGGCCGGGGCTGGGCGATCGGACACGCGAGGAAGCAGCCGCAGCACGGCACGGGCGCGGCACGGATCGACCGCGGCACGGCCCGGGCGCGGAAGGGATCAGACGCGGAACGGGAAGGCGTTCAGGTGCACGGCGACGTTCTCGCGGCCCGCGGTGTCCCCCGCCGCGTCGGCGGCGCGGCCGCGCTCCTCGTACCTCCGCAGCAGGGCCTGCGTCTCCCGGACCAGTTCGAGCAGTTCGTCGGGCGTCAGCCTGAGCGCGGACTCGGCGGACTCGGCGGCGCGGTTCCACTCCGGCCCCCAGTACGCCCGCTCGTCCAGGTAGCGCCGGTACATCTCGGCGCGCTGATCGAAGAACAGGCGGCTGGCCGCGGTGTGCGCGGCCGCCTTCTCGGGGGCGTCGCGGAAGTCCTCGTCACGGATGCTCACCCCGTCCGAGGCGGGCTCCCACCACCGCTCCCGGCTGTCCGTGCTGCGCGGTTCGGCCTCGTCGATGAGCCCGAACTCGGCCAGCTTGCGCAGGTGGTAGCTGACCAGGGAGACGGCCTCGTCGACCTGTTCGGCGAGCTGCGAGGCGGTCGCGGCCCGCGCGACGATCAGCCCCCGGTACAGCTTCATCCGCAGGGGGTGGGCCAGCGCCTTGAGCGTGCCCAGGTCGGTGATGCGACGGTCCCTGTCCTTGCTGCTCATGACTCCAGGCTAGATGCGAAGGAAAAATTGCACAATATTCCTTGCGTAACTTTCCTCTCATATCTGCCCGCGAAAAAGCCCCGGCCGCCCATCGGGCAACCGGGGCTCAGGCCCGGCAGGACCGGCGGGGCGTCACCGCACGGGATACCCCGCCTCCCGCAGCGTCTGCTTCACCTCGCCGATGCGCAGGTCGCCGAAGTGGAAGACCGAGGCCGCCAGCACCGCGTCCGCGCCGGCCGCGACGGCCGGCGGGAAGTCGGCGAGCCGCCCGGCGCCGCCCGAGGCGATCAGCGGGACGCTGACGTGCTTGCGGACCGCCGTGATCATCTCCAGGTCGTAGCCGTCCTTCGTGCCGTCGGCGTCCATGGAGTTGAGCAGGATCTCGCCCGCGCCCAGCTCCGCCGCCCGGTGTGCCCACTCCACCGCGTCGATGCCGGTCCCGCGCCGGCCGCCGTGGGTGGTCACCTCGAAGGTGCCGCCCTCGGTGCGCCGGGCGTCGACCGACAGGACCAGCACCTGGCGGCCGAAGCGCTCGGCGATCTCGCGGATCAGGTCCGGGCGGGCGATCGCGGCCGTGTTCACGCCCACCTTGTCGGCGCCGGCCCGCAGCAGCCGGTCCACGTCCTCGGCCGTGCGGACCCCCCCGCCGACCGTGAGCGGGATGAACACCTGCTCGGCCGTGCGGCGCACGACGTCGTACGTCGTCTCCCGGTCGCCCGAGGAGGCGGTGATGTCCAGGAAGGTCAACTCGTCGGCGCCCTCGGCGTCGTACACCTTGGCCATCTCGACGGGGTCGCCCGCGTCGCGCAGGTTCTGGAAGTTGACGCCCTTGACGACCCGGCCGTTGTCCACGTCCAGGCAGGGGATGACTCGGACCGCCAGGGTCATGAATCCACGGCTCCTCTGAATGCCTCTAGTTCCACTTCGACCAGGATGCGCGGGTCCACGAAGCCCTCCACGACCAGCAGGGTCGATGCGGGGCGCACGGAGTCGAAGAACTCCTTGTGCGCCCGGCCGACTTCGTCGACGTCCCGCAGATGGGTCAGGTACATCCGGGTCCGCAGCACCGACTCGGGCCCCAGCCCGAACTCGGCGATCGCCTCCAGCGCGCCGGCGAAGGCGACCTTGGCCTGCTCGTACGGGTCGCCCTCGCCGTACAGCACGCGCCCCCGGAAGGCCGTCGTGCCGGCCACCAGCACGCGGTCTCCCGCCGCGACGGCGCGCGCGAAACCGAAGTTCTCTTCCCAGGGACTCCCGCTCTGCACCCGCCGCACGGCTTCCGACGTCATGACGACACAGCCTCCAGCGCCTCTTCCAGGGTGAATGCCTTCGCGTACAGGGCCTTCCCGACGATCGCGCCCTCGACACCGAGCGGCACCAGGCCGGCGACGGCGCGCAGGTCGTCCAGCGAGGACACGCCGCCGGAGGCGACCACCGGGCGGTCCGTCGCCGCGCACACGTTCCTCAGCAGCTCCAGGTTCGGGCCCTGCAGCGTGCCGTCCTTGGCGATGTCGGTGACGACGTAGCGCGCGCAGCCCTCCTTGTTCAGCCGCTCCAGCGTCTCGTACAGGTCGCCGCCGTCGCGGGTCCAGCCGCGGCCGCGCAGGGTCGTGCCGCGTACGTCCAGACCGACCGCGATCTTGTCGCCGTGCTCGGCGATGACCTTGGCGACCCACTCGGGGCTCTCCAGGGCGGCGGTGCCCAGGTTGACGCGGGTGCAGCCGGTGGCCAGGGCGGCGGCGAGCGAGGCGTCGTCGCGGATGCCGCCGGACAGCTCCACCTTGATGTCCATCGCCTGCGCGACCTCCGCGATCAGCTCGCGGTTGTCGCCGGTGCCGAACGCGGCGTCCAGGTCGACCAGGTGCAGCCACTCGGCGCCGGAGCGCTGCCAGGCCAGGGCGGCCTCCAGCGGGGAGCCGTAGGAGGTCTCCGTGCCGGACTCGCCGTGCACCAGGCGCACGGCCTGGCCGTCGCGGACGTCGACGGCGGGGAGGAGTTCGAGCTTGGCCATGTCTCTACAGGGTTCCGATCCAGTTGGTGAGCAGCTGCGCGCCGGCGTCGCCGGACTTCTCGGGGTGGAACTGCGTGGCCCACAGGACGCCGTTCTCCACGGCGGCCACGAACGGCTTGCCGTGGGTCGCCCAGGTGACCTTGGGGGCCCGCATCGCCGCGTTCCCGGTCTCCAGCCGCCAGTCGTGGACGGCGTAGGAGTGCACGAAGTAGTAGCGCTCGCCCGCGTCCAGACCGGCGAACAGCTCGGAGCCCGCCGGTGCCTCGACGGTGTTCCAGCCCATGTGGGGCACCACGTCGGCCTGGAGCGGCTCGACCGTGCCGGGCCACTCGTCCAGGCCCTCGGCCTCGACTCCGTGCTCGATGCCGCGCGCGAACAGGATCTGCATCCCGACGCAGATGCCGAGCACCGGGCGCCCGCCGGCCAGCCGCCGGTCGACGACCCAGTCGCCGCGGGCCTCCTTGAGGCCCTTCATGCAGGCGGCGAAGGCGCCGACGCCCGGCACCAGCAGGCCGTCGGCGTTCATCGCCCGGTCGAAGTCACGGGTGATCTCGACGTCGGCGCCGGCGCGGGCGAGGGCGCGCTCGGCGGAGCGGACGTTGCCGAAGCCGTAGTCGAAGACCACGACGCTCTTGGGCGCGCTCAATTCCACACCTCCAGCCGCATGACGCCGGCCACCAGGCACATGGCCGCGCCGATGGACAGCAGCACGATCAGGCTCGTGGGCATCTTCTGCCTGGCGAAGGAGATGATCCCGCCGACGAGGAAGAGTCCGACGACGATCAGGACGGTCGACAGTCCGTTCATGGCTCTACAGCGCGCCCTTCGTGGACGGGATGATGCCGGCCGCGCGCGGGTCGCGCTCGCTGGCGTACCGCAGGGCCCGGGCCAGCGCCTTGAACTGACACTCCACGATGTGGTGCGCGTTGCGCCCGTAGGGCACGTGGACGTGCAGCGCGATCTGCGCCTGGGCGACGAAGGACTCCAGGACGTGCCGGGTCATCGTGGTGTCGTACTCGCCGATCATCGGCGCCATCTTCTCGGGCTCGGTGTGCACGAGGTAGGGGCGGCCGGAGAGGTCGACGGTGACCTGGGCGAGGGACTCGTCCAGCGGGACCGTGCAGTTGCCGAAGCGGTAGATGCCCACCTTGTCGCCGAGCGCCTGCCGGAAGGCGGCGCCCAGCGCGAGGGCGGTGTCCTCGATGGTGTGGTGGGAGTCGATGTGCAGGTCGCCCTCGGTCTTCACGGTCAGGTCGAACAGACCGTGCCGGCCGAGCTGGTCGAGCATGTGGTCCCAGAAGCCGACGCCGGTGGCGATGTCGGTCCTTCCGGTGCCGTCGAGGTCGATCTCGACGACGACCGAGGTCTCCTTGGTGGTGCGCTCCACGCGCCCGACGCGGCTCATGCGCTCTGCTCCTTCGGGGGTGCGGGGGTGTCGTCCCCCACGAGACACTTCAGTTCACGGACGGCGTCGAGGAACGCGTCGTTCTCCTCCGGGGTCCCGGCGGTGACCCGCAGCCATCCCGGGACTCCGTTGTCCCGGACCAGGACGCCCCGGTCGAGGATCCGCCGCCAGGCCGTGGGGGAGTCGGCGAACCGTCCGAACTGGACGAAGTTCGCGTCCGACGCGGTGACGTCGTAGCCGAGCGCGCGCAGCTCGGTGACCAGCCGGTCCCGCTCGGTCTTCAGCTGCTCGACGTACTTCAGCAGCGTGTCGGTGTGCTCCAGGGCGGCCAGCGCGGTCGCCTGCGTGACCGCCGAGAGGTGGTACGGCAGCCGGACGAGCTGGACGGCGTCCACGACGGCCGGGTGCGCGGCGAGGTAGCCGAGGCGGAGGCCGGCGGCGCCGAACGCCTTGGACATGGTGCGGGAGATCACCAGGTGGGGCCGGCCCGCGAGCAGCGGCAGCAGCGAGTCGCCGTGGCTGAACTCGACGTACGCCTCGTCGACGATCACCATCGACGGCCGGGCCGCCTGCGCGGCGTCGTACAGCGCGAGGACGGTCTCGGGCGGGACCGCGGTGCCCGTGGGGTTGTTGGGGCTGGTGACGAAGACGACGTCCGGGCGGTGCTCGGCAATCGCCTTCTCGGCGGCGGCGAGGTCGATGGTGAAGTCCTCGGCGCGCGGGCCGGAGATCCAGCCCGTCCCCGTGCCGCGCGCGATGAGCGCGTGCATCGAGTACGACGGCTCGAAGCCGATGGCCGTGCGGCCCGGTCCGCCGAAGGTCTGCAGCAGCTGCTGGATGACCTCGTTGGATCCGTTGGCCGCCCAGACGTTCTCCGAGCCGACGACGTACTCGCCGGTGTCCGTCAGGTACTCGGCGAGCCGGGTGCGCAGCTCGACCGCGTCCCGGTCCGGGTAGCGGTTGAGGTGGCGGGCCGCCTCGCGCACCCGCTCGGCGATCCGCTCGACCAGCGGTTCGGGCAGCGGGTAGGGGTTCTCGTTGGTGTTCAGCCGTACGGGGACGTCCAGCTGGGGCGCTCCGTAGGGGGACTTGCCGCGCAGCTCGTCCCGTACGGGGAGATCGTCGATTCCGGGGTTCACTTGCTCGTCGGTACCTTCCAGCCGAACCTGGCCTTGATCGCCGCGCCGTGCGCCGGCAGGTCCTCCGCCTCCGCCAGCGTCACCACGTGGTGGGCGACCTCGGCGAGCGCGTCCCGCGTGTAGTCGACGATGTGGATGCCGCGCAGGAAGGACTGGACGGACAGGCCCGAGGAGTGGCAGGCGCAGCCGCCGGTCGGGAGCACGTGGTTGGACCCGGCCGCGTAGTCGCCGAGGGAGACGGGGGCCCAGGGCCCGACGAAGATCGCGCCGGCGTTCCTCACCCGGTCGGCGACCGCGGCCGCGTCGGCGGTCTGGATCTCCAGGTGCTCGGCGCCGTAGGCGTCGACCACGCGCAGGCCCTCGTCGATCCCGTCGACCAGCACGATCGCGGACTGCCTGCCCGCGAGCGCCGGGCGGATCCGGTCCTCGACGTGCCGGGTCGCCGCGACCTGCGGCTCCAGCTCCTTGTCCACCGCGTCCGCGAGCTCGGTGGAGTCGGTGACGAGGACGGCGGCGGCGAGCGGGTCGTGCTCGGCCTGGCTGATCAGGTCGGAGGCGACGTGCACCGGGTCGGCGGTGGAGTCCGCGAGGATCGCGATCTCGGTCGGGCCGGCCTCGGCGTCGATGCCGATCTTTCCGGTGAAGTAGCGCTTGGCGGCGGCGACCCAGATGTTGCCCGGGCCGGTGACCATGGTGGCGGGCGGGCAGGACTCGGTGCCGTGGGCGAACATGGCGACGGCCTGGGCGCCGCCCACCGCGTACACCTCGTCGACGCCGAGCAGGGCGCAGGCGGCGAGGATCGTCGGGTGCGGCAGGCCGCCGAACTCCGCCTGCGGCGGGGAGGCGAGCGCGATCGACTCGACGCCGGCCTCCTGGGCGGGCACCGCGTTCATGACCACGGACGACGGGTAGACCGACCGGCCGCCGGGCGCGTACAGCCCGACCCGGTCGACGGGCACCCACTTCTCGGTCACCGAGCCGCCGGGCACCACCTGGGTGGTGTGCGAGGCGCGGCGCTGCTCGCGGTGGACGAGCCGGGCGCGCCGGATGGACTCCTCCAGGGCCGCGCGGACGGCCGGGTCGAGCCGCTCCAGGGCGTCCTTGAGCGCCCGGTCCGGGACCCGGACGGATTCCAGCCGTACGCCGTCGAACTTCTCGGCGAAGTCGATCAGCGCCGCGTCGCCGCGATGATGCACGGCTTCGCAGATCGGACGCACCCTCTCCAGGGCGGCCGCGACGTCGAAGTCGGCTCGGGGCAGCAGGTCGCGCAGGGCGGGGCCCTCGGGAAGGGCGTCGCCGCGCAGATCGATTCGGGAGATCACGCGACCAATTCTCTCAGACCGGCGCACGGCATCGTTCGCCTGTATCAATGGCTGATACAGAGTGTCCGCCCCCTGTGACCCGTACGGCCGCCGCAACCCGGAAGATCCCCGTCACGTCTTGTGTTCAGACCGTCACGCAACGGGCATGAACGGTTGTACGAAACCGACGAGTAACTGGGGAGGGAGGGGGCGACGTGACCGAGGGGGCCGCCTCACGCGCCGGGGACCTGCCCGACGACCTGACCGCCACCGAGGCCGGCATGTGGCAGGCCTTCCGCAACGGCAGCGCGTACGACCTGCGCAGCGGGGACAGGGTGGTCGACGATCCGCACGGCGGGCACCCCTGGGGGCGCGAGCGGACCGTGCGGGCGCGCATCGTCTGCTGGCTGCTGCTCGACGGCCCGCCCGCGCTGGCCGGCCGCGTGTCGTCGCTGAAGCTCGTCGGGGTGGGGATCGACGGCGTGCTGGACCTCGCGGGCGGCACGGTGGTGCCGTACGTGGAGCTGAAGGGCTGCCGGTTCGCGCAGGAGGTCCGGCTGCCGGAGGCCCACTTCACGACGCTGCGGCTGGTGGGCTGCTCGGTGCCGCGGCTGGAGGCGGCCCGGGTGCGCACGGAGGGCGACCTGCACCTGCCGCGCTGCCGCTTCCACGCGGGGGTGCGGCTGACCGACGCGCACATCGGCACGGACCTGCTGCTCAGCCAGGCGGTCGTGCACCACGACCGCAGCGGCCGGTCGATAGCCGCCGACGGCATGACGGTCGGCCAGGACCTCCAGGCGGAGCTGCTGGAGTCGTACGGCGAGTTCAGCCTGCGCAGCGCCAAGGTCGGCGTGTCGCTGAGCCTGCGCGGGGCGCGGCTGGCCAACCCGCGCGCGCGGCTCGCCCTGAACGCGCCCCAGCTCACCGTCGAGCGCACGCTCTACCTGACCCCGGCCGGCGTCGGCAATCCGCTGCTCAGCGGCATGACCCCGGAGCGCGGGACCCGGATCCAGCCGTTCACCTGCGAGGGCGGGGTGCGCCTCGACGACGGCCGGTTCGGGGACGCGGTGGACCTGGAGGGGGCCCGGTTCGCCCTCACCGACGACCAGGAGCTGTCGCTGCGCCGGGTGCAGGCGCCCGAGCTGCGCTTCCTCGGGGAGCGGCCGGAGCGCGGCGCCGTGGTGCTGTCCGGGGCGCGGATCGTCACCCTCGTCGACCGGGCGGCGGGCTGGCCGGGGCCGGGACGGCTGCACATGGGCGGCTTCGTCTACGAGAACCTCGTGCCGCGGGGTCCGTTCCCGCTGGCCGAGCGCCTGGACTGGGTGGCCGCGGCGACCGCCGAGTACAACCCGGAGCCGTACGAGCGGCTCGCGACCGTGCTGCGGGGGGCCGGCGAGGACGAGGACGCGCGCGAGGTGCTGCTCGCCAAGCAGCGCCGCCGCCGCGAGACCCTGCCGCTGGCCGCCAAGTTCTGGGGCCACGTGCAGGACTGGGCGGTCGCCTACGGGTACCGGCCGGGCCGGGCCGCGGTGTGGATGGCGGTGCTGTGGGCGGCCGGGTCGCTGGCCTTCGCCCGGGCGGGCCACCCGCCGGTCAGCCCCGACGAGCATCCGCAGTGGAACCCGGCCCTGTTCGCCCTGGACCTGCTGCTGCCGGTGATCGACCTCGGCCAGGTGGGCCAGTGGCAGCTGCGGGGCGCCTGGCAGTGGCTGGCCGCGGCGCTGATCCTGCTGGGCTGGATCCTGGCGACGACGGTGGCCGCGGGGGCGACACGGCTGCTGCGGCGGAACTGAAGACCCGCGCCCCCGCCCCGCACCGCCCGCGGGTGCCGGTCGCCGGGCACGGCGTGGGCTGTTGGACGCGGGACGGCCTCGGGTACCGGTCGCCGGGACGGTGTCGGCGTGGCCGACGGACCGTCACCCTTTACCATCCCTTGACCCGCCCCCGTACAACTTTCCCCAGTTCCGCTTTCCCCTCTGGCGTGTCCGCGACCTGCGGACTTTCAATGGTCGACACCATGGCTCTCCTGCCCCCCTTCATCCGCGCGGCCCGGATGACCCCGCCCGCCGCCCCCGCCGTCCCCGTGGCCGACGACGAGGTGCTGCTCGACGCCCCCGACGACCGTCTGGCTCCCGCGCTGGTCGCGGCAGCGCAGGGCGACTTCGGGCCCGCCGCCGGCCTGCTCGCCACCACCCGGGCGCGGGCCGAGTGGGAGGACCGCGACCGGTACGCCCTGCGGCTCGCCGCCTTCGCCCGCTCTCGCGCCGAATGGCTGGACGCCTGGCGCGCCGCCGCCCCGGACGACCCGGACGCGCTGCTGGTCGCGGCCCAGCTCGCGGTGGACCGCGCCTGGCTGTCCCCGGCCCGCGCGGAGCTGCTGCGCGAGGTGAGCCCGCTGATCACGGCCGCCGCGCGCGGCGACGCCCGGGACCCGGTCCCGTGGCGGGTCGCGCTGGACCACGCGCGCGGCGCGCGCGCCGGGCACCGCTACTTCGAGG
This sequence comes from Streptomyces sp. NPDC086766, assembly GCF_044746005.1. Taxonomy (NCBI): domain Bacteria; kingdom Bacillati; phylum Actinomycetota; class Actinomycetes; order Kitasatosporales; family Streptomycetaceae; genus Streptomyces; species Streptomyces sp. NPDC086766. The sequence continues at coordinate 572,879 of NZ_JBIVBI010000001.1, read as the reverse complement.
AGCTGTGGGAGGCGGCGGTGCGCCGCGCCCCGCACCACTACGGTTGCCATGTCGCCGCCCTGCGGTACCTGGCGGCCTCCTGGCACGGCTCCCACCGCGAGTGCTTCGACTTCGCCGACCTCGCCGCGCAGGACGCCCCGGCCGGCTCGCTCGTCCAGGCCCTCCCCGTGCGGGCGGCCTTCGCCTATCTGACCGACGGCTGCGGCCCCGAGGTGCCGCGCGCCCGGCTGGACGCGGCGGCCGACCGGGCGATCGCGCTCTCCGCCCGGTTCCCCGCCGCCGACCCCTGGCCGACGGAGATCCGCAACCTGCTCGGGTACGTCCTGGCCCGGCTGGGACGCCAGGAGGACGCACGCATCCAGCTGCGCCTCATCGGCCCGTACGCCACGTCCTTCCCCTGGGACCGGGTGTCGGACGACCCGCTGGGCCTGTTCCTGAAGGTGCGCGACGACGTCGGGGCGGCGCCCCTCGCGCGGCCGTCCCGGCACCCGCGCGACGAGCACGGCGGACGCGTCCGCTCCGGCGACCATTAGGCTTCTGCGTCGTGACCACCCTCCGGCTCCCGCTCTTCCCCCTGAACTCGGTGCTGTTCCCGGGGTTGGTGCTTCCTCTGAACGTGTTCGAGGAGCGCTACCGCGCCATGATGCGCACGCTCCTGAAGACGCCCGAGGAGGAACCGCGCCGGTTCGCCGTCGTGGCGATCCGTGACGGCCACGAGGTGGCCCTGAGCGCCCCCGGCATGCCCGACCCGACCGCCGAGCCCGAACGCGGCCCCGCGGCCGGCTTCGGGCCCGACCCGGCCACCGCGTTCCACAGCGTGGGCTGCGTGGCGGACGCGGCGACGGTCCGGGAGCGGGCCGACGGCACCTTCGAGGTGCTGGCGACGGGCACGACCCGGGTGCGGCTGCGGTCCGTCGACGCGAGCGGTCCGTTCCTGACGGCCGAGCTGGAGGAGCTGTCCGAGGAGCCCGGCGACGAGGCGGGCGCGCTCGCCGAGGGGGTGCTGCGGTCCTTCCGCCAGTACCAGAAGCGGCTGGCGGGCGCGCGGGAGCGGTCGCTCACCACCGGCGCGGAACTGCCGGACGAGCCGAGCGTGGTGTCGTACCTGGTGGCGGCGGCGATGGCGCTGGACACGCCGACCAAACAGCGCCTGCTGCAGGCCCCGGACACCTCCTCCCGCCTGCGCGAGGAGCTGAGACTGCTGCGCTCGGAGACGGCGATCATCCGTAGTCTGCCGTCGTTGCCGGCCGTGGACCTGACCCGCGGCCCGACGAGTCTCAACTGAGGGAAGACAGGCCGGGATGGCGAAGAAGGCGAAGAAGCAGCAGTCCGGGGGCACGCCCGCGACGGTGGCCCTCACCGCGGCGGGCGTGGACTTCACGGTCCACTCCTACGACCACGACCCCGCCCATCCCTCCTACGGCGAGGAGGCGGCCGAGGCGATGGGCGTCTCCCCGGACCGCGTCTTCAAGACACTGGTGGCGGACGTCGACGGCGCCCTGACGGTGGCCGTGGTCCCGGTCGCGGGGTCCCTGGACCTGAAGGCGCTGGCCGCCGCGGTGGGCGGCAAGCGCGCGGCGATGGCGGACCCGGCCCTGGCCGAGCGCACCACCGGCTACGTCCGCGGCGGCATCTCCCCGCTCGGCCAGCGCAAGCGGCTGACCACGGTCCTGGACGACTCGGCGACGGCCCACGGCACGATCTGCGTGTCCGCGGGCCGCCGGGGTCTGGAGGTCGAACTGTCCCCCGCCGACCTGGCGCGGCTGACCGGCGCGGTGCTGGCACCGGTCGGGCGGGCCTGAGCGGGTTTCCCGCACGAGCCCGAGCCGACTCCTGCGCGGGCCCGAGCGGGTTCCCTTTGCGCGCCTGAGCGGGCCTGAGCGGGTTTCCCGCGCGGGCCCGGCCGGGGGGCGGGCGGGGCGGCTACGCCGTCGGCGAGTCCCCGTGGGCACCGGCCCCGTGGGCACCGTGTCCGTAGGGGCCGTCACCGTGGGCTCCGTGGCCGTAGGGACCGCCGTCGCCGTAGGGGTCGGGGTCGCGGGGGCCGAACAGGGCAGTCAGGCCCAGGTGCACGACCAGCGCGGCCAGCGGCCAGGCGAGGAGCGCGCCCTTGGCGTTCAGTTTCAGCGGCGCCGGGAAGGTGACCCCCTTGCCGGCCGCCTTCGCGTGGGCGATGACGTCCTTGCCGGGCCCGAGCCAGATCCCGAACCGCCAGGCCAGCAGTGATCCGAGCAGACCGCCGACGCACAGCGCGACCACCAGCGGCACGCCCCCGCGCCGGCGCACCAGGAAGACGGCCAGCGCGCTCACCAGGCCGAAGGCGAGCGCCAGCAGCGTGAACGTGCCGTCCACGCCGATCGCCTGCTCCCCCTCGGTGTCCTTGAAGTAGACCACCCAGCTGTTGTCCACGACGTCGCCCACCAGCGGCACCTGCGGCGCCAGCCACCACCACAGCAGCCCCAGCAGCAACCCGCCGAGCGCCACGCCCACGGTGACCACGGCGGCCTCCCGGACTTCGGTCTTCATACCGGGTCCGTCCTGTTCGTACGCGGTCGCCCCGGCCCCGGCAGGCGGCACCTGCCAGGCCTGCCCGTGCGGGGCCTGCGGGGCCTGCGGGGCCTGTGCGGCCTCGGCGGACTGGGAGGGCCGCTGATGCGGCGGCGGAGGAGGAGTCAACGGAGCGGTCACCCTGTCATCGTGCCAGTTGGGTCCGACGGCCGCGTCACCGGACGGCCGCCCGCCGGTACGCCCAGGTGGCGACGGCCAGGGAGAGCACCCCGACCGCGGCGCACACGGCCATGTCACCGGCCACGAACGCCCAGTCGGGATGGGCCGAGAAGGTACGGGCGTAGGCCTCGACGCCGTACGTCGACGGCAGCAGGTCGCGGGCGAGGCGGATCGCCTCCGGCATCCGGTCGGGCGGCAGCACCCCCAGCAGCAGCGCCGCCGACATGCCCAACTGGCCCAGCAGCGTCGCCAGTTCCGGTCGCGGGGCGAGCAGTCCGCAGGCCGCGCCGAGCCCGGAGAGCGCGGCGCCGGCGAGCGGGATCACGGCGAGCAGCACCCACAGGTTCCCGAGCGGCAGCCCGAACAGCACGCATCCGAAGACGGCGGTCACCACCGTCCCGGGCACCGTGAAGGACGCGTACGCCCCGGCCGCGCCCAGCACCACCGCGGCGGGCGGCACCGGCAGCGTGGCGTAGTGGTCGAGGCCGCCGCTGGCCCGCAGATGCCCGAAGTACTGCGCCAGCAGGTTCAGGGCGACATAGGCGACGACCACGATCGACGCCCCGGCCACGACGGACCGCGCCTCGCCGCCCCCGCCGACCACACCGCGCATCATGACCATGATGCCGACGGACTGGAAGGTCGCCACGAACAGCAGCGGGATCCGCGCCACCCGCGCCCGGGACAGCTGCGCCCGGTACACGGCCGCCAGGGACGGCCACAGCCGCGCGCGCGGAGCGAGGGCGGCCGCCTCACCGGCGCCGCCGTCCTGCACGGCCGTGGCGCCGGGCAGCACACCGGCGGGTACGACACTCACGTCGAACTGCTCCTCTTCCCTGCGGCGAACGCGGTCCGGGCCCCGGTCGCGTTCCGTGCTCCGGACGGGTTCCCCGCGGCGCCCGTGTAGTCCATGTCCATGCGGTCCGCGCGGTTCGGACGGACCGGGTGGTCCGCGGCGCCCGCGCAGTCCCCTACGGATGTGCCGGCCCGCGCGCTCATGCCTTCACCAGTCCCTGCCGGGCCGCGCCGCCGAGCGCCAGGTAGACGTCCTCCAGGCTGGGCGTGGCGAGCGTGAAGTCGTCCAGGGCGGCGAAGGCGGCGCCGCCGGTGACCGTGGCGACGGCCGCGCGGGCCTCCTCGGGCGCGAGCCGCAGCGTCCAGCGCCGGCCCGCCTCCACGGCCCGCTCGCGCAGCGCGGCCACCTCGGCCACCTCCACAGGTGCCCGGTCCCGCCAGACCAGTTCGACCCGGACCTCGCCGGAGACCCGCGCCTTCAGCCCGGCCGGGGTGTCGCAGGCGATGACCCGGCCCCGGTCGAGCACGGCGACCCGGTCGAGGACGGTCTCGGCCTCGATGACGTTGTGGGTGACCAGCAGGACCGTCGTGCCGTGTTCGGCGCGCCTGCTGTCCACGGCGGACCACACCGCGCGCCGGGCCACCGGGTCCATGCCGGTGGTGGGCTCGTCGAGCACGAGCAGCGGCCGCTCGCCGACGAGTGCGGCGGCGAAGCAGGCGAGCCGGCGCTGACCGCCGGAGAGCTTCTTCAAGGGCCGTCCGGCGATCGGGCCGAGGCCCAGCTCGTCGAGGACGGCGTCCCGCTCGGCGCGCGCCCGCCGGGCGTCCAGGCCGCGCAGCCGCCCGGTGGTCTCGGCGGCGAGCGAGACGGTCAGCTCGTCCAGGGCGGTGGACTCCTGCCCGAGGTAGGCGAGGATCCGGGCGGCCCGTTCGGGGTGCGCCACGATGTCGTGGCCGAGGATCTCGACGCCGCCGCGGTCCGGCCGCAGCAGCCCGGTGAGCTGCCGTACGAGGGTGGACTTGCCGGCGCCGTTCGGCCCGAGCAGCCCGAAGATCTCCCCGCGCCGGACGTCGAGGTCGATCCCGTCGCAGGCCAGCACCTCGGGCGCGGCGGGGACGCCGCGCCGGCCGCGCACCGCGGGATAGGTCTTGGTCAGTCCGCGCACCGCGCACACCACGCCGTCCCGGTGCCGAAGTGCCTGTGTCGCGCGCGTACTCACAAAGGACGAGGGTACGGGGTCCGGGGCCTTTACTCGTCCTTGGGGCGACCCGCCGGGACGCCGTCCCCCGCGGGGGCGTGCTCCGTCCCGGTGCGCACGTCGATCTCCCGCCAGAACCCGGCCCGGATGGCGTAACGGTCGTGCTCGTCGATCTGGTCGTCCTTGTGGGCCAGCAGCCCGAACCGGGCGGCGTACCGCAGCAGCTCCCCGTCGATGCGGTGCGGGACCCGCGGGTACATCGACGACAGCTTCTGCAGGTGGGTCCCGTCGCCCAGCCGCTCCACCCACCGCCGCGCGAAGACCTGCCCGACCTCGAAGGGGTCGCCGCCGACGGTCGTGATGTCCTCCTCGCGGTCCGCCCAGCGCTGCTCGGCCGTCGTCAGCTGCGCCAGCGTCGGCATGGAGGCGGCCTCGGCGGGCTCGGCGGCCACCCCGGGGCGGTCCACCCAGCCCCGGTCGGACGACCAGCGCAGGGTCGCCGTGGTGGGGTGGTTGACGGGCTGGTTCCCGGGGGCGCGCAGGGCGGCGAGGTCCTTGGGGGTGGGGACGCCCTTGGGGCTCGGCATCCGTTCCTCGGTGCCGTTGCGCCCGGCGGCCGCGGCCGGGTGCGGGCGCTGCTCGCCGGGGCGCTCCGCCGCGGCGAGCGCGGACTCGGGCAGCGGCGCGGAGAGGATCGCGGCGATCTCGGGGCGGGGCGCGGGCGGCGGGGCGCAGACGCCGGTCAGTTCCTTGGCCCGTACGGCCTTGGTGATCCAGGTGCGGTCCAGCACGCGCCGCTCGTCGGCCTCGGCGACCAGGTCCTCGGACTGGTTGTAGTCGCCGTCGGCGGCCTGGACGGCCCACAGGTGGACGGCGACGCCGTGCTCCTTGGCGGCCATCATGCCGGGCAGCAGATCCCCGTCGCCGGTGACGAGGACGACGTCGGAGCAGGCCCGGTTGCGGGCCAGCTCGGTCAGTTCGGCGTGCATGGCGGCGTCCACGCCCTTCTGCGCCCAGCGGCCGTCGCTGCGGGTCAGCGCGCCCAGCCGAACGGTGACGCGGGGCATCACCCGGAGCCTGCGGTGCTCGGGCTGCGGCACGCGGTCGGGGGCGCCGTCGAACCAGTAGATGCGCAGCAGGGGCCGCTCGGTGTCGGATTCGGCCTGCTCGCGCAGTCCCTGGACGAGGGCGGTGTGGTCGACGCTGATGCGGGACCGCGACGGCTCCCCGGCGAGGAGACTGGCGGCGGCCCCCAGCAGATACCCGGCGTCCACCAGGACGATGCAGCGGTCCACGCGATCCACCCTCTTTCCGGGAGGTTTGCTTCGGGCTTGCTTCGAGTCTGCCCGACGGCGCCGGGGTTAACGGCCCGAACTCGATCTTCGGCGTGGCGTTTCCGGGCCCGGTGTCCCGACCACCCCTGTCACATACGGTAATTATCCGACATGCGTTCATTGTCGGCCTATGTGAATCTGGTCCCGGCCCTGGCCCCTAGATCCCCCACAGGAGGCTGATCACCATGGCCAAGAACAGGAAGCAGGACCGCAGCCGGCAGAAGGCCTCGGTGGCCGCGAACGGCCCCCAGGAGACCGAGCGGTCCGTGATGGAGTCCCAGCCCGAGCACCACGCCCCACAGCTGACTCCCACTGATATGGCCCGCAAGGGCAGGCAGAAGCGCTTCGGCCACAACTGAGCCCGGCGCTCTGTCCGTTGAGCATCCACGAGGGGCGTGCCCGCGCGCAGGCACGCCCCTTGTGCACGGCGGCCGCCCCGCCGGCCGGGGTCAGCCGGCCAGGCAGGACGGGCCGAGCAGGACCTTGAGGTCGCCGAAGAGCGCGGGGTCCGGCTTCACCCGGTGCCGGTCCAGGCGGAGCACCGTCGTCTTGCGCGGGCCCTGGAGCTTGATGCGGACCTCGCTGTCGCCCTTGTGGTGGCTGAGGATCTCGCCGAGGCGGCTGACCATGGGCGGGGTGACCCGGGTGGCCGGGATGGTGAGGATCACCGGCGCGTTGGTGCCCGCGTTGGAGAGGTCGGGGACCATCAGCTCCATCGCGACCAGGCGGGGCACGTCCTCACGCTTGTCCAGGCGGCCCTTGACGAACACCACGGCGTCCTCGACGAGTTGCGTGGACACCAGCTGGTAGGTGGCCGGGAAGAACATGCACTCGATGGAGCCGGCGAGGTCCTCGACGGTGGCGATGGCCCAGGCGTTGCCCTGCTTGGTCATCTTGCGCTGCAGGCCGGAGATGATGCCGCCGATGGTGACGACCGCGCCGTCCGCGTGCTCGCCGCCGGTGAGCTGGGCGATGCCCGCGTCCGCCTTGTCGGACAGGACGTGCTCCAGGCCGAAGAGCGGGTGGTCGGAGACGTAGAGGCCGAGCATCTCCCGCTCCTGGGCGAGCAGGTAGGTCTTGTCCCACTCCTCCTCGCCGAAGACGACGTCGAGGCCGAAGCCGGGCTCGCTGCTCTGCTCCTCGCCCATGCCGCCGAAGAGGTCGAACTGGCCCTCCGCCTCCTTGCGCTTGACCGCGACCACGTTGTCGATCATCGGCTCGTACTGCGCCGTCAGGCCCTTGCGGGTGTGGCCCATGGTGTCGAAGGCGCCCGCCTTGATCAGCGACTCCGTGGTGCGCTTGTTGCAGACGACCGCCTCGACCTTGTCGAGGTAGTCCGGGAAGGAGGTGTACTTCCCCTTGGCCTTGCGGCACTTGATGATCGACTCGACGACGTTGGTGCCGACGTTGCGCACGGCGGAGAGGCCGAAGAGGATCACGTCGTCGCCCTGGGCGGCGAAGTTCGACTGCGACTCGTTCACGTTCGGCGGGAGGACCCGGATGCCCATGCGGCGGCACTCGTTGAGGTAGACCGCCGACTTGTCCTTGTCGTCCTTCACCGAGGTCAGCAGCGCGGCCATGTACTCGGCCGGGTGGTTCGCCTTCAGGTAGGCGGTCCAGTACGACACCAGGCCGTACGCGGCGGAGTGGGCCTTGTTGAAGGCGTAGCCGGCGAAGGGGACCAGCACGTCCCACAGGGCCTGGATGGCCTCGTCGCTGTAGCCCTTCTTGCGGGCTCCCTCCTGGAAGAGGACGAAGTTCTTCGCCAGTTCCTCGGGCTTCTTCTTGCCCATGACGCGGCGGAGGATGTCGGCCTCGCCGAGCGAGTACCCGGCGATGATCTGGGCGGCCTTCTGCACCTGCTCCTGGTAGACGATCAGGCCGTAGGTGACCGCCAGGACCTCTTCGAGGGGCTCCTCCAGCTCCTTGTGGATCGGGGTGATCTCCTGGAGCTTGTTCTTGCGCAGCGCGTAGTTGGTGTGCGAGTCCATGCCCATGGGGCCCGGACGGTAGAGCGCGGAGACGGCGGAGATGTCCTCGAAGTTGTCGGGCTTCATCAGCCGCAGCAGCGAGCGCATGGGGCCGCCGTCGAACTGGAAGACGCCCAGGGTGTCGCCGCGCTGGAGCAGTTCGAAGGTCGTGGGGTCGTCCAGCGGGAGGCTGAGGAGATCGATGTCGATCCCCTTGTTGGACTTCACCATCTTGACGGCGTCGTCCATGATCGTCAGGTTGCGCAGGCCGAGGAAGTCCATCTTCAGCAGGCCGAGCGACTCGCAGCTCGGGTAGTCCCACTGGGTGATGGTCACGCCGTCGGTGTGCCGGACCCAGACGGGCACGTGCTCGGTGATGGTCTCGCTGGACATGATCACGCCGGCGGCGTGCACGCCCATCTGCCGGACCAGGCCCTCGACGCCCTTGGCGGTGTCGATGACCTTCTTCACGTCCGGCTCGTTCTCGTACATCCCGCGGATCTCGCCCGCCTCGCTGTAGCGCGGGTGCGAAGGGTCGGTGATGCCGTTGAGGTCGATGCCCTTGCCGAGGACGTCGGCGGGCATCGCCTTGGTCAGCCGGTCGCCCATGGCGTACGGGTAGCCCAGCACGCGCGCGGAGTCCTTGATCGCGTTCTTGGCCTTGATCTTGCCGTACGTGCCGATCATGGCGACCTTGTCGGCGCCGTACTTCTCCGTCACGTACCTGATGACCTCGACGCGCCGGCGCTCGTCGAAGTCGATGTCGACGTCGGGCATGGAGACGCGCTCGGGGTTGAGGAACCGCTCGAAGATCAGGCCGTGCGGGATCGGGTCGAGGTCGGTGATGCCCATGGCGTACGCCACGATCGAGCCGGCCGCGGAACCTCGGCCGGGGCCCACCGCGATGCCGTTGTTCTTCGCCCACATGATGAAGTCGGCGACGACGAGGAAGTACCCCGGGAACCCCATCTGGATGATGACGTCCATCTCGTACTCGGCCTGCTTCTGGCGGTCCTCGGGGATGCCGCCGGGGAAGCGGCGCTCCATGCCGCGGCGGACCTCCTCCTTGAACCAGGTGACCTCGGTGTAGCCCTCGGGGATGTCGAACTTCGGCATGAGGTTCTTCGCCTCGAACATGCCGGTGGTGTCGACCATCTCGGCCACGAGGAGCGTGTTGGCGCAGCCCTCCTGCCAGGCGTCCGAGGAGTCGATGGCGTACATCTCGTCCGTGGACTTCAGGTAGTAGCCGGTGCCGTCGAACTTGAAGCGGTCGGGGTCGGAGAGGTTCTTGCCGGTCTGGATGCACAGCAGGGCGTCGTGGGCGGTCGCCTCGTGCGCGTACGTGTAGTGCGAGTCGTTGGTGACCAGCGGGGGGATGCCGAGCTTCCTGCCGATCTCCAGGAGGCCGTCGCGGACCCGGTGCTCGATGTCGATGCCGTGGTCCATCAGCTCCAGGAAGTAGCGGTCCTTGCCGAAGATGTCCTGGTAGTCGGCGGCCGCCTTGAGCGCCTCGTCGAAATGGCCGAGGCGCAGCCGGGTCTGGACCTCGCCCGAGGGGCAGCCGGTGGAGGCCACGATCCCCTCGGACCACTGGGCGATGGTCTCCTTGTCCATCCGGGGCCACTTCTGCAGCCAGCCCTCGGCGTACGCGTCGGAGGAGAGCCGGAAGAGGTTGTGCAGGCCGGTCCTGTTCACCGCCCACATCGTCTTGTGGGTGTAACCGCCGGAACCGGAGACGTCGTCCCGCTTCTGGTGCGGCTGGCCCCAGAGGATCTTGCGCTTGTTGCGCCGGGACTCGGGGGCGACGTACGCCTCGATGCCGATGATCGGGGTGACTCCGGCCTTCTTCGCGGAGTGGAAGAAGTCGTACGCCCCGTGGAGGTTGCCGTGGTCGGACATGGCGATGTGCGTCATGCCCATCTCGTTGCACGCGTCGAACATGTCCTTGAGCCGCGCGGCACCGTCCAGCAGCGAGTACTGGGTGTGGACGTGCAGGTGCGTGAACGGCGGCTTTGACACGGTTGCGGCCTCCAAGGCGAACAGTTGTCTACAGACTGCGGACAGTCCGGGGGACAGCGTCGAAGTCTATGCCCCGGCACTGACACTCGGCGGGCATCCACGCGTACCTTCGAGCGAGGAGCACGCGGGCACTCCCCCGCCCCGCCGGACGTTGGCGTAGGGGAAGATCCGCGGAGGATCCGTCCCACACGTCACGCACCACCCGTACCAGGAGGCACCCAGCGATGTCGGTCCCCCAGCTCAGCGACGAGCAGCGCGGCGAGGAGATCCTCGCCGTCTTCGACACCGCCTTCGGCGAGCTCCTGGCCGCCGACCCGGCCGCGTTCCGCGTGAAGTTCCGGAAGATGGCGGCCTCGGCCTTCGCGTTCTACCGCGGCACGGCCGGCCTCTTCTACCACGACCTGGACGCCGAGAAGCGCGGCGGCCCGTACCTGGACGAGCGCACCTCGCGCGTGTGGATCCACGGCGACCTGCACGCGGAGAACTTCGGCACGTACATGGACTCCAACGGCCGCCTGGTCTTCAACGTCAACGACTTCGACGAGGCGTACGTGGGCCCCTTCACCTGGGACCTGAAGCGCTTCGCCGCCTCGGTGGCCCTGATCGGCTACGCCAAGGCGCTCAGCGACGAGCAGATCACCGAGCTGGTCACCGTCTACGCCACCGCCTACCGCGAGCGCGTGCACGCCCTGGCGACCGGCGCCAAGAGCGACGAGGTGCCGCCCTTCACCCTGGACACCGCCCAGGGCCCCCTCCTGGACGCGCTGCGCGACGCGCGGTCGCTCACCCGCTTCGGGCTGCTGGACTCGATGAGCGAGATCCGCGACTTCGAGCGCCGCTTCGCGCCCGGCGGCGGCTCCATCGAGCTGGACGCCGCCACCCGCTACAAGGTGCTCGCGGCCTTCGACGGCTACCTGGAGACGCTGCCGGAGACGTCCCTGGCCCGCCCGGACTCCTACCGGGTGAAGGACGTCGTGGGCCGCCGCGGCATCGGCATCGGCTCGGCTGGCCTGCCGTCGTACAACATCCTCCTGGAGGGCCACAGCGACGCCCTGGAGAACGACGTCGTGATCTACATCAAGCAGGCCCAGACCCCGGCCGTCTCCCGGCACATCACGGACCCGGCGATCCGCGACTACTTCCAGCACGAGGGCCACCGCACGGTGATCTCCCAGCGCGCCCTCCAGGCGCACGCCGACCCCTGGCTGGGCTGGACCGAGCTGGACGGCGCGGGCCAGCTGGTCGCGGAGGTCTCGCCGTACGCCGTCGACCTGGACTGGGGCGACATCGACGACCCGGAGGAGATCGCGCAGGTGGTCGCCGACCTGGGCCGGGCCACGGCGACGATGCACGCGGCGGCGGACGACCAGTCCGGGGAGTCGCTGGTGCCGTTCTCCACCGAGCGGGCGATCGACGCGGCCATCGCGGCCGACGAGGAGGGCTTCGCGCCCCTGCTCGTGGACTTCGCGCACGACTACGGCGCACGCGCGCGCGGCGACCACCAGATCTTCCTGGACCTCTTCCGCAACGGCCGCATTCCGGGTCTGTGACGGTAGGGCCGCGCGCGGGGCGTCTTTAAGGCTCCCTTACCGCGGCACGTGACACACTCTTCTGCGGAATGGACATATCAGGGACCCACCTCAGAGCCGTACGCGCGGCGCTGTTCACGGCCGTCGTCGTGACGCTCAGCACCGCGTCCCACGTGCTGCTGTCCCGGGTCCCGCTGCCGCTGAACACGGTGGCCGCCGTCGCGGTCGCCGTGTTCGTGCTCGCGTACGCCCTGGCGGGCCGCGAGCGCGGCTTCGGGCGGATCGCCGCGCTGCTGATCCCGCTGGAGCTGGCGGCCGACACCGTCTTCACCACCGGCCAGCACGTCTGCTACGGACCCGTGGGCGGCCCGGTGGCCGGCCCGCTGCGCTCCGTCGGCGTCGACCTGCTGTGCGGCGGCGGCCCGGGCGTGGGTGCGCCCCTGGCTCCCCTGGCCGGCGCCGGACCCGACCGGCTCGCCACCCTGCTCGCCCACGCCGACCCGGCCACCGCCTGGCTTCTGCTCGCCGCGCACACCGGCGTCGGACTGCTCGCGGCCGCGTGGCTGCGCCGCGGCGAGCGGGCGCTCGCCCAGCTGCTGCGCGCGGTGGCCGCCACGGCCGCCACGACGGTCCGGCCGCTGCGGCTCGCCGCCGCCGCGGTGACCGTCCGCCCCGCCCCGTCCGCGCCGCGCCCGGCGCGTCCCGCGGCGCGGCCCGCCGTCCTGCGCACCCGCTTCCTGGTACGCGCCCTGGGACGGCGCGGACCGCCGTGCTCGGCCGCCCTCGTCTGAGCGGCACCACCCGCCGGCCGGGCCCGGGCGGCACCCCGCGCGGGGCCGGCCCGGACGGCCGCCCCTGAGCACGACCAGTCCCCCGCACGTACCCAGCGCACAGAGAGCTGCGCGTCCCACAGGAGAACACCACCATGAGCCAGCGGAACAGTCAGGCGGCGAAGTCGGCGGCCCGGGAGCGGCTGCGCGCCGAGCGCGAGCGCGACGCCAAGCGCGCCAAGGCCAAGCGGCAGGCCGTCGTGGCCGTCTCGGTCGTCGCCGTGCTGGCGGCGGCGGGCGGCATAGGCTACGCCGTCGTCCAGGCCAACAAGCCCGGCCACTGGGAGGCCGTGAAGGACGAGAAGGTCGTCGCCCCGGCCAACACCACCGGGACCGACGGCACGACGGTGGTCATCGGCAAGAGCACCGCCAAGAAGACCCTGAAGGTCTACGAGGACCCGCGTTGCCCGATCTGCGCTCAGTTCGAGCAGACCGTCGGCGCGACGGTGAAGAAGGACATCGACGATGGCAAGTACAAGGTCGAGTACATCGGCGGCACGTTCCTCGACGGCGACGCGCTCAGCAAGGGCACGATCGGCTCGCGCGGCGAGGGCTCCAAGAACGCGATGAGCGCCATGGGCGCCGCGCTGAACGTCGGCACCGACGCCTTCCTCGACTACAAGGCCGCGCTGTACTCAGCGAAGTGGCACCCCGAGGAGACGCAGGACAAGTTCAAGAGCGACGACTACCTCATCCAGGTCGCGAACACCGTCCCCGCGCTGAAGAACAACGCCAAGTTCCAGTCGGCGGTGAAGAACGGCACCTACGACGCCTGGGCACTGGCGATGTCGAAGACCTTCGACACCAACAAGGACCGTGTGACGGGCACCCCGAGCTTCGTCATGGACGGCAAGATCCTGACCACGCCCGGCACCCAGAACCCGCCGATGTCGGTGGCCGACTTCAACAAGGCGGTGGACGCGGCCCTCAAGGGCTGACCCCTCCGGTAAGCCGTCCCCGCGCTGAAGGGCGGGCGAACATTTGGCCGTTCGCCCGCCCTTCGCACGTACTGATCAGTAATCTGATCGGCCGTGACCAGTCGATACAGATCAGCTCCTGACGCCGGCTCGCGATCCGAGCGCGTCAACTCTCTTTCCCCGCGCCGCCGTACGGTCGTCAAGGCCGCGGCGGCCACTGCTGTCCTGGCCGGGCCGCTCGCCGCCGCGCTGCCCGCCCGCGCCGCCACCGAGGCACCCGCGTTCCTGCACGGGGTGGCCTCCGGGGACCCGCTGCCGGACGGCATCCTGCTGTGGACCCGCGTGACGCCCACCGCCGAGGCGACACCCGGCTCAGGGGCCGGCCCGGACACCGAGGTGAGCTGGGTGGTGGCCCGGGACAAGGCGTTCACCAGCGTCGTCGCCCGGGGCTCGACCACCGCGACGGCCGCCTCCGACCACACGGTCAAGGCCGACATCCGGGGACTCGCGCCGGCCACCGACTACTGGTTCCGCTTCTCGGCCGGCGGCACCGACTCACCGGTGGCGCGCACCCGCACCGCGCCGGCGGCGGACGCGGCCGTGCCGGGCCTGCGCTTCGGCGTGGTCTCCTGCGCCAACTGGGAGGCCGGCTACTTCGCCGCCTACCGCCACCTCGCGGCCAGGAACGACCTGGACGCCTGGCTGCACCTCGGCGACTACATCTACGAGTACAAGTCCGGCGAGTACGGGACCCGGGGCACGGTCGTCCGGCCGCACTCCCCCGCGAACGAGATCCTCACCCTCGCCGACTACCGCACCCGGCACGCCAGGTACAAGACCGACCCCGATCTGCAGGCCCTGCACCACAAGGCGCCGGTCGTCGCCATCTGGGACGACCACGAGTTCGCCGACAACGCCTGGTCGGGCGGCGCGGTCAACCACACCGAGGGCGCCGAGGGCACCTGGAGCGCGCGCCAGGCGGCCGCCAAACAGGCCTACTTCGAGTGGATGCCGGTCCGCCCGGCGCTCGCGGGCACCACCTACCGGCGGCTGCGCTTCGGCAGGCTCGCCGACCTCTCCCTGCTCGACCTGCGCTCCTTCCGCTCGCAGCAGGCGTCCGCGGGCAGCGGCTCGGTCGACGACCCGGACCGCACGCTCACCGGGCGCGCCCAGCTCGACTGGCTGAAGGCCGGGCTGAAGGCGTCCGACACCACCTGGCGGCTGGTCGGCAACTCGGTGATGATCTCGCCGTTCGTCGTCGGCTCCCTCTCCGCGGACCTGCTCAAGCCGCTCGCCAAGCTGCTCGGGCTGCCGCAGGAGGGCCTCGCCGTCAACACCGACCAGTGGGACGGCTACACCGACGACCGCCGCGAGCTGCTGGCGCACCTGCGGGGGAACGCCATCCGCAACACGGTGTTCCTGACCGGCGACATCCACATGGCCTGGGCGAACGACGTCCCGGTGGACGCCGGCACGTATCCGCTGTCCGCGTCGGCGGCCACGGAGTTCGTGGTCACCTCGGTGACCTCCGACAACCTCGACGACATCGTCAAGGTGCCCGAGGGCACCGTCTCGGCGGTCGCCGCCCCGGTGATCCGCGCCGCCAACCGCCACGTGCACTGGGTCGACACCGACCGCCACGGCTACGGCGTCCTGGACATCACCGCCGACCGCGCGCAGATGGACTACTACGTCCTGTCCGACCGCACCAGCCCGAACGCCACCTCCGCCTGGACCCGCTCCTACCGCACCCGCAACGGCACGCAGAAGGTCGAACGCACCTACGACCCGGTGTAGCCGCGGTCGCGCCTACAGCGTGTCGAGGAAGCCGAGTGCCACCCGCCAGGTGGCCTCGGCGGCCTCCTCGTCGTAGTCCGGGAGGTCGGGGTCGGTGTAGAGGTGGCCGGCCCCGGCGTACCGGTAGACCTCCACGTCGGCGCCGGCCCGGCGCATCTGGAGGTACCAGGCGCTCAGCCAGTCGTCCGTCTCGAACGGGTCCGGTTCGGCCACGTGCAGCTGGACGGGCAGCTCGTCCACCGACGCACCGGGCGCGATGTCCGACGTGCCGTGCAGGAGCAGCAGGCCGCGGGCCTTGTCGTCGCCGAGCGCGAGGGTCTGCGCGATGGAGGCGCCGAGCGAGAACCCGGCGTAGACCAGGCCCCGGTCCGAGTAGGGCACCGCGGCGAGGACGGCCCGCTTGAGCAGTTCGTCCTTGCCGATCTCGTCCTTGTACGCCATGCCCTCCTCGACCGTGTCGAACGTCCGGCCCTCGAAGAGGTCCGGGGTCCACACCTCGTGCCCGGCGGCGCGCAGCCGCTCCGCGGCCCGGCGCACGGCGGGTCCGAGTCCGAAGGTCGAGTGGAAGAGCATGATGTTCATGAGGCCATGGTGCCAGCCGGGTGCGGCGCGCCCCACCACGGCCGCCGGGGCCCGCGCCGCAGGTCCGCGCCGGTGCCGCGGGTCCGCGCCGGAAGGTCCGCGCCGGGAGATGCGCAGATCCGCAGCCGGAGATCCTTACCGGGAGATCCGTACCGGGAGATCCGTACCGGGAGATCCGTACCGGGAGATCCGTACCGGGAGATCCTCGCCACACCGCCGGGCGCCCTACCCGCGATCGCCGCGAAGACACATGTTCATGTTCCGCCGTCGCCGGTTAGGTTCGCAGGCATGGAGAACGTACTCCGCCCGCTGATCGTCGTCGGCGGCTCAGTCGTCCTCACGCTGGTCGTCGGCTGGGCCACGGACCTTCTGCTGCGCAAGGCCGATGCACGGCACCACGAGACACCCTTGTGGGGCCTGCTGCGCCGTGCCCGCGTGCCCTACCAGCTCGTGCTGTGCTCGGCGCTGCTGAGAGGCTCCTACGACGAGGCGAAGCTGCTGGAGGCCCACCGGGTCGGCATCGGCCGGACGCTGTCCCTGGTACTGATCGGGTCCGCGTCCTGGCTGGTCATCCGTATCGCGGCGGCGGTGGTCGAGACGTCGTACTCGCGCTACGCCCGGATGCACCGGGACCCCGCCCGGGTGCGCCGGGTGCGCACGCAGGTCGAGCTGATCATGCGCGTGGTCTCGGCGATCGTCATCGTGGTGGCCATCGCCTCCATGCTGCTGACGTTCCCCGCGATGCGCGCGGCCGGTGCCTCGCTGCTGGCCTCGGCCGGCATCCTCGGCATCGTCGCCGGTGTCGCCGCGCAGTCCACCCTGAGCAACATGTTCGCGGGACTGCAGATCGCGTTCGGCGACATGGTGCGCATCGGCGACACCGTCGTCGTGGACGGCGAGTGGGGCACGGTCGAGGAGATCACCCTGACCTTCCTGACCGTGCGGACCTGGGACGAGCGCCGGATCACCATGCCGGTGTCGTACTTCACCTCCAAGCCGTTCGAGAACTGGTCCCGCGGCACCCCGCAGATGACCGGCACCGTCTTCTGGCAGCTCGACCACAGCGCGCCCGTCGAGGCGATGCGCGAGCGGCTGCGCGACATCCTGCGCCAGTGCCCGGCCTGGGACGGCCGCGCCTACGGCCTGGTGGTGACGGACTCGACGCCGAACACCATCGAGGTGCGGGCGCTGGTGACCGCCAAGGACGCGGACGACATCTGGACGGTGCGGGTGGCGGTGCGCGAGGAGATGGTGCGCTGGCTGTACGAGGAGCACCCCTACGCGCTGCCCCGCGTCAACACGGCGGGGGCGGTGCCGCCCCCGGGCCGTGCCGACGGTTACCGCGAGACCCACGACTGCGCGCTCTGGCGCAGCTTCGAGAAGCCCGCCGCAGGGGGCCGCGGCCGGGGCTGAACGGCTGGGCGCCCGGAGCCGCCCGCCGTGGCCTCAGTGGCCGCGCTCGGCGCCGCCGTTGACCTGGATGATCTGCGAGGTGATGTGGCCGGCGGCCGGCGAGGCCAGCCAGTGCAGCGTGGCGGCCACGTCCCCGGGCGTCCCGGCGCGGCCGTTCGAGGTCTCCGCGATGCGCTGGGCGCGCCGCTCCTCCGGCATCCCGTCCCCGAAGAAGTCGGTGTCCTCGATGTACCCGGGCGCGACCGCGTTCACGGTGACGCCGCGCGGTCCGAGCTGCCGGGCCAGGTCGTGGACGTAGGGGTGCAGGGCGGCCTTGGCGGCCGCGTAGGCACCGCTCCCGGAACCCCGGTAGGCGGCGATCGAGCTGAGGAACAGCACCCGGCCGCCGGGTTCGGCGAGGCGGTCCTTGAGCGCCTCGGTGAGCAGGACGGCGGTCAGGGTGTTGAGCCGGAAGTTGACCAGCCAGTCGTCGGCGAGGAGTTCGAGCGGGTCGTCGCGCTCGACCCTGGGTTCGAGCTGCCCGGAGCCGCCCGCGCTGTGGATCAGCACGTCCACCGCGCCCAGCTCGTCGGCCACGAACCGGGCGACCCTGCGCGCCCCCGCCACCTCACCCACGTCGGCGGCGCAGGTCAGGGCGCCGGGCACGCCCGCCTTCTCCAGCACCTCGGCCCGCCGCCCGAGAAGCAGCACCTGGTCCCCGTCGGCCGCGAAGGCCCGCGCCGCGGCGAGCCCGATTCCCGTACCGCCACCACTGATCACGACGTTGCGAGTCATGATCCGAGCCTACAAAGGGGGACCGCGGGCGGCGGGCGAACGCGCGTATCGACCCGGCTGCCGGTCACCGCAGACTGCGTACGTCCAGGTGGCGCAGCACCCGGTCCACGATCTCCGGGTCGGCCCCCGCCTCGCTGCGCGCCGCCAGCACCTCGTGCCGGGCCGCGCTCAGCATCTCGTTCTGGATCCGGCGCGTCTGTTTCAGCCGCCGCACCCGGTGCTCGTGCGCCTCCCGGCGCTCGTCGTCGCCGATGTCCGGGCTGATGCGCACCCCGATCTCGAAGGCCCGCCGCAGCATCTGCTCCGCCAGGTCCTCCGGCAGCTCCTCGACCTGCTCGATCTCCCGCAGCCGCCGTTTGGCGGCCTTCGCCGCCCGCACCGCGAGCTGCTTCTCGAACGCCCCCTCGCGCTCCGTGTCGGCCTGCACCCCCAGCCGCCGCACCAGCCACGGCAGGGTCAGTCCCTGCAGCACCAGCGTGGCCATGATCACGCCGAAGGCGATGAAGACGATCTCGTCACGGTCCGGGAAGGGCGCCCCGCTGTCCGTGGTCAGCGGGATCGCCAGCGCGAGCGCCACCGAGGCCACCCCGCGCATCCCCGCCCACCACATCACGACGGTCTCCCGCCAGCTCAGCGGGATCTCCTCGTCGTAGTCGCGCAGCGCGTGCAGCCGCTTGGTGAGCCAGGTCGCCGGGAGCAGCCACAGCAGGCGTACGAGCACCACCACCGCGACGACCGCGGCCGACCAGCCGAGCAGCTCGCCCCACCGGCCGCTCGCCGTCCGGACGGCGTTGTGCAGTTCGAGGCCGACCAGGCCGAAGGCGACTCCGGTGACGAGGGTGTCGACGACGTTCCACACCGTGTGCCCGGTCAGCCGGGTCATCACGTCGTCGGCGTGGGTGGCGTACTCGGCCAGGAACAGCGCCGTGGTGAGCACGGCCAGGACGCCGGAGCCGTGCAGTTCCTCGGCCAGCACGTAGGAGGCGTACGGCACGAGCAGGGTCAGGCCGATCTGCAGGGTGGGGTCCTCCAGCAGGTCCATCAGCCGGTTGGTGCCCCAGCCGAGGGCCAGTCCCACGACGACCGCGACGACCGCCGACAGGACCAGGTCGAGACCGGCCCGCCACGGGGAGAACTCCCCGCTGATCGCGGCGGCGATCGCGACGTGGTAGAGCACGATGGCCGTGACGTCGTTGAACAGCCCCTCGCCCTCGAGGATCGACACCAGGCGGCGCGGCAGCCCGAGCCGCCCGGCGACCGCGGTCGCCGCCACCGGGTCGGGCGGGGCGACCAGCGCGCCGAGCGCCACCGCGGCGGCGACCGGGAGGCCGGGAACGATGGCCTGGGCGACGGCGGCGACGCACAGGGTGGTGACGAACACCAGTGCCACCGCGAGCAGGAAGATCGGCCGTTTGTTGGCGGTGAACTGGCGCCATGAGGTCCGGCGGACGGCGGCGTACAGCAGCGGCGGCAGCAGCGCGGGCAGGATCAGGTCCGGCGGGATGTTCACGTTCGGCACGAAGTCGGGCAGCGCGAGGGCCACCCCGAGCAGGGCCATCAGCACGGGGGACGGCACCCCGAGACGGTCGGCGACGGGGACACTCACCACGGCCCCGAGCAACAGCACGAACAGCAGGGCCAACTGATCCACGGCCGGCGCTCCGTTGGTGGTTCCAGATCCTTCACACAGCAGACCTCAAGCCTGCCACGTACCTGTTCCCACCTGCGCTTCGGCGACACCGAGCGCTTCGGCGAGGCGACACCGGCCGATGGGGCGGGCCGGAGGGGGCGGACCGGAGGGAGGGGGCTAGAGCGAGCGCCGCATCGCGCGGTGCGGGATGCCCGCGTCCGGGAACTCGGGGCCGTACGCCACGTAGCCGAGACGCTCGTAGAAGCCGAGCGCGTGGGTCTGCGCGTGCAGGTCCACCGCGGTCAGCCCCCGCGCGCGTGCCGCGTCCTCGACGGCCCGGACCAGGGCCGCGCCGACGCCCAGCCCGCGGGCCTCCCGGGCCACCGCGAGCCGCCCCAGCGACCCCACCGACGGCTCGCCGCCGGTCTTCACGGCGGCCGCCTCGCCGTACAGCAGCCGCCCGGTGCCGAGCGGCAGCCCGTCGTCCCGGACGGCGAGGACGTGCAGCGCCACGGCGTCGTACGCGTCGTACTCGATCTCCTCGGCGACGCCCTGCTCGGCCACGAAGACCTGCTTGCGCACCGCGAAGCACGCCTCGCGGTCGGCCGGGTCCTCGGCGACACGGACGCCGTACGGGGCGGCCGGGCTCATCCGTACGTCTCCTCGCGGACCTGGTCCAGGGCCTTCTGCAGGTCCGCGGGGTAGTCGCTGGCGAACTCCACCCATTCGCCGTCGCCGGGGTGCTCGAAGCCGAGCCGGACCGCGTGCAGCCACTGGCGGGTCAGGTGCAGCCGCTTGGCGAGCGTCGGGTCGGCACCGTAGGTCAGGTCACCGACGCACGGGTGGCGGTGGGCGGCCATGTGGACGCGGATCTGGTGGGTGCGCCCGGTCTCCAGCTTCACGTCGAGGAGGGAGGCGGCGCGGAAGGCCTCGATCAGGTCGTAGTGGGTCACCGAGGGCTTGCCGTCGGCCGTGACCGCCCACTTGTAGTCGTGCTGGGGGTGGCGGCCGATGGGCGCGTCGATGGTGCCGCTGGTCGGGTCGGGGTGGCCCTGGACGAGCGTGTGGTAGCGCTTGTCGACCGTGCGCTCCTTGAATTGGCGCTTGAGCGAGGTGTACGCGCGCTCCGACTTGGCGACCACCATCAGGCCGGAGGTGCCGACGTCGAGGCGGTGCACGATGCCCTGCCGCTCGGCGGCGCCGGAGGTGGAGATGCGGTAGCCGGCCGCGGCCAGCCCGCCGATCACCGTCGGGCCGCTCCAGCCGGGCGACGGGTGCGCGGCCACGCCCACCGGCTTGACGATCACGACCACGTCCTCGTCGTCGTGCACGATCTCCATGCCCTCGACCGGCTCGGCGACCACCTGCACCGGCGCGGGCGCCTGCGGCATCTCGACCTCGAGCCAGGCGCCGCCGCTCACCCGCTCGGACTTGCCGACCACCGTGCCGTCGACCAGCACCTTGCCCGCGGCGGCCAGCTCCGCCGCCTTCGTACGGGAGAAGCCGAACATGCGGGAGATGGCGGCGTCGACGCGCTCGCCCTCCAGGCCGTCGGGCACGGGCAGGGTACGGATCTCGGGAATCGTGCTCACCCGTCGAGTATGCCGGACGGCACCGGCAGCCCTGGCCCCGGTCCGGGGAGCCCGCCCGTCCCCGGCGGCGGGGTCCGCCGGCTCAGTCCTTGTGCACGCTGCCGTCCGGGTCCAGGCCCCGGAAGGACAGCAGCACGATCAGGATGCCGCCGCAGACGATCGCCGAGTCGGCGAGGTTGAAGACGGCGAAGTGCTTGGGGGCGATGAAGTCGACGACCGCGCCCTCGAAGACGCCGGGCGCCCGGAAGATCCGGTCGGTGAGGTTGCCCAGCGCCCCGCCGAGCAGCAGGCCGAGCGCGATCGCCCAGGGCAGGCTGTAGAGCTTGCGGGCGAGCCGGGCGATCACCACGATCACCGCGGCCGCGATCACCGTGAAGATCACGGTGAAGGCCTCGCCGAAGCCGAACGCCGCGCCCGCGTTGCGGATCGCCTCCAGCTTGAGCCAGTCGCCGACGATCTGGATCGACGCGTGGTGCTCCAGCCTGGCGACCACGATCATCTTGCTGATCAGGTCGAGGGCGTACGCGAAGGCCGCGACCGCGAACAGGACGGCGATCCGCCGCCTGCCCCGGGGCCGCTCGGCCGCGGCCGCCCCGTCGCCGTCCGCTGGGGTGGCTCCGGCCGCCGCCGTGCCCTCCGCGCCGGACTTACCGGCCGGGGCCTGTGCCCCCTCGGCACCGGACCGCCCGCCCGGCGCCGCGTCCCCGCCGGGGCGTTCCTGCCCGGCCCGAGCCGCGTCCGGGGTGTCCGGCGTACCGATGATGCGCTCCGCCTCTGCCACGTGAGTCCCTCAACCTAGGTACCTGACTGGGACGAGAGTACGGCACACCTCCCCCGCCGCATGTGCTCAGGCGGCCTCCGGCGGGGCCGATCGGCGCCGCGGCGGCCCGGACGGCGTCCTCACGGCGCCCGGGGCCGCTGGCCCGCCCGCGCGCGGCCGGGCCGGTCAGTAGCGGCGCTCCTGCTTCTGCTTGCACTCCACGCACAGGGTGGCCCGCGGGAAGGCCTGCATACGGGCCTTGCCGATCGCGTTGCCGCAGTTCTCGCACAGGCCGTACGTGCCCGCGTCGAGGCGGTCCAGGGCGCGCTCGGTCTGGAGGAGCATCTCGCGGGCGTTGGCGGTGAGCGCCATCTCGTGCTCGCGGGCGATGTTCTTGGTGCCGGTGTCGGCCTGGTCGTCGCCCGCCCCGTCCCCGGAGTCCCGCATCAGGCCCGCCAGGGACGCCTCGGAGGAGCTGATCTCGGAACTCAGCCGCTCCATCTCGGACTGCAGCTCCGCACGGGCCTCCTCGACCTCCTCCGGGGTCCAGGGGTCCTCGCCCGGGCGCACCGCGAGGTCGCCGGGCTCCACCGCGCCGGCCCGTGCCTTGGGAACGGCGGTCTGCGCCGTCGTGGCCGTGCCAGGAGTCTTCTTCGCAACCACCGTCGTCGCTCCCGTCTGCTGCGCGGTCTGGGCCGCGCCCGCCTTCTCGGCCGTCTTCCCGGCCGCGCTCTTCTTGGTCGTGCCCTTGGCCGTGCTGGTCCTGCTCGTGCCCGTCCCGGTCGCGCTCGTCCTGGTCGCGCTCCTGGCCGTGCCCGTCCTGGTCTCGCCCTTGCCTGCGGCGCCCGTGGCGGCCGCGCTCTTCTCGGCCGCGGCCTTCTTCGCCGTGGTCCTCTTCGCGGCCTTGCCCGCGGGGGCTTTCTCCGGCGCCGCCTTCCTCGCCGAGGTCTTCGCCGCCGTGGCCTTCTCGGCCGCCGTCCTCTCGGCCGCAGTCTTCCCGGCCGCCGTCTTCCCGGCGGCCTTCTTCGCCGCGCTCTTCGCCGTCGACCCCGCGGGCGCCCTCTTCGCCGTCGTCCCCAAAGGCGCCTTCTTCGCCTCGGTCCTCTTCGTCCCGGTCTTCTTCGTCCCGGTCCTCTTCGCGCCGGCCGTGGTCACCTCGGCCTTCTTCGTCCCGGTCTTCTCCCCCTCGGACGCCTGGACCGTCCGCGGCGTCCTCGCCGCATCGGATGCCTTCCCCGCGCCCGCCTTGCCGGTGGCCGCCGTCCTGTCCGTGGCCGCCGGATCCCGCGTCGTCCTCGTCGTGGCCGCCTTCTTCATGGCCGCCTCCTTCGCGACCGCGCCTCCGGACGCGGCCGTCTTCCCACGCGCCGCACCGCTCCCGCCCGGCCGCGTGGCCGTGTCGGCGGCCACGGCGCCGGTGCGGACGGCGGCCGCCCGCACCGCCTTCCGCGGTCTCGCCAGCTCCGCGGTCTCGGCCGCACCGCCACCGTGACCACGGGCGGTCTTCTTCCCGCGAACGTCCTTGGCCGCGCCGCCGGAGGCACCCGTGGACATGCCGGACGCCGACTGCTCGGCGGTCTTCTTCGCCACCATGGCCGCGGCCCCTTCACATATTGTGATCTTGCGCGCGAATCGTGCTGGGACGATAAATCGACTCGAGTCCCGCGGCAACGGGGCACGCCGCCCGATTCGCCCGCCTCGCGCGCACCGCCCGGGCGGCATGCCACCGTTGTGCCCAGCTGTCCGCCCGGTAATCCGACCGGCCACATGCCCCGCGATCCGAACCGGCGCACCGCGCCATTCGGGTCAGTGCCCGCCCCGCCGGACCGCGGGACACGGCCCGGGAAAACCGGTCGGCCGCCGTCCCCGGAGCGCCGTACACTGGGCGCAGCGAGAAGCGTGGATGGGGACGAGTAGCGGCGTACGCAGCCCAGAGCGACCCGGGGACGGTGGGAGCCCGGGGGCGAGCGCGACGTGAAGATCACCCCGGAGCCGCCGGAGGAACGCCCCAGCGAAGGCGGGGGCCAGTAGAACCGGCATCGCGATCCCAATGAGGGGGCTCGTTGGTGCGGAGGGCGCACCGGGGAGCCAAGGAGGGTGGTACCGCGGGAGCGCGCCGCACACGGCGCAGGCAGCAAGCAGGCTCTCGTCCCTCCGACGGAAGGCAGAAAGTCCGTTGGAGGAAGCTCGCTGATGACAGCGCCGACGTACCGCCAGGTGCCCGCCCAGGTCGACCTGCCCGCGCTCGAGCACGCCGTGCTCGACTTCTGGCGCGAGCAGAAGATCTTCGCCAAGACCCTGGAACAGTCCGAGGGCCGGCCCGAATGGGTGTTCTACGAGGGCCCGCCCACCGCGAACGGGATGCCCGGCGCCCACCACATCGAGGCGCGCGTCTTCAAGGACGTCTTCCCCCGCTTCCGCACCATGCGGGGCTACCACGTGGCGCGGAAGGCAGGCTGGGACTGCCACGGCCTCCCGGTGGAGCTGGCGGTCGAGAAGGAGCTCGGCTTCAGCGGCAAGCAGGACATCGAGGCCTACGGCATCGCCGAGTTCAACGCCAGGTGCCGCGAGTCGGTGACCCGGCACACGGACGCCTTCGCCGAGCTGACCACCCGCATGGGCTACTGGGTCGACCTGGACGACGCCTACCGGACCATGGACCCGGAGTACGTCGAGTCGGTCTGGTGGTCGCTGAAGGAGATCTTCGGCAAGGGCCTGCTGGTGCAGGACCACCGCGTCGCCCCCTGGTGCCCGCGCTGCGGCACGGGCCTGTCGGACCACGAGCTGGCGCAGGGCTACGAGACGGTCGTCGACCCGTCGGTCTACGTCCGCTTCCCGCTCACCTCCGGTCCGCTCGCGGGCGAGGCCGCGCTCCTGGTGTGGACGACGACCCCCTGGACGCTGGTCTCCAACACCGCGGTCGCCGCGCACCCCGAGGTGACCTACGTCGTCGCGACCGACGGCGAGGAGAAGCTCGTCGTGGCGGAGCCGCTCGTCGGCAAGGCGCTCGGCGAGGGCTGGGAGCCGACCGGCCAGACCTTCACCGGCGCCGAGATGGAGCGCTGGACCTACCGGCGCCCCTTCGAGCTGGTGGAGTTCACGGAGCCCGCGCACTACGTGGTCAACGCCGAGTACGTCACCACCGAGGACGGCACGGGTCTGGTCCACCAGTCCCCCGCCTTCGGTGAGGACGACCTCCGGGTCTGCCGCTCCTACGGCCTGCCCGTGGTCAACCCGGTCCGCCCCGACGGCACCTTCGAGGAGGACGTCCCGCTGGTCGGCGGCGTCTTCTTCAAGAAGGCGGACGAAAGGCTCACCGAGGACCTCCAGACCCGCGGCCTGCTCTTCCGGCACCTGCCCTACGAGCACAGCTACCCGCACTGCTGGCGCTGCCACACCGCGCTGCTGTACTACGCGCAGCCGTCCTGGTACATCCGCACCACGGCGATCAAGGACCGCCTGCTCCAGGAGAACGAGAAGACCAACTGGTTCCCGGACACGGTCAAGCACGGCCGCTACGGCGACTGGCTGAACAACAACATCGACTGGGCGCTCTCCCGCAACCGCTACTGGGGCACCCCGCTGCCGATCTGGCGCTGCGAGGACGACCACCTCACCGTCGTGGGCTCCCGCGCGGAGCTGACCGAGCTGACCGGCACCGACCAGTCGGCCCTCGACCCGCACCGCCCGTACATCGACGAGGTGACCTTCGCCTGCCCGCAGTGCGCGAAGACCGCCACGCGCGTGCCGGAGGTCATCGACGCCTGGTACGACTCGGGTTCGATGCCGTTCGCGCAGTGGGGCTACCCGTACAAGAACAAGGAACTGTTCGAGTCCCGCTACCCGGCGCAGTTCATCAGCGAGGCCATCGACCAGACCCGCGGCTGGTTCTACACGCTGATGGCGGTCGGCACCCTGGTCTTCGACAAGTCCAGTTACGAGAACGTCGTGTGCCTCGGCCACATCCTCGCCGAGGACGGCCGCAAGATGTCCAAGCACCTCGGCAACATCCTCCAGCCGATCCCGCTCATGGACCAGCACGGCGCGGACGCGGTCCGCTGGTTCATGGCAGCCGGCGGCTCCCCGTGGGCGGCCCGCCGGGTCGGTCACGGCACCATCCAGGAGGTCGTCCGCAAGACGCTCCTCACCTACTGGAACACGGTGGCCTTCCAGGCGCTGTACGCCCGCACCTCCAACTGGGCGCCCAGCGCGGCCGATCCGGCCCCGGCCGACCGCCCGCTGCTCGACCGCTGGCTGCTGAGCGAGCTGCACGCGCTGACCGACCAGATGACCGGGGCGCTGGAGGCGTACGACACCCAGCGCGCCGGCAAGCTGCTGTCCGCCTTCGTCGACGACCTGTCGAACTGGTACGTGCGCCGCTCGCGCCGCCGCTTCTGGCAGGGCGACAAGGCCGCGCTGCGCACCCTGCACGAGGTGCTGGAGACGGTGACCCGGCTGATGGCGCCGATCACCCCCTTCATCACCGAGCGGGTCTGGCAGGACCTCGTCGTGCCGGTCACCCCGGGCGCCCCCGAGTCGGTGCACCTGACGTCCTGGCCGGAGGCGGACCTGACCGCCGTCGACCCGGAGCTGTCGCGGCAGATGATGCTGGTGCGCCGGCTCGTGGAGCTGGGCCGCGCCACCCGCGCGGAGTCGGGGGTGAAGACGCGTCAGCCGCTGTCCCGGGCACTGGTCGCGGCCGCGGGCTTCGAGTCCCTGGACAAGGAGCTGCACGCGCAGATCACCGAGGAGCTGAACGTGGCGTCGCTCGCCTCGCTGAGCGAGGTCGGCGGCTCTCTCGTGGACACCACCGCGAAGGCCAACTTCCGCACCCTGGGCAAGCGTTTCGGCAAGCGCGTCCAGGACGTGGCGAAGGCCGTCGCACAGGCGGACGCGGCGGCGCTGTCCCTGGCGCTGCGCGAGGGCACGGCGTCGGTCGAGGTCGACGGTGAGACGGTCGCCCTCGCACCGGACGAGGTGATCATCACGGAGACCCCGCGCGAGGGCTGGTCGGTGGCGTCCGACGCCGGCGCCACGGTCGCGCTGGACCTGGAGATCACGGAGGAGCTGCGCCGTGCGGGCCTGGCCCGGGACGCGATCCGGCTGATCCAGGAGGCGCGCAAGAACAGCGGCCTGGACGTCGCGGACCGCATCGCGCTCCGCTGGACCTCGACGGACCCGGCCGTGATGACGGCCCTGAGCGAGCACGCCGGCCTGATCGCCGAGGAGGTCCTCGCCACGGACTTCGCCCAGGGCGAGGCGGACGGCGGCTACGGTGAGCCCTTCACCGACGAGGGCCTGTCCCTGACCTTCCGCCTGCGCAAGGCGTAACGGTCGAACAAAGGCCTGGGGCACCGGAACCGACCGGTGCCCCAGGCCTTCGCGTTGTTCCGGGTCCTGTGGACTGCTTCTCCCGTCTCGGCCCGCCCGGCTCACGGCGGCGACGCCCGCCGCGCTACGCAGGGCGCACGGCACAGGACGTACGACGCAGGGCGCACGCCGCACTCAACGCGCGTAAAAAGGGCGGGGCCCCGGATACGTGATCCGGGGCCCCGCCCTGTGAACGCTGCCGACGCCTGGGGCGTACCACCAACTGTCAGTTGTCGTCCTCGTCGATGAGGAACCCGCGCATCGGCGAGGGAGCCTGCCCCATCGGGGAGGGGCCCTGCGGACGCACCGGCGCCATCGGCTGGGTCATCGCCGGGGACATCTGCTGCTGCCCTCCGTAGGACGGACCGGACGGGCCGGGCGCGCCGCCCATCGTCTGGTTGCCGCCACCGTACGACGGGGCGCTCGCGCCGGCCGGAGCCATCGAGGGCGCCGGGGACGGCGGCAGGGACGCGGTCGCCGGGGTGCGCGGCGGGGCCAGCGAGTCGTCGGCCTGGGTCTCCAGCTGGCGCAGCTGCGACTCCAGGTACGACTTCAGGCGGGTGCGGTACTCGCGCTCGAAGCCGCGCAGGTCCTCGACCTTGCGCTCCAGCGTGGCGCGGGCGGACTCCAGGGAGCCCATCGCGACGCGGTGCTTCTCCTGCGCGTCCCGCTCCAGCGCGTCGGCCTTGGCGCGCGCGTCACGCTCCAGACCCTCGGCACGGCTGCGGGCCTCGCCGACGATCTTGTTGGCCTCGGAACGCGCCTCGGCGATCGCCTGGTCGGCGGTCTGCTGGGCCAGCGACAGAACGCGCGCGGCGCTGTCGCCCCCGGGACCCTGACCCATCGGGCCGGGACCGCCCATGGGTCCGCCCATCGGGCCGGGACCCATCTGGCCCTGCATCGGGCCCTGGCCCATCGGACCCTGACCCATGGGGCCCTGACCCATGGGACCCTGACCCATGGGACCCTGACCCATGGGACCCTGACCCATCGGGCCCTGGCCCTGCGGACCCTGACCCTGACCGCTGGGGCCGGCGGGCAACTGCGGGGCACCGCTGGGCAGCTGGGGCGGGCCACCCATGGGGCCACCCATCTGCTGCTGCGGCGGGCCCGATATCCCGGCGGGGACCGGAGCGCCCGGACCGCGCATGCCCTGCTGCTGCGGATGCTGCTGCTGGTCCTCCGGAGGCTTGCGCATGTTCTGCTGGTTCTGGGCAGCAGCGCGCGTGGCCGCGGCCAGTTTGGCGCGCAGGTCCTCGTTCTCGCGGAGCAGGCGCGTCAGTTCGGCTTCGACCTCATCGAGGAAGGCATCGACCTCGTCCTCGTCATAGCCTTCTCGGAGGCGGACGGTCGTGAACTGCTTGTTCCGCACGTCCTCGGGGGTCAACGGCATCTCTTCACCTCAACGTAGTCGTCGGCGTTCGGCAAGACGGTAGTTCACATCGCTCACAGCCGGCTCACGACAGAGATCAGGATGTAGACGATGATCATCAGCACGAAGAAGGACAGGTCGAGCGCCACGCCCCCGAGACGCAGCGGCGGGATGACCCGCCGCAGAAGCTTGAGCGGTGGATCGGTGACAGTGTAGGTGGCCTCCAGAATGACCACCATCGCCTTGCCGGGTTGCCACGAGCGGGCGAACTGGAAGACGTAGTCCATGACCAACCGGAAGATGAGCACGATCAGGAAGCACATCAACGCGATGTAGATCACGTCCAGGAACACGCTCATGACTCGTGCTTCCCTCTCCCCTGTTCCCTGTGCCTGTCGGTCTGCGTCTTAGCTCTGGTTGAAGAACCCGCCCTCTGCGATACGGGCCTTGTCCTCCGCCGTGACATCGACGTTAGCAGGCGACAACAGAAACACCTTCTGCGTCACCCGTTCGATGCTGCCGTGAAGACCAAACACCAAACCGGCCGCAAAGTCGACAAGTCGCTTCGCGTCTGTGTCATCCATCTCAGTCAGATTCATGATCACCGGAGTGCCCTCACGGAAGTGTTCCCCGATGGTACGGGCCTCGTTGTAGGTCCGGGGGTGAAGCGTGGTGATCCGGTACGGCTCACGTTCCGACACGACCTTGGGCATGATCACCGGCGCGTTCTTCTCCAGGCTCTGACGTTCTTGTGTGATGGATGCCACGGGCGCGATGCGCGCCGGACGTGCCGATTCCGCCGGGAGCGAAGCGGCGTGGGCAACCGGGTCGCGCGGCGCCGGAGGCTGCACCGCTCGTACCGGTTCGTCCCTTTGTGGCTGATGTGTTACGTGCGGCTGGTGCGGCGGCTCGTGCCGCCGCCGGTCCCGCTCGGGCTCCGGATCCAGCTCGGGTTCGAAGTCGTCATCGGGGTCGAAACCCCGGCCGTCGTACCCATCGTCCTCCACGAGGCCGAGGTAGACCGCCATCTTGCGCATCGCGCCGGCCATGCTCTGAGTCCTCCGCTCTGTGGTGGATCATCGGCTGACGACTGCCAAGTCCCGCGATCCACGAGGTCTTTGCGCCGTCTTCGGCGGTATTGACCATATTTTCTGCTGTGGTCCGACTTCCTGGCGACGTTACCCGAGCCCGGGGCGGACTCCGAGTACCGCAGTGCCGACGCGCACATGTGTCGCCCCGGCGGCCACGGCTTCCTCGAGGTCCGCACTCATCCCTGCCGAGACCATGGTTGCAGCCGGATGGGCTCGGCGCAGGTCGGTCGACAAATCCATGAGCCGTTCGAAGGCCGCCCGTTGACGCCCCGCGTACTCGCCGGTGAGCGGGGCCACGGTCATCAGACCGTCGAGCCGCAGCCCCGGCGAACCGGCGACCAGATCGGCCAACTCCGCGACGCCGCCGGGGGCCACACCGCCGCGCTCCCCGCGCCCGCTCGCGTCCGCGTCCAGCGCGACCTGCAACAGGCACCCGACCTCGCGCCCCGCCCGCCCGGCCTCCTTGGACAGCGCCGTCACGAGCCGCGCCCGGTCGACGGACTGCACCACATCGGCATAACCGACCACGGATCGCACTTTATTGGTCTGAAGTTGACCGACGAAATGCCAAATGAGGGGCAGATCCCCACATTCGGCGGCCTTGGGGGCCGCCTCCTGGTCCCGGTTCTCGGCGACGTGACGCACACCGAGTTCCGACAGCATCCGCACATCCGACGCCGGATACGTCTTGGTGACCACGATGAGGGTCACCTCCTCGCGCGGCCGGCCCGCGGCCGCGCACGCGGCGGCGATGCGTTCCTCCACCTTCGCCAGGTTCGCGGCGATTTCGCCCTTACGGTCCGTCATGCCCCATCAGTCCAGCCAGACATAGCTCGCGAGCCGCCCGGTCGTGCGGTCGCGGCGGTACGAGAAGTGATCGCGTGACTCCAGCGTGCACACCGGCGACTGCTGCCGGTCGCGCACCCCCAGACGCTCCAGCTGCGCGTGCGCTCCGGCGCTCACGTCGACGGCGGGGGTGCCCCAGCTCGTCTCGGAGTGCGCCGCCGGCTCGACGGCGGCCACCTCGGCGCGCATCGCCTCCGGCACCTCGTAGCACCGTCCGCAGACGGCGGGTCCGGTGCGGGCGACGATCCGGGCCGGGTCGGCGCCGAGTTCCACCATGGCGCGCACGGCGGCGGGCACGACCCCGGCGACCATCCCGGGGCGCCCGGCGTGCGCCGCACCCGCCACCCCGGCGACGGGGTCGGCGAGCAGCACCGGCGTGCAGTCGGCGGTGAGCACCGCGAGGGCGAGACCCCGCCGCGCGGTGACGATCGCGTCGACCTCGGGCGCGGGGCGGTCTCCCCAGGGGGCGTCCACCACGGCGACGTCCGCCCCGTGGACCTGGTTCATCCAGACCACCCGGGCCGGGTCGAGTCCGAGCGCCCCGGCGGCCCGTTCGCGGTTGGCGCGCACGGCGGCGGGGTCGTCACCGACCGCGCCGCCGAGATTGAGCTCCTCGTACGGAACGGCGCTCACCCCGCCCCACCGGTCGGTGAAGGCGAAGTGCGCGCCGTTCACGGTGTCGCGCTGTCCTATCACTTCAGGAAGTCCGGTACATCCAGTTCCTCGGCCGCGCTGTCCGAGTAGGTCCGCGACGGCGGGATCGGCGGGGTGACGGCGGGGAGCTCGGTCACCGGCTCCGGGGCGACCGGCTCGGGGTCCTCCTTCGGCGTCACGCTGCCGAGCGAGCCGAAGGTCGGCCGGCTCTCCGGCTGCCGCGCCGGGGCCGGCTCCTCGCGCTTGGCGGCGGACGAGCCGAGGACGTTGTCCCGCCGGGCCGGCGGCTGGCCGCCGTCGAATCCGGCCGCGATCACGGTGACCCGCACCTCGTCGCCGAGGGCGTCGTCGATGACCGCGCCGAAGATGATGTTGGCCTCGGGGTGGGCGGCCTCGCTGACCAGCTGGGCGGCCTCGTTGATCTCGAACAGGCCGAGGTCGGAGCCGCCGGAGATGGAGAGCAGCACGCCCCGGGCGCCGTCGATGGACGCCTCCAGGAGCGGCGAGGAGATCGCCATCTCGGCCGCCGCCACCGCGCGGTCGTCGCCGCGGGCCGAGCCGATGCCCATCAGGGCCGAACCGGCCTCCGACATGACCGACTTGACGTCGGCGAAGTCGAGGTTGATCAGACCGGGGGTGGTGATCAGGTCGGTGATGCCCTGCACACCGGACAGCAGCACCTGGTCGGCCGACTTGAACGCGTCGAGCACGCTGACCTGGCGGTCCGAGATGGACAGCAGCCGGTCGTTGGGGATGACGATGAGGGTGTCGACCTCTTCGCGCAGCTCGGCGATGCCGTCCTCGGCCTGGTTGGCACGGCGCCGCCCCTCGAAGGTGAACGGGCGGGTGACCACGCCGATGGTGAGGGCGCCGAGCGAGCGCGCGATGTTGGCCACGACGGGCGCGCCGCCGGTGCCGGTGCCGCCGCCTTCACCGGCCGTCACGAAGACCATGTCGGCCCCCTTGAGGACCTCCTCGATCTCCTCGCGGTGGTCCTCGGCGGCCTTGCGGCCGACGGCCGGGTTGGCGCCGGCGCCGAGTCCGCGGGTCAGTTCGCGGCCGACGTCGAGCTTGACGTCGGCGTCACTCATCAACAGCGCCTGCGCGTCGGTGTTGATGGCGATGAACTCGACGCCCTTGAGACCGACCTCGATCATCCGGTTGATGGCATTGACACCACCGCCGCCGACACCGATGACTTTGATGACTGCGAGGTAGTTCTGCGGTGCTGCCACGTCGAAGGCCTCTCGCCTCGAGTTACGTGTCGTCGCATCACGGCCTTGCCGCGATCCGACGACTGATGCCGATTGGGACGGTCCGAACGCCGACCCGAACCCTAACGCTGAAGTTTAGGGTTACCAGTGTGCCTGTTCCCTGGACTCTTCCGAACAGGACACTAAGTCGACAAGTGGCGCACGTTCAACGAACACGCCGAACCTCCCGTTTTTCTTTTCACCCTATGTGATCAGGCATAGCGGTGCCCAACCAGGGTGCTGGCCTGCGCTGATGTGCGTCAACTCCCTGATGACGCGGGCGCGGTGGGGACGCTGACGTCGAAGTGCCGCGCGTCCGGCGCCGCTTTCATCAGCGCGGAGAGTGCGCGGGCCTTCGCGCGGCCTGCGTCACCGCTGCCCCAGGCGACGGTGCGGCCGCCGTTGAGCTCCAGTGAGATGTCGTCGTAGGTACGGACCTTGAGCACGCGGGTGTCGCGGGCGACCGCGGCCGGAATGCGGCGGGCCACCGCCACCGCCTCGCGCACGAGCCGGCTCTCCGGGAAGCGCCGCAGGCTCGCCGCCGCGGATCCCGAACGGGAAAGGGACAATTCCAGGACCGGCACGCCTTTCGGTGCCCGCGGAACCGTGGCGAAACGGACACCTACGTGGTCCACTTCGACGAACTTTCCGCCCTTTTCCTCCACCAGAACCGGAGTGCGCTCACTCACTTTCAGCCCGATTCCGTGCGGCCACGCGCGAACGACGTCGATCGAGTCAATTCGGGGCAGCGCACGGCGAAGACGCGCCTCGATCGCCTCGGTGTCCACGGAGACCAGCGGCGCGCCGACCGGCACCTCGGCCGCCGCGCGCACCTGGGCGGGCGTCAGCACGCGCGTCCCGGAGACGGACACGTGCTCCACGCGGGTCCACCGCGAGCCGTAGAGCAGCCAGAGGGAGCCGGCGGTGAGGATCAGTACGACAACCGCCAGGACGACGATCGTACGAGGACGGGGAGTTCGCCATCGCGGGGCCGGGGGCGGGCCGGACGACTCCTGCTGGCGTTCACCGCGCTCGGCGGTCGTCGATCCGGCCACGCTTGCCGCCCTTCCGTGCATATGGTCCTAACGGCGCGAGGCGATCGCCTCGTGCACCATGCCGACGAGCAGCTCGTCGGCGTCCCGGCGGCCGAACTCCCCGGCGGCGCGGGACATCTCGTACAGCCGGTGCGGATCGGCGAGCACGGGCAGGACGTGCTGCTGCACCCATTCCGGGGTGAGTTCCGCGTCGTCGACCAGCAGGCCGCCGCCGGCCTTGACCACCGGCTGGGCGTTCAGCCGCTGTTCGCCGTTGCCGATGGGCAGCGGGACGTAGGCGGCCGGGAGTCCGACGGCGGAGAGCTCGGCGACGGTCATCGCGCCGGCCCGGCAGAGCATCATGTCGGCCGCGGCGTACGCGAGGTCCATCCGGTCCAGGTAACTTACCGGGATGTACGGGGGCATTCCCGGCATCTGGTGGACCTGCGGCAGTTCGTTCTTCGGGCCGACCGCGTGCAGGATCTGGATGCCCGCCTGCTGGAGGTAGGGCGCGACCTGCTGGACCACCTCGTTGAGCCGGCGGGCGCCCTGCGAGCCGCCGGAGACCAGCAGCGTGGGCAGGTTGGGGTCGAGCCCGAACATCGCGCGCGCCTCGGGGCGCACGGCGGCCCGGTCGAGCTTGGCGATGGAGCGGCGCAGCGGGATGCCGATGTAGCGGGCGTCGCGCAGCTTGCTGTCCGGGGTGGAGACGGCGACCCGGGCCGCGTAGCGCGAACCGATCTTGTTGGCCAGGCCGGGGCGGGCGTTCGCCTCGTGGATGACGATCGGGACGCCGAGCCGCTTGGCCGCCAGATAGGCGGGCAGGGCCACGTAACCGCCGAAGCCGACGACGGCGTCGGCCTTGGTCCGCTCCAGGATCTGCTCGGCGGCCTTGATCGTGCCGCGCAGCCGGCCCGGGACGGTGATCAGCTCGGGGGTGGGCTTGCGCGGCAGCGGCACGGCCGGGATCAGCGCCAGCTCGTAGCCGCGCTCCGGGACGAGCCGGGTCTCCAGACCGCGCTCCGTGCCCAGGGCCGTGATGCCCACGGTCGGGTCCTGCCTGCGCAGGGCGTCCGCGAGGGCGAGCGCGGGCTCGATGTGGCCCGCGGTACCTCCGCCGGCGAGTACGACATGCACCGAAATTCACCGCTCTCCGGACGAGCGCGCCGCCGAGGCACGCCGTCGCATCGTGTTCCATCTCCGAGGCTCCCGGCCGGGTTCCCGCCCGGAGCCCCGCTCAGGCGTCCGGCCGGACGTCCGAGCGGGCTGCCGGCCGGACTTCCGGCCGGCCGCAAAGCCTCCCGCCCGCTTTCTACCAAAGCGAGGTTGCCGCATCGCAAGCGCCGCCCGCGCAGCGGGTTCGTCCCGCGCGAAGGCGATCAGCAACCCGATGGCGAACATGGTCGGCAGCAGGGCGGATCCTCCGTAGGAGAACAGCGGGAGCGGGACGCCGGCGATCGGCAGCAGACCGAGCACCGCACCGATGTTGATCACCGCCTGCGCGGTGATCCAGGTGGTCACGCCTCCCGCGGCGTACCTCACGAAGGGATCCTCCGTGCGTCCGGCCACGCGGATACCCGCATAGCCTAGAGCCGCGAACAGGGCGAGCACCGACAGCGTCCCCGCCAGACCCAGTTCCTCACCGGTGACGGCGAAGATGAAGTCCGTGTGGGCTTCGGGGAGTTGGCCCCATTTTTCCACACTCGCGCCGAGCCCGGAGCCGAAGATCCCGCCGGAGGCCAGGGCGTAGATGCCGTGCACCGCCTGCCAGCAGGTCCCGCCCGGCCCGAGATCCGTGGCCCCGATGCAGGCGAGCCGGTCCATGCGGTTCGGGTTGGTCTTGATCAGCAGCCCGCCGATCGCGGCGGCGACGGACAGCACGCCCACGAAGAGGCGTGTGGGCGCCCCCGCCAGCCACAGCAGGCCGAAGAGGATCGCGGTCAGGATGATCGCGGTGCCCATGTCGCCGCCGAGCATGATCAGGCCGAGCAGCAGGAAGGTCACCGGCACGAGCGGCACCAGCATGTGCTTCCACTGTGTGAGCAGCCTCTTGTCCTGCTTGCGCGCGATCAGGTCGGCGGCCCACAGCACCAGCGCCAGCTTGCCGATCTCGCTGGGCTGGATCTGGAAGGAGCCGCCCAGCGAGATCCAGTTCTGGTTGCCGTTGACCGACATCCCTATCCCCGGCACCTGCACCAGGGCCATCAGGAACACCGCGCCCGCCAGGATCGGGTAGGCGAGCGCCCGGTGCAGCTTGACCGGCATCCGGGAGGCGGCGAGCAGCAGCCCGGCCCCGAGGACGGCCGCGAGCAGCTGCTTGCGGAAGAAGTACGAGCCCGGCAGCGCCATCTGCAGCGCCGTGATCTGGGAGGCCGAGTAGACCATCACCAGGCCCAGCACGGTGATCAGCAGACTGCCGCCGAAGATCAGGTAGTACGCGGTCAGCGGCCGGTCCCAGGCCTTGCGGGCCCGGGTGAGGAAACGCCGCAGAGGATGGTCGCGGGGCGTGCCGGGGGTCGCGGGCCGGCCCGCCGCCCGCTGCACGGGCGGCCGCCGGCCGGTGCGGCTACCGGGCATCGGCACCTCCCCTGTACGTCGGCCTTGACGGTCGCACGCGTCCCTCCCGAAGTCGCCCGGCGGGCGGCCGGGTCAGGCACCGAGCTCGCGCACTGCCTGGGCGAACGCGTCACCGCGCCTGTTGTAGTTGGCGAACATGTCCATGGAGGCGCAGGCCGGGGCCAGCAGCACCGTGTCGCCGGGTTCGGCGAGCCGCTTCGCCTCCTGGACGGCCTGGAGCATCGCCCCAGTGTCGGTCCGGTCGAGGTCGACGACGGGTACTTCCGGGGCGTGTCGCGCGAGGGCTTCGCGAATCAGGGCGCGGTCGGCGCCGATGAGCACCACGCCCCGGAGCCGCTTCGCCGACCTGGCGACCAGCTCGTCGAAGGTGGCGCCCTTCGCCAGGCCGCCCGCGATCCACACGATCGACTCGTAGGCCGCCAACGAGGCTTCTGCCGCATGGGTGTTGGTGGCCTTGGAGTCGTCCACGTACGCCACGCCGTCCACGTCGGCGACGTGCGCGATGCGGTGGGCGTCCGGGGTGAAGGCCCGCAGCCCGTCCCGTACGGCCTGGGGCGGCACCCCGAAGGCGCGCGCGAGGGCCGCGGCGGCAAGGGCGTTGGCGACGTTGTGCGGGGCCGGCGGGTTCACGTCGGCGACCTCGGCGAGCTCCTGGGCGTTCTTGTGCCGGTTCTCGACGAAGGCGCGGTCGACCAGGATGCCCTCCACGACGCCGAGTTGGGACGGGCCGGGGGTGCCGAGGGTGAAGCCGATCGCCCGGCAGCCCTCCTCGACGTCCGCCTCGCGCACCAGGTCCTCGGTGGCCTTGTCGGCGGCGTTGTAGACGCAGGCGACCCGATTGCCCTCGTAGACACGGCCCTTGTCGGCGGCGTAGGCCTCCATGGAGCCGTGCCAGTCGAGGTGGTCGGGGGCCAGGTTCAGCACCACCGCGGAGTGCGCCCGCAGCGAGGGGGCCCAGTGCAGCTGGTAGCTGGAGAGCTCGACCGCCAGCACGTCGTACCGCTCCTCGCCGAGCACCGCGTCCAGCAGCGAGACGCCGATGTTGCCGACTGCCGCCGTGCGCAGGCCCGCCGCCGTGAGGATGGAGGCGAGCATCTGCACGGTGGTGGTCTTGCCGTTGGTGCCGGTCACCGCCAGCCACGGCGGGGCGTCCGGGCCGCGCAGCCGCCAGGCCAGTTCGACGTCGCCCCAGATCGGGACGCCCGCCCTGCCGGCGGCGAGGAACAGCGGCTTGTCCGGCTTCCAGCCGGGCGCGGTGACGATCAGCTCGGTGCCCTCGGGCAGGGTCTCCCCGTCACCGAGCCGGACCGTGACGCCGAGCGCCTCCAGCTCCGCGGCCTGCGCCCGGGCCCGCTCGTCGTCGCCGTCGTTGACGACGGTGACGTTCGCGCCGAGCCCGTGCAGGACCTTGGCCGCCGGGACACCCGAGACGCCGAGTCCGGCGACGGTGACGTTCTTCCCCTGCCAGTCGGTCACTTGTCCGCTGCCCATCCCGCGTAGAAGAGGCCCAGTCCGACGATCACACAGATGCCCTGGATGATCCAGAAGCGGACCACCACCAGGACCTCGGACCAGCCCTTGAGTTCGAAGTGGTGCTGCAGTGGCGCCATCCGGAAGACGCGCTTGCCGGTCAGGCGGAAGGAGCCGACCTGGATGACCACCGACATGGTGATCAGGACGAACAGGCCGCCGAGCAGGGCGAGCAGCAGCTCGGTGCGCGAGCAGATCGCCAGGCCGGCGAGCACACCGCCGAGCGCGAGCGAACCGGTGTCACCCATGAAGATCTTGGCGGGCGAGGTGTTCCACCACAGGAAGCCGAGGCAGGCGCCCATCAGCGCGGAGGCGACGACCGCGAGGTCGAGCGGGTCGCGCACCTCGTAGCAGGCGCCCGGGTTGGTGAGGGTCTGCGCGTTGGCGCAGGACTCCTGGAACTGCCACACGCCGATGAAGGTGTAGGCGCCGAAGACCAGCACGGAGGCGCCGGTGGCCAGACCGTCCAGACCGTCGGTGAGGTTCACGCCGTTCGACATCGCGAGGATCATGAACAGCGCCCAGACCACGAACAGCACCGGGCCGATCGTCCAGCCGAAGTCGGTGATGAACGACAGCTTGGTGGAGGCGGGGGTGTTGCCGCGGTTGTCGGCGAACATCAGGGCGAGCACGGCGAAGCCGATGCCGACGATCAGCTGGCCGGCCATCTTCGCCTTGGCCCGCAGACCCAGCGAACGGCGCTTGACGATCTTGATGTAGTCGTCGAGGAAGCCGACCAGGCCCATGCCGACCATCAGGCCGAGCACCAGCAGGCCCGAGTAGGTCGGGGGGTAGCCGGTGATGACCTTGGACAGGAAGTACGCGGCGACTGTCGCCAGGATGAACGCGATGCCGCCCATGGTCGGCGTACCGCGCTTGCTGGCGTGCTCGCGCGGGCCGTCGTCGCGGATGTACTGGCCGTAGCCCTTGCGGGCGAGAAGCTTGATCAGCAGTGGTGTGCCGACCAGCGTCAGGAAGAGGCCAATGACACCTGCGAACAGGATCTGCTTCATCATCGGGCGGCGACCTCACCCTCGGCACCGGTCTCCAGCAGCGCCTGGGCAACGCTCTCCAGACCGACCGAACGGGACGCCTTCACGAGAACGACGTCTCCCGGGCGCAACTCGCTGCGCAACAGGTCGACCGCCGCCTGTGCGTCGGACACGTGCACCGACTCCTCACCCCACGAACCCTCGTTATATGCGCCCAGTTGCAGCCAGGACGCTTCCCTGCCCCCGACCGCGACGAGCTTGCTGACGTTGAGCCGGACGGCGAGCCGTCCGACAGCGTCGTGCTCGGCGAGCGCCTCGTCCCCGAGCTCGGCCATCTTGCCGAGCACCGCCCAGGTCCGCCGCCCCCTGCCCATCGCGGCCAGCGCGCGCAGGGCGGCCCGCATGGACTCGGGGTTGGCGTTGTAGGCGTCGTTGACGATGGTCACGCCGTCCGGGCGCTCGGTGACCTCCATCCGCCAGCGGGAGAGGGAGCCCGCCTCGGAGAGTGCGGTGGCGATCTCTTCCGCGGACATGCCCAGCTCATGGGCGACGGCGGCCGCGGCGAGCGCGTTCGACACGTGGTGCTCACCGTACAGGCGCATGGTCACATCGGTTGCACCGGAGGGTGTGTGAAGCCTGAATGCGGGCTGTCCGGTGTCCGTGAGTCTCACGTTCTCGGCGCGTACGTCCGCTTCGTCGCTCTCTCCGAAAAGGACCACCTTCGCCTTCGTACGGGAGGCCATGGCCCGGACCAACGGGTCGTCGGCGTTGAGGATCGCCGTCCCGCCCTCCTCCGCGGCGGGCAGCGCCTCGACCAACTCACCCTTCGCCTGGGCGATCTGCTCGCGGCCGCCGAACTCGCCGATGTGGGCGGTGCCGACGTTGAGCACCAGGCCGACCTTCGGCGGGGTCAGGCCGGTGAGGTAGCGGATGTGGCCGATGCCGCGGGCGCCCATCTCCAGCACGAGGAACTTCGTCTCCTCGGTGGCGGTCAGGGCGGTCAGCGGCAGCCCGATCTCGTTGTTGAGGGAGCCGGGCGTGAACACCGTCGGCGCCTTGCGGCCCAGCACCTGGGCGATGAGGTCCTTGGTGCTGGTCTTGCCCGCCGAGCCGGTGAGGGCCACGAGGGTCGCGCCGAGCCGCCGCACGACATGGCGCGCGAGGGCGCCGAGCGCGGCCTGGACGTCGTCGACGACGATCGCGGGCACGCCGACGGGACGGGAGGCCAGTACGGCGACCGCGCCCCCCTCGACGACCGCCCGCGCGAAGTCGTGGCCGTCCACGCGCTCGCCGACGAAGGCGACGAAGAGGCTGCCGGGTCCCGCCTCCCGGGAGTCCCGGACCACGGGTCCGGTGACCTGGACGGACGGATCCGGTATGTCGTACGTCTGCCCGCCGACGACTGCTGCGAT
This sequence comes from Streptomyces sp. NPDC086766, assembly GCF_044746005.1. NCBI lineage: Bacteria > Bacillati > Actinomycetota > Actinomycetes > Kitasatosporales > Streptomycetaceae > Streptomyces > Streptomyces sp. NPDC086766. The sequence goes on along the minus strand of NZ_JBIVBI010000001.1, from coordinate 532,880 downwards.
CTCGGCGAGGGAGAGGGCGATCACAAGTTCATCCCTGGGTCTGCTGGATTGCTTCGCGGAGCACCTGGCGGTCGTCGAAGGGACGGATCACGCCGGCGATGTCCTGGCCCTGCTCGTGGCCCTTCCCCGCGACCAGCACGGTGTCCCCGGGCCGCGCGCGGGAGACCGCGGCGGCGATCGCGGCGGCCCGGTCCTCGAAGAGGACCACCTCGCCGCGCTCGTGCGCGGGCACGGACGCCGCGCCCTGGAGCATGGTGGCGAGGATCGCCAGGGGGTCCTCGGAGCGGGGGTTGTCGGAGGTCAGTACGGCCGTGTCGGCGAGCCGGGCCGCCGCGGCGCCCATCGGGGCCCGTTTCGTCCGGTCGCGGTCGCCGCCGCAGCCGATCACGATGTGCACCTGGCCCTTGGTGACCTTGCGCAGGGCCTTGAGGACCGACTCGACGGCGTCGGTCTTGTGGGCGTAGTCGACGACGGCGAGGTAGGGCTGTCCGGCGTCCACCCGCTCCAGGCGGCCGGGCACGCCCGGCACGGCGGCGACTCCGTCGGCGGCGGCCTGCGGGTCGAGGCCCGCGGCGGCCAGCGCGACGATCGCGGCGAGGGTGTTGGCGACGTTGAAGGGACCCGGCAGCGGCGACCTGGCGGCGATCCGCTGCCCCTCGGGGCCGATCACGGTGAACGTCGAGTCCAGAGGCCCGACCTCGACGTCCTCGGCGCGCCAGTCGGCGTCGGGGTGGCCCTCGGCGGAGAAGGTGACGACCGGGACGGTGGCCTCCCGGACCAGCCGGCGCCCGTACTCGTCGTCGTGGTTGACCACGCCGAGCCTGCTGCGCCGGGGCGTGAACAGCTGCGCCTTGGCCTGGAAGTAGTCCTCCATGCCGGAGTGGAACTCCATGTGCTCCGGGCTGAGGTTGGTGAACACGCCGATGTCGAAGACGCAGGCGTCGACGCGGCCGAGGACCAGCGCGTGGCTGGAGACCTCCATGGCGACCGCCTCGACGCCCCGCTCGCGCATGACCGCGAACAGGGCCTGCAGGTCGGTGGCCTCGGGGGTGGTGCGCTCGGACTTGATGCGCTCGTCGCCGACGCGCATCTCGACGGTGCCGATCAGTCCGGTGGACCTGGCCGTCCTCAGGCCGCCCTCGACGAGGTACGCCGTGGTGGTCTTGCCGGAGGTGCCGGTGATGCCGATCTGGAGCAGGTCGCGGCCGGGATGGCCGTAGATCGTGGCCGCCAGCTCGCCCATCCGCCCGCGCGGGTCGTCGACGACCAGAACCGGCAGGCCGGTCGCCGCGGCGCGCTCGGCGCCGGTCGGGTCGGTCAGCACCGCGACGGCGCCGAGACCGGCCGCCTGCGTGACGAAGTCGGCGCCGTGCATCCGGGCGCCGGGCAGCGCGGCGTACAGGTCGCCGGGGCGCACGGCGCGCGAGTCGTGGGTGATCCCCGTGACCTCGGCGGCGCCCTCGGGGGTGGCGGCACCCAGCTGTCCGGCGAGCTCCGCGAGGGGTGTGGCGGAGACCTGGTCCGGTCGCGGCGGTCCCGGATACGTCACGGAAGCGCCCTTCTGGGTGGTTTGGGACTGATCAGCGTGTGGCACGGCGGTGAGCGTACCGGGCGTACCCGCTCCGGAGCGAAGTGAGGGCCGGGGCGGGGTGGGGTTCCCGGGGCCGGAGGTGTTCGTTGTCACGGGCTGTTTCCTGATCGGTGTGCAGCGGCGGTGCGGTCGCGGGGGGTCCGGTGGTGCGGGGCTCGGGGACGGTCACGGCTTGAAGTCGACGGGCAGGTTCGCGGCCCGTGCCCCCGTCGGCGGCACCTGGAGCGTCTTCAGCGCGAACTCCATGACCTGCTTGTAGACCGGGCCGCAGATCTGGCCGCCGAAGTAGCTGCCCCTGGTGGCGTTCTGGATGGCGCAGTACACGGTGACGCGAGGGCTGTCCGCGGGGGCGAAACCGGCGAACGACGAGGTGTAGCCGCGGTATCTGCCGGTGGCCGGATCCACGCGGTTGGCCGTACCCGTCTTCCCCGCGACCCGGTACCCCGGGATGCGCGCCTTCACGCCCGTGCCCTGCTCGTCGTCCACCACCGACTCCAGCATGCGGGCGAGCTGCTGGGCCGTCGCGGCGCTGACCACCCGCGTCTTCTCGGGCTTCGGGACGGGGGTGAAGCGCCCGTCGGCGCCCTTGGCGCCGCGCACCAGGGTGGGCTGCACCCGGACGCCGCCGTTGGCGATCGTCGAGTAGACGGACGCCGCCTGCATCGCGTTGATGGAGAAGCCCTGGCCGAAAGGGATCGTGTACTGCTGCGAGGTGGACCACTTGTCGGGCGGCGCGAGGATGCCCCTGGTCTCGCCGGGGAAGTCCAGCCCGGTGTAGCGGCCGATGCCGAACTTGCGGAGGTAGGAGTAGAGGACCGTGTTGGCCTCGGCCTGGGTCTTCCCCAGCTGCCCGGTGGCCAGGATGGTGCCGATGTTGCTGGACTTGGCGAGCACGCCGTTGAGCGTCAGGTACCAGGTGTCGTGGTCGACGTCGTCCTGGAAGAGCCGGTCGCCGCGGTGCAGCCGGTTGGGCACGACGACGTGGGTGAGCGGGGTGGCCGCGTTCTCCTGGAGGACGGCCGCCATCGACATGACCTTGGCGGTGGAGCCGGGCTCGAAGGCGTCCTGGACGGCGGCGTTGCCGAGCGCGGCCGGGTTCGCCCGGGACAGGTCGTTGGGGTCGAAGCCCGGCGCGTTGGCCATGGCGAGGATCTCGCCGGTCCGGGTGTCCTGCACGATGACGTAGCCGCGATCGGCCCCGGACTTCTTGACCTGCTCGCCGATCGCGTTCTGCGCGGCCCACTGGATGTCCCGGTCGATGGTGAGCTCGATGTCGGCGCCGGGCACCGCGGGCGTCTCGGTGGAGCCGGCGGTGGGCACCTGACGGCCGCCGGACTGGGCGTAGCGGACCTGGCCGGCCTTGCCGGACAGCTGCTTCTCCAGCTGCTGTTCGACACCGCCGCCGCCCTTGCCCTCGGCGTTGACCCAGCCCAGTATCCCGGCGGCGAGGTCGCCGTTGGGGTACACCCGCTTGCTGCTGGGGTCGGCGAAGACGCCGGCGAGGACGTTGACGGTGGACTTGTCCGCCTGGGACTTCTTCACCAGCGCGGACTTCAGGTCCTTGATCTGCTTCCAGACCTGCGGGGTCCGGCGGCGGGCCAGCAGCACGTAGCGCGTGTTCGGCGTGCGCAGCTTCCGCGCGATCGTGTCCTGGTCCTGGCCGAGGATCGGGGCGAGCAGCGCGGCGGCCTGCTCGGGCCCGTCGCCGATCTTCAGCTCCCCGCGCGTGAACATCGTGGGGTCGGCCGTGATGTCGTCGGCGTCCACGCTGATCGCGAGGGCCACGCCGTTGCGGTCGGTGATGCCGCCCCGCTCGGCGGCGAGCGTGTGGACGACGTAGCGGTTCTCGTCGGCCTTGGCGGCGTAGGCGCTCGCGTCCACGGCCTGCACCTGGAGCAGCCGTACGACGAACACGAGCAGTACCAGGGTCAGCGCGAGGGCGACCATGCGCAGCCGCGGGCGGGGGCTGCCGAGCCGGATGACGCGCGACGCCGGGAGGCGGCGCGGGCCCGGGCGGCGGGCCGGGCGGGCAGCCGGGCCGGGGCGCTGCCCGCCGCGGGGGCGGGCGGGCCTTGCGGGTCCGGGCACGCGGCGGCGCGGCGGTTCCCTGTCGGACACTTCCGTCACCTGCCGGGGGTCGTGGTCGAGGCGGGCTGGGGCGGGGGCGCGGCGGAGGCGGACGCGACCGGGGCGGAGGGCGACGCGCTGCCGGGGGCCGTCGGCGACGCCGTCCCCGCCGCCGTCGGCGGGGTGGTCGCGGGTAGGCCCGGCCGGGTGCCGTCCGTGGCGGCCGGCGACGCCGTGAGGGCCTCCGGCGGCCGTACCGACACCGGCACGTCCTCCGGGTCGGGCTCGGGGGCGGGCGACGGGACGCCCTTCACGGTGCCGCCGGGGCTCAGGAAGGCCGGGTCGCCGCCGGGCACCATGCCGAGTTCGCGGGCACGGCGCTGGAGGGCGTCGGGGGCGGAGTAGGAGTCGATGTCGCGCTGGAGGGCCTGCTCCTCGTCGGTGAGGTTCTTGGTGTCCTTCTGCAGGTCGTCGAGCTGGAACGCGCCCTCGCTGAGCGCGGAGTTCAGCACCAGGAGCCCGATCAGGCCGCCGCCGAGGAGGAGCACGACGAGGAGGACGAACGGAGTGCGGGCGGCCTGGCCTCCCCTGGCCGGGAGGAGCCGGGCGAGCCGGGCGGCACGGCCCCTCAGTTCGGGTCTCCTGCTCACCGGTCCCCCCGACTTCGCCGTTCCCGTTCGCCCACCGCGCGGGGGACGGCGCCGCACGCGTACGGCCGCCCCGTCAGCTCCCTCACTCGACGTCCTCCCTGATGCGCTCGGCCCCGCGCAGCCGGGCCGGTGCCGCCCGCCGGTTCTCGGCGATCTCTTCCTCGGTGGGAAGTTCGGCACCGCGCGTCAGCAGCTTGAGCCGGGGCTGGTAGCGCTCGGGGACGACCGGCAGTCCGGGCGGGGCGGTGCTGGTGGCGCCGGCCGCGAACACCTGCTTCACCAGGCGGTCTTCGAGCGAGTGGTACGACAGTACGGCGATCCGGCCGCCGACGGCGAGGGCCTCGACCGCGGCCGGGATCGCCCGTTCCAGGACCGCCAGTTCGCCGTTGACCTCGATGCGCAGCGCCTGGAAGGTGCGCTTGGCCGGGTTGCCGCCGGTGCGCTTGGCGGCCTGCGGCAGGGCGTCACGGATGAGTTCGACCAGCCGGGCGCTGGTGCTGAAGGGCTCCTTCTCGCGCTCGCGCACGATCGCGGCCACGATCCGCTTGGCCTGCTTCTCCTCGCCGTAGGCCCGCAGGATGCGGACGAGTTCACCGGGCGGGTAGGTGTTGAGCACCTCGGCTGCGCTCATCCCGGTCGTCTGGTCCATGCGCATGTCCAGCGGCGCGTCCTGGGCGTAGGCGAAGCCGCGGTCGGCCTCGTCGAGCTGCATGGAGGAGACGCCGAGGTCGAACAGGACGCCCTGGACGCGCGCGATACCGAGCCGGTCGAGGACCTCGGGCAGCTCGTCGTAGACGGCGTGCACGAGGGTGGCCCGGTCGCCGAAGGGGGCGAGGCGCTCGCCGGACAGGCGCAGCGCCTCCTTGTCGCGGTCGAGGGCGACGAGCCGCGCCTCGGGGAAACGGGTGAGCAGGGCCTCGCTGTGGCCGCCGAGGCCGAGGGTGCAGTCGACGACCACCGCTCCCGGCCGCTCCAGGGCGGGCGCCAGCAGGTCCAGGCACCGCTGGAGCATCACGGGGACGTGTCGACTCTGGCTCAAGGGGCCCTCTCAGGTCCGGCGCGGGCCGTACGCACCGCCGGGTCCCCGCCCTCCCCCGGTGGACGCCGGGGGTGCCCCCGGTGAGGGGAGGCCCGCCGGCGCCGGAAGCGTCGGCCGACCGGCAGCGGGAGAAGGCCGAGCCGTACGTACGCGCGGGCCGCGCACGTGGGGAGACGCCGCGCGGGTGCCGGGGTCTCCGGGGAAAAGCAGTCCAGCAGGGAGGGCCGCGCCTCCCCCTTCGCGTCACTTTAGTCCACCCTGTCTCGCGGTCAATCAACCGGCCTGCGCGTCGCCCGCCGGAGCGTCGGCGACACCGCGCGGGGCGAAGGTTCACCCGTTCGGCTGCCGGGTCGCGATCCGTGTGGAGTCGCTCACAACAAGCCACGGAGGCCTTCTTTGTCCCGACTCACAGCAGGACCGGACCGGGGGTGACCAGTAACGTCATGGGTATGACGACTTCTGCAGCAGTTCCCGCCGGATCCGAAGGAGCCATAACGGGCGGCACCGTCACGGACCGTCTCGTCGAGGCCAACCAGCACTATGCCGACGCGTTCACCGACCCGGGGATGGACGCCCGGCCCGTCCTGCACGTCGCGGTCGTGGCCTGCATGGACGCCCGACTCGACCTGCACAAGGCGCTCGGCCTGCAGCTCGGCGACTGTCACACCATCCGCAACGCGGGCGGTGTCGTCACCGAGGACGTGATCCGCTCGCTGACCATCAGCCAGCGGGCGCTCGGCACCCGCAGCGTGGTCCTCATCCACCACACCGGCTGCGGCCTGGAGTCCCTCACCGAGGAGTTCCGGCACGACCTGGAGATGGAGGTCGGACAGCGCCCCGGGTGGGCGGTGGAGGCCTTCCGGGACGTCGACCAGGACGTGCGCCAGTCGATGCAGCGCGTACGCACCTCGCCGTTCCTGCTGCACACCGACGACGTGCGCGGCTTCGTCTTCGACGTCAAGACGGGTCTGCTGCGCGAGATCGATCCCGCCTGACCCCCTGGCCACCCCACCGCCCGACCGCCCGGCCCACCCCGGACGCCCCCGCTCACATCACACCGTCATCGTCGACAAAAGGCCGTAAGGCCCGACATATCGCAGCCACTTGTCCACAGGCGAGTGACACGAACCGGTAACGGCCACAAGAATGCGGGGGTGACACCACGCGTTTTCCCGCGTGAGGTCCGTGTTCAGGGGTGGGCCGGTCCGCACCGCGGTGTGTCGGCCCGGGAAACATTGGGGTATCCCTGCTCGTCCAGAGCTTGGATAAGGGCCGAGGAGGGCCGGGTGACGACCTATGACGATCGAGCGAGCCTCACTGATCTGACCGCCACTGTGGAGCGCGTCCGCAGTTCGGTGGAGGGAGTGATCGAGGGCAAGCCCGAGGTCGTACGGCTTTCACTGACCGTGCTGCTCGCCGAGGGGCACCTCCTGATCGAGGACGTGCCCGGGGTGGGCAAGACGATGCTGGCCAAGGCGCTGGCCCGGTCCATCGACTGCTCGGTGCGGCGCATCCAGTTCACACCCGACCTACTGCCCTCGGACATCACCGGCGTGTCCATCTGGGACCAGCAGCGCCGGGACTTCGAGTTCAAGCCCGGCGCGATCTTCGCGCAGATCGTGATCGGCGACGAGATCAACCGCGCCTCGCCCAAGACCCAGTCGGCCCTGCTGGAGTCGATGGAGGAGCGCCAGGTCACCATCGACGGGCAGACCTACGAACTGCCCAACCCCTTCATGGTGGTGGCCACGCAGAACCCGGTCGAGATGGAGGGCACCTACCCGCTGCCCGAGGCCCAGCGCGACCGCTTCATGGCCCGCGTCTCCATCGGCTACCCCAGCGCGGAAGCCGAGGTGCAGATGCTGGACGTGCACGGCGGGGTCAACCCGCTGGACGACCTCCAGCCGGTCGCCCACGCGCACGAGATCGTGAAGCTGGTCGAGGCGGTCCGCGGCGTCCACGTCGCCGAGACGGTGCGGCGGTACGCGGTGGACCTGGTCGCCGCCACCCGCACCCACCCCGACCTCAGACTCGGCGCCTCGCCGCGCGCCACGCTGCACCTGCTGCGCGCCGCGAAGGCGTCCGCCGCCCTCGGCGGCCGGGAGTACGCGCTGCCGGACGACGTGCAGGCCCTCGCCGTGGCCGTGCTGGCGCACCGGCTGCTGCCCACCGCCCAGGCACAGCTCAACCGCCGGACGGCGGAGCAGGTCGTGCAGGAGATCCTGCAGAACACCCCGGTGCCCGCGGCGCCCCAGCAGCAGAGCGGCTTCGGTCTGGGCCGGGGCACGGCGGCGTTCGGCCAGCAGCCGCCGCGGAGGCTGTGATGGCGGACGCGGGGACGGCGCGCGCGGAGGCCGACCGGGGCGACCGGAGCGGCGTACGCACCGCGCTGGCCGGTCTGACCACCCGCGGACGCTCCTTCCTGGCCGCCGGCGTGGCGGCCGCGCTGTGCGCCTACGTCCTCGGACAGAGCGATCTGCTGCGGGTCGGCCTGCTGCTCGCCGCGCTGCCCCTGCTCTGCGCGGCGGTGCTCCACCGCACGCGCCACCGGGTCGCCGGCAGCCGCCGCCTGTCCCCCGCGCGCGTGCCCGCCGGCAGCGAGGCCCGGGTGCACCTGCGGACGGAGAACGTCTCCCGGCTGCCCACCGGCCTGCTGATGCTCCAGGACCGGGTGCCGTACGTGCTCGGGCCGCGGCCGCGCTTCGTCCTGGACCGGGTGGAGCCGGGCGGCCGCCGCGAGGTGTCCTACCGGGTCCGCTCCGACCTGCGCGGCCGCTATCCGCTCGGCCCGCTGCAACTGCGGCTGACCGACCCGTTCGGGATGTGCGAACTGACCCGGTCCTTCTCCGCGTTCGACACCCTGACCGTCGTCCCGCGTGTGACACCGCTGCCGCCGGTACGGCTGAGCGGCGAGGCCAAGGGGTACGGCGACGGGCGGCAGCGCTCGCTGGCCCTGGCGGGCGAGGACGACGTCATCCCGCGCGGGTACCGCCACGGCGACGACCTGCGCCGCGTGCACTGGCGCTCCACCGCCCGCTACGGCGAGCTGATGGTGCGCCGCGAGGAGCAGCCGCAGCGCGCCCGCTGCACGGTCCTCCTGGACACCCGGTACATCGCCTTCCGGGGCGCCGGCCCGGAATCGGCCTTCGAGTGGGCCGTCTCGGGCGCCGCGTCGGTGCTGGTGCACATGCTGGAGCGGGGCTTCTCGGTGCGGCTGCTCACCGACACCGGCACCTCGGTGCCCGGCGAGGGCTCCGAGGGGTTCGCGGGCGCGAGCCAGGGGTCGGCGGACGCGGCCGGGCTGATGATGGACACCCTCGCGGTGATCGACCACTCGGACGGGGCGGGCCTGTCCCGGGCGTACGACACGCTGCGCGGCGGCAACGAGGGGCTCCTGGTGGCCTTCCTCGGCGACCTCGACGAGGAGCAGGCCGCGGTGGTCGCCAAGATGCGTCAACGCGGCGGCGCGGCGGTCGCGTTCGTGCTGGACAGCGACGCGTGGGTGCGGGAGCGCACGGACGTGCCCGGGCCGGTGCACGGCACCGGGGAGCGGCTGCGGATGCTGCGCGAGTCCGGGTGGACGGCGGTGGAGGTGCCGCGGGGCGCCTCGCTGGAGGAGGTGTGGCGCCGGGCGGACCGGGAGCGTACGGGCCTCGGCGCCGCGAGCGGGACGGGCTTCGGCACGGCGGGCGCGGCGGGTCACGGGGAGGGGCGGTCATGAGCGGCCGGACACGACTGGCGCTGTGCGCCGCGGCGGCCACGCTGATGGCGGCCTGCGCGCTGCTGCCGCTGGTCTCGCCCATGACGTGGCTCCTGCAGGCCACGGTGCTGCTGGCGGCGCAGACGGGTGTGGGCGTGGCGGCCCGGCGGGTGCCGCTGGCCCGGACCCTGACGGTGGCCGCGCAGGCCCTGGTCACGCTGCTCCTGCTGACCCTGGTCTTCGCCCACGGGCAGGCCGTCGCCGGGCTGCTGCCGGGCCCGGACGCCTTCCGCCGCCTCGCCGGTCTGCTGCAACTGGGCGCGCAGGACGTCGGTCGGTACGCGATCCCGGCCCCGCTGTCCGACGGCATCCGGCTGATGCTCGTCGGCGGTGTCCTGCTGATCGGGCTGATCGTGGACACCCTCGCGGTGACCTTCCGCAGCGCGGCCCCGGCGGGCCTGCCGCTGCTCGCGCTGTACTCGGTGGCGGCCGGGCTGTCCGACGGGAACGACTGGCTGAGCTTCCTGGTGGCCGCCGCCGGCTATCTGATGCTGCTGCTGGCGGAGGGCCGGGACCGGCTCTCGCAGTGGGGGCGCGTGTTCGCCGGGGCGGCCCACGGCGCCGGCGGGGAGACCGGCGGGGCCACCGCGCCGGTGCGCACCGGGCGCCGCATCGGCGCGGCCGCGCTGGCGGTCGCCCTTCTGCCGCTGCCGGCGATGCAGGGCGGCCTGCTGAACAACGCCGGTGACGGCATCGGCTCCGGCAGCGGGAACGGCGGCACGATCTCGGCGGTGAACCCGCTGGTGTCGCTGCGCGACAGCCTGAACGTGAACGAGGACCGCACGGTCATGTCGCTGCGCACGAACGCCGGTGACGTCTCCGACCTCTATCTGCGGATCGTCTCCCTGGACGACTTCGACGGCACCACCTGGAAGCCCTCCCAGCGGCACATCGTCGGCGTGCCCGACCGGTTCCCCGCCCCGGCCGGCCTCGACCCCGAGGTCGCCCGTACGGAGATCACCACCTCGATCGCGGCGGCCGACTGGTACGCGCAGGACTGGCTGCCGATGCCGTACCCGCCCAGCGAGGTGCGCATCAAGGGCAATTGGCGCTACGAGCCGGTGGGCATGACGCTCGTCGGCGACCACGGCCAGAACACGCGCGGGCTGACGTACCGGGTGCGAAGCCTGCAGGTGCGGCCGACGGCGCGGCAGTTGGCCACGGCGCCCGCTCCGGCGCCGGCCCTGCGGCGCGAGTACACGAAGGTGCCCCTGTCGCTGCCCGGGATCGTGGCGACGACCGCGCGGGCGGTCACCGACGGAGCGGCGAACCCCTACGAGGAGGCGGTCAGGCTCCAGGACTGGTTCGCCGTCGACGGAGGCTTCCAGTACGACACCCAGGTCCAGGTGGGCAGCGGCGCCGAGGCGATCGCACGGTTCCTGAAGGACAAGCGGGGCTTCTGCGTGCACTTCTCCTTCGCGATGGCCGCGATGGCGCGCACGCTCGGCATTCCGGCCCGGGTCGCGGTGGGTTTCGCGCCCGGTTCCCCGCAGGGCGACGGCACGGTGGCGGTGGGGCTCAAGGACGCGCACGCCTGGCCGGAGCTGTACTTCGAGGGCGTCGGCTGGACCCGCTTCGAACCGACCCCGACCCGCGGCTCGACCCCGTCGTACACCCGGTCCGAGACGCCGGGCGACACCCTGCCGGACCCGGCGCTGCCCTCGCAGTCGTCGTCCGCGGGACCGTCCGCCGCGCCCTCGGCCAGTCAGAGCTGCACGGCGCTGCAGCGGAAGATGCAGGAGTGCGCGAGCCCGTCCCCGCAGGTGGTGGCGGTCCCGGGCGGCGGCGGCCCGAAGTGGTACGAGCTGCTGGCCTGGACGCTCGGCGGAGCGGCCGCCCTGGCGCTGCCGCTGTCACCGATGCTGTGGCGCCGGCGGGCGCGGGCCGTACGGCTCGGCGCGCACGGGCGCGACGCGGCGGACTCCGCGGTCCGCACCCTGGCGGCGTGGCAGGAACTGACGGACACCGCTTGGGACTTCGGGATCCTGCCGGACGAGTCGCAGACCCCGCGCGGGGCGGCCGCCCGGATCGTGCGGCTCGGCCGGCTGGACCCGGTGACCGGGGCCTCGGCACACCGGCTGGCGGACGCCGTGGAGCAGGTCCTCTACGCCCCGCACCCGCGGCCGGCGACCGGGCTCGCCGAGGACGTCCGCCGCGTCGTCGCGGGCCTGGGGAGCACGGCCGGCCGCGGCACGCGGCTGCGTGCCACGTTCGCGCCGCGCTCGATGGTCCGGCTGGTGTGGGGGCTGTCGGCGTGGTGGTCGGCGCTCACGTCCCGCGTCTCGGCCGCCCGCCCGGCCCTGCGCCGGCCGTCGGGGCAGCGGGGCTGAGCGTCCGGGCGCGGACATGCGGGAGGGGGTGACCGCCCGGGCGGTCACCCCCTCGGGCACCACGTGAGGAGTCCGGCGCGCCGGAGCGCCGGGAGGGGGGCCTAGTGGCCCTGCTGCTCGTCGCGGCGGCGCTGCCAGCGCTGTTCGATCCGGTCCATCATGGAGCGCTTGGCACGCACGGGGCGGCGGGCCTGCGGTCCGCCGACGGCCTGCTCACCCGGCTTGGGGGCCTTGCGCCAGCCGGTCACGGCCAGCACGGCACAGCCCAGCATCACGAGGAAGCCCACCACGCTCACCCAGATGATCTGGGCGACCATCCCAGCCATGAGGAGCGCGATACCCACGAGGAAGCCCACGACCGCCTGGTAGACCCGCCGCCGGGTGTACGTACGCAGCCCGCTTCCCTCGAGCGCCGACGCGAACTTGGGATCTTCGGCGTACAGCGCTCGCTCCATCTGCTCGAGCATGCGCTGCTCGTGCTCCGAGAGCGGCACGGAGTCCTCCTCATCGTGCAGTCGCCGGGGCGACCCGGGGGGTCCCTTCAGGATAGGCAGGGAATCGCCCCCGTGAAACCCGCCCCTCTGCGCCAATTGACCAACCGGTGTCCGTCATGGCCGTCCCGGCTCGCTGAGGCTTCCTTTCCCCGGCGTCCGGCCCGTCATGCCGGGCGGTCTCCCTCGATCATACGGCGCGGAGCCCGCGACCGGGGGGCCTGTGGCGTACTCCATCCCCGGCCGAGACGCTGATCAGCGGCGCGTCACGGCCGCCGGCTCACGCCTCCGCGGCACCCCGCGTCTCGCCGAGGACGTGGAGCTGGGTGGCCACGGAGCGGAACGCGGGAAGCTCGGCGGCCGCGGCCTCCAGCTTCAGCAGCGCGTCCAGGGCGCCGGGCTCGGTGTCCACCAGGACGCCGGGCACGAGGTCGGCGAAGACCCGTACGCCGTGCACCGCGCCGACCCGCAGGCCCGCCTGCTCGACGAGTTCGGTGAGGTGCTCGGGGGTGAAGCGGCGGGGCATCGGGTCGCCCTCGCCCCAGCGCCCCTCGGGGCTCTCCAGGGCCTGCTTGGCCTCCTTGAAGTGACCGGCCAGGGCACGGGCGAGCACGGCGCCGCCGAGTCCGGAGGCGAGCAGGCTGAGCACGCCCTCGGGGCGCAGGGCGTCCACGGCGTTGCGGACGCCCTCGGCGGGGTCGTCGACGTACTCCAGGACGCCGTGGCACAGCACGACGTCGTAGCCGCCGCGCTCGACGACGTCGAACAGTCCGTGGGCGTCGCCCTGCACGCCCCGCACCCGGTCGGCCACGCCGGCCTCGGCGGCGCGGCGCTCCAGCGCGAAGAGCGCGTTGGGGCTGGGGTCGACGACGGTGACCCGGTGGCCGAGGCGGGCGGCGGGCACGGCGAAGTTGCCGCTGCCGCCGCCGGTGTCGAGGACGTCCAGCGCCTCCCGGCCCGTGGCCTTGACCCGGCGGTCCAGGGCGTCCTGGAGGACCTCCCAGACCACGGCGGTACGGAGCGAAGCGCGGGGGCGGGTCGGGTCCGACACGGCAGGTGACTCCTCGGCGCGGCACCGCCTCGTACGGGCGGAGCGATCGGGCTGCCTCCCCGGCCCGTAGTGCGGGACGAGGGAAGGCCTCAGGCGCCCTCCACCCTATTGCCTCCGCCCCCACGCGCGCCCCTCACCTCCGCCTCGCACCTCCACCGCGGCGCCGCGGGGACGGGTCCATGCCCCGGCGGCCCCGTCCCCGCGGCAGGGCACTCGACACGGGCACGCGATACGGCCCGCGCCGCCCACCGGCCGAAGGCTCGGCCCGCCTCCGGCATGCACGCCGAACCCGGCCCCCTCCCCCGGATCCGGCCCCCTCTCCCGCGCCCCTCCCCCGCGCCCGGGCCTCGGCCCGCGTGCGGTGAGCGCCGCCGGACCCGGCGCCCTCGCCCGGTGCCCCGACCGCCGGCCGGAGGCTCACCCCGCGTCCGGCAGGTCGCGTCCGTGCCCGGAGGGTTCCCCCTCGTCCGTGTCCGGGCGCGGGCGCGGCAGCGCCGGCTGGAGCACCAGCATCCGCTCGACCAGCCGGATGAACATCGCCACGTCGCGTATCAGGTCGTCGGCGTCGCGGTGGCCTGCCGCGCCCTGGACGCCGGCCTCGGCCAGCGCGCGGCGCCGGGCGCCCGATGCGAACAGGGCGCTCCACTCGGTGAGTTCGGGCGCGATCTCGGGGAGCACTTCCCAGGCGCTCCGGATGCGGGCCCGGCGTCGTGGCGTGGTCTCCGGGCGGCCCCGCGCGGCGAGCACGGCGGCGGCGGTGCGCAGGGCGGCGAGGTGGGCCGTCGCGTACCGCTCGTTCGGCGCACGGAGCGCGGTGGCCTCGTCGAGTCCCGTGCGAGCCTGGGCGAGCAGGTCGAGCGCGGCGGGCGGGGCCGTGGTCCGGCGCAGCACGGGGTGCACGTCGCTCGCCGGGCCGGTCAGTGAGGGGGCAGGGCCGGTGGCGCGGCGCCGACGGGCGGCGGCTGCGGACGAGTTGGCCATGACGAACCTCCTGTCGTCTGGGTGCACGGCACAGGTGCCGTATGTGCCCATCGTGGGGTATGGCACTGACAATCCCCTCTGACCTGTGCTTTTGCTTCGCTCGTAGGTTCGGGGTACTTTTTGCACTGACCAGTCAGTTCAAAAAGCCGGTACGCAAGGCCGGTTGCACCGCACAGGGGGAGGGGAAGCCTTGGACGGCCCTCAGGAGAGCCCCGAGGAGCGCCCGCAGGACACGGCGGGCGGCCTCGGGGTCATGGCCCGCGACCTCGGGCTGCGGGGCCCGCGCGGCTGGGCGTTCCGCGGCATCGGCCTCGACGCCGGACCCGGTTCGCTGATCGCGGTCGAGGGCCCGTCCGGGTCCGGCCGCACCTGCCTGCTGCTCGCGCTCACCGGCCGGATGAAGCCGACCGACGGAGTGGCCGTCGTGGGCGGTTTCGCGCTGCCCCGGCAGATGACCGCCCTGCGCCGGGCCAGCGCGCTCGCCAACGTCGCCGGGGTCACCGACCTCGACCCGGCCCTCACCGTCGGCGAGCACCTGCGCGAACGGGCGCTGCTGCAGCGCCGGTTCCGCGACTCCCTGCGCGGGCTGCTGCGGCCCCGCGTCGAGCGGAGGGCCGAGGCGAAGCTGCTGATCGACGACGCCCTGGCCGCCGCCGGCCTCGACCCGGCCACCCTGCCCAAGGGCTCCCGCACCGCCGTACGGGACCTGGAGCGGCTGGAGGCGCTGCGCCTCTCCCTCGCCCTGGCGCTCATGTCGGCGCCCCGGCTGCTCGCCGTCGACGACGCCGACTTCAAGCTGTCGAACGGCGAACGGGCCGAGGTATGGGCGCTGCTCGCCTCCCTCGCCGAGTCCGGGACCACCGTGCTGGCGGCGTGCAGCGAGGCCCCCGACGGCGCGGTGACCGTCTCCACCAGGCAGACCGCCCCGGCGAACGGCGCCGAAGCGAACGAGGACCCGGCGAACGAGGACCCGGCGAACGACGACCGGGCGAACGACGACGAAGCGAAGGGGGCGGCCGATGCGCTCGCCGAAACTGGCCGCGCTTGAGCTGAGGCGCTTCGGGCGGGGGAAGCTGCCCCGCGCCGCCCTGGTGGCGCTGCTCGTGCTGCCGCTGCTCTACGGCGCCCTGTACCTGTGGTCCTTCTGGGACCCCTACAGCCGCCTGGACCGCATCCCGGTGGCGCTGGTGAACGACGACCGGGGCGCGACCGCCGACGGCAGGAGGATCACGGCCGGCGACGACCTCACCAAGGGCCTGCTCGAGAGCGAGACCTTCGACTGGCACCGGGTCGACGCGGACGAGGCCCGCAGGGGCGTCGAGGACGGCACGTACTACCTGTCGCTGACCATGCCCGCCGACTTCAGCAGGCGGATCGCCTCCAGCGCGGGCGACTCCCCGGAGACCGGCGCGCTCCAGGTCCGCACGAACGACGCCAACAACTACATCGTCGGGCAGATCTCGCGGACGGTCTTCAGCGAGGTCCGCACCGCCGCCTCCACCAAGGCGTCCCGGTCCTTCCTGGACCGCATCTTCATCTCCTTCTCCGAGATCCACGGCAAGACCGTGACGGCGGCCGACGGCGCCGACCGGCTCAAGGGCGGCATCGGCAAGGCCGAGCAGGGCTCCAAGGACCTCGCCGAGGGCCTGGCGGAGGCCAAGAAGGGCAGCGGCAAGCTGTCCAAGGGCCTGCGCAGGCTCACCACCGGCGCCGCCTCCCTGGAGGACGGCTCGCGGCGGGTCGCCGACGGCACCCAGGCCCTCGCCGACAAGGTCAACGCGGTCGACGGCAAGGTGGGCCCGTTCGTCGAGAAGAACGAGAGGACGATCGGGGACACCGCCCGGCTGGTGGCCGACTCGGCCAAGGCCGTGCGCCACAACCTCGACACGCTGGTGAAGGTGGCCCCGGGCGCCGCCAAGGGCGCGCACGCGGCCTCCGAGGTCCTGGACGACGTCTACGCGAGGCGCTGCGCCGACCCCGTCCTGCCGGACCCCGCCTGCGCCGACCTCAAGAAGGCCAAGCAGGCCGCCGCCGACGTGGCCGCCGTCGCCGACGACCTGAACACGCTGATCGCGGACCAGAACGGTGACCTGAAGACGCTCGACGGCAACCTCGGCACGCTCCAGAAGCAGGCCCAGGCGCTCGCCGTCCGCGCTCCCCACCTGTCCGAGGACCTCGACGACGCCGTCAAGAAGATCAACCAGCTGAACACGGGCGCCGGGAAGGTCGCCGCGGGCGCCAGGAAGCTGCACGCGGGGCTGGGCACCGCGAGCACGGGCGCGAGCGGGCTCGACCAGGGCGTGGGCAAGCTCCGGACGGGCGCCGACGACCTGAGCGGCGGCATGTACAAGCTGGTCGACGGCTCCGGCAAGCTCGCCGGCGGGCTGCACGACGGCGCCGCGCGGATCCCCGACTACGACAAGAAGTCCCGCGACGCGCGCACCGGCGTCATGGCGGATCCGGTCCAGCTCGCCGCGCGGGACCTGCACCACGCGCCGAACTACGGCACCGGTTTCGCCCCGTACTTCATCCCGCTGTCCCTGTGGGTGGGCGCCATGGTGGCGTACATGCTGATCCCGCCGATGAACCGGCGCGCGCTCGCCGCGGGCGCCTCGGCCCGGCGGATCGCGCTCGCGGGCTGGCTGCCGGTGGTGGCGGTCGGCGTGCTGCAGACGTCCGCCCTGATGGCGGTGCTGCACTGGGCGATCGGACTCCAGATGGTGCGGGCCGCGGGGACGGTCGGCTTCCTGTTCCTGGTGGCGGCGTGCTTCGCGGCGATCGTGCAGTGGCTGAACGCGCGCTTCGGTGCGGCGGGCCGGATCCTCGTGCTCGCCCTGCTGATGCTGCAGCTGACGTCCGCGGGCGGCACCTACCCCGTGCAGACCAGTCCGGGCTTCTTCAACGCGATCCACCCGTTCCTGCCGATGAGCTACGTCGTCGGGGCCCTGCGCAGGCTCATCACCGGGGGCGGCCTCGGCCCGGTGTGGACGGCCTGCGCGGTGCTCACCGCCTTCACCGCGGGCGCGCTCGCGCTGACCGCGCTCGCGGCCCGCCGCCGCCAGGTGTGGTCGCTGGACCGGCTGCACCCGGAGCTGAGCCTGTGACGGCGCCGACGCCCCCGGCGCCCTCGGGGCGATCGGCTCCCCCGGCCGCCTCCGCGCCCTCCGCGTCCCCGGGGCGTTCGGGGCCACCGGCGCCCTCGGTGCCCTGCGCGGAGTCCGTTGCTGTGACAATCAACGCCATGGAACGCAGCAGCGCCACGCCGGGCGGCCGTACCCGCCGCGAGGCCACCCGGCAGAAGCTCTACGAGGCAGCCGTCACGCTCATCGCCGAGCAGGGCTTCTCGGCCACCACGGTGGACGAGATCGCCGAGCGGGCGGGGGTCGCCAAGGGCACGGTCTACTACAACTTCGCGAGCAAGTCGGTCCTCTTCGAGGAGCTGCTGCGGCACGGCGTGGGACTGCTCACCGCCTCCCTGCGGGAGGCGGCGGAGCGGACGGCCCGCGAGGGCGGCAGCCGGGTCGACGCCCTGGACGCGATGGTCCGGGCCGGACTCGTCTTCATCGACCGCTACCCGGCCTTCACCCAGCTGTACGTGGCCGAGCTGTGGCGCACCAACCGGGCCTGGCAGTCGACGCTGATGGTGGTCCGGCAGGAGGCGGTCGCGGTCGTCGAGAACGTCCTGCGCGAGGGCGTGGCGGCCGGCGAGTTCAGCGACGAGATCGACGTGCAGCTGACGGCGGCGGCGCTGGTGGGCATGGTGCTGGTGGCGGCCCTGGACTGGAAGTCCTTCCAGCCGGAGCGCTCCCTGGACGACGTCCACGCGGCGCTGTCCCGGCTGCTCCAGGGGCGGGTGAGCGGCGGCCGCTGACGGGCACGCACGGCGGAAGGCGCCGGTGTGCGACGGCCGCGTCCCCCGCGGGCCGTCGCGCACCGGCGCCTCTCGTGCTCCCCCGTTTTCCCCCTGGGCCCCCGTACGGTCGTTCCCCCGGGCTCCCCCGTGTCTCGCTCCCGCCGACGCGAGCCGGCGGAAGGAGCGGTCGAGGGCCGCTCCGTTCCGCCGCCCCGTGCCGGCGGTACCGGAGCCGTGCCCCTTCCCGTGCCTCCACTCTCTCGTCCGCGCAGGTCGGGCCCCATCCGCGCGCGTACTCATCTCACCGGCTAGGTACGGATACTCACTCCTGCGCACGCGCCCCCACGACGCCGGTGCCTCCCCCGGTGCCGGTCGCGTGCGCGCCGCCGCTCCCCGGCCGCCCGCGGCGGGCCCGCGGCCACCGGCCGGGCCGGCCCGCGCGCTTCCCGTCCGTTGCGGGGAAAGCGCTGGTCAGCGCCCCGCCGCCGGGGTTGTCGGCGGCTGCCGATAAAGTCGCCGGCATGGCACGGATTGCGGTGATCGGCGCCGGGATGGGCGCGATGGCGGCCGCCGCCCGGCTGGCCGTCGCGGGCCACCGGGTGACGGTGTACGAGCGGACGGAGACGTACGGCGGAGCGGTGCGCCGCGTGGAGCGGGACGGCTTCGCCTTCGACACCGGCCCGGGACTGCTCCCGCTGCCCGCGGTCTACCGCGACCTCTTCGTCAAGACCGGCAAGGAGGCGCTGGAGGACGTCGTCGAGCTGGTCCAGGTCGACCCGGCCGCGCGGCACGTCTTCGCGGACGGCACCGAGGTGTCCCTGCCGAACGCCTCGCGCGCGGGTGTCGTCGCGGCCCTGGACGAGGCCCTGGGCGCGGGCGCCGGGCAGCGCTGGGGCGACTTCCTGGTGCGGGCCCGCGAGACCTGGGACCGCACCCGGCGGCCGCTGCTGGAGGAGCCGCTGTGGCCCGACTGGCGGGTACTCGCCGAGCGGGAGCCGTACCCTGCCGTGCCGCACAAGCGGCTGCTGCGCACGCGGCGGGCGCGGACCCTGCGCGAGATCGGCTCCTGGGAGCTGCGTGACGAGCGGCTGGCCGCCCTCCTGGAGACCCAGGTGCTCGCGTACGGTCTCGATCCCCGGACGGTCCCCGCGAGCGCCGCCGTGCTGCCGTACATGGAGCACGCCTTCGGCACCTGGTACGTGCGCGGCGGCATGCGCGAGCTGGCGCGGGCGGTGTACGAGCGGTGCGTGCGGCGCAAGGTCGCGTTCGTCTTCGGTGCCGAGGTCACCCGGATCCTGCTGAGGGACGGCCGGGCGGCAGGGGTGGAGCTGGCCGACGGCACGTCGGCGGGGGCCGACCTGGTGGTGGCCGACGTGGACCCGGTGCGGCTGCGCGCCCTGACGGAGCGTCCGCTGGACGAGGAAGGTGATGTGCGCGCCGGCACGCTCTCACCCCCGTTCGCACGGTTCACCGTCCTGCTGGCCCTGCGCGGCGCGCGGGAGGCCGGTGCCGCGCACCGCACGGTCGTCCACGCACCGGACTTCGAGTCCGAGCTGGATCTGCTGGTCGCACCCGGCGGCGAGCGACCCGAGCGCCCCACGGTGACCGTGCTGCGCCCCGACGACCCCGCGCTCCGGCCGGACGACGCGCACGAGTCCGTGGTGCTGTCCGCCGTCATGTCGCCCGAAGTGGGCTGGGAGGACGAAGCCGTGGTCCGGCACTGTGCCGACCTGCTCCTGGAAGCCGCCGGCTCCGCGGTGCCCGGCCTGAGGGAGCGTCTGCTGTGGCACGAGGTGCGCACACCCGCGCACACCCAGGCCGAGACGGGCGCCCCCCTCGGGGTCGTGCCCGCTCCCGCGCTCGCCGCCGGAGGCGGCCGCTTCCTGCACCCGGCGAACACCACGCGCCTGCCCGGGCTGTACCGGGTCGGCGGCTGGTCGCATCCCGGCGGCGGCCTTCCGCACGCGGGCATGTCGGGGGCGCTGGTGGCCGGGCTGATCGTGGAGGGGCCGGAGTTCAGGGGCTCGCAGTGAGCGCGGGCCGGGCCTGACCCGGCGGCCCTGACCGGCGGTCCGGAGACCGGCCCCGCCCGGACGCTCCCGGAACGAGACGGTACCGCTCGTCAGAAACGGTACTGCTCGTCGAACCCGTTGCCGTGCGGCTGGCCCTGGCCCTGTCCCTGGCCCTGGTACGGGTAGGACTGCTCGGGCGGGAGTTCACCGCCGTAGGTGCCGTCGCCGCGCTGCTGCGGGACCCAGGCCCCGCCGGACGGGGCCTCGCCGCCGTAGCCGCCGGCGTACGCGTCCTGCCCGTAGCCCTCCTGGCCGTAGCCCTGCTGTCCCGCGTAGCCGGTGTCGTAGGAGGCGCCGCCGTAGCTCTGGGTGCCGACGTACGGGTCGGAGTAGGCGGCGTACTGCTGCTGGCCGGCGCTGTCGTAGCCGTAGCCCTGCTGGCCGTAGCCGGAGTAGTCGTACGCGTAGCCCTGGTCGGCGCCCTGGGCGGCTGTCGCGTACTGGTCCTGGGGGTGCCCGGCGGTGGCGTAGGCCGAGCCGGTGCCGCCCGGGTGGCCGGAGGCGGAGTCGCCGTACACGCCGTAGGAGCCGGTGTCGTCGGGCATGGGCTGCGGCTCGTACACGGCGGTGGTCTCGGCGGGCGAGGGGGCGTCGGGCCGGGCGGGGGTGAAGACGTCCTCGTGGTCGTAGTCGTCGCCGTACGACAGGCTGTCGCGGCCGTGGACGCCGTCGGCGTCGCCGTGGCCGCCGTTCCCGGCCTCGAGGTCGGAGACCGCCGGCGTCGGCTCTTGGTGGTCCGCCTCGCCGCGGCGGCGCTTGCTGCCCGCCTCGGCGCCCGGACCGCGGACCGCCCAGCCCGCCGCGAAGCCGCGGCGGAAGGACAGCGTCACGTAGGTCTGCCCGACCGCGAACGCGGCGGCGCCCAGGCCGATGACGACGACGGACGGGATCAGCACGCCGAGCACGACGCCGAGGAAGCCGGCGAAGGCCAGCAGCCGCCAGCGCAGGCGCGCCTTGTACTGCAGCAGCACCTCGCCGAGCAGCCACAGCGCGACGACGCCGAACGCGATGTAGAGGACCGTCCAGCCCATGTACGCCCCTCTCCCAGTGGCCGCTACGCAGTGTGTCCTATCGCGGTGCGGCCGGTCTAGGCCTGCGGGGGGTGGTGCAGGCCCAGGTTCTCGTAGATTTCCAGGGTCGCCGTGGAGTTGTTGAGCGTGATGAAGTGCAGTCCGGGCACTCCCTCGGCCAGCAGCCGCGCGCAGAACTCCGTGGCGAACTCGATCCCGATCGAGCGTACAGCCGCCGGATCGTCCTTGGCTGTGAGGATCCGCTCTTTCAGCTCGTCCGGGATCGAGGCGTTGCTGAGCTGCGGCAGCCGTTCCAGCATCTTGACGCTGGTGACCGGCATCACTTCCGGGATCACCGGGGTGTCGCAGCCGGCCGCGGCGACCCGGTCGCGCAGGCGCAGATACGACTCGGGCCGGAAGAACATCTGCGTGATGGCGTAGTCGGCACCGGCGCGGCACTTGTCGACGAAGTGCGCGACGTCGGTGTCCCAGTGGTCCGAGCGCGGGTGCATCTCGGGGAAGGCGGCCACGCCGACGCAGAAGTCGCCCGACTCCTTGATGAGCCGGACGAGTTCGGCCGCGTATGTCACGCCCTGCGGGTGCGCCACCCACTCGCCCATCGGGTCGCCGGGCGGGTCGCCGCGCACGGCCAGCATGTTGCGGATCCCGGCGTCGGCGTACTGGCCGATGATGTTGCGCAGTTCCGCGATGGAGTGGTTGACCGCGGTGAGATGGGCGACCGGGGTGAGCGTGGTGTCGGCGGCGATCCGCTCGGTGGCCCGCACGGTGCCCGAGCGGGTGGAACCGCCGGCGCCGTAGGTCACGGAGACGAAGTCGGGGGCGACCGCCTCGACCCTCCGGAGCGCGTTCCACAGGTTGCGCTCGCCCTTCTCCGTCTTGGGCGCCCAGAACTCGAACGAGTACGTCGCCTTGCCGGCGGCGAGGATGTCGCGGACGGTCCGGGCGCGATCTGTCCGGGTGGATGCGGTTCCGAGGGCCATACTCGCAGGTTATCCAGGGTGCGCCGGTCCCCCAACCGAAAGCCGGAAATTTGCCTGATTTGTCGACTCGTTGTTCACCCCTTGGACATCCGGCCCCCGCGGAACCCCCTCCACACGCCGCCGATGTCCACGGACTGAGACGGCTGGGCGCGGACCGGTCGGTACCGGGACGGCTGATACCGGGACGGCTGCGCCCCGGCCGGACGGGACCGGACCGAGGGCGGGACGCGGCCGGGGCCGGAGGACGGGACCGGGCCGGCCGGGACGCCTACGCGGCCCGGCGCAGCCGCTCGGCGAACCGCGCCGCCGCCGCGCCGGGGTCGTCCGCCGCGGTGATCGCCCGGACCACGACGACGCGGCGGGCGCCCGCGTCGAGGACCTCGTCCAGGTTGCCGAGGTCGATGCCGCCGATGGCGAACCAGGGCCGGGCGGTGCCGAGGGCGGCGGTGTGGCGGACGAGGTCCAGGCCCGGGGCGGGGCGGCCGGGCTTGGTGGGCGTGGGCCAGCACGGGCCCGTGCAGAAGTAGTCCACGCCGTCCTGCGCGGCGGCCGCCTCGGCCTCCGCCTTCGAGTGCGTGGAGCGGCCGATCAGCACGTCGCCGCCGAGGATCGCGCGGGCCGCGGGGACCGGGAGGTCGCCCTGGCCCAGGTGGAGCACGTCGGCGCGGGCGGCGTGCGCGACGTCCGCCCGGTCGTTGACCGCGAGCATCCTGCCGTGCCGGGCGCAGGCGTCGGCGAAGACCCGGAGGTGCTCCAGCTCCTCGGCCGCCTCCATGCCCTTGTCGCGCAGTTGCACGATGTCCACCCCGCCGGCCAGGACCGCGTCCAGGAACTCGGGCAGGTCGCCCTGGCGGGTCCGGGCGTCCGTACACAGGTAGAGCCGGGCGTCGGCCAGCCGGTCACGGGCGCGGGCGGCGGTGTCGGGCATACGTGAATCCCCCCGGTGTCGGTGCGTTGTGTCGTCGGCGTACGGGACGCGCCCCGGGGGGCCGTGACCCCGGCGGGCCGCAGCCCGCCGCGGCCGCGGCCCCGGTGGGCGCGGCCCGTACGCCGTGGGAACGGTTGTTCTGGATCAGACGGCGAGCGCCTGGGCGCGGCGCTTCACCTCCGTGCCTCGATTCTCGCTCAGCGCCTGCGCGGGGGTGCCGGGCAGGGTCGGGTCGGGGGTGAAGAGCCACTCCAGCATCTCTTCGTCCGTGAAACCGTCGTCCCGCAGGAGCGTCAGGGTCCCGGACAGCCCCTTGACGACCTTGTCCCCGTCGATGAAGGCGGCGGGGACGTGCAGTGCGCGGTTCTCACCACGGCGTACGGCGATGAGCTGGCCGTCCTTGACCAGCTGCCGCACACGTGTCACCTCGACGCCGAGCTGTTCGGCGATGTCGGGGAGGGTGAGCCAGGCGGGGACGAGAGCATCGATCTTTGCGTCAATCTCGGTCACGGGATCAAGCGTGCCATCTGGGACCGACAGTCGGAAGTCAGGCCCGTCCGGCCGGGGCAGGTCCTACGCCGGCGCCGTGGGCGGCGCCCCCTCGGCGGTGGCCGTCTTCAGCGGGCGCGCGGGGTCCTCCAGCAGGGCGGGATCCATCGGCGTGCCCGCCTCGATCAGGCGTCTGCCCTGGGCGAGGTCCCGCGGACGGCCGACCGCCAGCAGGGCCACCAGGCGGCCCTCGCGCAGCCAGCACACCGTCCACGCCGGCCCGGACGGGTCGCCGCGCAGGACGGTCGTGTCGGCGGACGCGTGGTGGCCGGCGTACTGCACGAAGCGGCCGAACTGCTCGGACCAGAAGTACGGGACCGGGTCGTAGACCGCGGGGGTCTCGCCCAGGATGTTCGCCGCGACGGTGCGTGGGCCCTGCAGCGCGTTGTCCCAGTGGTGGACGAGCAGGCGCTCCCCGTAACGGCCCGAGGGGAAGGAGGCGCAGTCGCCGACCGCGTACACGTCCGGCGCGCCGGCGCGCAGGTGGTCGTCGGCCAGGACCTCGCCGTGGGCGCCCAGGGGGATGCCGGAGCCGGCCAGCCAGCCGGTGGCGGGGCGCGCGCCGATGCCGACCACGACGGCGCCCGCGGGCAGCCGCGTGCCGTCGTCGAGCAGCACCGCGCCCGGCGCCACGCGCGCCACGCGCGCCTGGGTGCGCAGCTCGGCGCCGGCGTCGGCGTACCAGGCGGCCATCGGGGCGGCCACCTCGGCGGGCAGCGCCCCGGCGAGCGGGCGGTCCGCGGCCTCGACGACCGTCACCGCGCAGCCCGCCTCGCGGGCGGCAGTAGCGAACTCGGCGCCGATCCACCCGGCCCCGACGACCACGATGTCGTGCTGCCGGGCGAGGACCGGGCGGAGCCGTTCGGCGTCGTCCAGGGTGCGCAGCAGGTGGACGCCGGGGACGCCCTCGGCGCCCGGCAGCCGGACCGGTTCGGCGCCGGTCGCCAGCACGAGCACGTCGTAGGGCACGGGACCGGCGGAGGTGTCGAGGACGTGCGCGTCGACCCGTACGGCGAGCGCCTCTCGGCCCAGCTGGAGTTCGATGCCGAGGGCCTCGAAGTCGACGTCGAAGGCGGAGTCCTCGGCCTTGCCGAGCAGGACGGCCTTGGACAGGGGCGGCCGGTCGTAGGGCTGGTGGGGCTCGGCGCCGATCAGCGTCACGGTGCCGGTGAAGCCCTGCTCGCGCAGGGCCACGGCGGTCTGCACACCGGCCATGCCCGCGCCGGCGACGACCACGCGCCGCGGCTGTGACGTGCCGTGTTCCTGCGTCTGCTCGCTCACCCGATCACCATAGACACCTGACGGAGGGTCAGTCAGGGTGCGGACGGGGTGACCTGCTGCACAGCGGGGCCCGTCACCTCTTCCACCACGCTCGTCCCGCTCCCCGGCTGCGACTCCCACTGCCAGCTCTCCTCCAACCGGACACGCCCGTCGGGCAGTTCGACCACCGTCGACACACAGTGCCCGCAGGACGTGGTCCCGTCGTGCTTGAGCTGCACGTACCGGAAGTCGAGGCGGTCCCCTTCCCGGATACCCACCAGATGGCCGCGTACGACGTCACCGCCCGCGTATTCGGCCCAGATCTCCCCGTTCCGCTCGTGGTAGGTGAACCGGGTGCGGGTGCCCACCTGGCCGGGGGCCTGGTCGGCGACGGGGGCGAGGACGAGGCCGTCGAGCGAGCGCGGCATGGGCGAAGGCTCCCTTACGAGGTCGGTGCCCGGCGGGCTAGGGTGGCCACCGTACAAGCACTCGCGGGAGCCCGGACGCACCGGGCTGAGAGGGAGGCTGGCGGCCTCCGACCGTACGAACCTGATCCGGGTCATGCCGGCGAAGGGAGGGGCTGAACGCCCATGTCGTCCTCAGGTACGCCGTCTTCGAGTACGCCGTCTTCGAGTACGCCGTCTTCGAGTACGCCGTCTTCGAGTACGTCGCCTCCGGGCACCCCGCCGCCGGGCACGTCCCCGGACATCTCACCCGCGGGCACCCCGTCGCCGGGCACGGCGTCCCCGGGCGTCCCCTCGCCGGGCACGGCGGACGTCCTGGTCGTCGGGGGCGGGATCATCGGGCTCGTGACCGCCTGGCGCGCGGCGCAGCGCGGCCTGACCGCGGCCGTGGTGGATCCCGAGCCGGGCGGCGGGGCCGCGCAGGTGGCGGCCGGGATGCTCGCCGCCGTCACCGAACTGCACCACGGCGAGCAGACCCTGCTCGGGCTGAACCTCGCCTCGGCCCGCCGCTATCCGGACTTCGCGGCCGAGCTGACCGAACTGACCGGCCTCGACCTCGGCTACCGCCGGTGCGGCACGCTCGCCGTCGCGCTGGACGCCGACGACCGGGCCCATCTGCGGGAGCTGCACGCGCTGCAGCGGCGGTCGGGCCTGGACTCCGAGTGGCTGTCGGGGCGCGAGTGCCGGCGGCTGGAGCCGATGCTCGCGCCGGGCGTGCGCGGCGGTCTGCGGGTGGACGGCGACCACCAGGTGGACCCGCGGCGGCTGGCCCGCGCCCTGGTGACCGCGTGCGAGCGGGCGGGCGTGGTCTTCCATCGCGCCTGGGCCGAGCGGCTGACCGTGGTCCGGGACCGGGCGGCGGGCTGCGTGCTGCGCGACGGCACGGTGCTGGGCGCGGGCCACGTGGTGCTCGCGGCCGGCAGCCTCAGCGGCCGGCTCGCGGGCGTGCAGGACGACGTGCTGCCGCCGGTGCGGCCGGTGAAGGGACAGGTGCTGCGGCTGACCGTGCCGAAGCGGTACGCGCCCTTCCTGAGCCGGACCGTACGGGCCGTGGTGCGCGGCGGCCAGGTCTACCTGGTGCCGCGCCTGAACGGCGAGCTGGTGGTCGGGGCGACCAGCGAGGAGCTGGGCTGGGACACCACGGTGACCGCGGGCGGTGTGTACGAGCTGCTGCGGGACGCGCACGAACTGGTGCCGGGGATCACCGAGCTGCCGCTGACGGAGACCCGGGCCGGGCTGCGTCCGGGCTCCCCCGACAACGCGCCGCTGCTCGGCCCGACCGACCTGGACGGACTGCTGCTGGCCACCGGGCACTACCGCAACGGCGTGCTGCTCACCCCGGTCACCGGGGACGTCCTGGCGCACGCCCTGGTCACCGGCGACCTGCCCGACGACGCCCGCCCCTTCAGCCCGCGCCGCTTCCGCGCCGCCGCACTCTCGGAGCAGCCCGCATGAACATCTCGGTCAACGGGGAGCCGCGCGAGGTCGCGTCCGGCACGGCTCTGGACACCGTCGTGGCGATGCTGACCGCCGCCCCCTCCGGAGTGGCCGCCGCCCTCAACGAGACCGTCGTCCCGCGCACACGGTGGTCGTCCACGGCCCTGGCCGACGGCGACCGCGTCGAAGTGCTGACCGCCGTCCAGGGAGGCTGACCCATGGCCGACGACCCCCTCGTCCTCGGCGGTACGTCCTTCGCGTCCCGGCTGATCATGGGCACCGGCGGGGCGCCCAGCCTGGAGGTGCTGGAGCGGGCGCTGGTCGCCTCCGGCACGGAGCTGACCACGGTCGCGATGCGGCGGGTGGACCCCTCCGTGCACGGATCCGTGCTGTCGGTGCTGGACCGGCTGGGCATCCGGGTGCTGCCGAACACCGCCGGTTGCTTCACCGCCGGTGAGGCGGTGCTCACGGCGCGGCTGGCGCGGGAGGCGCTGGGCACCGACCTGATCAAGCTGGAGGTCATCGCCGACGAGCGGACGCTGCTGCCGGACCCGATCGAGCTGCTGGACGCCGCCGAGACGCTGGTCGACGACGGGTTCACCGTGCTGCCGTACACGAACGACGATCCGGTGCTCGCGCGGAAGCTGGAGGACGCCGGCTGCGCGGCGATCATGCCGCTGGGATCGCCGATCGGGTCCGGGCTCGGCATCCGCAACCCGCACAACTTCCAGCTGATCGTGGAGCGGGCGCGGGTGCCGGTGATCCTCGACGCCGGCGCCGGTACGGCCTCGGACGTGACGCTCGCCATGGAGCTGGGGTGCGCGGGGGTGATGCTGGCGTCGGCGGTGACGCGGGCGCAGGAGCCGGTGCGGATGGCGGAGGCGATGCGCTGCGCGGTGGAGGCGGGCCGGCTGGCCCGGCTGGCGGGGCGCATCCCCCGGCGCTACCTCGCCGAGGCGTCGTCCCCCACGGACGGCATGGCCCGGCTGGATCCGGAGCGGCCCGCCTTCTAGCCTGCCGGGCGTCCGCCGCGGTGGGGGTCCGGGGCGGCGTGCGAAGCGTCACAGGTCGGTCGCAGTACCGCTCCTCCTTGCGGACGAGGCGGCGTGGCGTCGGTGGCGGCTCGTAGACTCACCTGCGTGGATACGACCCTTCAGGACCCATTGGTCGGGCAGGTGCTCGACGCCCGGTATCGCGTGGACGCGCGGATCGCGGTCGGCGGGATGGCCACGGTCTACCGGGCCCTGGACACCCGCCTGGACCGCGTCCTCGCGCTGAAGGTGATGCACCCGACGCTCGCGGCCGACGGCGGCTTCGTCGAGCGGTTCATCCGGGAGGCCAAGTCGGTCGCCCGGCTCGCCCACCCGAACGTGGTGCAGGTCTTCGACCAGGGCACCGACGGGTCGTACGTCTACCTGGCCATGGAGTACGTCGCGGGCTGCACCCTGCGCGACGTGCTGCGCGAGCGCGGGGCGCTGCAGCCGCGCGCCGCGCTGGACATCCTGGAGCCGGTGCTCGCGGCGCTCGGCGCCGCGCACCGGGCGGGCTTCGTGCACCGCGACATGAAGCCGGAGAACGTCCTGATAGGGGACGACGGCCGGGTCAAGGTCGCCGACTTCGGTCTGGTGCGGTCCGTGGACACCGTCACCAACACCACCGGCACCGTCCTCGGCACCGTCTCCTACCTGGCGCCGGAGCAGATCGAGCAGGGCACCGCCGACCCCCGGGTCGACGTGTACGCGTGCGGCGTCGTCCTGTACGAGATGCTGACCGGTGGCCGTCCGCACCAGGGCGAGACGCCCGCGCAGGTCCTCTACCAGCACCTGCACGCGGACGTGCCGGCGCCGTCGGCCGCCGTGCCGGGGCTGCCGTTCGAGCTGGACGCGCTGGTCGCGTCGGCCACCGCGCGCACTCCCAGCGACCGGCCGCACGACGCGGTCGCGCTGCTCGCGCACGTCCGGCAGGCGCGTGCCGCGCTCGGCCCGGAGCAGCTCGACGCGGTGCCGCCGCAGGCGCTCACCGCGGAGCACGGCAACGCCGAGGACCGTACGAGCGTGATCCCGCGCGCGCTGACGGTGCCGCGCCCGCTGACGTCCGAGGAGGGCGCGGAGGCCGCCGCACTGCACCGCACCAGCCGGCTGGAGTCTCCCGCGCCGCCCGCCCCGGCGCGGCGCACGGGCCGCCCGCGGCGCGGTCTGGTGACCCTCCTCGCCGTGGTGCTACTGGTCCTCGGGGCCGGCGCGGGGGTCTGGTACATCAACTCCGGCCAGTTCACCAAGGTCCCCCCGGTGCTGGCGAAGACCGAGGCGCAGGCCAGGGAGCGGCTCAGGGCGGCCGGTCTCGAGGTCAAGCAGGTCAAGCACGCGTACAGCGACACCGTGAGGCGCGGCACCGTCATCAGCACGGACCCGGAGACCGGCGCCCGTATCCGCAGCAACGACTCCGTCTCGCTCACCGTCTCCGACGGACCGGAGACCGTGAAGGTGCCCGCCGTGCGCGGCGACCGGCTGGACAAGGCGCGGAGCGCGCTGCGCGAGGCCGGGCTGGAGCCGGGGATGGTGAGCCGGACGTTCAGCGAGGACTTCCCCAAGGGCTTCGTGATCGCCACCGAGCCGGCGGCCGGCATCGAGCGGCGGGCCGGTTCGGCGATCGCGCTCACCGTGAGCAAGGGCGCCCCGGTGGACGTGCCGGACGTCACCGGGGAGAGCCTGGAGGAGGCGAGGTCCGACCTGACGGACGCGGGCCTGCGGGTGCGGGTCGCCGCCGAGCAGGTCACCTCCGAGTTCGACCGGGGGCAGGTCGCCCGGCAGACCCCGGACGGTGGCGGACAGGCCGCCGAGGGCGACACGGTCACGCTGACCGTCTCGAAGGGCCCGGAGATGGTCGAGGTGCCGGACGTGACCGGCGACAGCGTGGACGAGGCGAAGAAGGCGCTGGAGGCCGCCGGGTTCAAGGCCGAGGAGGACCGCGGTCTGCTCGGGCTGTTCGGCGACACCGTCAAGAAGCAGTCCGTGGCCGGCGGCGACCGGGCGCCCAAGGGGTCGACGATCACGATCACCATCCGGTGAGACGCGTGGGGCGCCGAGGCACTTCGGGCGCGTGAGGGGCCTGACGGGGCCGCCCGGGATGGGGTGGCCCGAGACGCGGTGGCCGGAGGCCGCCGGGCGCATGACACCCTGAACGGGTGAGCAGTCAGCAGTCCCCCACCCTCCCAGGTCCCTCGCGCAACCCCGTCGGCGCGCACGTCCCCGTCGCCGGCGGACTGCACTCCGTGGGCCTGTCCTACGCCCGCGACCTGAAGGCCGAGGCCGTGCAGGTCTTCGTCGCCAACCCGCGCGGCTGGGCCACTCCCGCGGGCAGTCCCCGGCAGGACGAGGCGTTCCGGGCGGCCTGCGCCGAGGAGTCGATCCCGGCGTACGTGCACGCCCCCTACCTGATCAACTTCGGCTCGCACACCGAGGCCACCGTGGAGCGGTCGGTGGCCTCGCTGCGGCACTCGCTGCGGCGCGGGCGGGAGATCGGCGCGCTGGGCGTGGTGGTGCACACCGGCAGCGCGACCGGCGGCCGGGACCGGGCGGTGGCGCTGCGGCAGGTGCGGGAGCGGATGCTGCCGCTGCTGGACGAGCTCACCCACGACGACGACCCGTACCTGCTGCTGGAGTCGACCGCGGGCCAGGGCGCCTCGCTGTGCTCGCGCACCTGGGACTTCGGGCCGTACTTCGAGGCGCTGGACGCCCATCCGAGGCTGGGCGTGTGCCTGGACACCTGCCACATCTTCGCCGCCGGGCACGACCTGACCGGCCCGAGCGGTATGCACGGGATGCTGGACCTGCTGGTGGCCACGGTGGGCGAGGGCCGGCTGCGGCTGATCCACGCCAACGACTCCAAGGACGTGGCCGGCGCGCACAAGGACCGGCACGAGAACATCGGCGCCGGTCACATCGGCGAGGACCCCTTCCGCGCCCTGATGACCCACCCGGCCACCGAGGGCGTGCCGCTGGTCATCGAGACGCCGGGCGGCAAGGCGGGTCACGCGGCGGACGTGGAGCGGCTGAAGAAGCTCAGGGACGGCTGACCCCCGCGGACGGGACGGGCCGTCGTGGTGGCCCGTGCCGTCAGAGCTCGGGCCCGTCCCCCGGTCCCTCCTGGTAGGAGTAGCGCTGTTCCTTCCAGGGGTCGCCGACGTTGTGGTAGCCGCGCTCCTCCCAGAAGCCGCGGCGGTCCGCGGTCATGTACTCCACGCCGCGGACCCACTTCGGGCCCTTCCAGGCGTACAGGTGGGGGACGACCAGGCGGAGCGGGAAACCGTGCTCGGCGGTGAGCAGTTCGCCGTCCTTGTGGGTGGCGAACAGGGTGCGCTCGGCGGCGAAGTCGGACAGCCGCAGGTTGGAGCTGAAGCCGTACTCCGCCCAGACCATCACATGGGTGACCTCGGGCGCGGGCGGGGCGATCTCGAGGATCGTGCGGGCCGGGATGCCGCCCCATTCGGCGCCGATCATGCTGAACTTCGTGACGCAGTGCAGATCGGCCACCACGCTGGTGTACGGCAGGGCCGTGAACTCCTCGTGCGTCCAGCAGTGCTTCTCGCCGTCGGCGGTGGCCCCGAAGACCCGGAACTCCCAGCGCTCGGGACGGAACTTGGGCACCGGCCCGTAGTGCGTGACCGGCCAGCCCCGCTGCAGTCGCTGCCCCGGCGGAAGCTCCCCTCGCGCTGCTGCTCCAGACGCGTCTCCTGATGCGCGTTCCACCGGCTGACCCATGACTCCATCCTGACAGACGGAAGGGGGTGCACCTGACCAGCCCCGGCCCGATCAGTGCAACTCGCACTAAGTGTGCACTTACTGGACCACCCTGGGGGCCGGTGTCATGATTCGGCACACTATGCCCAGTTTCGTCCGGAAGGAGCCCACCGCGATGCAGGGCGACCCCGAGGTCATCGAGCTGCTCAACGAGCAGCTCACCGCCGAGCTCACCGCGATCAACCAGTACTTCCTGCACTCCAAGCTGCAGGACCACAAGGGGTGGACCAAACTCGCGAAGTACACCCGGGACGAGTCCTTCGACGAGATGCGGCACGCCGAGGTGCTGACCGACCGCATCCTGCTTCTGGACGGCCTGCCCAACTACCAGCGGCTCTCCCACATCCAGGTCGGGCAGACGGTGACCGAGATGTTCCGGGCCGACCGGCAGATCGAGGTCGAGGCGATCGACCGGCTGCGCCGTGGCGTCGAGGTGATGCGCAACAAGGGCGACATCACGTCGGCGAACATCTTCGAGGCGATCCTGGCCGACGAGGAGCACCACATCGACTACCTGGACACCCAGCTCGACCTGGTCGACAAGCTGGGCGAGGCGCTCTACCTGGCGACGGTCGTCGAGCAGAGCCAGCCGGACCCGTCGGGCCCGGGCACCTCGGGCTTCTCGACGCGCTAGCGCCGGCCCCTCAGGCGGCGTCGCCGAGCTCCGCCGGGCCCGCGGCGGGCGCCGTCCGCGGAGCGAGCCGCGCGAGCGCCGGGACCGCCTCGCCGGCCGGCTCGCGGCGCGGGCCGGCGCCACGGCCGAGCAGAGCCTGGATGCGGCGCACGCATCCGCCGCAGTCGGTCCCGGCCTTGCAGGCGGAGGCGATCTGGCGGGGGGTGCAGGCGCCGTTCTCCGCGTGCTGCCTCACCTGCTGATCGGTGATGCCGAAGCAACTGCAGACGTACACGCGGTCCACCTCCTGCCGGGGGATCATCTGGTCCTGCCGCATCCGGAGGGACCGGGTGACCCGTCCTCGGTGAGGCAAACCTAACCTTACCCGGCACGCAGAAGCCGCGAAAGCGGTGAGGGGCGCGGATCGGGTGTGATCCGCGCCCCACTCACCCGCCCGTGCCGGGCGGCCGGCTCACTGGTCCCGGTACATCTCGGCGACGAGGAAGGCCAGGTCCAGCGACTGGCTGCGGTTGAGCCGCGGGTCGCAGGCCGTCTCGTAGCGCTGGTGCAGGTCGTCGACGAAGATCTCGTCGCCGCCGCCCACGCACTCGGTGACGTCGTCGCCGGTCAGCTCCACGTGGATGCCGCCCGGGTGGGTGCCCAGCGCCTTGTGCACCTCGAAGAAGCCCTTGACCTCGTCGAGCACGTCGTCGAAGCGGCGGGTCTTGTGGCCGGAGGCCGCCTCGAAGGTGTTGCCGTGCATCGGGTCCGTCACCCACGCCACCGTGGCGTCGGCCGCCGTGACCTTCTCGACCAGCTCGGGGAGCTTGTCGCGGACCTTGTCGGCGCCCATCCGGACGATGAAGGTCAGCCGGCCCGGCTCGCGCTCGGGGTCGAGGCGCTCGATGTAGGCCAGGGCCTCCTCCGGCGTCGTCGTCGGACCGAGCTTGACGCCGATCGGGTTGCGGATCTTCGAGGCGAACTCGACGTGCGCGTGGTCCAGCTGCCGGGTGCGCTCACCGATCCACACCATGTGCGCGGAGACGTCGTACAGCCGCCCGGTGCGCGAGTCGACGCGGGTGAGCGCCGACTCGTAGTCGAGCAGCAGCGCCTCGTGCGAGGAGAAGAACTCGACGGTCTTGAACTCCTCCGGGTCCGCGCCGCAGGCGTGCATGAAGTTCAGCGCGCTGTCGATCTCCCGCGCGAGCTGCTCGTAGCGCTGGCCGGACGGGGAGGAGCGCACGAAGTCCTGGTTCCAGGCGTGCACCTGGCGCAGGTCGGCGTAGCCGCCGGTGGTGAAGGCGCGCACCAGGTTCAGCGTGGAGGCCGAGGCGTGGTACATCCGCTTCAGCCGCTCCGGGTCGGGGAGGCGGGCCTCCTCGGTGAACTCGAAGCCGTTGACCGAGTCGCCCCGGTACGTCGGCAGGGTCACCCCGTCGCGGGTCTCCGTCGGCTTGGAGCGCGGCTTGGAGTACTGGCCGGCGATGCGGCCGACCTTCACCACCGGCACCGAGGCGGCGTACGTCAGCACGGCGCCCATCTGGAGCAGAGTCTTGAGCTTGTTGCGGATGTGATCGGCGGACACCGCGTCGAAGGCCTCGGCGCAGTCGCCGCCCTGGAGGAGGAACGCCTCTCCCCTGGCGACGGCCGCCAGCCGGGCGCGCAGCTGGTCGCACTCGCCCGCGAAGACGAGCGGCGGATACGACTCGAGGTCCGCGATCACTGCGCGCAGAGCCTCGGAGTCGGGGTACTCGGGCTGCTGCGCCGCGGGCAGGTTTCGCCAGGTGTTGCCAGCGCTCGCGCTGGGCTTAGCGTTCACGGTCACCTCGTAAACATTACGTGGTCGTGTCGCGGGTCCCTTGATCTGCTCATCAATTGAGACAGATGGTGCACAGGCGTGGACGGCACGACGGGGATCGGGAGGGACGGGCGGGTCAGGAGGTGCCGGCGGGTCAGGACGGGCCTGCGCCGACGTCCAGCTGGTTGCGGTCGATGTTGATCGTCACGCCGCCGTAGGACTCCCTGCGGTTGCCCGCGTACTGGTGGATGCGCTGGTGGTCGGCCCACAGGGCGGCCGGCAGGGCGGGGTCGTCGGTGCCGTTGTCGTCGTTCCAGCGGGCGAAGTGGATGACGTCGGGCAGGGTGGTCTTCTTCGCGTTCGCGACCAGGTCGGCGACCAGGGAGGAGACGCTGCCGTAGGCCCCGGACCGGTAGCCCAGGTCGTGCAGGCGCCTGGTCCACGCCTCCAGGTAGCCGAGCACCTGGGTGGTGGCGGACCCGCCGCGGGCGTACTGCTCCAGGTCGTTGTAGATCACGGTGCCCTGGCCGAGTCCGAGCGTGGAGGCCTGGGCGACCGCGTCCTCGGCGGCCTCCCGGCCCTGCGGGACCGGGTCGGTGATGGGGGCGCAGGCGTCCCCGCAGCTGCTGGCGGCGGACTGGGGGCCGACGTAGAGCGGGAAGAAGCGCCAGCCGTTCGTGTACTGGGCCTGCACCCAGGAGGCGGTCAGCCGCGGCTGGCCGCAGGCCCTGTTGACGCCGCCGATGTAGATGCCGATCGCCCCGTAGGGCGAGGCGGACTTCCAGGCGTTCATGGACGACTGGCTCGGCGCGGTGCAGGCGTCGAAGCCCCGGCCCCGATGGGTGGAGGCGACGGCCGGGACGGTGAGCGCGGCCGGCACCTCGCCCGGCTTCTCCGCGCGGGCGGCGCCGATGGGCAGCCCGGCACTGTCCAGCACCCGCCGGATGGTCTCTCGGTCGCGGCCGTAGGGGGCCGTGACGGCGATCTGGTCCGCGGTCGCCCGGTAGAGGCGGGCCGTGCGGTTCTCGGTCACGGCGCTCTTCGTACCGGCGGCCGCGGGCTGCACCCAGAGGGACTCGGTGCGGCCCAGGGCGCGCGCCGGGCAGTCCTGCCGCTCGCCCGGCGTGCCGAGGTAGACCGCGTGCCGGTCGAAGCGGACGCAGGCGGTCGGGTGCTCGGCGAGGTCGATCACCGGCCAGGCGGCGGGGACGGTGAACGTGTGACCGCGGTAGGTGACGGTCCGGGTGTCGTCCGTCGTCGCCCGGGCGCCGCCGGGCGCGGCGGCGCCGAGGACCGCGCAGGCGGTCACCGCCGTGAGCGTGGCGAGGGCGCGCGGGGCGCGGCGTCCGTTCCGGGCGGGGGTCCGTGGTGGCCGTGGTGCGGACAAGGTGCTCTCCTGGGTCGGGGTGTGCCGCGGGAAAACCGGGGTGGGGATCCGCGCGCCGGTGACGGACGCCCTCCTTCCACGCGGCGAACCCGCCGGAAACCGGCAGTGATGCGTATGGGCGACACCGGGTGGGGTAGGGTGCGGCGCATGTTCGCGCATTCGACCCGTAACCAGAACTGGTGGTGGACCGCTCGTCCGGCGGCCCACTGACTGCGCGTCAACACACTTCGCGAAGGCCGCCCGAGGGGCGGCCTTCGGCGTTCTCCGCGACCGGCCGTTCCTCCCGATCACGACAGCGATCACCGACCTCGGTGCCCACCGACGGAAGAGGAACCCATGGACCTGGCGCATCTGCCGTACGACGACCGCCCGTTCGCCCTGCTGCGCCGCCGCACCCCGGGCCGCGACCACGACGTGGTCGAGGTGCTGCGCGGCCCCGTCACCGTCTGCGACCGCCTCGCCGGCCTGCCCGACGAGTGCCTCGCGCTCGTCCCCTTCCGGCAGATCCGCGAGCGCGGCTTCGACGTCCGCGACGACGGCACCCCGCTGGCGGTGCTGACGCCCGAGGAGCGGTACGAGATCCCGCTCGCCGAGGCGCTGGACCGGCTGCCGGCGCACGAGGTGCCGGTCGAGGGCGGCGGCTTCGACGTCGCCGACGAGGAGTACGCCGGGATCGTAAAGCGGGTGCTGCGCGAGGAGATCGGCGCGGGCGAGGGCGCCAACTTCGTGATCCGGCGGACCTACCAGGGGGAGATCCGGGGGTTCTCCCGCGCGGACGCCCTCGCGCTGTTCCGACGGCTGCTGGAGGGCGAGCGCGGCGCGTACTGGACGTTCGTGGTGCACACCGGGGAGCGCACCCTCGTCGGGGCCAGCCCGGAGGTGCACGTCCGCATGTCCGGCGGGACCGTGGTCATGAACCCGATCAGCGGGACGTACCGCTACCCGGCGGACGGGCCGACGCCCGAGCACCTGCTCGGCTTCCTCGCCGACGGCAAGGAGATCGAGGAGCTGTCGATGGTCGTCGACGAGGAGCTCAAGATGATGTGCACCGTCGGCGACATGGGCGGGGTCGTCGTCGGGCCGCGGCTGAAGGAGATGGCGCATCTCGCGCACACCGAGTACGAGCTGCGCGGCCGTTCGTCGCTGGACGCGCGCGAGGTGCTCCGGGAGACCCTGTTCGCCGCCACGGTGACCGGATCACCGGTGCAGAACGCCTGCCGGGTCATCGAGCGCCACGAGGTGGGCGGGCGCGGCTACTACGCCGGTGCCCTCGCGCTGCTGGGCCGGGACGCCGCCGGCGTCCAGACCCTCGACTCCCCCATCCTCATCCGCACCGCCGACATCGACGCGGCCGGCCGGCTGCGGGTCCCGGTCGGCGCCACGCTGGTGCGCGGCTCCGACCCGGCGGGCGAGGTCGCCGAGACGCACGCCAAGGCGGCCGGGGTGCTGGCGGCATTGGGCGTGCGGCCCGGCCGGCCGCGAGCGGAACGGGCGGTGCCCCGGCTCGCCGACGATCCGCGGGTGCGGGCGGCGCTGGACGGGCGCCGGGCCGCGCTGGCGCCGTTCTGGCTGCGGATGCAGGAGCGGCCCGCGGAACCCGGCGGGCACGCCCTGGTCGTGGACGGCGAGGACACCTTCACGGCGATGCTCGCGCACGTGCTGCGCTCCTCGGGCCTGACCGTCGCCGTCCGCCGCTACGACGCGGCGGGGCTCCGGGACGCCGTGCGCGCGCACGAGGGCCCGGTCGTCCTCGGCCCCGGCCCCGGCGACCCCCGGGACGCCGCCGACCCGAAGATGCGCCTCCTGCGCGCGCTGACCGCCGAGGTCCTCGCGGAACACCGGCACGGGGTGCTCGGCGTGTGCCTCGGGCACGAGCTGATCGCGGCCGAACTGGGGCTGGACATCGTCCGCAAGGAGGTGCCGTACCAGGGCGCGCAGACCACGATCGACCTGTTCGGCCGGGAGGAGACCGTCGGCTTCTACAACAGCTTCGTGGCGGCTTGCGACGACGAGGCGGCGGCGGAGCTGGCCGCGCACGCCGTGGAGGTCGGCCGCGCGGGCAACGGCGAGGTGCACGCGCTGCGCGGGCCCGGCTTCGCGGGCCTGCAGTTCCACCCGGAGTCGGTGCTGACGCTGAACGGCGCCGCGATCGTGCGGGAGTCGCTCGCTCAGGCGCGCGGCACCAGGACGTTCTCCGAGCGGCGGCCCGCCTTGTAGTCGAGGACGTTCTTCACCGTGGTGTCGACGATCTGCCGGAGCGCGTCCTCGGTGTAGTACGCCTGGTGGGAGGTGACCAGCACGTTGGGGAAGGTGACCAGGCGGGCCAACACGTCGTCCTCGATGGCGTGGAGCGACTTGTCGAGGTAGAACAGGCCCGCCTCAGCCTCGTAGACGTCGAGGCCGACGCCGGTGAAGCGGCCCTCGCGCAGTTCGGCGACGAGGGCCATGGTGTCGATCAGGCCGCCGCGGCTGGAGTTCACCAGGATCGCGTCGTCCTTCATCGTCTTCAGGGCGCCGGCGTCGATGAGGTTGTGCGTCTCCGGCATCAGCGGGACGTGCAGGCTGACCAGGTCGGACTCGGCCAGCAGTTGGTCCCGGGAGACGTACTTCATGCCCAGCTCCATGCAGGCCGGGTTCTCGGCGACGTCCCAGCCGAGCAGGCGCATGCCGAAGCCGTGGGCGATCCGGGCGAACGCCTCGCCGATCTTCCCGGTGCCGAGCACGCCGGCGGTGCGGCCGTGCAGGTCGCGGCCCATCAGCCCGTCGAGCCGGAAGTCGAAGTCGCGGGTGCGGATGGAGGCGCGCACGATGCGCCGGTTGACCGCGAGGGCGAGGGCCCAGGCGAACTCGGCGACCGAGTAGGGCGAGTAGTACGACACCCGGGCGACCGTCATGCCGAGCCGCTCGGCCATCCGGAGGTCGATGTTGTTGAAGCCGGTGGAGCGCTGGGCGATCATCCGGGTCCCGCCGGCCGCCAGGACCTCCAGCGTGCGCGGACCGAGGTCGGCGTTGACGCTGCTGGAGACGACCTCGGAGCCGGCGGCGATGGGGGCGGTGTCCTGGTTGAGGAAGACGTCCAGGCAGCGGACCTCGTGGTGGTCCCGGAAGGCCTGCTCGATCAGGGGCTTCTCGTCGGCCTGCACGCCGAAGGCCAGGATCTCCACGGGCCCCCTCCCGGGGTTGGCGCCGGAACTGTCTGGTACCGGCGAATATACGTGCCCCCGCGCCCACCGGGGGCAGCCGCCCCTGGACCTCCCCGTGAGCCGGACCGGCCGGACCGGTCAGCCGAAGAAGACGCCGATCTCGGCGTAGAGCTTCGGGTCGACCGTCTTCAGGCGCGCGGTGGCCTCCCCGATCGGGACGCGGACGATGTCGGTGCCGCGCAGGGCGACCATCTTGCCGAAGTCGCCGTCGTGGACGCAGTCCACGGCGTGCAGCCCGAACCGGGTGGCGAGCCAGCGGTCGAAGGCGCTCGGGGTGCCGCCGCGCTGGACGTGCCCGAGCACGGTGGTGCGGGCCTCCTTGCCGGTGCGCTTCTCGATCTCCTTGGCCAGCCACTCGCCGACGCCGGACAGCCGGACGTGCCCGAAGGAGTCCAGCGACTCGTCCTTGAGCACCATGTGGCCGTCCTTCGGCATGGCGCCCTCGGCGACGACCACGATCGGGGCGTACGACGCCGTGAACCGGGCGTTGATCCAGGAGCACACCTGGTCCAGGTCGAAGCGCTGCTCGGGGATGAGGATGACGTTCGCGCCGCCCGCGAGACCGGAGTGCAGGGCGATCCAGCCGGCGTGACGGCCCATCACCTCGCAGACCAGGACCCGCATGTGGGACTCGGCGGTGGTGTGCAGCCGGTCGATCGCCTCGGTGGCGATGCCGACCGCGGTGTCGAAGCCGAAGGTGTAGTCGGTGGCCGACAGGTCGTTGTCGATGGTCTTCGGCACGCCGACACAGGGCACCCCGTACTCCCCGGAGAGCTCCGCGGCCACGCCGAGGGTGTCCTCGCCGCCGATCGCGATGAGCGCCTCGACCTCCTGCTTGGCGAGGTTCTCCTTGATCCGCCGGATGCCGTTCTCCTGCTTGAGCGGATTGGTGCGCGAGGAGCCGAGGATGGTGCCGCCGCGGGGCAGGATGCCGCGCACCGCGGAGATGTCGAGCGGGACCGTGTCGCCCTCGAGGGGGCCCCGCCAGCCGTCCCGGAAGCCGACGAAGTCGTAGCCGTACTCCTGCACGCCCTTGCGGACGACTCCCCGGATGACGGCGTTGAGCCCGGGGCAGTCGCCGCCTCCGGTCAGTACTCCGACCCGCATGGAAATGTCCCTTCGCCGCGGTTGCCTGATGCGGGGCAGGCTAATGGTGACGCACGTCACTTCTGCGAGGGCAGGACAGCCAATTCCGCCGAAATGTCCGGTAGTTGATGCGGGCAAATCCACCCGAAAGGGTGAGGTCACCGCGTACGCGGGTTTACTCCCCGTCGAGCCCCCGCTCGATGGCGTACCGGACCAGCTCCACGCGGTTGTGCAACTGGAGCTTGCCGAGGGTGTTCTGGACGTGGTTCTGCACCGTGCGGTGCGAGATGACCAGGCGCTCGGCGATCTGCTTGTAGCTCAGGCCCTTGGCCACCAGGCGCAGTACCTCGGTCTCGCGGTCGGTCAGCCGGGGGGCCTTGGGCTCGTCGGCGTCCGCGGCGGGCGCCGGCTCGGAGGCGAGGCGGCGGTACTCGCCGAGCACCAGACCGGCCAGGCCCGGGGTGAACACCGGGTCGCCGACGGCCGTGCGGCGCACCGCGTCCAGCAGTTCCTCCGTGGAGGCGGACTTGAGCAGGTAGCCCGTCGCGCCGGACTTCACGGCCTCCAGGACGTCGGCGTGCTCGCCGCTGGCGGACAGCACCAGCACGCGCAGCGCCGGGTCGGCGGCGACGAGCTCCTTGCAGACCTGCACGCCGGGCTTCGCGGGCAGGTTGAGGTCGAGGACCAGGACGTCCGGCGCGGCCGCTCCGGCCCGCCGCACCGCCTGCTCGCCGTCGCCCGCGGTGGCGACCACCTCGAAGCCGGCCTCGGCCAGGTCGCGGGCGACGGCGTCCCGCCACATGGGGTGGTCGTCGACCACCATGACCTTGATCGTGCCCCGATCCTCGCTCATCGCCGCTCCGCCTTCCCCCGTGATCCGTCCGTGTTCCCGTCCCCGCGCCCGGGCCGGCCCCGGCCGGCGCCGCCGCCCCCGTCGCCGCCCTTGGGGACGGTCAGTTCGACCTCGGTGCCCTGGCCCGGGACCGAGATCAGCTCGGCCGTCCCGCCGAGGTCGCGCAGCCGGCCGCGGATCGACTGGGCCACGCCGAGCCGGCCCTCGCCCTCGGCCTCGGCGAGCCGTCCCGCGGGGATGCCGGGCCCGTCGTCGCGCACCGTCACGGTCACCGACTCCGGCTCGTCCTCCAGCAGGATCCACGCCCGGGCGTCCCGGCCCGCGTGCCGCCGGACGTTGTCCAGCGCGGCGCCGACGGCCGCGGCCACCTCACGGGCGGCGGCGGGCGGCAGGAGCACCGGGGCGCCCGGTTCGGAGAGGGCGGTCCGCGCACCGGCGTACGGGGCGAGCAGGGAGCGCAGATCGACGGGGCCGGCCGCCGCGCCGTCGTCCGGGCCGTCCTCCACGGCGTGCACGAGGGCGCCCTCGGCCGCGTCCCGCGACACCCGGGAGACGGGGACGAGCCCGCCGGAGACCAGGGTGCGCAGCGCCGCCTCCTGCTCGCCCGCGAGCCGGCCCAGCTCCGCCGCCTCGCCGCCGACCACCGCGCCGCGCCGCTGCACCATGGCCAGGACCTGCAGGACGCCGTCGTGGATGTCCCGGGCGAGCCGCTCCCGTTCGCGGGTGGCGGCCTCGATCTCCAGAGCGCGGGCGAGGGTGCGCTCGGAGGCGCGGGCGACCTCGACGACGTAGCCGATGGCGATGGCGGCGACCCAGACCAGGACCACGTTGTGCACGGTGTCGCGGGCCGGGGTGCCGCGTTCGGCCAGGTTGACCAGGGCGACCGCGGTGGAGGCGAAGGCGGCCCAGCGCCAGCCGCCCCTGAGGGCGAAGGCCAGGACGGAGCCAGCCGTCCATATCGACGGCAGCGTCGGGCCGCCGTCCGCGACCCGCTCGGGCGCGTCGGCGACCAGCGTGAGCAGGATGCCGGTGAGCGCGAGGGTGAGGTCGGCGGCCAGGAAGCGCTTGGTGCAGCTCGCCGCGTTCGCCACCTTCGGCAGGGTGGCCAGGGTCCACACGAACAGGACCCCGTAGTACCCGATGGCCACGCCGGGGCGGGGGAAACGGCCGTAGGCGGTGGCGAACAGGCCGACCGCGTAGAACATCGTGAGCACCCGGTAGGCGCCGAGCGCCCGCCACAGCGGCTGCTCGACCGACATCCTCATGACTTGCTCGCGCCTGGCCATGTCCCCCCTCGTCCGGCTGTCCGCCCCCGGCGCCGGTCCCTCCCCGCTCCCGCAACGGGTGCTACTCCGCGCGGTCGCCCTTCGCGGCGTTCTTCTCCTTCTCGGCCTGCTCCTTCTCGGCCTGCGCGAGCGCGGACTTCGCCGCCTTCTCCGCTTCCTTCCCGGCCTTGGCCGCCTCCGCGATCTGCCGCTTGGCGGCGGTCGCGTACATGTCGACGTACTCCTGGCCGGAGAGCTTCATGATCTCGTACATGACCTCGTCGGTCACCGCGCGCAGCACGAACCGGTCGTGCTCCATGCCCTGGTAGCGGCGGAAGTCCAGCGGCTTGCCGATGCGGATGCCCGGGCGCATCAGCTTCGGGAGGATCTTGCCGGGCGGCTGGATCTTCTCTGTGTCGATCATGGCTACCGGGATGACGGGCGCGCCGGTGGCCAGCGCCACGCGCGCGAGGCCGCCCGGCTTGCCGCGGTAGAGGCGGCCGTCCGGGGAGCGGGTGCCCTCCGGGTAGATGCCGAACAGCTCGCCGCGCTCCAGCACCTCGATGCCGCTCTTGATCGCCGCCTCGCCCGCGCCGCGGGCGCCCGAGCGGTCCACAGGGAGCTGGCCGACGCCCTTGAAGAAGGCGGCGGTGAGCCGGCCCTTCACACCGGGCGTGGTGAAGTACTCCGCCTTCGCGATGAAGGTGACCTTGCGGTCCAGCATCGTGGGCAGGAAGAACGAGTCCGAGAAGGACAGGTGATTGCTGGCCAGTATGGCGGGGCCCTCGGCCGGGATGTTCTCCAGGCCCTCCACCCAGGGCCTGAAGGCGACCTTCAGCGGTCCCCCGATGGCCACCTTCATCGTGCCGTACAACAACCTAGTCCTCCTGTGTGTGTCGATCAGACCATAACCCCAAGTGCCGTCGAACGGGCCGACGACCCTGGTCGGTGTCGGTGCCGTCGCGTACGGTGAAGTACCTGCACTCGACGACGTGCCAGCGGTCGATGTGCCCGACCACACCACGAACAGGAGACCGACGTGCCGGTCCTCCCGGGAGCCGAGCCGTTCCGCCACGAGGGCGGGGAGGTAGGCGTCCTTCTCTGTCACGGCTTCACCGGCTCCCCGCAGTCGCTGCGGCCCTGGGCCGAGTACCTGGCCGAGCGCGGCCTGACGGTGTCGCTGCCGCTGCTGCCCGGCCACGGCACGCGCTGGGAGGACCTCCAGCTCACCGGCTGGCAGGACTGGTACGCGGAGGTGGACCGCGCGCTGTACGGCCTGCGCGAGCGCTGCGCGCGGGTGTTCGTGGCCGGTCTGTCCATGGGCGGAGCCCTGGCGCTGCGGCTGGCCGCCCGGCACGGG
This sequence comes from Streptomyces sp. NPDC086766, assembly GCF_044746005.1. NCBI lineage: Bacteria > Bacillati > Actinomycetota > Actinomycetes > Kitasatosporales > Streptomycetaceae > Streptomyces > Streptomyces sp. NPDC086766. The sequence continues at coordinate 489,982 of NZ_JBIVBI010000001.1, read as the reverse complement.
GACGCGGTCGGCGGCGTGGTGGTCGTCAACCCGGCCAACAAGGTGCACGGCCTGTCCGCGTACGCCCTTCCGGTCGCCCGCCACCTGGTCCGCACGACGAAGGGGATCGCGAGCGACATCGCCCTGCCGGGCAGCGCGGAACTGGGGTACGACCGGGTGCCGCTGCACGCCGCGCACTCGCTCCGGACCTTCTTCCGGCTGGTCGACCGCGAGCTGCCGCAGGTCACCCAGCCGCTGCTGCTGCTGCGCAGCCCGCAGGACCACGTGGTGCCGCCGGCCGACTCGGCCCGCGTGCTGAGCCGGGTCTCCTCCACGGACGTGACGGAGATCCTGCTGGAACGCAGCTACCACGTGGCGACGTTGGACCACGACGCGGACCGGATCTTCGAGGAGAGCCTCGCCTTCGTCGGCCGGCTCGCACCCAGTGTCGGCAAGGAAGGGACGACCGCCGGTGGCTGAGCACGACTCCGACCGCGAGGGCCGCGAGCCGGACGAGAGGGGCGTCCCGCTCGACGAGGCCGCCGCCTGGGCGGCGATCGTCGCGGGGTACGGCGAGGAGCCGCCGGACCCGCCGGGCGCGAAGCCGTTCAAGCCGGTCCAAGACCTCGCGCTGCCCCCGTTCGGGACGAACGACGAGGAGCCCGGGGAGGAGCGGCCGCGGTCCGCGGACGAGCGGCGGCGGCCCGAGCGGGAGGGGCCGGCGCCCGGTGGGCCGCTGGGCAGCTCCGTCTCCTTCGCGCCCGGCGTCGGTCCGCGCGACTACTCCCCGCGCGAGCCGTCCGGGGACGAGGACGACGAGGGCCACTTCGTACCGCCGGAGCCGCCGCCGCTGCCCGCCGCCGACGTCACCGCGAAGTTCGCGTGGCTGGCGGTGCTCGGCGGGCCGGTGCTGCTTCTGCTGGCGGTGCTGTTCGGCTGGGACATGACGTGGTGGCTGGCCACCCTCGGCATCGGCGGCTTCCTCGGCGGGTTCGCGACGCTGGTGATGCGGATGAAGCCGGACGACGAGGACGACGACAACCCCGGGCGCGGGGCCGTGGTCTGACGGCCGCCGCCGCGCCCTCGGTGCCGCGCGCCGTCAGACGGCCGGGATCCGGACGGCGGCCAGGACCGGGAGGTGGTCCGTCGCCGCCCGCAGGTCCGCCTCGCTCACACCGGGGTGGCCGTGCGGCACCCCGCAGCCGAGCACCTCGATGCCGCGGGTGGCGAAGACGGCGTCGATCCGCTGGTAGGGGTCGGCGGGCGTCCAGGTGTGCTCGCCGCCCCAGGGCTTGGTGGCCCAGCCGTCCTGGAGGCCGTCCGCGAGACGCCGGAAGGTCGGGCCGTCCGGCCGCTCGTTGAGGTCGCCGCCCGCGATCGCGTGCTCCACGCCCATCGCCGCCAGCCGGTCCAGGAGCATCCCGCCCTGCGCGTACCGCTCGTCCGGCCGGAGCGAGAGATGGCAGCTCAGGACGCCCAGCCGGGCGCCGCCGAACCGGACGACCGCGGTGGCGAGACCGCGCCGGTGCTCGCCCGGGGTGAGCGGCAGCAGCACGTCCTCGGTCCGCTCCACGGTGGCCCGCAGCCCGCACAGCAGGGCGGGCCCGGCCGCGGGGGCGCCACCGGAGAGGATCACCAGTCCGGACGCGGCCGCCAGCCGGGCCAGCTTCTTGCGCCAGCGGAAGAAACGGGGCGCCTCCTGGACCAGGACGAGATCGGGCGCGCAGGCGCCGATCACCCGGGCGAGGGCGTCGGTGTCGTCGCGCATCGAGCGGATGTTGTAGCTCAGGACGCGGACGACGGCGGAACCGTCGGGCTCGGTGCGGGAGTTGGGAAGCAGCTCCATGTGGATCAATGTACGCCCCGCGGGTCGGGGGGCGGGGTCGGCGCGCGACCGCCGGTCGTCGCCGGCCGGTCGCGCCCGCGCGGCACAGCCGCCTGTCCGCGGGCCCCGCGCCCCCGTGTGCCCCACGGGCTCCCTACATGATCGGGTCCGGCTCCCGGGCCAGGTCGGCCGCGCCCACCAGGCCGGCCTTGTTGCCGAGCTGGGCGGCGATCACGTCGGCGACCGGGCGCCAGTTGCCGCCCACCAGCCAGCGCTTGTACGACTTGCGGATCGGGTCCAGGACCAGCTCGCCCTCGTCGGAGAGGCCGCCGCCGACGATGAAGGCGGACGGGTCGAAGAGGGAGGCCAGGTCGGCCAGGCCCGCGCCGGCCCAGCGGGCCAGCTCGCGGTAGGAGTCCACGGCCACCGGGCAGCCCTGGCGCGCGGCCATCGAGATGTGCTTGCCCTCGATGCCGTCCGGGGTGCCGTCGCCCAGCGACAGCAGCACGTCCGCGTTCTCCGGGGTGGCGTTGGCCCGCTGCTTGGCGTACCGCACCAGGGCGCGGCCCGAGGCGTACTGCTCCCAGCAGCCCTGGCTGCCGCAGCCGCAGAGCAGGCCGTCCGGCACCATCCGGATGTGCCCGAACTCGGCGGCCACGCCGAAGTGGCCGCGGCGCAGCTTGTTGCCGATGATGATGCCGCCGCCGAGACCGGTGCCGAGCGTGATGCAGATGACGTTGCGGTGGCCCTTGCCGGCACCGAACTTGTACTCGCCCCAGGCGGCGGCGTTCGCGTCGTTCTCCACGACGACCGGCAGGCCGACGCGGGCCTCGACCTCGTCCTTCAGCGGCTCCTGGCGCCAGTCGATGTTGGGCGCGAAGTAGACCGTCGAGCGCTGCCGGTTGACGTAGCCCGCGGCGCCGATGCCCACACCGACGATGTCGTGCCCCGCGCGTGCGCCCTCCACGGCCGACGCGATGGCGTCCACGATGGCCTCGGGCGTGGTGGGGGTGGGCACCTTGAAGGTCGAGAGGATGTTGCCTTCCTCGTCGACCACGCCGGCCGCGATCTTCGTGCCGCCGATGTCGACGCCGATGGTGAGTCCCATGAATCCCTCAGTTCCGGTCGAGCCCCGCTACGGCCAACCGTACCCGAGGCCCTGGCGTCGAATTCGCGTCGTCCGCCGGGCGGACGGGTCCGGCCGCGGCCGGTACGGGCCGGGGGCGGGACCGGGTGCCCTCAGTCCAGGTCGATGCGCTGCCCGGGTCCGGTGCCCTCGCCCGGGTCCCGGCGGTCGCGCGGGTCCGCCGGGCCGTCGGCGCGCGGGGGGCCCTCCGGGTCGTCCGCGCGGCCGGTCCAGCGGCGCTCCTGGGCCTGGACGGCGCTGCGGTAGGCGGCGAGCAGCTCGCCGCCGGCCGCCGCCAGGTGGTCGAAGACGTCGGGGTTGCGCTCGATGACGGGCTCGACGGCCGCCCTGGCCTGCTGGACGGCCTGGCGCACCATCTCCTGGGCGGCCGGCCCGGCGACCGCGCCGAACAGCGGGGACCGCATCGACGACAGCCGGTCGGCGACGGTGTCGACGAGCTTGCGCAGCTCCTCGGCGGCCGAGCCCGGGGGCCGGCCGTACTCCGAGCGGCGGCGGGCCTTCTCCGCGGCGAGGTCCTCCGCGCACGCGGTGGCCCAGGCGTCGGCGTCGGCGGCGCGGGGCGCCTCGCCGGCCGCATCCTCCTGAGCGGTGCCGGGCGTGGGGCGCTCTTCGCTCATGACGGACTCCTGACTACGGTTCGTCCCTACGACGTTACCCGAACGGGCGTATGCGGTTCACCTGTCCCGGGGCCACAGCCGGGGGTCCGGCACGAAGCGGACGCGCAGCTCGTCCTCGCGCAGCGCGGCCCCGTCCACGGTGCAGCGGCGCAGCGCGGAGGGCAGCGGAACGATCCGGCGGAACTGCCCCGCGGTGACGACGAGTTCGTCGCCGCGGCGGACGAGGTCCAGCTCGTCCCGTATGGCGCCGGGCAGCGGCAGGTGCCAGACCAGCACGCCGTCCTCGGCGAGGCGGTCGGTGACGGGCCACTCGACCGGGGTGGGCTCCGGATTGACGCCGGGCACGGCGAGGGCGGCCAGGTCGTCCGGGCCGCGCGGGTCGCGGCCGAGGTGGGCGGCCCGGTGGATTGTGTGGGACTCCTGCCACTCGTCGAGGATCTTGCGTTGCTGGGCGACGGGGCCGGCGAGCCAGGAGTCCGCGGCGGGCTCGGGCAGCACCCGGGTGGCGACCAGGGACTCGGTGCGCAGTCCGCGCAGGGCGAGGCCGAGGGCGGTGGTGCGCACGGCCTCGGCGCCGGCCGGACCGGGCTCGGCGACCAGGCGCACGGCGGTGCCGCGGTCGGCGACGACCGCTTCGACGGCGGCGAGTTCGACGTCCCAGCGGGAGGCCGTCTCGTAGAGCCACTCGGCGGGCATGGGGACGCCGGCGAGGCGGCCGAGGACGGGGCGCAGGGCGCGGGCCGCCTGACGCTCGGGCGGCAGCAGCCGGCGCAGGTAGCGGCGCAGTTCCTCGGGGAGGGCGAGCAGGGCGAGGGCCTGCGGGGCGGGCGGCAGGTCGACGACCAGCAGCTCGAACCGCTCCGACAGCGCCGCGTCGCGCAGCGCGCGCAGCAGGGCGAGTTCCTCGGCACCGGGCAGCGGGGTGACCTCCTCGGCGTCGAGGCGCGCGGCCCCGAGGAGGTCGAGGACGCCCGACGCGCGGCTCTGGAAGGCGGCGAGGTCGTCGCGGAACCCCGCGGCGGCGTCGGGGCGCCAGGCGGTGAGGCCGGACTCGACGGGGACCGGCCGGGCGCCCGTGGCCACGCCGAGCGCCGCGCCGAGGCTGTCCGTGCGGTCGGCGCTGAGGACGAGGGTGGACGTGCCGTCACGGGCGGCGGCCAGGGCGGTGGCGGCGGCGACGGTGGTACGGCCGCTGCCGCCCGGGCCCGTGATCAGGAGGGTGCGCATGGAGGTGAACGGTACCCGCGCACGCGGCCCGTGGACCGTCGCGAGCGCCGCGCGCCCGCTCCCGGATCGCCGCCGGGTTACGCGGCGCCGGACTCCACGCGCTTCTTCAGACCCGCCAGCGCCCGGTCGATGATGACCTTCTCGGCCTTGCGCTTGATCATGCCCAGCATGGGGATCTTGACGTCGACGGTGAGCCGGTAGGTCACCTCGGTGGCGCCCGCGCCCGCCGGCTTGAGGAGGTAGGTGCCGTCCAGGGAGCGGAGCATCTGCGACTTCACCAGGGTCCAGGAGACCTCGTTGTCCCCGGTCCAGGTGTAGGCGAGGGTCTGGTCGTCCTTGATGGCGCCCGCGTCCATGACGAGGCGGACCTGCTCGGCGCGGCCCTGGGGGTCGGTGACGAGGACCTCGGCCTCCTTCACCTCGCCGGTCCAGTCCGGGTAGCGGGCGAAGTCGGCGATCACCCCCATGACGTCGGCCGGTGCCGCCTCGATCGTGATGCTCGAGCTGGTGTGTTCCGCCATCGCCGTGGCTCCTCCAGATGCGGGCCGTATGGGGTCTCCCCCGCCCGCGCGTGGAGGGCTCGGGGAAGAGGTCGTCGTGCGCACGGGTGTGCAGCGTGAAGGCTACCGCGCGGCCGTACGGCGGACGTCACCCCCGTCCGGGCGCATCGGCCGGATCCCTCACCACCGCAGGACCCACGGTTTGCCGCTCCCGGCGAAGTGCCCCACGTTCACGCACTCGGTGGCGCCGATCCGCATCCGGCGCACCAGCGGCTGGTGGACATGGCCGAAGAGCGCGTACCGGGGCCTGGTCCGGCGGATCGCGTCCAGCAGCGCCCGGCTGCCGCGTTCGAAGCGGCGGGCCACGGTGTCGTAGACGAGCTCCGGCACCTCGGGCGGGATGTGCGTGCAGAGCACGTCCACCTCGCCGACGGCCTCGATCTTCGCCGCGTACTCCTCGTCGTCGATCTCGTACGGCGTCCGCATGGGCGTCCTGAGTCCACCGCCGACGAAGCCGAAGACCCGGCCGTGGATCTCCACCCGCTCCCCGTCGAGCACGCGGGTGCCGGGACGGGCGTACTCGCGCCACAGGGGCGGCATGTCGACGTTGCCGTAGGTGGCGTACGTAGGGGTGGGGAACGCGGCGAAGAGCTCGGTGTACTGCTTGCGCACCGCCCGCTCGATCACCGCGGCCCGGTCCCCGTCGATGCCCGCCCACAGGCGGGCGCCGAGCTCCCGGGCCTCGGCGAAGCGGCGGGCGGTGCGCAGCTCGACCAGCCGGTGGGCGTTCTCCACGCCGAACAGGTCGGGGAAGATGCCGCGCGAGTGGTCGGCGTAGTCGAGGAAGAGGATCAGGTCGCCGAGGCAGACCAGCGCGTCCGCCCCCTCGCCGGCCCGGGCCAGGTCACGGACGTTGCCGTGGACGTCGCTGACCACGTGGACGCGTGTCCCCCGCCCACCGGCTGATGTGGATGCCATGGCGATCAAGCGTATGCCTGTGCGGCATACGTGAACAGGGACCGCCGAACCCTGGGTTACTGGCCAGTCAGTTCATACGTCGACTACTGTGCGCGAAGGAACATCAATCCGTGTGACGCGGCGAACATCTCGCCGGGCCCCCTGTCGAAGAAGCCATACCGGCGGGTAACGTCCGGGCCGTCCAGTCGTGCTCTGGATTTCAACCACCGCGCCCTCGCGGCCGCTGGCGAAGCCCCGGGCATCCGACCGAGCCTTGGACCGGACCGTCGCATCACACAACGTCGTGGCGCCGGCGCCCTATGAGGAGCAGCAGTCTTGCGCGAGTTCAGCCTTCCGGCTTTGTACGAGGTCCCCGCGGACGGGAATCTGACCGACATCGTCCGCAGAAACGCCGCGCAGCACCCCGACGTCGCCGTCATCGCGCGCAAGGCGGGCGGCACGTGGCAGGACGTGACCGCCACCGCCTTCCTGGCCGAGGTCCACGCCGCCGCCAAGGGACTCATCGCCTCCGGCATCCGGCCCGGCGACCGGGTGGGCCTGATGTCCCGCACGCGCTACGAGTGGACGCTGCTGGACTTCGCGATCTGGTGCGCGGGCGCGGTCACCGTACCGGTGTACGAGACCAGTTCGCCCGAGCAGGTGCAGTGGATCCTCAGCGACTCCGGCGCGACGGCCTGTGTCGTGGAACTGGACGGCCACGCCGCCGCCGTCGAGTCGGTGCGCGCGACGCTGCCCGCGCTGAAGCACGTCTGGCAGATCGAGGCCGGCGGTCTCGAGGAACTCGCGCGCGCCGGACAGGACATCAGCGACGCTACCGTCGAGGAGCGCAGCTCGCTGGCGAAGGCCGACGACGCGGCGACCATCGTCTACACCTCCGGCACCACCGGCCGCCCCAAGGGCTGCGTGCTCTCCCACCGCAGCTTCTTCGCCGAGTGCGGCAACATCGTCGAGCGGCTGCGCCCGCTCTTCCGGACCGGCGAGTGCTCGGTGCTGCTCTTCCTGCCGCTCGCGCACGTCTTCGGGCGGCTGGTGCAGATCGCGCCGATGATGGCGCCGATCAAGCTGGGCTGCGTCCCGGACATCAAGAACCTCACCGACGAACTGGCCGCCTTCCGGCCGACGCTGGTGCTGGGCGTCCCGCGCGTCTTCGAGAAGGTCTACAACTCGGCGCGCGCCAAGGCCCAGGCGGACGGCAAGGGCAAGATCTTCGACAAGGCCGCGGACACCGCGATCGCGTACAGCAAGGCGCTGGACACCCCCTCGGGCCCGTCGCTCGGCCTGCGGATCAAGCACAAGACCTTCGACAAGCTCGTCTACGGCAAGCTGCGCGCGGTCCTCGGCGGCCGCGGCGAGTACGCGATCTCCGGCGGCGCCCCGCTCGGCGAGCGCCTCGGGCACTTCTTCCGCGGCATCGGCTTCACCGTCCTCGAGGGCTACGGCCTGACCGAGTCCTGCGCGGCGACCGCCTTCAACCCCTGGGACCGGCAGAAGATCGGCACGGTCGGGCAGCCGCTGCCCGGCTCGGTCATCCGCATCGCGGACGACGGGGAGGTGCTGCTGCACGGCGAGCACCTGTTCAAGGAGTACTGGAACAACCCCGGAGCGACCGCGGAGGCGCTGGCCGACGGCTGGTTCCACACCGGTGACATCGGCACCCTCGACGAGGACGGCTACCTCAGGATCACCGGCCGCAAGAAGGAGATCATCGTCACCGCGGGCGGCAAGAACGTCGCCCCGGCCGTGATCGAGGACCGCATCCGGGCGCACGCGCTGGTCGCGGAGTGCATGGTGGTGGGCGACGGGCGGCCGTTCGTGGGCGCGCTGGTCACCCTGGACGAGGAGTTCCTGGGCCGCTGGGCCGCCGAGCACGGCAAGCCGGCGGGCTCCACCGCGGCGTCGCTGCGCGAGGACCCGGACCTGCTCGCGGCGATCCAGGACGCGGTCGACGACGGCAACGCCGCGGTGTCGAAGGCGGAATCGGTGCGGAAGTTCCGCGTGCTGTCCTCCCAGTTCACGGAGGAGTCGGGCCACCTCACGCCGTCGCTGAAGCTGAAGCGGAACGTGGTCGCGAAGGACTACGCGGACGAGATCGAGGCGATCTACGCGAAGTAGCCGCCCTGCGGCGGTTGACGGCGCGGTGTCCTCGGCGAGGACCCGCGCCGTCGTCCGTTCGGAGAGCGCGATGGCCTTCCGGGCCGGCCCGAGGCGCGGCGGGGCGAAGGCCGGGCGGCGGAGCGGAGGCCTCGCGGCTGCGGGGGCGGGGGGCCTCGCGGCGGCGCGGACGCGCTACAGCAGCTCCTCCAGCGCCCCGGCCAGCAGGTCCCAGCGCCACTTCGTCTCGACCCACTGCCGCCCCCGCTCGCCCATCCGGCGGCGCAGCGCGGCGTCGCCGAGCAGCGCGACGACGCGGTCGGCGACGTCCTGCGGGGAGCCGCCGCGCACCACCCAGCCGGTCTCGCCGTCGAGCACCGCGTCGGGCGCGCCTCCGGAGTCGCCGGCGACCACGGGCAGTCCGGTCGCGGACGCCTCCAGGTAGACGATGCCGAGCCCCTCGACGTCCAGCCCGCCGCGCCGGGTGCGGCACGGCATGGCGAACACGTCACCGGCGCCGTAGTGCGCGGGCAGCTCCGCCCAGGGCACCGCGCCGGTGAAGCGGACGGAGCCGGCCACCCCGGTCTCCTGCGCGAGCCGGCGCAGGTCCTTCTCGTACGGCCCGCCGCCGACGATCAGCAGCACGGCGTCCGGCTCGGCGGACAGGATCCGGGGCAGGGCACGGATGAGGGTGTCCTGGCCCTTGCGCGGCACGAGCCGGGAGACGCACACGACGACGGGCCGGTCGGTGAGCCCGAGCCGGGCCCGCACCTCGTCGCCGCCGGAACCGGGGTGGAAGGTCTTCTCGTCGACGCCGGGCGGCAGTTGGACCATCCGTCCGGCGGCCGCGGGGGTCAGCGCGCCGGCGATCCGGGAGCGGGTGTACTCGCCGAGGTAGGTGAGGGTGTCCGTCGCCTCCCCGATCCGGCGCAGCAGCCCCCGGGCGGCGGGCAGTTGCGCCCATCCCGCCTCGTGGCCGTGGGTGGTGGCCACCAGCCGCTTCGCGCCGGCCCGGCGCAGCGCCGGCGCCATGAGGCCGAGCGGCGCGGCCGCCCCGAACCACACCGAGCTGCATCCGTGCTCGCGCAGCAGCCCGACCGCGCGCCGGGTAGCCCCCGGGGTCGGCAGCAGCATCGTCGTGCGGTCGCGTACGACGGTGAAGGGCTGTTCCGCGTCGAAGGCGGCGGTCGCCTCGGCGCCCTCCCGGCCGCGCTTCCAGGTGGAGGCGTAGACGACCAGCCGCTCCGGGTCCATCCGCAGCGCCATGTTGTGCAGGAACGCCTGGATGCCGCCCGGGCGGGGCGGGAAGTCGTTGGTGACGATCAGGGTCTTGTGCATCGCCGCCGACCCTATCCAACCCCGGGCGGACGGACCGACACGGCCGCCGCCGCCCGCCCGCCGCCGCCCGCCGGAGCGGGCCCGGCGCCGCACCACGGGGCGCCTCCCCCGGACACCCGGCTCACCCGGGCCCCTCCCGAGGACACGCCGCTCACCCGAGTCCCTCCCGCAGATACGCCCGCCACCGCGCGGTGAAGTCCGCCAGGTTCGTCCCCAGCACCCGGTGCAGGGCGTCCTCCACCGCGCCGGGGCGCCGGTGGTGCCCGCCCACGGCCTGGTAGAAGGCGCGCAGCCGGTCCTCGCCCCACTGGCCGGCGATCATCCGGCAGGCCATCCAGCCGCCCTCGTAGGCCTCCGCGAGCCGGGTCGCGTCCCCGGCGAAGCCGAAGGCGCGGTCGGCCGGGAGCGCCGCGGGCACCCGTCCCTCGGCCACGGCGCTCCGCAGCTCGGGCGCGGCCTGGACCGGGGTGCGCCCGGTGCCGCGGTAGCCGACCCAGTCGGCGTACCCCTCGGAGAGCCACAGCGGGGTGGCCGGGTTGGTGCGGGCGCGGGTGGCGACATGGGTCGTCTCGTGGGTGAGCACGACCTGTCTGCCGAGCGGGCCGAGCATCCCGTAGGCGTCGGGGTTGACGATGATCCGGTCGGCGGGGGCGCGGCCCGAGCCTCCCGCCTCGCCGGTGGTGACGGCGGCGATCCCGCGGTATCCGGAGGCGGGCGAGCCGAGCAGCCCGGCCATCCCCTCCAGGGACTTCGGGACGAGCACCACCACCCGGCGGCTCCAGCCGGCGCCCCACGCGTCGGACACCGCGGGCACCGCCCGGTCGGCCAGGTCCGCGTAGCCGTGCAGAGCCCGGCCGCTCTGCCCGACCCCGAGGACGATGCCGTGCCGTCCCCGGACCACCGAGACCGCGCCCTGGTCCCACAGCTGCTGGGCGGCCTTCGTCGCGGGCCGGTCGGAGTCCACGCGCCACGTCCCGCCGGGCCCGGCGTGCAGGGTGAGCCTGCGGCCCGCGACGACGGGCGCGCGGTCGTACCCGGTCACCCGGTAGCGCAGCTCCGCGTCGGCGGTGGCCGTGCCGCCCCCGCGGTGCAGTCCGGTCAGGCGGTAGGACCAGTCGGCGAACGGCACCGCCCGCAGGTCGGCGTACGAGGCCCGGTCGCCGGTGGCGGCGTACGCCCGCTCGTCGTGGTGGAGGACCGCCCGCGCCCGTCGGTCGAGCACGTCCTGCACCTGCGCCCGGGCGGTGTCGGCCGCGGACCGGCCGCCGCAGGCCGTCAGCGACGTCAGCAGCAGGCAGAGCGCCACCGCCGCAGATCCCGATGCCCGCCGTCGACCAGCCATTTCACGATCGTACGGCGGTGCACCGGCTGGCGTCAGACCCTGGTGACCGACGAGATCGGCATCATGTCCACCGGGTCGTAGCGCACGGGCGCGCCGGGATGGGGGGCGTGGATGACCCGGCCGCCGCCGACGTACATGGCGATATGGCCGGCGTCGGACCGGTAGACGACGAGGTCGCCGGGGCGGGCCTCGGAGAGCGGGATCCGCCGCCCGGCGTACCGCTGTTCCTGCGAGGTGCGCGGCAGTTGCACCCCGGCCTGCGCGTACGACCACTGCATGAGGCCCGAACAGTCGAAGGTGGAGGGGCCGTTGGCGCCCCAGACGTAGGGGCGGCCGAGGGCGGAGCGGGCGGCGGCGAGGGCCGCGGCCGCCCGGGCGGAGGCGGCCGGGCCCTCGATCAGGCCGGAGAGATCGTCGCGGCCCGAGCGGGAGGCCCGGTCGTAGGCCGCGCGCTCCGCCGGGGGAAGCGCCTGCAACAGCAGCCGGGCCCGGGCGAGCTTCCGCTCCACGGTCCGCTTGTGGGCGGCGGCGGCCCCGCGGCTCCTCTCCAGCTCGCCGAGGGCGCGGGACGCCTCGGCGCGCTCCTGGGTGAGTTCGCGCAGCGCCTTGCGCAGGTCCGCGAGCTCGCCGGCCTGGTGGGCGTTGATCCGGCCGAGCACGGACGCCTTGTCGAGGTAGTCGGCCGGGTCGTCGGCGAACAGCAGGGCCAGCGACGGGTCGAGGCCGCCGGAACGGTACTCCGCGCCGGCCAGCGCGCCCAGCGTCCCCCGCAGGTCGTTGACGCGCTGCTGCTGCCGGGCGACGCGGTCCTGGGAGTAGCGCACCTGACGGCGCAGCAGGCCCGCGCGCTCCCCGGCCCGGTTGTACGCCTCGGTCGCCTTCTCGGCCTCCTCGTACAGGCGGTCCACCTCGGCCCGGGTGGGTACGTGCGGTGCGGCGACGGCCGGGACGGCGCCCAGCGCGGCGGCCGCGGCGGACAGCGCGCAGAGCGCGGCACCGGCGCCCCGGTCGAACCCGGACGGTGCATGGCGGCGATGAGACCCCACGGGAAGCCGACTCCTTCCGCTGGCGGACATGACCGTCTCCCGGCGCCGGGACGGAGGGCCGCCCCCGCGGCTGGGGGAAACGCGCCAGACAGTAGCCGCGCGGACCGGCCCGGGCCACGTGCGGCGGGCGGGCGCACAACGCGGCGCCCCGCCTCTGACGCAGGTCATCGGCGGGGCGCGGGGGTCAGCGCGGGTCGTGGTGATTCGCCCGTTCGGACGGTACGACCGCTGGATCCGGGAGCGGTGTCAGACGCGGACGCCGAACATGAACGGGCCGCCGATGGTGCTCATCGACTCGTAGCGGACGACCGTGCCGGTGCGCGGGGCGTGCAGGATCTGGCCGTTGCCGGCGTACAGGCCCACGTGGTGGATGTCGTTGAAGAAGAACACCAGGTCGCCGACCTGGAGCTGGCTCTGCGAGTAGATCCGGGTGCCGATGTTGGCCTGCGCCTGGGAGGTGCGCGGGATGGAGACGCCGGCCTGGGCGTAGGCCCAGGAGGTCAGGCCCGAGCAGTCGAAGGAGGACGGGCCGGTGGCGCCGTAGACGTAGGGCGAGCCGATCTTGCTCTGGGCGGCGGAGAACGCGGCGCCCGCGCGGCCCGAGGCGGGGGGCGTGTTGCCGTCCAGGACGCTGCGCTCGCTGGCCCGGGTGGCGCGCGCCTGCTCGGCCGCCAGCTCCGCCTTCTCCTTGGCGGTCATGGAGTTGAGCAGCTTCTGCGCCTCGGCGAGCTTGCTCTGGACTTCCGTCTTCTTCTTGCCCAGCTCGGTGCGGGTGGAGGCGAGGTCCTTGAGTTTCTCGGCGGCCTCGGCGCGCTCCTGGGCCAGTTCGCGCTGTTTGTCCTGGATCTTCTTCAGCGCGTCGACCTGCTGGCTGCTCAACTGGTCGAGCGTGGAGGCCTTGTCGAGGTAGTCGTCCGGGTCCGAGGAGAGGAACAGCTGGACGGAGGGGTCGATCCCGCCGGTGCGGTACTGGCCTGCGGCCATCGAACCGAGGCCGTCGCGCAGCTTGTTGAGCTCCTCCTGGCCGCGGGCGACGTTGTCCTGGATGGTGGAGATCTCCTTCTGGAGCTTCTCCTGCTTCTCCTTGGCCCCGTTGAACTTCTCGGTGGCCTGCTCCGCCTGCTCGTAGAGGGCGTCGACCTTGGCCTTGACCTCGTCCTTGCTCGGCTTGGCGCTGGGCGCCGCGTTGGCGGCCTGAGCACTGATGGCTACGGCTGCAGCCGCCGCGGTGGTGAGCACGGTCACGCGCGCACGGCTGGGCTGCTTGGGTCGACGGTGGGACGCCACGGAAGCGAGCTCCTTCTTCTGAGTGATCACCCGCTCGGAGGTTCGACGCCAGACCCTAGTGACCTCATCGTGATTAATTCAAATCCTCCCACCAGAAAATCCCGTCCCGCAATGCATTCTTTGCACTCAACTCACACCAAGTGAGCCCCGCTTGACGCTACGTGCCGCGAGGCAGCCCTCAATTCGGGCATTGCGGCGCTACGTTGCGCTTGGGATACAGGGCGCCTTACGCCCGATTTCAGCCGCGGGACAGGCGCTTGAGGAGCACCGCGGACGCCACCGGCCGCGCCCCCGCCCTGGCGACCCCGTCGGCCACCTCGCGGTCGGTGGAGGCGACGATCACCGGCCGCCCCGGCGGCTCGGCGCGCACCAGCTGGCGGATCAGCTCGTCGGCGGTGACGCCCGGCTTGGAGAACAGCACGCGCACCCCGCGCGGCGGCGCGAGCAGCACCGGGGCCGCCAGCTCGGCCCCGTCGAAGACGCAGGTGACCTCGGCGCCGGTCTGCGCGGCGAGTTGCGAGAGCTGGCCCAGCAGCCGCAGCCGCTGCTTCTCCAGCGGCATCTGCGGATAGCCGGTCTTGGTCACGTTGTAGCCGTCGACGACCAGATGCGCCTGCGGCAGCGCGAGAAGCTGGTCGAGGATGGCGGGGTCGTTCTCCGACAGCGCGCGGGCGGCGATGTCCTTGGGGGTCATCCGTCCCGGCTCGACCGCGTCCACGGTCTCCGCGGGGCGTACGGAGACCGGCGGCAGCGCCAGTTCCCGGCGCAGCCCCTGGGCGGCGTCCAGCACGGTGTCCAGCAGCAGCCGTACCCGCATGTCCTCGACGCTGCGGCCCTCGCGGGCGGCCCGGCGGGTGGCCTCCAGGGCCGCCTCCGCCTCGCCGAGGCGGGCCTTGAGGCGCCGGGTCTCGCTCTCCGCGGCCGACACCTGCGCCTGCCCGTCGGCCCGCAGCGCCTCGGTCTCGCCCCGGACCTTGCGCAGCGCGGCCTCGCCCCGCTTGACGTCGCTGAGCGCGGCCCGCAGCTTGCGGTGCAGGGACTCCGCCTCCTTCTTGGCCGCGTCCAGCTCGGCCCGCAGCCGCTCGGTCTCGGCCCGGGTCTGCTCGCGGGCCCGGTCGAGCTCCTCACGCAGCCGCTCCAGCTCGGCCCTGCTCTCCTCGTCGGCACGCTCGGCGTCCGCCCGCTGGGCCTCCTCGCCGGCGGCGGTCACCAGCTTCACCCAGCCCGTGGCGCGCAGCACGTAGGCCGCGGCCGCCACGTCGAGCGGGTCCGCGGCCGGAGGCGGGGAGCCGGAGTCCAGGGCGGCGGACAGCTCCGGCTGGGCCTCTCTGAACTTGTCCCCGACGCGCTGCCGGAACAGCGCGTCGGTCTCCAGCGCCGCCGCCATGGCGTTGCCCGCGAACTTCGCCCGCCGGTTCGGGGTGAACCGGGCGTACTGCCGCAGCTGCGCCGGCAGCTCGGTGAAGGTCAGCCCGCCGAACGCGTCGGACACGATCTGCACCACCCTGCGGCGCACGCCGTCGGGCAGCGGACGGTCGAGCACCTCAGCGGCGCCGTCGCCCGGCCCCCCGCCGTGTGTCTCCACCATCCGTCACCCCAATGTCCGGTGTGATCCCCCGCGGGGACCACGGTTGCGGGGCCGGCTCCGCTCAGGAGGCGGCGCCCGGCCTGTCCACGAGTTCGACCTGGTCCACCGCGTTGCACCAGCGGCAGCGCACCGACTCGATGGTCTCACTGACCACTTCGCGCTCCTCGACCGTGGGCTCGCCGGCCAGATCGAGGTGCACGTACTCGACGACCTTCGACGAGCGCGTCACGTCGAAGCGGGTGAGATTGCCGCACAGGGCGCAGCGCCACCGCGTCGTGGCGGTCGGCAGGGGAACCGTCATCGTGGCTGTTCGCCTTCCTTACCAGTGTGTGACGCCCCGGCTTCCCCGGCGCGTGTGGCTCGTAACCCTACGGCGTGGCGCCGCCTCGCCGCCCGTCCGTCCACGGCGGCGAGGCGGTCTGCGCCGGTGCGTCCCATTACGCCATGCTCTGTTCCGTGAGCGGCAACGGAAGTGCGGCGGCGGGCATGACGGCCCGGGTGGTCAGGGCGGTGCGGAGCGCGCCGGCGCCGATGACGTACGTCCTGATCCTCCTGTGCTGCCTGGTCTTCCTGGCCGGTCCGGCGGCGGGACTCGATCCGGCGTACGGCACCGGCGACGGGCTGCTCGCCGCCCAGCGGGCCTACTTCCGCCGCTGGGGGGTGATCCCCACCGAGCTGTTCGAGGGCGCGCCGCGGGCCGCCCTGACCCCGGCGACGGCCCTGTTCGTGCACGGCAGCTGGGTGCATCTGCTCGGCAACATGCTCTTCCTCTACGTCTTCGGGACGATGACCGAGGAACGGATGGGCCGCCTGCAGTTCACGCTGTTCTACGTCGGCTGCGGCTACCTGGCCCTCCTTGGCTACGCGGCCGCCAACGCCGCGTCCGGACAGACCCTGGTGGGGGCGTCCGGCGCGATCTCGGCGGTCCTCGGCGCGTTTCTGTACCTGTTCCCCAGGGCCCGGGTGACCAGTCTCTTCCCGTTCCTGTTCTTCCTGCCGCTGCGCTTCCCGGCCTGGGTGGTGCTGCCCTTCTGGGCGGCTCTGCAGTGGATGGCGGCCGGGCGGACCGCCCAGGGGCCGCAGGTGGCCTACCTGGCGCACCTGGTCGGCTTCGGGCTCGGCTTCGGCTTCGCGTGGGCCCGGTTCGGCCGGGCGACTATTGTGAGGTCCGCCCCTGCTCCGGCCCCCGAGGGAGAGAACCAGCCGTGATCACCGCGATCGTGCTCATCAAGACCAGCGTGGACCGGATCCCCGAGATCGCCGAGCAGATCGCGTCGCTGGACTCCGTGAGCGAGGTCTTCTCCGTCACCGGCACCTACGACCTGATCGCCATGGTGCGGGTGCGGGAGCACGAGGACCTCGCCGAGGTCATCCCCGGCCGGATCAGCAAGATCCCGGGTGTGGAGGCCACGGACACCCACGTGGCCTTCCGTACGTACTCCCAGCACGACCTGGAGGCGGCCTTCGCCATCGGGCTGGACTCCTGACCGGGCCCTCGGGCCCGGACCGGGCTCCTCGACCACCGGCGCGAAGCTAGACCACCGGCACGCAGCGGCCGCCCTCCGTGCGGTACGTCCAGCGCGCGCCGTCCCGGACGAGTTCCCGCACCGCGCTCAGGAAGCGGTCGATGTGCTCGTCGGGGGTGCCGGCGCCGAAGCTGACGCGGACGGCGTGCGGGGAGCGCTCGCCGGCGGCGGTCTCCGGGGAGCCGCACCCTCCTCGCGCCCCCGCTCCCGCGCCGAGCAGCGTACGGAGCAGGGGGTGGGCGCAGAAGAGGCCGTCGCGGACGCCGATGCCGTACTCGGCGGAGAGCGCGGCCGCGAAGTGGGAGCTGTTCCAGCCCTCGACGACGAAGGACAGCACACCGACCCGGGGCGCGTCGTCGCCGAAGAGGGAGAGCACCCGCACCCCGGGCACCTCGGCGAGGCCCGCCCTGAGCCTGCGCAGCAGGTGCTGCTCGCGGGCGACGAGCGTGTCGAAGCCGGCCTCGGTGAGGGCCCGGCAGGCCGAGGCGACGGCGTAGGCGCCGATCACGTTGGGCGAGCCGGCCTCGTGGCGGGCGGCGCTCTCGTGCCACTCCACCTCCACTCCCCCGTCGGCGCGCCGGGCGACACCGCGGCTCGCGCCGCCGCCCGCCAGGTACGGCTCGGCGGCCCGCAGCCAGTCGGCGCGGCCGGCCAGGACGCCGGAGCCGAAGGGCGCGTACAGCTTGTGGCCGGAGAAGGCGACCCAGTCGACGTCGAGGTCGGTGACCGACACCGGGTGGTGCGGCGCGAGCTGGGCGGCGTCCAGGACGATCCGGGCGCCGTGCGCGTGCGCGGCGGCGGCCAGTTCCCGCACCGGCCACAGCTCGCCGGTGACGTTGGAGGCGCCGGTGACGCAGACCAGGGCCGGACCGTGGGGGTCGCGGTCCGCCAGGGCCCGCTCCAGGGTCTCCACGGCCTGCCGCGGGGTGCGCGGCGCGTCGAGGACGGTGACGCCGGCGTCCGGCCACGGCAGCAGCGCGGCGTGGTGCTCGGTCTCGAAGACGAAGACCCGGCAGCCGGCCGGCAGCGCGCGGGCCAGGAGGTTGAGGGAGTCGGTGGTGGACCGGGTGAAGACCACCTGGTCGCCCGGGCGGCAGCCGAGGAAACCCGCGACGGTCTCCCGGGCCTTCTCGAACAGGTCGGTGGAGAGCTGGGAGAGGTGGCCGGCGCCGCGGTGGACGCTTCCGTAGTACGGCGCGTAGGCGGCCACGTCGTCCCAGACGCGCTGGAGGGCGGGGGCGCTGGCCGCGTAGTCGAGCGCGGCGTACCCGGCCTCGCCGCCGGTGACGAGCGGAACGGTGACGTCCCGGCCCAGCACGGGCAGCGGGGGGCAGACGGCGGGGGCGGGGGCAGGGGCAGCGGTGGCGACGGACATGGCGAACTCCTGTGAGAGGCAAGCGGAATCACCGTGCGAGCGGCTGCGGCTCAAGCACGCGGGACGCTCCGGCACGGAGGAAGGTGAAAGGGGTGTGCGGAGGCGGGGCTCGACGCCCTAACGCATTCGCTTGCTCACGGAAGGCTCCCTCGAACGACCAGGACCCCTGGCCCCACGCTCATCGGAAAAGCGTGCGAGGGGTCCGCGCTTGCCGTGGACCTTGCTGTCCACGACCTGGTCCTCACCCGGGGCACCCCGCCACGGACGGAGGGTTGCCGGACAGCCGGCCGGGGCCGCATGGCTGTCGCTCATGACCTGGTCCACCATCCTGCCACACGATCTTCGACGCGCAAGGCGCGGTCCGGAATGCGGACCGCGCCCTGTCCCGTGCCGTGTGCGGATCAGGCGTTGCTGGCGGCCGCCCAGCGCTCCAGCACCCGCTTGGCCGCCCCGGAGTCGATCGCCCGCGCGGCCCTGTCCATGCCGGCGCGCAGCTGCTCCGCCAGCGTCCCGGAGCCCGGCTCCAGGGCGACCAGCGCGGCCGCCGAGTTCAGCAGCACGGCGTCGCGCACCGGGCCGGTCTCGCCGTCCAGCAGACGGCGGGCGACCTCGGCGTTGAAGGACGGGTCGCCCCCGCGCAGGGCCTCGACGGGCACCAGCTCGATGCCGACGTCCCGCGGGTCGAAGGTCTCCTCGGACACCTTGCCGTCCCGGACCACCCAGACGTGGGAGGTGGAGGTGGTGGTCAGCTCGTCCAGGCCGTCGTCCCCCCGGAAGACGAGGGAGGAGTTGCCGCGCTCGGCGAAGACGCCCGCGATGATCGGCGCCATCCGCGCGTCGGCCACGCCGACCGCCTGCGCCCGCACCTTCGCCGGGTTGGTCAGCGGACCGAGGAAATTGAAGACCGTACGGATGCCCAGCTGGCCCCGGGCCGCCGCCACATGGCGCAGCGCAGGGTGGAACTTCACCGCGAAGCAGAAGGTGATCCCGGCCTCCTCGGCGACCTGGGCCACCCGCCGCGGCGTCAGCCCCAGATTGACGCCCAGCTTCTCCAGGACGTCGGACGCCCCGGAGGCGGAGGACGCGGCCCGGTTGCCGTGCTTGACGACCTTCGCGCCCGTGCCGGCGACGACGATCGACGACATCGTGGAGATGTTGACCGTCTTGGCGCCGTCGCCGCCGGTGCCGACGATGTCGACGGTCTCGCCCGGCACCTCGATGACATTGGCGTGGTCGTACATCGCGCGGACCAGGCCGGTGATCTCCTCCACCGTCTCGCCCTTGGCCCGCAGCGCCACGACGAAACCGGCGATCTGGGCGTCGGTGGCCTCGCCGCGCATGATCCGGTCCATCGCCCAGGCCGTGTCGTCGGCGCTCTGGTCACGGCCGTCCAGCAGTCCGTTCAGCACCTGGGGCCAGGAACGGCCCGCCGCGGTGTCGCCTCCAGCGGGGGTCACAGCGCTCATCAGCCGCTCCTGGGTCGGTGTCCCGGACTGGGGACACGTGTCTCGAACAGTTCCACCCTATCCAGCCCGGGGCACGGGAAAGGGCCCCGTCCGTATGGAGGACAGGGCCCTTTCCTTGTGGCGTGCGCTGCGATCAGTGGTGGCCGTGGCCGCTCGTGATCTCCTTGTACTCCTCGACGCTCGGCTTGGTGATCTGGGAGTCCTCGCCGTAGTAGGCGCCGCTGAGCTTGGCGCGCAGCTTCTCGGACCCCTTCACCTTGCGCTCGACGCCGTTCTCGTCGACCGTCGGGCCGATCTCGGCCGGCTCGTACTGGTGGTGCGCCGTGAGGGTGTAGAGCTGCTCCTGGCTGAGCGGCTCGTGGACCTCGATGAACTCACCGTGCGGCAGGCGCTTGATGATGCCGGTCTCGCGACCGTGCAGCACCTTCTCCTTGTCCCGGCGCTGGAGGCCGAGGCAGATCCGCTTGGTGACGATGAACGCGACGACCGGCCCGGCGAAGAACGCGATCCGGACGAACCAGGTGACGGCGTTGAGCGACAGGTGGAAGTGGGTCGCGAACAGGTCGTTGCCGCCGCCGATCAGCCCCACCATGTAGATGGTGATCCAGGCGACACCGAACGCGGTACGCGTCGGGGCGTTGCGCGGGCGGTCCAGGATGTGGTGCTCGCGCTTGTCCCCGGTGACCCAGGACTCCACGAAGGGGTAGACCGCGATCATCATCAGCACGACGCCGAAGAGGGTCAGCGGGATGAACACGCCGAGGATCAGCGTGTGACCCCAGAAGTTGATCTCCCAGCCCGGCATCGCGCGGATGAGGCCCTCGGCGAAGCCCATGTACCAGTCCGGCTGGGCGCCGGTGGACACCTGGTCCGGCCGGTAGGGGCCCATGGACCAGATCGGGTTGATCGAGAACAGCGCCGCGATCGCCGCGATCGCGCCGAAGACCAGGAAGAAGAAGCCTCCGGCCTTGGCCATGTAGACCGGCAGCAGCGGCATGCCGACGACGTTCTCGTTGGTCTTTCCGGGGCCCGCGAACTGCGTGTGCTTGTGGTAGAAGACCAGGATCAGGTGGCCGACGACCAGACCGAGCATGATGCCCGGCAGCAGCAGGATGTGGATCGAGTAGAAGCGGGCCACGAAGTCGCCGCCCGGGAACTCGCCGCCGAAGAGGAAGAACGAGATGTACGTGCCGACGATCGGCACGGACAGGACCGCGCCCTCCATGAAGCGGACACCGGTGCCGGAGAGCAGGTCGTCCGGGAGCGAGTAGCCGGTGAAACCGGTGAACATGCCCAGGACGAACAGCAGGAAGCCGAACAGCCAGTTGATCTCACGCGGCTTGCGGAACGCGCCGGTGAAGAAGACGCGCATCATGTGCACGAACATGCCGCCGAGGAAGATCAGCGCGGCCCAGTGGTGGATCTGCCGGATGAGCAGGCCACCGCGCACGTCGAAGGAGATGTGCAGGGTCGAGCTGAACGCCTCGCTCATCAGCTGTCCCTGCAGCGGGACGTACGAGCCGTGGTACTCCACCTCGTTCATCGACGGGTGGAAGAACAGCGTCAGGTACACACCCGTGAGGATGATGATGAGGAAGCTGTAGAGGCAGACCTCGCCCAACATGAACGACCAGTGGTCGGGGAAGATCTTGCGCATGTTGGCCTTGGCCAGGGAGTAGATCCCGAGCCGGCCGTCCGCCCAGTCGGCGACGCGCTCGCCGGCCGGTGCCTTGCCGCGGGAGCGGCCCGTGGCGTCAGCCGGATTGGTGTTGCTGGATGCAGTGCTCATCCGCGCTCCCAGAAGGCAGGACCGACGGGTTCCTCGAAGTCGCCGAGCGCCTGGAGGTAACCCTCGCTGTCCACGCCGATCCGCAGCTGCGGCAGGGCGTGGCCGGCGGGGCCGAAGATCACTCGGGCACCGTCGGAGAGGTCGAAGGTGGACTGGTGGCACGGGCACAGCACGTGGTGCGTCTGCTGCTCGTACAGGGAGATCGGGCAGCCCACGTGGGTGCAGATCTTCGAGTAGGCCACGATGCCCTGGTGCGACCAGTCGAGTTCGCGCTTGTCCTTGATGTTGTCCGGCTGGAGCCGGACGATCATCAGGGCCGCCTTGGCGATCTCCTTCTGGAAGTCCTCGTCCGTCTCCTCCAGGCCGTCCGGCTTGGCGAAGGTCAGCGAGCCGACGGCCACGTCCTCGGGACGCAGCGGCTCGTTGGTGTTCATGTTGACGAGGCGCTTGCCCTTGGCCCACAGCGTGTGGCGGAGCTTGGTCTCGGGCAGCGGGCCGAGGTCGCGCAGCAGCACGAGGCCGGACAGCGGCACCAGGGTGAGCGCGCCGAGCATCGTGTTGCGGATCAGCTTGCGGCGGCCGAGCTGGGACTCCTTGGCGCCCTCCGCGAAGTCCGCGTGGACCTTCGCGCGGACCTCGGGGGAGGCCGCGATCGGGTGGCGCTCGTCGGCGATCTCCACGTCGGACATCAGGGTGCGGGCCCAGTGGACCGCGCCCGCGCCGATGGTGAACAGCGCGGTGCCCAGCGTCAGGCCGAGCGCGAAGTTCAGCGCGCTGATGTGGCCCAGCGGGAAGACGTAGATCACCTGGTCGGCCGGGATCGCCACGTAGGAGGCGATGAAGCCGACGGTGGCCAGCATCGACACCGTGAACAGCAGGGCCACGACGCGCTCGGACCGGCGTGCGGCCCGCTCGTCGATGTCCTGGACCCGGTGCTCGTGGGGCGGCAGACCGGGATCCGCGAACGGGTTCCGCTCGTCCGCGACGCCTACCGCGCCGTGCGCGGGGGCCTGCTCAGTGGGCAGGTTCTCTTCTGGAATCTCTTGGCTACTCATGACTTCTTGGCCTTTGCGGTCCGAGCGGCGACCCAGACGGCGACGGCGATCAGCGCGCCCAGTCCGAAGACCCAGGCGAACAGACCCTCACTGACCGGACCGAGGCCGCCCAGCTCGTAGCCGCCCGGAGTCACGGTCTCGTCGCCGTTGACCGCGTTCAGGTACGCGATGATGTCCTTCTTGTTCTTCCCCGTCATGGTGGTGTCGGGGAAGGACGGCATGTTCTGCGGGCCCGTCTGCATGGCCTCGTAGATGTGCTTCGGGCTCACGTTCTCGAGGTCCGGGGCGAACTTGCCGTGCGTCAGCGCACCGCCCTTGCCGACGAAGTTGTGGCACTGCGCGCAGTTGGTGCGGAACAGCTCGCCACCCTTGGCGATGTCCGCGCCCTCCGGGCTGTAGTCGTTCTTGGTGGGCACGGTGGGACCGGCGCCCAGGGACGCGACGTAGGCCGCGAGCTGGTCGATCTCGGCCTGCGAGTAGATGACCTTCTTCTTCGGGACCTGCGCCCCGGGCTGCTGGGCCGGCATACGGCCGGTGCCGACCTGGAAGTCGACGGCGGCGGCGCCGACACCCACCAGGCTCGGACCGTCAGTGGTGCCCTGGCCACCGGTGCCGTGGCAGCTGGCGCAGCCGACCTCGTAGAGCTTCTTGCCCTGCTCGATCGTGAGGGACTGGGCGGTGTCCTCGGCCTTCGCCTTGCTCGCGGGCGCGAACGCGGTGTACAGCCCCCCGGTGGCCGCCAGCGCGAGGAGTAGGACGACGACCGCCGCCAGCGGATGGCGTCGTCGTGCGGAGAGCTTTTTCACGGATTACCCCGGTGTCAGGATCTTCTGCGTCGATGCTTCTGGGACTTGGATCGGTTCGTCGCTGGTGCTCGGTCGCCGGTCTCCCCCGTTCGGGTGACACCGACACCGCCGCGGACGGCGGCCGATTACCGGATCAGGTAGATCGTGGCGAAGAGGCCGATCCAGACGACATCGACGAAGTGCCAGTAGTAGGACACGACGATCGCGGCAGTCGCCTGCTCATGGGTGAACCTCCGGGCCGCGTAGGTACGGCCGAGGACAAGCAGGAAGGCGATGAGACCGCCTGTCACGTGCATGCCGTGGAAGCCGGTGGTCAGGTAGAACACCGAGCCGTACGGGTCGGAGGACAGCGAGAGGCCGTCCTTCTTGACCAGTTCCGTGTACTCGAAGATCTGACCGCCGATGAAGATCGCACCCATGATGAAGGTGACGATGAACCAGCCCCGGAGCTTCTTCACGTCACCGCGCTCGGCCGCGAACACGCCGAGCTGGCAGGTCAGCGAGGAGAGCACCAGGATCGTGGTGTTGGTCGCCGAGAACGGAAGGTTGAGATGGGAGGCCATCTCCTTCCAGTGCGTCGGACCCGTCACCGATCGCAGGGTGAAGTACATCGCGAAGAGGGCCGCGAAGAACATCAGCTCGGAACTCAGCCAGATGATGGTTCCGACACTGGTGAGGTTCGGCCGATTGACCGACGGGTGCGCGTGCCCGGTTTCTACTGTCGTTGCTGTCGCCACGCCGACATTATGTCGCTCGCTTATCCCGCCCTCACTCCGGGGGGTGCCGTTCGGAGTGTCCATGGGGTGTGTCCAGCCCGTATGGCCCATCGAAGGGGCGTTACAGCCGCTGTCTACCAGGAGTTGAAGGGAGTAGCATCCGCGCCATCGGTACCCGGAAGTTCCCGAGCAGTGCTGTGTCTTCTCGAGAGGCGTGGAGGAACCATGCAGGCGACCGCGACGGTGCTGGTCTACAGCGACGACGCAGGCACCCGTGAGCAGGTGCGGCTGGCGACCGGACGCCGGCCGGCCCCGGACGCCCCCGTCGTGGAGTTCGTCGAGTGCGCGACCCCGGACGCGGTGCTGCGGGAGCTGGACCGGGGCGGGATCGACGTGTGCGTCCTGGACGGCGAGGCCGTGCCCATGGGCGGCATGGGCATGTGCCGGCAGATCAAGGACGAGGTCTTCCGGTGCCCGCCCGTGCTCCTGCTGATCGGCCGGCCCCAGGACGCCTGGCTGGCCACCTGGAGCCGGGCGGACGCGGCGGTGACGCTGCCGGTGGAGCCGGTGGAGTTCGCCTCGTCGCTGGCCTCCCTGCTGCGGGACCGCACGGCGCTGAGCGCCTAGCGGCGAGCTCCCGGAACGGTTCCGTCCCCCGGACTCCCGGCCGCGGACTCCCGGCCGCGGGGGACGGGGCGCACGGCCGGCTCCGCGCCCTCTGTTCGGCCTCACAGGCCCTGCGGGCTCAGTCGCGCCTGCTCGGTCCGGGGCCGGTCGGCCTTGCCCCCGGTGGTGAGCGCGCTGCCCTGGAGCCACTTGGCCCAGGACACGTTCCAGTCGCCGAAGCCGTTGCCGAAGGGCTCCATCATGTGGCCCTTGGAGTTGACCACCTGGACGACGTCGCCCTCGTGGACGGTGTCGAAGAACCACGCGGCGTTGCTGTCGCTCATGCCGGTGCAGCCGTGGCTGACGTTGGCCAGGCCCTGCGCGCCGACCGACCAGGGGGCGGCGTGCACGTACTCGCCGCTCCAGGTCACCCGGGTCGCGTAGTAGACGTCCAGGTCGTACGCGTCCGAGGAGTTCGCGGCGATGCCGACGGTCGAGCTCTTCATCCGAACGACGTACTGCTTGGCCAGGACGACCTTGACGCCGTTGCGGGTGTCGAAGCCGGGCTTTCCGGTGGTGATGGGAAGCTGCTTGATCATCTTGTCGTTCTGGTACACCGACATGGTGTGGGCCGCGGCGTCCGTCACCGCGACGATGCGGTCACCGATGGTGATCCGCAGCGGCTTGGCGGCGCCGCCCCACAACCGGTCGCTGAGCTTGATGTTCTCCAGGTTGCTGTGCACCCGGATCTGCGCGTGGGCCGGCCAGTAGTCCTTGGGCCGGTAGTGCAGGTGCTTGTCGTCCACCCAGTACCAGGCACCCTGCACGCTGGGCACGGAGTCGACCCGGAGGGCGCTCTCCACGACGGCGCGCTGGGCCCTGTCCCGGATCGGCTGGTCGAGCTCCGCCGTGATGGGCTGACCGACGCCGTAGGTGCCCCCCTGCGGCCCGAACGTCACGTTGACGCGCTTCTGGGTCCTGGGCTTGCTGGTGTCCACGCTGAGGACCTTGCGGCCGGGCGAGCCGTCGTCGTCCTCGGTGCTCACCCTCAGCGTGTAGTGGGCGCCGGCGGCCAGCGGTGAGGTGCTGTGCCAGCGGGTGCCGTCGGCGGAGAGTTCGCCGGACACGTGGCGGCCGGCGGTGTCGAAGGCCGTGACGTCCGTGATACGCCCGTCCGAGCCGTCGACCGTGACCTCCAGGGGCTTGTCCGGGTCGGCCTTCTTGCCGGTCTCGGTGGGGCCGTTGAAGGTGATCTGGTCCGCCGCGTCGTACGGGTCCGCGGCCAGCGGGTTGCCGTCCGCGCCGCAGGCGCTGGCGCCCGCACCGAGGGCGGCCACCAGCAGCGCGCTGCCGACGACGCCACGGGTGCGCA
Source organism: Streptomyces sp. NPDC086766 (assembly GCF_044746005.1). NCBI lineage: Bacteria > Bacillati > Actinomycetota > Actinomycetes > Kitasatosporales > Streptomycetaceae > Streptomyces > Streptomyces sp. NPDC086766. Next base: position 464,306 of record NZ_JBIVBI010000001.1, on the reverse strand, counting down.
GGCGGGCCGATGGGGAGGAGGCGGATGCGCCGGGGCCCGAAGGGCCGAGCACGGTCGCCTCCTCGGCACCGGCTCCCGCGCCGCGAATAAACCCTTGGGTGCTCATGGCCTCACGCTAGGGAGCCGGAACGGCATCGGCGCGGTGGGCCACCCGTCCGAGGGAGCGTCGCTCCGCCGAAAGCAGGAGCCCGGACCCTCCTGACGGAGTGTCCGGGCTCCCCGGGTGTCGGTGCTGTGCTACTGGGTGCGGTTCTCACCGCGGTAGTACTCGAAGACCCAGCCCCACAGGCCGACCAGGATCACCGGCAGCGAGACGTAGAGCAGCCACCAGCCCACCGCGACGGCGAGGAAGGCGAGCGCGCCGCCGATGCCGAGCGCGAGCGGCTGCCAGCTGTGCGGGCTGAAGAAGCCCAGCTCGCCGGCGTCGTCCGCGACGTCGGCCTCCTTGTTGTCCTGCGCGCCCACGTCGACCCGCCGGGCGGTGAAGCCCAGGTAGAAGCCGATCATGATGCACAGGCCGAAGGCCAGGAAGAGGGCCGTGGTACCGGCCGGCTCCTTCGACCACACGCCGTAGACGACCGCCACGACGAGGACGAAGACGCTCAGCCACATGAACATCTTGCCCTGGATCTTCACTTGCCGGCCTCCTTGCCGCCGACGAGGGCCTCGTTGCCGTGACCGGCGTTCTCGAGGTGGTCGAGCGCTGCGATCTCGGGGTGGTGCAGGTCGAACGCCGGGGATTCACTGCGGATCCGCGGCAGGGTGAGGAAGTTGTGCCGCGGCGGCGGGCAGGAGGTCGCCCACTCCAGCGAGCGGCCGTAGCCCCAGGGGTCGTCGACCTCGATCTTCTTGCCGTACTTGGCCGTCTTCCAGACGTTGTAGAAGAACGGCAGGAGCGACATGCCGAGCAGGAAGGAGAAGATCGTCGAGATGGTGTTCAGCGCGGTGAAGCCGTCGGCCGCCAGGTAGTCGGCGTACCGGCGCGGCATGCCCTCGGCGCCCAGCCAGTGCTGGATGAGGAAGGTGCCGTGGAAGCCGATGAACAGCATCCAGAAGGTCATCTTGCCCAGGCGCTCGTCGAGCATCTTGCCGGTGAACTTCGGCCACCAGAAGTGGAAGCCGGAGAACATCGCGAAGACGACGGTGCCGAAGACGACGTAGTGGAAGTGCGCCACCACGAAGTACGAGTCCGAGATGTGGAAGTCCATCGGCGGCGAGGCCAGGATGACACCGGTCAGACCACCGAAGGTGAAGGTGATCAGGAAGCCGGTCGCCCACAGCATCGGGGTCTCGAAGGAGAGCGAGCCCTTCCACATGGTGCCGATCCAGTTGAAGAACTTCACACCGGTCGGGACCGCGATCAGGAAGGTCATGAAGGAGAAGAACGGCAGCAGCACGCCACCGGTGACGTACATGTGGTGCGCCCACACCGTCACCGACAGGCCCGCGATGGCGATCGTCGCGCCGATCAGGCCCATGTAGCCGAACATCGGCTTGCGGGAGAAGACCGGGATGACCTCACTGATGATGCCGAAGAACGGCAGCGCGATGATGTACACCTCTGGATGGCCGAAGAACCAGAAGAGGTGCTGCCACAGCAGCGCTCCGCCGTTGGCCGCGTCGAAGACGTGGGCGCCGAACTTGCGGTCCGCCTCCAGCGCGAACAGCGCCGCCGCCAGCACCGGGAAGGCCAGCAGGACCAGCACCGCGGTCAGCAGCACGTTCCAGGTGAAGATCGGCATGCGGAACATCGTCATGCCCGGGGCGCGCATGCAGATGATCGTGGTGATGAAGTTGACCGAGCCGAGGATGGTGCCGAAGCCGGAGAAGGCCAGACCCATGATCCACAGGTCGCCGCCGAGACCGGGCGAGTGCACCGCGTCGGACAGCGGGGCGTACGCGAACCAGCCGAAGTCGGCCGCGCCCTGCGGGGTGAGGAAGCCGCCGACCGCGACCAGCGAGCCGAACAGGTACAGCCAGTAGGCGAACATGTTCAGTCGCGGGAAGGCGACGTCGGGGGCGCCGATCTGGAGCGGCATGATCCAGTTCGTGAAGCCCGCGAACAGGGGCGTCGCGAACATCAGCAGCATGATCGTGCCGTGCATCGTGAACGCCTGGTTGAACTGCTCGTTCGACATGATCTGCAGGCCCGGGCGGGCCAGCTCGGCGCGCATGAGAAGCGCCATGACGCCACCGATGCAGAAGAACGCGAACGACGTGGCCAGATACAGCGTTCCGATCGTCTTGTGGTCGGTGGTCGTCATCCACTTCACCACGACGTTACCGGGTTGCTTGCGCCGGACCGGCAGCTCGTTCTCGGCCGCCGCGGCACCCTGAGGTTCGTTGAGGATGCTCACAGGTTGTTCGTCTCCCGGTTCTTCTCGTGGCCCGTCTGCGCGATGCCGGCGGGAACGTAACCGGTCTGCCCCTTCTTCACGAGGTCCTTGAGGTGCTGCTCGTAGCGCTCCGGGGAGACGACCTTCACGTTGAACAGCATCCGGGAGTGGTCCTGGCCGCAGAGCTCGGCACACTTGCCCCGGAAGGTGCCCTCCATCGTGGGGGTCACCTGGAAGGAGTTGGTGTGGCCGGGGATGACGTCCTGCTTCATCAGGAACGGCAGCACCCAGAACGAGTGGATGACGTCCCGCGAGGTGAGGACGAAGCGGACCGTCTTGCCCTTCGGCAGCCACAGGGTCGGGCCCGGGTTGCCGGTCTGCGGGTTCCGCTCGCCCGGCACGCCGACCTCGTAGACGCCGCCGGCGTTGGCCGGGAAGTCGTTCTTGAACCGGTCCGGGATGGCGGCCAGGTTCGGGTCGGTCTTGGCGTTGCCGGAGGAACCGGGAACGGGCTCGATGTAGTTGAAGCCCCAGCTCCACTGGTAGCCGACGACGTTGACCGTCACGTCCGGCTTCTTGGAGAGGTCGAGAAGCTTCGACTCGTCACGGGCCGTGAAGTAGAAGAGCACCGAGACGATGATGAGCGGAACGACCGTGTACAGCGCCTCGATGGGCATGTTGTACCGGGTCTGCGGAGGAACCTCGACCTTGGTGCGGCTGCGCCGGTGGAACATGGCGCTCCACAGGATCAGGCCCCACACCAGCACGCCGACGGCGAGCGCGGCAGCCCAGGAGCCCTGCCACAGGGAGAGGATCCGCGGAGCCTCTTCCGTGGTCGGGGTGGGCATACCAAGGCGGGGGAAGTCCTTGTATGTGCAACCGGTTGCGGTCGCCAGGACCAGGCCCGCGGTCAGTGCCTGCAGCAGCTTCCGCCGCATCGGGCGCCGCGGCGAGCGGTCGGAGCCGTTGGGACTCACGTAGCGCCTTCCCGAGAGTCTCGCCCGCGCTGTTCGGCTGCGGCCTTCTCGCTGGTCGGTCGCCGCCCTGCGTCGGGCAGGGGTTTGATGTTTATGCGGACCAAACCCTACTGGACGCCATCCGGCGGGTCGCGGGGAGGGTGCCATACGCGCCGCGGGTCACCCCGAAGGGGTGGGACGACCGGGCGCCCGACCGTGAATTGACGGACTTCGGGGGCCCTTTGACCTCGGTGGATCGGCGCCCCGGGCACGGTCCCGCGCGCCGCTCGCGCACGTACCGGACGTAGCGTTGGCGTGTGGCCTACTTCGACGCGGCTTCCGCCGCTCCGCTCCATCCCGTCGCCCGTCAGGCGCTCGAGGCCTCCCTCGACGAGGGGTGGGCCGATCCGGCGCGGCTGTACCGGGAGGGCAGGCGGGCGCGACTGCTGCTGGACGCGGCGCGGGAGGCGACCGCCGAGGCGGTGGGCTGCCGGCCCGACGAGCTGACCTTCACCCCCTCCGGCACCGGCGCGGTGCACACAGGTGTCGCGGGCGCGCTGGCCGGGCGGCGCCGCGCCGGACGCCACCTGATCGTGTCAGCGGTCGAACACTCCTCGGTCCTCCATTCGGCCGAGGCGCACGAGGCGGACGGCGGGACGGTCACCCGGGTCCCGGTGAGCCGCGCGGGCGCGGTGGCCGTGGGCGCGTACCAGGCGGCGCTGCGCCCGGACACCGCGCTGGCCTGTCTGCAGTCGGCCAACCACGAGGTGGGCACCGAGCAGCCGGTGGCCGAGGTGGCGGAGGTCTGCCGGGCCGCGGGGGTGCCCCTGCTGGTGGACGCGGCGCAGTCGCTGGGCTGGGGCCGGGTGGCGGGCGACTGGTCGCTGCTGGCGGCGAGCGCGCACAAGTGGGGCGGACCGTCGGGGGTCGGGCTGCTGGTCGTCCGCAAGGGGGTGCGGTTCGCGCCCCGGGGGCCGGCGGACGAGCGGGAGTCGGGCCGGGCCGCCGGGTTCGAGAACATCCCCGCGATCGTGGCCGCGGCGGCGTCGCTGCGGGCGGTGCGGGCGGAGGCGGCGGCGGAGGCCGTGCGGCTGCGGAAGCTGACGGAGCGGATCCGGGCGCGGGTGCCGCGTCTGGTGCCGGACGTGGAGGTGGTGGGCGACCCGGTGCGCCGGCTGCCGGGCGTCGTCACCTTCTCCTGTCTCTATGTCGACGGGGAGACACTGCTGCACGAGCTGGACCGTGCGGGCTTCTCGGTCTCCTCCGGCTCCTCCTGTACGAGCAGCACGCTGACGCCGAGCCATGTGCTGCGGGCCATGGGGGTGCTGAGCGAGGGCAACGTACGGGTGTCGCTGCCGCCGAGGACCCCGGAGGAGGACGTGGAGCGGTTCCTGGCGGTGCTGCCCGGCGCGGTGGCGGGGGTCCGGGAGCAGCTGGGGGCGCCGGTGGCGGCGCCGGCGGCCGGGCCGGGCGGCGACGCGCTGGTCGTCGACGCCCTCGGCCGGCGCTGCCCGATCCCGGTGATCGAGCTCGCGAAGGTCTTCGGGGACGTGCCGGTGGGCGGCACGGTCCGCGTCCTCGCGGACGACGAGGCGGCCCGCCTCGACATCCCGGCGTGGTGCGAGATGCGGGGGCAGGAGTACGTGGGTGAGGAGCCGGCGGACCGGGGCTCGGCCTATGTGGTCCGCCGGGTCTCCTAGGGGGATGCGTTCGGATCGGGCGTTCGGATCAGGTCGGACCCCGGCTGATCCGAACGAAGCCCCGGGACCTCGCGGTACGGCGTCAGGCGAGGTGGGCGCGGACCTCGCGGGCCGCGTCGTCGCCGTACGCCTTGGTGAAGCGCTCCATGAAGTGGGCGCGGCGCAGCTGGTACTCCTGGGTGCCGACGGTCTCGATGACCAGCGTGGCGAGCATGCAGCCGACCTGGGCGGCGCGCTCCAGGGAGACGCCCCAGGCCAGACCGGACAGGAAGCCGGCGCGGAAGGCGTCGCCGACGCCGGTGGGGTCGGCCTTGCGCTCCTCGTCCGGGCAGCCGACCTCGATCGGGTCCCGGCCGTCGCCCTCGATGCGCACGCCCCGGGCGCCGAGGGTGGTCACCCGGTGGCCTACGCGGGAGAGGATCTCGGCGTCGGTCCAGCCGGTCTTCGACTCGATGAGCCCCTTCTCGTACTCGTTGGAGAAGAGGTAGGTCGCCCCGTCCAGCAGTATCCGGATCTCCTCCCCGTCCATGCGGGCGATCTGCTGGGAGAAGTCGGCGGCGAACGGGATCGACCGCGAGCGGCACTCCTCGGTGTGCCGGAGCATCGCCTCGGGGTCGTCGGCGCCGATCAGCACCAGGTCCAGGCCGGCGACGCGGTCGGCGACGGTCTTGAGCTCGATGAGGCGGGCCTCGCTCATCGCGCCGGTGTAGAACGAGCCGATCTGGTTGTGGTCGGCGTCCGTGGTGCACACGAAACGGGCGGTGTGCAGCGTCTCGGAGATGCGGACCGAGTCGGTGTCGACGCCGTGCCGCTCCAGCCAGGCGCGGTACTCGCCGAAGTCGGGACCCGCCGCGCCGACCAGGACGGGCCGCGTGCCGAGCTGCCCCATGCCGAAGGCGATGTTGGCGCCGACCCCGCCGCGCCGCACGTCCAGCTGGTCGACCAGGAAGGAGAGCGAGACCGTGTGCAGCTGGTCCGCGACGAACTGGTCGGCGAAACGGCCGGGGAAGGTCATGAGGTGGTCGGTGGCGATGGAGCCGGTGACTGCGATGCGCACGGCGTGGACTCTCCTGGTTGGGAGAAGGCGGGTTGACACTTCACGCTACCCGGTCACCGGGGGGCGTTGAAGTAGGCAAAAATACCCGATAGTAGATCTTTCTTCGTGCGCCTCGACGTGCTTACGGTTCCGGCATGACGAACCTCAAGGTGCACACTCACCCCGGACCGGCCGACCTGGACGGCGATCTGGCGTCGCTGCGCGGGGACTGCGCACGGATGGTCCCCCACTGGGCGGCCCCCGGGCCGGACGTCGCGCGGCCGGTGCCGCCGTCCCGTATCCACGGGGTGGACGTTCCGGCCTCCTCGGCCCGGCTGCTGGACGCGATGTCGGACTACGGCGACTGATCACCCGGGTTGAGCCCCGGGGCTGAGCTCTGGGGCTGAGCTCTGGGGCTGGGCTCTGGGGCTGAGCTCTGGGGCTGAGCTCTGGGGCCTGCGGGCCCGATCCCCGGGACCGGTCCCGCAGGCGCCACTCCGGTGGAACGATCCCGCCGCGCCCGCCGGCGCGGGGCCACGTGCCCGGGCTCCCCGCCCGGGCGGCGCGCTCCGGGAACCGTGCGCTCCCCCGCTGCGTCCCATCGCCGTCCCCCTTCTGGGGGATGCGGGATACGACCCGCCGACCGGTCAGTTTTGACAGGGTCGGGTCAGGGTTACAGGGACAGTTGCGCAGCCGAAGGAGCGATGCGGTGAACACCGAGCGACCCGACCACGACGACGCGGCCGCGGGTACCGCCGACGGGGCCTCGCGGGAGACGGCGGCTCCGAAGCCCGAGAGCCGGGCCGGGGACGCCGATGTGACCGGCGCCGAGGCCCCGGCGCCCCGCGCACCCGAGGCCGGCGCGTCCGAGGCATCCGAGGCGTCCGGGGCACCCGAGGCCGGAGCGTCCGAGGCTCAGGCCCCCAGGTCCCCGAGCGCGGAGAAGGCCCGAGAGGCCGAGCAGCCCGAGAAGGCCGAAGAGGCCGAAGAGGCCGAAGAGGCCGAAGAGGCCGAAGAGGCCGAAGAGGCCGAAGAGGCCGAAGAGGCCGACGACGGGCTCGACGTGGGCGGCTCCGGGACCCCCGGGGACGCGGGGCCCGGGGACGAGAGGGCGGGCCGGGGCGGCCAGGGGCGCTCGCCGTTGGCGGCCGCCGCGGTCGCGGCCGCGGTGCTGCTGGTGGGCGGCGGTGGTGCGTATCTGGCCACGAGCTTGTCCGGTGGCTCGGGCGGTCCCGCGGGCCCGGCGGCCTCCGGCGGCCACGGCACTCCCCCGCCGCTGATGCTCGACGGCTACTCCCCCGCGGGCGCGAGCGGCGGTGGCGGCGCGGACGGCGACGGCGGGACGAACGGCATCGCGCCCGGCGAGCCCAACCCCTACGGCGCGGTCTACCGCCCGGCGGGCACACTGCCCGACGGCCCGGGCTCGGCGCCGGTGTACCGGCCGCGGGGCGAGGTCACCCGGGACGAGGTGGCCCGGCTGGCCCGGGCGCTCGGCGTCGACGGAACCCCGGTGGCCGACGCCCGGGCCTGGACCACGGGCAGCGGCAAGGACGGTTCGGGCCCGATGCTGCGGGTGAACCGGCAGGCGCCGGGGACCTGGACGTTCAGCCGGTACGCGCCGGGCACCGACAACTGCAAGGGCGTGCTGTGCACGCACGACCCCGCGGCCCCCGCCGTCCACCCGGTGAGCGCGGCGGACGCCGAGAAGGCCGCGGCGCCGGTGCTCAAGGCCCTGGGGCAGGACGACGCGAAGGTGGACGCGAGCCAGATCATGGGCGCCCAGCGCGTCGTCAACGCCGATCCGGCGGTCGGCGGGCTGCCCACCTACGGCTGGACGACCGGCCTGACCGTCGGCCCGCGGGGTGAGGTGGTCGGCGGCAGCGGGCAGGTGAAGGCGCCAGTGAAGGGGGACACGTACCCCGTGCTGAGCGCGCGGAAGACGCTGGAGCTGATGAACGCGGCCCCCCGGACGGACCACCGGATGGGCATCGGGGGCTGCGCGAGTCCGGAGCCGCTGAAGGACCGTCTGGAGGCGCCGTGCGGGACGTCCACCACGGCCCAGGACGTCCTCACCGTCGACAAGGCCGTGTTCGGCCTGGCCTCGCACTACTCCGGCGGGCGGCAGACCCTGGTGCCGTCCTGGCTGTTCCGGGTGCGCGGGCCGGCCGGGCAGGACGCCTTCACGGTGACGTATCCGGCGGTCGACCCCGAGTACCTGGCCCCGTCGTCGGCCGCGCCGTCCGGGCAGCCCACCCCGCCGCCGAGCGGCTCCGGCGGCGCCCCGAAGACGCACGACGTCAAGGTGACGGGCTACGGCACCGAGGGCGACGACCTGACCGTCACCTTCGAGGGCGGGGTCTGCTCCGACTACAAGGCGTCGGCGCGGGAGAGTTCCGGCAAGGTGACCGTGACGGTGACCGAGACCCGGCGGCCGGGCAAGGTCTGCATCATGATCGCCAAGATCCAGCACCGGACCGTGCACCTGGACCGGCCGCTCGACGGCCGTGAGGTGGTCGGCTCGGACGGCCGGGAGATCCCGAGGGAGAAGCCGGGGGCGCGGCTGCCGCGGTCCTCGTCGCAGGCGCGCTAGCGCCGGACGCCGGCCCCGGCGTCGGGAACGCCGAAGGCGGCGGCCCCCCGAGGAGGGGGCCGCCGCCTTCATGCGGTTCGCGTGGCCGGCCGGCTCAGCTGAAGGAGTCGCCGCAGGCGCAGGAGCCCGTCGCGTTCGGGTTGTCGATCGTGAAGCCCTGCTTCTCGATCGTGTCCACGAAGTCGATGGTGGCACCGCCCAGGTACGGGGCGCTCATCCGGTCGGTGACGACCTTGACGCCGTCGAAGTCCTTGACCACGTCGCCGTCGAGGGAGCGCTCGTCGAAGAAGAGCTGGTAGCGCAGGCCGGAGCAGCCGCCGGGCTGGACGGCGACGCGCAGGGCGAGGTCGTCCCGGCCTTCCTGGTCGAGCAGGGCCTTGACCTTCGACGCGGCGGCGTCGGTCAGGATGATGCCGTCGGTGACGGTGGTGGTCTCGTCCGATACGGACATCTACATCTCTCCCGGGTTGTACGGAGACTGCTTGCCGACGAGTGCAACCGGCAGGGCCGCGGATTCATTCCGGGCCGAGCGCGTGGTCTCTCTCTTCTGCATGCTCGTCCTCTTCATGCTCGCACATGCGCCCTGGAGCCGACAGCGACCACCGGGATTCCCGTCACATCGACGCTATGGCCATCGTCAAAGTGACGTGAAGCGGTTATGATAAATAGCGTCAGTTCGACGAAAAGTAGAAAGGGTGCGTGTCGTGACCACCGCCCAAGCCCAGGACCTCGACGTACAGCCGACGCCCCTCGCCCTGCTGCTCCTCGGCCGTGAGGCCGACCCGAAGAGCGAGCGCGGTGTCGAGTGTCCCGGCGACCTGCCCTCCCCGTCCGACCCGGACCTGGTGGAACGCGCCCGCGCCGCCAAGGAGAAGCTCGGCGACAAGGTCTTCGTGCTCGGCCACCACTACCAGCGCGACGAGGTCATCCAGTTCGCCGACGTCACGGGCGACTCCTTCAAGCTGGCGCGGGACGCGGCGGCGCGCCCGGAGGCCGAGTACATCGTCTTCTGCGGTGTGCACTTCATGGCCGAGTCCGCGGACATCCTGACGTCCGCCGACCAGAAGGTGGTCCTGCCGGACCTGGCGGCCGGGTGCTCCATGGCCGACATGGCGACCGCCGAGCAGGTCGCCGAGTGCTGGGACGTGCTGACCGAGGCCGGCGTCGCCGAGCAGGTCGTGCCGGTGTCGTACATGAACTCCTCCGCCGACATCAAGGCGTTCACCGGCCGGCACGGCGGCACGATCTGCACCTCCTCGAACGCGCGGCGGGCCCTGGAGTGGGCCTTCCAGCAGGGCGAGAAGGTGCTGTTCCTGCCCGACCAGCACCTGGGCCGCAACACCGCGGTGCGGGACATGGGCATGTCCCTGGACGACTGCGTCGTCTACAACCCGCACAAACCGAACGGCGGGCTGACGGCGGAGGAGCTGCGCGCCGCGAAGATGATCCTGTGGCGGGGGCACTGCTCGGTGCACGGCCGCTTCAGCCTGGACTCGGTCAACGACGTGCGCGAGCGCATCCCGGACGTCAACGTCCTGGTCCACCCCGAGTGCCGGCACGAGGTCGTGGCGGCGGCGGACCACGTCGGCTCGACCGAGCACATCATCAAGACGCTGGAGGCCGCCCCGGCCGGCTCCAAGTGGGCCATCGGCACGGAGCTGAACCTCGTACGGCGGCTGGCGAACCGTTTCGCGCCCGAGGGCAAGGAGATCGTCTTCCTCGACCGCACGGTGTGCTTCTGCTCGACCATGAACCGCATCGACCTGCCCCACCTGGTCTGGGCCCTGGAGTCCCTGGCCGAGGGCAACCTGGTCAACCGCATCCAGGTGGACGAGGAGACCGAGGCGTTCGCCAAGCTGGCGCTGGAGCGGATGCTCGCCCTTCCGTAGTCCGCAGGGCCCTCGAGGGACCCCGGACGCTCCACGGCGAAGGCCCTCGCACACCGGCCGGTGTGCGAGGGCCTTCGTCCGCCGCGGAGGGAGCGGCTACACCGCCACCGGCTCCCGGGGCTCCTCCGCCCTCGCCCCCCGCTTCGCCGCGCGCTTCTTCGCGCGGCGCTCCTTGCGGAGCTCCAGCATCGCGTAGAGCGTCGGGACCAGGAGCAGGGTCAGCAGGGTGGAGGTGACCAGGCCGCCGATCACCACGACCGCCAGGGGCTGGGCGATGAAGCCGCCCTCGCCGGTGACGCCCAGGGCCATCGGGAGCAGGGCGAAGATCGTCGCCAGGGCGGTCATCAGGATCGGGCGCAGCCGGTGGCGGCCGCCCTCGATCACGGCCTCGACCACGCCGTACCCCTGCGCGCGGTACTGGTTGATCAGGTCGATCAACACGATTGCGTTCGTCACCACGATGCCGATGAGCATCAACATACCGATCATCGCGGGGACGCCCATCGGCGTCCCGGTGGCGATCAGCAGGCCGAGGGCGCCGGTCGCGGCGAAGGGGATCGACACCAGCAGGATCAGCGGCTGGGCCAGCGAGCGGAAGGTCGCGACCAGCAGCATGAAGACGATCGCGACGGCCGCGAGCATCGCCAGACCGAGGTTCTTGAATGCGTCGCTCTGGTCCTGCGTGACCCCGCCGATCTCCGCCGTGGCGCCCGCCGGGAGCTTCAGCGCCTTCAGCTCGGACTGGAGGTCCGCGCTGACCGCGCCGGTGTTGTCGCCGACGGGCTTGGCGGTGACGGTCGCCGCGCGCTGACCGTCGATGCGGGTCATCGACACCGGGCCGTCGACCAGCTCCACGGTGGCGACGTCGCCCAGCTTCACCGGGCCCAGGCGCAGGTTCTTCAACTGGGACAGCGTCCGGGCCGGCTTCGCCGAACGGACGACGACGTCGCGCTCGGTGTCGTCCAGGGTCGCCTTCGCCACCGGGGTCCCCTTGACCGCCTGGGCGACGGCGGCGCCGAGGGTCTGCTCGGTGAAGCCCGCGGCGGCCGCCTTGCCGTTGGCCCGCACCGAGACGCGGGGCACGCTCTGCGACAGGTCGCTGGTGACGTCGGTGACGTCGTCCAGGCCGGAGACCGTCTCGCGCACCTGCTCCGCCGCCCGGCGCAGCACGTCCCCGTCGGCCGCCTTGACGACGACCTTGAGGTCCTGGTCGCCGAAGCCGTCGCCGGCGGCGACCGTGGTGGTGCCGATGCCGGACAGCCGGCGCAGGCCGTGCTCGATGTCCTCGCGGACGTCGTCGGCGGACGCCGAGTCCTCCAGCATCACCTGGTACGACGCCTGGTTGCTGTCGGTGCCGCCGCCGAAGGCCGCCATGAAGCCGGACGAGCCGACCGTCACCTGGTAGTCCCTGACGCCCTTCACGCCGGCGAGCAGCTTCTCGACCCTGCGCGCCTGGGCGTCGGTGGCGGCCAGGCTGGTGCCGGGCTTCAGCTCCTGCTTGACGGTGAGGACCTTCTGGTCGCCCCGGTCGAAGAAGTTGGTCTTCAGCAGCGGGGTCATGCCGAAGGTGCCGACCAGCACCACGACCGCGATCAGCACGCTGGTGAGGCGGCGGCGGGTGGCGAAACGCAGGACGGGGACGTAGAACCGCTGCAGGCGGCTCCTCGCCTCCTTCTCCTCGGCGAGACGGCGGGCCTCCGCGGCCTCGGCGGGGGCGCCCTTGGGGGCGCGCAGGAACCAGAACGACAGCACCGGTACGACGGTCAGCGACACCAGCAGCGAGGCCAGCAGCGCGGCGGTGACGGTGATGCTGAACGGGCCGAACAGCTCGCCGACCATGCCGCCGACCAGGCCGATCGGCAGGAACACGGCGACCGTGGTGAGCGTCGAGGAGGTGACCGCCCCGGCCACCTCGCGGACCGCGTTCAGGATGGCCTCGCGGCGCTCCTCGCCGTAGCCGAGGTGCCGCTTGATGTTCTCCAGGACCACGATCGAGTCGTCGACGACCCGGCCGACGGCGATGGTCAGGGCGCCCAGGGTCAGCATGTTGAGCGACAGGTCGCGGGTCCACAGCACGATCAGGGCCAGGACCACGGAGAGCGGGATGCTCACCGCCGTGACGAGGGTGGAGCGCACCGACGCGAGGAAGACCAGGATGATCAGGACCGCGAAGAGCAGGCCGAGCGCGCCCTCGGTGGTCAGGCCGTCGATGGACTTGGCCACCGCCGGACCCTGGTCGCTGACGACGGTGATGCTCGCGCCGGATCCGAGACCCGCGCGCAGGGCGGGCAGTTTGTCCTCGACCGCGTTCGAGATCGCGACCGCGCTGCCGTCGTGGTCCATGGTGACGGCGACGGCGAGGCTGGGCCGTCCGTCGGTGCGGGTGATCGAGTCGGCCTTGGCGGGCTCCTGCTTCACCCCGGCCACGTCTCCGAGGCGCACCGGCTTCCGGGCGGCCGCGCCCTCGCCGGTGACACCGAGGTCCTCGATCTGCTTCAGCGAGGTGAGACCGCCGCCGACCTGGACGGTGCGGCCGGCACCGCCCTCGTCGAAGGAGCCCGCGGGGACGGTGGCGCCGCCCGCCTGCAGGGCCTGGCCCAGGGCGGCGGGGGTGAGGCCCGCCCGCGACAGCTTCGCGTCGTCGGGCGTGACGGTGACCTGCAGGTCCCGCACGCCGTTCACGGTGACCTGGCCGACGCCGGCGATGTTCTTCAGCTCCGGCACGACCGTCCGGTCCAGCCGGTCGGCGAGCGCCTGCTGGTCCCCGCCGGAGGCGACGGCCAGGACGACGGTCGGGATGTCGTCCGTGGAGCCCGCGACGACCTGCGGGTCCACGGCGTCCGGGAGCCGGACGCGGGCCCGGTTGACGGCCTGCTGGACGTCGGCGACGAGCTGCTTGGTGTCGTTGCCGTAGTCGAAGGAGGCCATGATCACGGCGTTGCCCTCGCTCGCCGTGGAGGTGACGCCCTTGATGCCGTCGACGGCCTTGAGGTTGTCCTCGAGGGGCTCGACGACCTGCTTCTCGACCACGTCCGGGGACGCGCCCTGGTAGGGCGCCAGCACGGACACCACGGGAAGTTCGATGCTGGGCAGCAGCTGCTGCTTGAGCTGGGGGATCGCGATCGCCCCGAAAACGAGCGCGATGATCGAGATCAACCCGATCAGGGCCCGTTGGGCGAGGCTGAACCTGGACAGCCAGGACATGGTCAGGGTCTCTCTTCGGTGAGCTGGGGCGGCGGCACGGAGGCGGGTGGGCATCCGCTCCTACACCTTCGGGCATCGACGGACGGTGATCCGTAGGCCCCTGGTCCATTTCCGCGCGCTCGCCCTACTCCGGCCGCAGTACGCCCGGGCGGAGGCCGCTCCACCCGTGGACGTACGGTCCGGCGCCCTCCCGCTCCACCCCGAGGACCGGGCTCGGCCGTCCGGTGCGCGGGCTCACTCCGCCCACGGTGCGGTCCCCGGGCTCACTCCGCCCGCGGACGCACCAGCCCCGACTCGTAGGCGATGACGACCAGTTGCGCCCGGTCGCGGGCGCCCAGCTTGGCCATGGCCCGGTTGACGTGGGTCTTGACCGTCAGCGGACTGACCTCCAGCCGCTCGGCGATCTCGTCGTTGGAGTGCCCGCCCGCGACCAGCACCAGCACCTCGCGCTCCCGCACGGTCAGCGTCTCCAGCCGGGCGGAGCGGGCCGGGTCGCGCCCGTCGTCCGCGGCGTCGCCCTGCGCGAGGAAGCGGGCGATCAGCCCCTTGGTGGCCGCCGGGGACAGCAGCGCCTCGCCGCCCGCCGCGACCCGGATGGCGGTGAGCAGTTCCTCGGGCTCGCTGCCCTTGCCGAGGAAGCCGGAGGCGCCCGCGCGCAGCGACCGCACCACGTAGTCGTCGACCTCGAAGGTGGTCAGGATGACCACGCGGACGTGCGCGAGGGCCGGGTCGGCGCTGATCAGCCGGGTGGCCGCGAGGCCGTCGGTGCCGGGCATCCGGATGTCCATCAGCACCACGTCGGCGCGCCGCTCCCCGGCCAGCCGCACCGCCTCGGCGCCCTCGGACGCCTCGCCGACCACCTCCATGTCGGGCTCGGAGTCGACGAGCACGCGGAAGGCGCTGCGCAGCAGCGCCTGGTCGTCGGCGAGCAGGACTCGGATCGTCATACGGGGTCCCCCGGGGCGCGGCTGCGGGTCGTGACCGGCAGGATCGCATGGACCCGGAAGCCCCCTCCGTAGCGGGGACCGGTGGTGAGGGTGCCGCCGAGGGCGGTGACCCGCTCCCTCATGCCGAGCAGTCCGTGGCCGCCTCCGGGCAGCGGGCCGTCGTCGTCGCCGGTGCCGTCGTCGAGGACGGTGATCTCGGCGTTGGGTCCGACGCGTACGACGCTGACCTCGGCCCGTGCCCGGGTGCCGGCGTGTTTCTGGACGTTGGTGAGCGCCTCCTGGATGACGCGGTAGGCGGCCAGGTCGACGGCGGCGGGCAGGGTGGTGCCGTGGTCGGAGCGGGCGACCTCGACCAGGAGGCCGGCGTTGCGGAAGGTGGCGACGAGGTCGTCGAGGCGGTGCAGGCCGGGGGCGGGTTCGGTGGGGGCCTCGGGGTCGCCGGACTGTCTGAGCAGCCCGACGGTGGCGCGCAGTTCGTTCAGCGCGGAGCGGCCGGCCTCCCGGACATGGGCGAGGGCCTCCTTGGCCTGGTCGGGGCGCTTGTCCATGACATGCGCGGCGACCCCGGCCTGGACGTTGACGAGGGCGATGTGGTGGGCGACGACGTCGTGCAGGTCGCGGGCGATGCGCAGGCGCTCCTCGGCGACGCGGCGGCGGGCCTCCTCCTCGCGGGTGCGTTCGGCCCGCTCGGCGCGCTCCCTGATGGCGTGCACGAAGGCCCGGCGGCTGCGCACGGCGTCGCCGCCGGCGGCGGCCATGCCGGTCCAGGCGAAGAGGGCGAGGTTCTCCTGGGCGTACCAGGGCAGGGGGCCGGCGAGCATGGCGGCGCCGGTCAGCACGGACATGGTGAGCAGGCCGAGGCGCCAGGTGGTGGGGCGGTCGGTGGCGGCGGCCACGGTGTAGAGGGCGACCACGGCGGACATGGCGACGGGGGCGCGGGGGTCGCCGGTGAGGCACTCGACGAGGGAGACGGTGCCGGTGACGGCGAGCACCGTCCGTGGAGCGCGGCGGCGGAAGACGAGCGCGGCGGCGCCGACGGTCATCAGGAGCAGGCTCAGCAGGTCCGGCCTGCGCACGCCCCAGCTGACGCCGTTCTCGCCGTTCGGGCCGGCGAAGGAGCCGACCACCATGCACACCAGCACGCCCGCGGCCAGCGCCGCGTCCAGTGCCAGGGGGTGCGCCTTCAGCCGGCATCTGGCGCGGTCGAGTGTGCTCACGGGGGTCAACGGTAAGGGCAGCCCGGCGCGCCGGGAACCGCGGCCGGAACCGCGACGGACGCGCACCGGGGGCGCGCCCGCGCCGCTCCGGGCGCACGCCGGGGCACGGGTACGGGAGGGGGCGTACGACGGGGGCGCGGTCGCGGCCGGGGAGGAGCTCCGCGGACGCCGCTCAGCCGGGGATCAGGCCGTCGTCGCTCAGGAGGTCCCGGACCTCCTCCAGGGTGGCGTCGGGGGAGGGCAGGATCAGCTCGGACGGCTCCAGGGAGTCGTCCGGCAGGGGCTCGCCCAGCTCACGGACGGTGGACAGCAGGGCCTGGAGGGTACGGCGGAAGCCGGGGCCGTCGCCCTTCTCCATCTCGGCCAGGAGTTCGTCGTCCAGTGCGTTCAGGCCGGCGAGGTGGCCCTCGGCCAGTCTCACCTGCCCCTCCCCCATGATCCGTACGATCATGTCGCCCTCCTCGGCGTGGGCCCGGCTGTCGGTGACGTGACGTGCTGCCTGGTTGCGTGCTGCCCAGCTGCGTACCGCCCGTGACGTGCTGCTGGTCGAGGACCTACTGCTTGTCGAAGCGGGGGGTGTCCTGCGGCTGCTGCTGGTTCTGCCCCTGGCCGGTGCCGCCCTCGATGGCCTGCTGGGGCGTGCCTCCGGCCAGCTCCGCCTTCATGCGCTGGAGCTCCAGCTCCACGTCCGAACCACCGGAGAGCCGGTCCAGCTCGGCCTGGATGTCGTCCTTGGCCATGCCGGACTGGTCGTCCAGGGCGCCGGAGGCCAGCAGTTCGTCGATCGCGCCGGCGCGGGCCTGAAGCTGCGCCGTCTTGTCCTCGGCGCGCTGGATCGCGAGGCCGACGTCGCCCATCTCCTCGGAGATGCCGGAGAACGCCTCACCGATCCGGGTCTGCGCCTGGGCCGCGGTGTAGGTCGCCTTGATGGTCTCCTTCTTCGTACGGAAGGCGTCCACCTTGGCCTGGAGCCGCTGGGCCGCCAGGGTGAGCTTCTCCTCCTCGCCCTGGAGCGTCGCGTGCTGGGTCTCCAGGTCCGTCACCTGCTGCTGGAGCGCGGCACGGCGGGAGAGCGCCTCGCGGGCCAGGTCCTCCCGGCCGAGCGCGAGCGCCTTGCGGCCCTGGTCCTCCAGCTTGGAGGACTGCTGCTGCAGCTGGTTCAGCTGGAGTTCGAGACGCTTGCGGGAGGTCGCCACGTCCGCGACGCCGCGGCGCACCTTCTGCAGCAGCTCGAGCTGCTTCTGGTACGAGTAGTCGAGGGTCTCGCGCGGGTCCTCGGCCCGGTCAAGGGCCTTGTTCGCCTTCGCGCGGAAGATCATCCCCATACGCTTCATGACACCGCTCATGGGCTTCGCGCGCCCCCTTCTGACGGACTCCGGCTCACAGATCCTGCGACAGAACCCACAGTACGGGCCCTGCCTCCATTACCGCACTGTCCGGGGACGGATGCGGTCATCCCCGAGGACGACTGCGTACGCTCCCTCTCCGGCTCGGGGAGTAGGTGATCCCCGGGTGCCGGCGGCGGGACGTGTGCGCGACGTCCGCTCTGTCCCCCTAAGGACGCCCGGTGTTGCCGGATCGTTCCCCGCCGGACTGGGGCCCATGCGGGGGAAGCCCGTACCCTTGGGTTTTGTGTTCCGTAGCCGTGCCAAGGAAGAGAAGACCCCGGCCGCCGCCAAGGCCCCGGTGAACTTCTCCAAGCAGCCCCGTGACCCGCAGGCCCCGAAGGGCCGGCCCACGCCCAAGCGGAGTGAGGCCCAGGCCCAGCGCCGCAGCGTGGCCCAGACGCCGACGAATCGCAAGGACGCCGCCAAGCGGCAACGCGAGGAGCGCCGTGCCGCGATGGAACGGCAGCGCCAGGCGCTGGCCGGCGGCGACGAGCGGTACCTCCCGGCCCGGGACAAGGGGCCGGTGCGCAGGTTCGCGCGCGACTTCGTCGACTCGCGCTTCAACATCGCGGAGTTCTTCCTCCCCATGGCCGTGGTCATCCTGGTGCTGAGCATGGTGCGGGTGGCCTCTCTGCAGAACATCGCGCTGCTGCTGTGGCTCGTGGTGATCATCCTGATCGTGCTGGACTCGATCCTCAGCGCCGTCCGGCTGAGGAAGCGGCTCGCCGAGCGCTTCCCGGACCAGAACAAGCGGGGCGCGGTCGCCTACGCCCTGATGCGCTCGCTGCAGATGCGCCGGCTCCGGCTGCCGAAGCCGCAGGTCAAGCGCGGGGAACGGCCCTGAGCGCGACCGCTTTCACCGGGGGAGCCGCCGACGCGTGGCTGAACAAGCTGGGCGGACTGCGCGACATGGTGCGGCAGGAGCTGGTGGCCCGGCAGCTCGACGAGCAGGTGGCCGGGCGGTTCCCGGTCGGGCGGCGGCTGCGGGTGCTCGACGTGGGCATGGGCCAGGGCACGCAGGCGCTGCGGCTGGCGCGCGCCGGGCACCAGGTGACGGGGCTCGAACGGGACCGGACGATGATCTCCGTCGCCCGGGAGGCGCTGGCCGCCGAGCCGGAGGGCATCCGGGCGCGGATGCGGATCGTCGAGGGCGACGGCCAGGACACCGGGGTGCACTTCCTGCCCGGCAGCTTCGACGTCGTGCTGTGCCACGGCGTACTGATGTACGTCGAGGAGCCGGACCCGCTGCTGGCGGGACTGGCGCGGATGCTCGCGCCGGGCGGGCTGCTGTCGCTGCTGGTCCGCAACGGGGACGCGCTGGCGCTGCGTCCCGGGCTGTCCGGTGACTGGGCGGCGGCGCTGGGCGCGTTCGACACGACCGCGTACCGCAACCGGCTGGGGCTCGACGTGCGCGCGGACCGGCTGGCCGACCTGACGGCGACGCTCGCCGGGATCGGGGCGCCGCTGCACGCCTGGTACGGGGTGCGGGTCTTCACGGACACGGCGGCGGACGGCACCGAGCCCCCGGCCGACCCGACGGCGCTGCTGGCGGCCGAGGAACGCGCGGGGCGGACCGACCCGTACCGCGGGGTCGCGGCCCTGCTGCACCTGTGCGGCGTCCGCGGCTGAGCACGTGCCGTGCCGGCCGGACCTCACGCGCGGTGGGACGGCACCTCACGGCGGTGAGAAGGAGGCGGTCCGCGGTGGCCGCCCCCTTCTCCCAGCGGGACGTCTAGGCCCCGGACGTCGAGGACTCGTCCGCGTGCAGGCTCATCGGCCCGTAGATCTCCGTGGCGTCCTCGAAGAGCCGCACCTGGTCGGCGCCGCCTTCGCGCAGTTCCTTCCAGTTCTCCCCGATCCAGGACTCGGCGTCGCCCTGCGTGGTGAACTCCTCGGGCTGCACCGCCGGCTGGACCTCCGTCCCGTCGGCCGCCTCGAACCGCCACGTCCATGCCACCATGTACGCCTCCCTGTGTGAGCACACTGCACAGCGGAAGCCGGATCTTGGTCCGGCTCCTTCCCGCACCCTATGCGCTGCGCGGCCCGCCCCGTCAGGAGGCCACGGCCGATCCACCCGGCCGGGACCCGCCACGCGGGACTCGAGCGGGCGGGAGGCGGGGGCAGCCTGGAAAATCGGGTGCGTGGACGTGACTCTCCTTGGCACCGGTGCCCCCGCGGGACTCCCCCGCCCCGACTGTCCCTGTGCGACCTGCGCGACGGCGCTCGGCGCCGACGCGCGGGCCGCGACGGCGTTGCTCGTGGACGGGGCGCTGCTGCTCGACCTGACACCGGGGGCGGCGTTCGCGGCCGCCCGGGCCGGGCACTCGCTGGCGGGCGTGGGGCAGGTGCTGCTGACGCACCCGCACGACGGGCCCGCGGTCGAGGTGCCGGCCGGGCTGCCGCAGCCCGGCCGGGTGCCGGACGGGCGGGAGTTGGCGCTGCTGACGGGGCATCGGGTGCGCGCGGTGGCGCTGGACGCGCCCGGCACCGGCTACTCCGTGACCGGGCCGGACGGGCAGCGGCTGCTGTACCTGCCGCCGGGCGGCGCCCCGGCCGGGCTGGAGGAGGGGTCGGCGGAGGCCTACGACATGGTCCTCGCGGACGTCGTGGGCCGCCCGGACGCCCTGGCCAGGCTGCGCGCGGTCGGGGCGGTGGGCCCGACCACCGACGTCCTCGCCGTGCACCTCGACCACGACGTGCCGCCCGGCCCGGAACTGCGGCGGCGGCTCGCCGCGGCGGGGGCGCGGGCGGTGCCGGACGGCAGCACGCTGGTGGTCGGCGTGTACGAGGACGTGCCCGACGTGCCCCGGCGCACGCTGGTGCTGGGCGGGGCCCGGTCGGGCAAGTCGGTGGAGGCCGAGCGGCGGCTGGAGTCCTTCCCCCGGGTGCTGTACGTGGCGACCGGCGGGTCCCGGGGCGGCGACACCGAGTGGGCGGCGCGGGTCGCCACGCACCGGGACCGGCGGCCGGCGTCGTGGCGCACCGTCGAGACCTGCGACCTGGTGCCGCTGCTGGAGCAGGACGGGCCGCCGCTGCTCGTCGACTGCCTCTCCCTGTGGCTGACGGACGCGATGGACTCGGTGGGCGCCTGGGACGACGCGGAGTGGGCGGACGGCGGGGAACGGGCGCTGCGGGAGCGGGTGGCCGCGCTGACGGCGGCGGTCCGGGCGACACGGCGGACCGTGGTCGCCGTCTCCAACGAGGTGGGCTCGGGCATCGTGCCGGCCACGTCGTCGGGGCGGCGCTACCGCGACGAACTCGGCCGTCTGAACGCCGCGTTCGCCGGCGAGTGCGAGCACGTCCTGCTGGTGGTCGCGGGCCAGGCGCTCCCGCTGCGCGGCTGAAGGCGGTCGGGCAGGGAGGTTCCGGGACCCGGAGGCTCCGGGCTCCGGGACCGGGCGGCTCCGGGACCGGGACACGGGAGGCGGCTGGCACATGCGGGGCGGGACACGGGCAGCGGGACACGGGCAGCGGCACGCAGGAGGCGGCCCCGCCGCTTCAGGCCGTGTCCCGGCGGGCGACGACCCGGTAGGCGTTGGAGAAGGGGGTGCGGCGCAGCAGCGGGGCCAGGGCGTGGTCCACGGCCGCCGCCGCGGCCACGAGCGGACCGGCCGCTCCGGTCAGGACCGCCCGCAGCAGGCACCGCGGACCGCCGGCCGGTTCGGGGTGCCAGGGAGCGTCCGGCGCGGGCAGCGCATGGGTGACGGCCAGGGCGAGGGCCGCCGCCAGATCGTACGGGGTGTGGGGGCCGCGGCGGTCGACGACGAGGACCGTGCAGCCGCGCGCCTCCAGCTCCGCGCACAGGTTGCTCGGCGGCAGCAGATGCAGATGGCGCGGCTGGCCGTGGGACAGCCACCACCTGCCCAGCAGCAGGGCGAACACGCTGCGCGGGTCGGGGAGTTCGATCAGCAGGTGCCCGCCCGGGCGCAGGACGGCGAGGGCCGCGTCCAGCTCCGCGCGCGGGTCCGGGACGTGCGCGAGGTGCTGGAAGACGCTCACCACGTCGTAGCGGGCGCGCAGCCGGGCCACGAGGTGCGGGTCCGCCAGGTGGCCGACGTGGGCCTCCTCGATCCACCCGGCGTCACGGGCCCGCACCACCCGGAGGGTGGGGTCCAGGCCGTCGAAGGACGTGTAGGGGAAGACCTCGCGCGCCGCCCGCGGGAAGTGGGCGTGGCCCGTGCCGACGTCCAGCCAGCTCTCCGGCTCCCCCACGTTCCGCATCAGGTGCGCGACCGTGCGGTGCCGCCGGTCGCCCCGCGCGGCGGCGAGGACGCGTTCGGCCGGTCCCCGCGCGTCGTCCTCGCCGAAGTCCCGGTGGTAGAAGGCCAGTCCCGCCCCGGTGAGCCGGGGGTTCTGGAAGACGTGCCCGCAGTCCCGGCACTGGTCGAGCACGAACGTGCCCGGCTTGTGCTGCATCAGGTCGGGCGCGCGCAGCCGGGTGCGCAGCCGCCCGGAGCCGCACCAGGGGCAGTCCTCGCGGCGCGGCTCGTGGAACCGGCCGGTGCCCTCGGCGAGTTCGGCGGCGTACGCGATGCGGCGCGGGTCGTAGTCCCGCGGGGCGTACGGCAGGGGCGGCATGGGCGGCTCCCGGTGGGGCGCGAGGGGCGTACCGCAGGGACGTACGACATTCCGCTGCAAAAGGAACGTATGGGATCGGGATCTTGGGTGCAATCACGCGGTGGGGGTGTGCTGCCGATGTGGCGCCGTCCTGTTCGACCGCGGCCGGTACTGTTCGGCGAATGAGCTCGCTTAACCTCGACGACTTCACCGATCTGATCGAGCGTCCCGACGGCGGTGTGCGCCGTGACGCGGAGGACCGCCGGGAGCGTCGGGTCGTGCCGCCCGGCGCCCTGGGCCGACTCGACGACCTGGGTGAGTGGCTGGCCGCGGCGCAGGGCGCGGTGCCGGTGCGACCGGTCGAACAGCCGCGGGTGGTGCTGTTCGCCGGCGACCACGGAGTCGCCGGACTCGGCGTGTCGGCGCGGCCGGCGGGCAGTGCCGTGCACCTGGTGCGCGCGGTCCTGGAGGGCGGCCGGCCGGTGTCCGTGCTGGCGCGGCGGCTCGGCGTCCCGGTGCGGGTGGTGGACATGGCGCTGGACTGCGACCCCGGGGCGCTGCCCGGGGACGTCGTACGGCACCGGGTGCGGCGCGGCAGCGGGCGCATCGACGTCGAGGACGCACTCACCCCACAGGAGGCGGAGGCGGCGTTCCGGGCGGGGGTGGCGGTGGCCGACGAGGAGGCCGACTCCGGTACGGACCTGGTGGTCCTGGGCGATGTGAGCGTGGGCGGGACCACGCCCGCGGCCGTGCTGGTCGCCGCGCTATGCGGGACGGACGCCTCGGTGGTGACCGGGCGGGGCGGCGAGGCGATCGACGACCTGGCGTGGATGCGCAAGTGCGCGGCGATCCGGGACGCGCTGCGCCGGGCGCGGCCGGTCCTCGGGGACCAGCTGCAGCTGCTGGCGGCGGTGGGCGGGGCCGACCTCGCGGCGATGACCGGGTTCCTGCTCCAGTGCGCGGTGCGCAAGCTGCCGGTGATCCTGGACGGGGTGGTGTCGGCCGCGTGCGCGCTGGTGGGCCAGCGGGTGGCGTTCCGGGCGCCGGACTGGTGGCTCGCGGGGCACGGCAGCGGGGAGCCGGGTCAGGCGAAGGCCCTGGACCGGATGGCGCTGGAGCCGCTGCTGGAACAGGGGCTCACCGTCGGCGAGGGGGCGGGAGCGCTGCTGGCGCTGCCCCTGGTGCAGAGCGCCGCCGCGCTGGCCGCCGAGCTTCCCGAGCGGGCCGGGGAGGCCACGGAGCCGGAGAAGGGCGAGGCCGGCGAGGCGGACGGGGCGGCGGAGTAGGCGGACGGCAGACGGCGGACGGCGGACGGCGGACGGAAAAGAGCCGTTCGCCGGGGCGGCACCCATATGATCGCCTCTTATGGGAGATGCCCGAATTGCCGTACGTGAGGAGCGGGCTCCGGCCGGCGCGACCGAGAGCGGCCGGCCGGGCCGCCCGCACGCGCGGCGGGCCGCCGCGTTCGCCGTCTGGTACCTGCGGGGCGTCGCGTTCGTCAACTTCCTCAGCGCGGTGTGGGTCTCCCTGGGCCAGGACGTGCGCCGGCACAACCAGGAGAACCTGTTCACGCCGTACCTGCTCACCGCGGGCTTCGCCTCCGGCGTGTTCGCCACGTTCCTCGCCATCACCATGCGCCGCCGCAAGCGGGCGTCCTGGATCCTGAACCTCGGGCTCAGCGGCCCGTTCCTGGCCCTGTTCGGCTTCGCCATGACCTTCCCGGAGATCCGCCGCAGCGCGCAGAACTGGATCTCCCTCGCCCTCACCGCCGCCTTCGTCGCCGCGCTGCTCGCCGGGCGGCGGGAGTTCTACGCCAAGGGCGACCGGTCCAACCCGAGGCTCGCCGCCGTCGTCGCGGTGGGCGGTCTGCTGGTGTCCTCGCTGCTCGCCGCGCTGCTGGTGACGGCCACCAACCAGGCGCCGGACGCGGCCCGTTCGACGTTCGCCGAGCGCTGGCACTACGGCACGCTGCGGCTGGTCTCGGTCGCCGCCTCCGAGTCCCACTTCCCCGGCGTCGACACACCCAACTGGGCGAACGTCGCCGTCAACGTGCTCTCCACAGCCCTGGTCCTCGCCGTCCTCTACGCCGCCTTCCGCTCCCGGCGCGCCGTCGACCCGCTCAGCGAGGACGACGAGAAGCGGCTGCGGGAACTGCTGGCGCGGCACGGTGAGCGGGACTCGCTCGGCTACTTCGCGCTGCGCCGGGAGAAGAGCGTGCTGTGGTCCCCGACCGGCAAGGCCGCCGTCGCCTACCGCGTGGTCGGCGGGGTGTCCCTGGCCTCGGGGGACCCGCTCGGCGACCCCGAGGCCTGGCCCGGCGCCATCGGGCCGTGGCTCGCCGAGGCGCGGGCGCACGGGTGGATCCCGGCCGTGATGGGGGCGAGCGAGGAGGCGGGGACCGTGTACGCGCGGCACGGCCTCGACGCCCTCGAACTGGGCGACGAGGCCGTGGTGGACGTCGCCGAGTTCACCCTGGAGGGCCGGGCCATGCGGACCGTGCGGCAGGCCTACAACCGGGTACGGCGGGCCGGGTACACCGTGCGCGTCCGGCGGCACGAGGAGATCCCGGCCGGCGAGATGGCGTACCTCGTCGGGCGGGCGGACGACTGGCGGGACGGCGCCACCGAGCGCGGGTTCAGCATGGCGCTGGGCCGGCTCGGCGATCCCGAGGACGGGCGGTGCGTGATGCTCGAGTGCCGCGACGCCGAGGGCGAACTGCGGGCCCTGCTCTCCTTCGTGCCGTGGGGGCCGCACGGGCTGTCCCTGGACCTGATGCGCCGCGACCGCCACTGCGAGAACGGGCTGATGGAGTTCATGGTGCTGGAACTCCTGCGCCGCGCCCGGGAGATGGAGATCACGCAGGTTTCGCTCAACTTCGCCATGTTCCGTTCGGTCTTCGAACGTGGCGCCCGGCTGGGCGCCGGGCCGGTGCTGCGGCTGTGGCGCTCACTGCTCAGTTTCTTCTCCCGCTGGTGGCAGATCGAGTCGCTGTACCGCGCCAACGCCAAGTACCGGCCCATCTGGGAACCGCGGTTCCTGCTCTTCGAGAAGAGCGGGGACCTGCTGCGCATCGGCCTCGCGTCGGCGCGCGCGGAGGGGTTCCTGACGGCCGGGCCGGGCACGCCCGGCCTGCCGAAGTGGCTGCACCGCGAGCACCTGGAGACGCACCGATGAGAGCCCTCGCCCGCTGGGTCCGCGCCGAATGGGGTCCGCTGTACGTCGCCGTACGCGGGCCGCTGCGGGAGCGGCGCCTGCGGGCGATACCCCTGACGTTGGGCGCGGTGTGCCTGACCTGGGTGCTCCATTTCGCGCAGAACCGGCCGTGGGGCCACGACGTCGTCCAGCACCTCGGGGC
Source organism: Streptomyces sp. NPDC086766 (assembly GCF_044746005.1). Classification (NCBI taxonomy): domain Bacteria; kingdom Bacillati; phylum Actinomycetota; class Actinomycetes; order Kitasatosporales; family Streptomycetaceae; genus Streptomyces; species Streptomyces sp. NPDC086766. The sequence continues at coordinate 439,131 of NZ_JBIVBI010000001.1, read as the reverse complement.
GGTCCGGGCCGCGGACCCGCTGGGGGTCGCCCTGCTGCGCACCCCGCTGTCGCTGTTCGTGCCGGCCCTGGACCTGCCGTGCTGGGGCGCGCTGGCGCAGCTCCTGTGCGTGTTCGGCATGGCCGAGATCTGCCTGGGCCGGTGGCGGACGCTCGGCCTCGCCTACACCGCCACCCTCGCCGGCACCCTGTACGCGCGCGTCGGCATCGCCCTGGGGCCGCTCCGTCCGCTGGGGCTGCCGGCCACGGACGCGCGGGTGGTGGACGCCGGCCCGTCGGCGGCCGTGGTCGGGCTCGCGGTCTACCTCGGCTGGCGCTACGGGGCGTACGTCACCGCCGGCGCGGTGGTCGCGGCGATGGCGATCGAGGTGGCGGTGCGCGAGAACCTGGCCGGCAAGGAGCACCTCGCGGCGATCGCCGGAGTGGCGGCGCTGTGCGCGCTCTCGGCGGTGCGGCACCGGGTCCGCGGGGCCTGGCCGGCGCCGCGCCGGTCACGAGTGACCCGGGAGGCGGGTGATCTCCTCGTCGGGCTTGCCGCCGATCCAGTCCTGGAACCGGCGCCGGGGCCCGGCCCAGCGCCGGTCGTGGTGGTAGGCGCGCAGACTGGAGCGGGCCCGGGCGCGCGGGCGGCGGCGGTAGAAGTGCCGGGCCCAGGGCGAGCCGGGCCGGGCCAGCCGGACCGCGCCGACCAGCGCGATCGCGGGGACGACGATCCCGAGGACGGCCAGTCGGGCCTTGCCCTTGTAGAGGGCGACCAGCGAGAACAGGAAGTTGCCGACGACGGTCGCGATCACCGTGCCGCGGTTCTGCACCTCGTCCTGGGACAGGTCGTTGACGCCGAACGGCGCGAAGCCCGCGAGGACCAGCCCGACCAGGGCCGCGGTGAGGACCACCACCTCCACGCTCTGCCGGCCGGCCTCGGTCCAGTAGACGTCGTCCAGGTGCAGGATGAGTGCGAACTCGTCCAGGACCAGCCCCGCGCCCGTCCCGAAGACCACCGCGAAGACGGCGGCGCCGACGCCCTGGCGGCCGCTGGCCACCGCGCCGAAGCCGCCGACGACGGTGAGGACGACGCCGGGGACGACGTGGTGGATGTGCAGACCGCCGGCCCGGACGTTGCCGAAGGGCCCCTTCCCGGCCCGGATGAGGCGGGTGACGGTCCGCGTCACCGCGAAGGAGAGGACGAAGGCGGTGAGGGCGAGGAGCAGGGGCAGCTTGCCGGGCTCGACGATGTTCCGCTCCAGCCAGTGCCCCATGGGGGCAGTCTGCCGCCTCCCCCGGTGGACCGCCCGCCCACCGGGGTCCGGCCGGCCCTGCCGTAGTCTGCCCGCGTGACCGAGCTCCCGCCGACCCCGCCGCTGCCCGGGCTCCGGTTCGCCTTCGGCACCCTCACCGTGCTGCCGGTCCGGGTGGCCCGCTGGGACCGCGAGGCCGCGCGCGCCGGGATGCTCTGCGCGCCGCTCGCCGGGATCGTGGTCGGCGCGGCCGCCGCCGCGCTCGGCCTGCTGCTGCTCCTCCTCGGCGCGGGCCCGCTGCTCGCCGCCGTCGCCACCGCCGCCGTGCCCGCCGTGCTCACCCGCGGGCTGCACCTCGACGGGCTCGCCGACACCGCCGACGGGCTCGGCAGCGGCAAACCCGCCGAGGACGCGCTGCGCATCATGAAGCAGTCCGACATCGGACCGTTCGGGGTGATCACCCTGGTCCTCACCCTGCTCGCCCAGGTCGCCGCGCTCACCCAGGCCTACGGCGTCTCGTGGGCCCGGGGCGCGCTCGCCGCCGTCGTCGCGGCGACCGCCGCCCGGCTCGCGCTGACCCTGGCCGCGCGCGCCGGGGTGCCGGCCGCCCGCCCGGAGGGGCTCGGGGCCGCGGTCGCCGGGGTGGTGCCGCGGGGCGGGGCGCTGCTCGCCGCGCTGCTCGTCGCCGGCGCGGCCGCCGCCGGGGGCGCGCTGTCCGGGGTGTACGACGGGGTCCGGGCCGCGGGCGCGGTGGTCGTCGCCGTGGCCTCGGCCGAGCTGCTGCTGCGCCACTGCACGCGCCGCTTCGGGGGCGTGACCGGGGACGTCTTCGGCGGCCTCGCCGAGACCGCGGCCACCGCCGCCCTCGTGCTGCTGTCCCTGGGCTGACCCCGGGCCGGTGCGGACCCCGTCGCCGGTCCTCCGGCCGGCCGGCGCGCGGCCGCCGGATGCGGCCCGCGTGCAGCCGGCGGGCCGCCCGAGCCCGGGCTCGGCGGAAAGGGGGGTCGCGAGATCGGGTGTTTCCCCGGGCGGCTCCAGGACGGGGCGGGATACTCGTGGCGCTCACGAACCATCACCGATTCGCCTGCGGCGAGGGGCAGTTGGCCCCGGGGCCCGAACGGGCCGGACCGCCCGCCGGAGCCCCGGCGGCCGGACCGGCCCGCACAGGCACGGACCGGAAGATGTCCACCGCGCCACCAGCGGGTGAACACCCGCAGGAACGATCTGACGCGTACCGCGCGTAGGCTCGTGCCGGTTGTTTACCCGACCAGGTAAAGACCGCACAGCAGGAGGGATCTAGGGTCGGACGTCGGGCCCGGTCGACCCACCCGCATTCGGCCACACCACCTTTACAGGGAAGCGAGATTTCACCACCGTGACTGCTCTCACTCTCAGCACCGCCGCGGCGCCTGGCCTGCGGGCCGACGCGATCGTGATCGGTGTCGCCAAGGGCACCAAGGGCCCGGTCGTCGCACCGGGCGCCGAGGCCGTGGACACGGCGTACGACGGCGGCCTCGCCGGCGTCCTGGAGACCCTCGGCGCCTCCGGTGCCGAGGGCGAGGTGACGAAGGTTCCCGCGCCGTCCGGGTTCAAGGCCCCGCTCGTGGTGGCGGTCGGCCTCGGCGCCCAGCCGGAGAAGGACGCCGAGTACGGCGCCGAGGCGCTGCGCCGGGCCGCCGGCGCGGCCGCCCGCGCCCTGTCCGGCACGAAGAAGGCCGCCTTCGCCCTGCCGCTCACGGACGCCGCGGACGCCGGCGTGATCGCCGAGGGCGCGCTGCTCGGCGCGTACTCCTTCGACACGTACAAGGAGAACGGCAAGGACGCCAGGAACGGCAAGGCGCCGCTGGCCGAGGCCGTCCTGCTCGGCGGCAGGCCGCGGGACAAGGCGTACAAGGCGGCCGTCGAGCGCGCCGTCGCCGTCGCCGAGGAGCTGAACCGGGCCCGCGACCTCGTCAACACCCCGCCCAACGACCTCAACCCGGCGTCGTTCGCCGCGATCGCCCAGGGCGCGGCCAAGGACCACGGCCTGAAGGTCCAGGTGCTCGACGAGAAGGCGCTCGCCAAGGGCGGCTACGGCGGCATCCTCGGGGTCGGCTCCGGCTCGGCGGCGGGTCCGCGGCTGGTGAAGCTGTCGTACACCCACTCCAAGGCGAAGAAGCACCTGGCCCTCGTCGGCAAGGGCATCACCTACGACTCGGGCGGCATCTCGCTGAAGCCGGCCGGCCACAACGAGACGATGAAGTGCGACATGAGCGGTGCGGCCGCCGTGTTCGCCGCCGTCGTCGCGGCCGCCCGTCTCGGCCTGGAGGTCAACGTCACCGGGTGGCTGGCGCTGGCCGAGAACATGCCCTCCGGCTCCGCCACCCGCCCGGGTGACGTGCTGCGCATGTACAGCGGCAAGACGGTGGAGGTGCTGAACACCGACGCCGAGGGCCGGCTCGTCCTCGCGGACGCGCTGTGGGCCGCCTCCCAGGAGAAGCCGGACGCGATCGTCGACGTGGCGACGCTGACCGGCGCGATGGTGCTGGCGCTCGGCAACCGCACCTTCGGGATCATGGCGAACGACGAGGCGTTCCGCTCCGCGATCCACGAGGCGGCCGAGGAGGTCGGCGAGGAGGCCTGGCCGATGCCGCTGCCGGAGCACCTGCGCAAGGGCATGGACTCCCCCACCGCCGACATCGCCAACATGGGCGAGCGCATGGGCGGCGGCCTGGTCGCCGGCCTGTTCCTGCGCGAGTTCATCGGCGAGGGCATCACCTGGGCCCACCTCGACATCGCGGGCCCGGCCTTCAACGAGCAGGGCCCCTTCGGGTACACGCCGAAGGGCGGCACGGGCAGCGGGGTGCGGACGCTGGTGCGGCTGGCGGAGCTGACCGCCGCGGGCGACCTCGGCTGAGGTTCGCCGCACGGTCACGTCCGGCCCGTCGGGGAGCGGCCGCCGGGGGCGCGGGAGCTGGTCACGCAGTTCCCGCGCCCCCGCGGGCCGGACCGGCCGCCGCCCGCCGGGAGGGTGGGACGCATCACACTCCGGCCCGGCGTCTCGTTCACTCCCGACAAGTGCGAAGATGGGGCACGGCAGGACAGGGCCCCCACCACAGGGCCGAAGAAGAGCGGCCGGACACCAGCCGCCGACCGGTCAGTGCTGACCGGCGTGGCGCACATGCATGGAGGACGTGACGTGGCGAACGACGCCAGCACCGTTTTCGACCTAGTGATCCTCGGCGGTGGTAGCGGTGGTTACGCCGCGGCCCTGCGCGGGGCGCAGCTGGGCCTGGACGTCGCCCTGATCGAGAAGAGCAAGCTCGGCGGCACCTGCCTGCACAACGGCTGCATTCCCACCAAGGCCCTGCTGCACGCCGGCGAGATCGCCGACCAGGCGCGCGAGGCCGAGCAGTTCGGTGTCAAGACCTCGTTCGAGGGCATCGACATCGCGGGCGTCCACAAGTACAAGGACGACGTCATCGCCGGCCTGTACAAGGGCCTGCAGGGCCTGGTCGCCTCCCGCAAGGTGACCTACATCGAGGGCGAGGGCCGGCTGTCCTCCCCGACCTCCGTCGACGTCAACGGCCGCCGCGTGCAGGGCCGTCACGTCCTCCTGGCGACCGGCTCCGTGCCGAAGTCGCTGCCGGGCCTGGAGATCGACGGCAACCGCGTCATCTCCTCCGACCACGCCCTCGTCCTGGACCGCGTGCCCAAGTCCGCGATCATCCTCGGCGGCGGCGTCATCGGTGTCGAGTTCGCCTCCGCGTGGAAGTCCTTCGGCGCGGACGTGACCGTCATCGAGGGCCTGAAGCACCTCGTCCCGGTCGAGGACGAGAACTCCTCCAAGCTCCTCGAGCGCGCCTTCCGCAAGCGCGGCATCAAGTTCAACCTGGGCACCTTCTTCCAGAAGGCCGAGTACACCCAGGACGGTGTCAAGGTCACCCTCGCCGACGGCAAGGAGTTCGAGGCCGAGGTCCTCCTCGTCGCCGTCGGGCGCGGCCCGGTCTCGCAGGGCCTGGGCTACGAGGAGGCCGGGGTCGCCATGGACCGCGGCTACGTCCTCGTCGACGAGTACATGCGCACCAACGTTCCGACCATCTCCGCCGTCGGCGACCTGGTCCCGACCCTCCAGCTCGCGCACGTCGGCTTCGCCGAGGGCATCCTGGTGGCGGAGCGTCTGGCCGGTCTGAAGACCGTCCCGATCGACTACGACGGTGTCCCGCGGGTGACGTACTGCCACCCGGAGGTCGCCTCCGTCGGCATCACCGAGGCCAAGGCCAAGGAGATCTACGGCGCGGACAAGGTCGTCGCTCTGAAGTACAACCTGGCGGGCAACGGCAAGAGCAAGATCCTCAAGACCGCGGGCGAGATCAAGCTCGTCCAGGTCAAGGACGGTGCCGTGGTCGGCGTCCACATGGTCGGCGACCGCATGGGCGAGCAGGTCGGCGAGGCCCAGCTGATCTACAACTGGGAGGCGCTGCCGGCCGAGGTCGCCCAGCTCATCCACGCCCACCCGACGCAGAACGAGGCGCTCGGCGAGGCCCACCTGGCCCTGGCCGGCAAGCCGCTTCACTCCCACGACTGACGCCCTCAGTCACCGGGCGCGACGACACAGACTTCCGCTTCTCCCCGGTTCCCGGCTCCTCGGGAACCGGGCGGGGAACCCATCCGTAAGGAGCAACCGAAACCATGGCGGTTTCCGTAACCCTTCCGGCGCTCGGTGAGAGCGTCACCGAGGGCACTGTCACCCGCTGGCTGAAGGCCGAGGGCGAGCGCGTAGAGGCCGACGAGCCGCTGCTCGAGGTGTCGACCGACAAGGTCGACACCGAGATCCCGGCCCCCGCCTCCGGCGTGCTGGCCTCGATCAAGGTCGCCGAGGACGAGACGGTCGAGGTCGGCGCCGAGCTGGCCCTGATCGACGACGGCTCCGGCGCCCCCGCGGCCGCCCCGGCCCCCGCCGCCGAGGCCCCGGCGGCCGAGCCCGAGCCGGCCCCGGCCGCCGCTCCGGCCGCCCCCTCCACCGAGCAGGCCGCCCCAGCCCCGGCTCCGACCGCCGAGGCCACCGCCGGCGCCGGCTCCGCCGAGGGCACGGACGTGGTCCTGCCCGCGCTCGGCGAGTCCGTCACCGAGGGCACCGTCACCCGCTGGCTGAAGTCGGTCGGCGACTCCGTCGAGGCCGACGAGCCGCTGCTCGAGGTCTCCACGGACAAGGTCGACACCGAGATCCCGGCGCCCACCTCCGGTGTGCTGCTGGAGATCACGGTCGGCGAGGACGAGACCGCCGAGGTCGGCGCCAAGCTCGCCGTCATCGGCGCCCCGGGTGCCGCTCCCGCGGCCGCCGAGGCCCCCGCCGCCCCGGCTCCGGCGCCCGCCGCCGAGGCCCCGGCCGCTCCGGCCGCCCCCGCGGCTCCGGCTGCTCCCGCCCCGGCTCCCGCCCCGGCCCCGGCTCCCGCTCCGGCCCCCGCCGCTGCCGCCCCGGCCCCGGCCCAGCCCGCGGCTCCGGCCCCGGCTCCCGCTCCGGCCGCGCCCGCCCCGGTCACCCCGGCCCCGGCTGCCGCTCCGGCCGCCGCCCAGGCGACCGACGAGGGTGCGTACGTGACCCCGCTGGTGCGCAAGCTCGCCGCCGAGAACGGCGTGGACCTGTCCACCGTCAAGGGCACCGGCGTCGGCGGCCGCATCCGCAAGCAGGACGTCCTCGCCGCCGCCGAGGCCGCGAAGGCCGCCGCGGCCGCCCCGGCCGCCGCCCCCGCCGCCGCCGCGAAGAAGGCCCCCGCCCTGGAGGCCTCCCCGCTGCGCGGCCAGACCGTGAAGATGCCGCGGATCCGCAAGGTCATCGGCGACAACATGGTCAAGGCCCTGCACGAGCAGGCCCAGCTGTCCTCAGTGATCGAGGTCGACGTCACCCGGCTGATGAAGCTGCGCGGCCGCGCGAAGGACTCCTTCGCCGCCCGCGAGGGCGTCAAGCTCTCCCCGATGCCGTTCTTCGTCAAGGCCGCCGCCCAGGCGCTGAAGGCCCACCCGGCCGTCAACGCCCGGATCAACGAGGCCGAGGGGACCATCACCTACTTCGACACCGAGAACATCGGTATCGCGGTGGACTCCGAGAAGGGCCTGATGACCCCGGTCATCAAGAACGCCGGCGACCTCAACCTCGCCGGTATCGCCAAGGCCACCGCCGACCTGGCGGGCAAGGTCCGGTCCAGCAAGATCACGCCGGACGAGCTGTCCGGTGCGACCTTCACCATCAGCAACACCGGCTCGCGCGGCGCGCTGTTCGACACGATCATCGTGCCGCCGGGTCAGGTCGCGATCCTCGGCATCGGCGCCACCGTCAAGCGCCCGGCCGTCATCGAGACCGAGGAGGGCACGGTCATCGGCGTCCGCGACATGACCTACCTGACCCTCTCCTACGACCACCGCCTGGTGGACGGCGCCGACGCCGCCCGCTACCTGACGGCGGTCAAGGCGATCCTCGAGGCCGGCGAGTTCGAGGTCGAGCTCGGGCTCTGAGCCACCGACAGGCGATCGAGGCCTGCGGCGCCCCCGTCCGGAGTTTCCGGGCGGGGGCGCCGCTTTTGTCGGCCCCCGCGGCGTGTAAGCCTCGTCTCACCTGCAGGAAAGCGCCGCCGTGCGCCCTCCCCGCGCGGTCTCGCGGCCGTATTGTCTAAGCGTCAACGCCCCCGGGGGCCCTGGGCCCCTCCTTAAGGAGCCCTCATGACCGCGCCCGTCGTCCACTCGCTGCGCGAGCAGATCCGCGAGCACATCGTGGAGGGGATCGTCAGCGGGCGCTGGAAGCCGGGCGAGCGGATCGTCGAGCGGCGGATCGCGACCGAGCTGGAGGTCAGCCAGACGCCGGTGCGGGAGGCGCTGCGCGAGCTGGAGTCGCTGCGGCTGATCGAGTCGGCGCCGAACAAGGGCGTGCGGGTGCGCAACCTGACCGCGGCCGACCTGGAGGAGAGCTACCCGGTCCGGGCCGGTCTGGAGGCCATCGCGGCGGAACTGGCCGCCGACCGGCTGGCCGAGGACTGCTCGGCCCTGGAGCCGCACGTGGCCGCCCTGTACGACGCGGACCGCCGGGCGGACGGCACGGCCCAGGTGCGGCACACGGTGGGCTTCCACCGGGAGCTGGTCCGCGCGGCCGGCAACTCGGTGCTGCTGCACACCTGGGAGGGCCTCGGCATCGAGGTGTTCACGGCGCTGTCCATCCGCTGGCTGGGCACGGTCCAGCAGTCGTACGCCGAGGAGCACCAGGAGCTGGTGGAGGCGTTCAAGCGGCGGGACCCGCGGATCGCCGAGCTGGTCAAGGCGCACGTGCTGGGTTGCGCGCCGCGGGCCTGACGCAGCCGAGCATCCGCGCGCTCACCTGCGGAAACCGTTCCACAACGCGGCACGCGGTGCCCACCCCCAAGGCACCGCGTGCCTACTTTCTCGTGATCAAGAGGTTTTCGCCCTCAACCCTTTGATCGATCATCGATCAGGGAGTTAGAGTCACGACGGACTCCCACCGGAGCCCCCGCCCTGTCCTGCCAAAGACCAAGGGCACCCCCGAACCCTTACCGATGAGGGAACCCCCTTCGACTGAGGAAGGCGGCGACATGACCGACCCCAACGCCATCCAGCCGAGCGCGCTCGACCAGCTCCCGGACCGTGACCCGGAGGAGACCGCCGAATGGCAGGCCTCCCTGGACGCGGTCGCCAAGGCGGCCGGGCCGCACCGTGCCGCGTACCTGATGCGCCGCACGCTGGAGCGCGCCGAGGGCGCCGGCATCGCGCTGCCGAAGCTCCTCGAGACGGACTACGTCAACACCATCCCCACCGCCGCCGAGCCGTCCGTGCCCGGTGACGAGGAGATGGAGCGGAGGATCACCGCCTGGAACCGCTGGAACGCGGCCGCGATGGTGACCCGCGGCAGCAAGCACGGCGTGGGCGGCCACATCGCCACCTTCGCCTCCGCGGCCTGGCTGTACGAGACCGGCTTCAACCACTTCTTCCACGGCAAGGAGCGGGACGGCTCCGGCGACCAGCTGTACATCCAGGGCCACGCCTCCCCCGGCATCTACGCCCGCGCCTTCCTCGACGGCCGCCTGGACGAGACGCACCTGGACAACTTCCGCCAGGAGGCCGGCGGCAACGGCCTGCCCTCGTACCCGCACCCGCGCCGCCTGCCCTGGCTGTGGGAGTTCCCCACCGTCTCCATGGGCCTGGGCCCGCTCTCGGCCATCTACCAGGCGCGCTTCAACCGCTACCTCACCAGCCGGGGCGTCAAGGACGTCTCCGCGTCGCACGTGTGGGCGTTCCTCGGCGACGGCGAGATGGACGAGCCGGAGTCGACGGCGGCCCTCGCGCTCGCCGCCCGTGAGGAGCTGGACAACCTCACCTTCGTCATCAACTGCAACCTGCAGCGCCTCGACGGCCCGGTCCGCGCCAACTTCAAGATCGTGCAGGAGCTGGAGGCCCAGTTCCGGGGCGCCGGCTGGAACGTCGTGAAGTCGCTGTGGGGCACGGCCTGGGACGAGCTGTTCGCCCTCGACACCACGGGCGCGCTGGTCCGCCGCCTGCGCGAGGTGCCGGACGCCCAGGTCCAGACGTACCAGACCCGCGGCGCGGCCTACATCCGCGAGGACTTCTTCGGCAAGGACCCGGCGCTCGCCGAGATGGCGAAGCTGCTGAGCGACGACAAGATCCTCGAGTGCTTCCACCTCTCCCGCGGTGGCCACGAGGCGCGCAAGGTCTACGCCGCGTACAAGGCCGCCGTGGAGCACAAGGGCGCGCCGACCGTGATCCTGGCCCAGACGGTCAAGGGCCACACCCTCGGCGAGGGCTTCGCGTCGAAGAACGCCAACCACCAGATGAAGAAGCTGACGGTGGACGAGTTCAAGGCGATGCGCGACCTGCTCGAACTGCCCATCCCGGACAGCGCCTTCACCGACGGCCAGGTGCCCTACGGCCACCCCGGCGCCGACTCCCCCGAGGTCCGCTACCTCCAGGAGCGCCGCGCGGCCCTCGGCGGCCCTGCCCCGGCCCGCCGGGTGCACCCCGTCGCCCCGCTGCCCGCCCCCGCCGAGAAGGCGTTCGCGGCCTTCGACAAGGGCTCCGGCACGCAGAACGTCGCCACCACGATGGCGTTCGTGCGCCTGGTCAAGGACCTGGTCCGGGACAAGGAGACCGGGAAGCGCTGGGTGCCGATCGTCCCCGACGAGGCGCGCACCTTCGGCATGGAGTCGCTGTTCCCCTCGCTCGGCATCTACTCGCCCAAGGGCCAGACGTACGAGCCGGTCGACCGCGACCAGTTGATGTACTACAAGGAGGCCGAGAACGGCCAGATCCTCAACGAGGGGATCACCGAGGCCGGTTCGATGGCCGACTTCATCGCCGCGTCCACCGCGTACGCGACGCACGGCGAGGCGATGATCCCGTTCTACATCTTCTACTCGATGTTCGGCTGGCAGCGCACCGCCGACCAGATGTGGCAGCTCGGCGACCAGCTCGGCCGCGGCTTCCTGGTCGGCGCCACGGCCGGCCGCACCACGCTGACCGGTGAGGGCCTCCAGCACGCCGACGGCCACTCCCCCGTCATCGCCGCGACCAACCCGGCGGCGCTGACCTACGACCCGGCCTTCGCGTACGAGGTCGCGGCCATCGTCAAGGACGGCCTGCGCCGCATGTACGGCGAGGCCGCGCCGGGCGAGGACCAGAACGTCTTCTACTACCTCACCGTCTACAACGAGCCGCTGCCGCAGCCCGCGAAGCCGGCCGGTCTCGGCATCGACGAGGGCATCGTCAAGGGCCTGTACCGCTTCAACACCGCCGAGTCGGCCGGCCTGACGGTCCCGGCGAACGCCCCGCGGATCCAGCTGCTGGGCTCCGGTACGGCGATCCACTGGGCGCTCTCGGCCCAGAGGCTGCTCGCCGAGGAGTGGGGCGTGGCCGCCGACGTGTGGTCCGCTACGTCCTGGAGCGAGCTGCGCCGGGACGCCCTGGACGCGGACGCCGCGCTGCTGCGGGGCGAGGAGCGGGTGCCGTTCGTCCGGCAGGCGCTGCAGGGCGCCGAGGGCCCGGTCCTCGCGGTCTCCGACTACATGCGGCAGGTCCCGGACCAGATCGCGCAGTGGGTCGAGCAGGACTGGTCCTCGCTGGGCGCCGACGGCTTCGGCCTGTCGGACACCCGTGAGGCCGCCCGCCGCCACTTCGGCGTCGACGCCGAGTCGATCGTCGTGGCGGCCCTGGCCCAGCTCGTCCGGCGCGGCGAGGTGAAGACCTCGGCGGTCAAGGAGGCCCGGGAGAAGTACGGCCTGTAGGCAGGCCTCCGGCCGGTCGCCTCGAACGGCCGGCCGCAGCGAACGAAGGGGTACGGCGGACGCCGTACCCCTTCGTCGTCCGCCCGCGCCCGGCCATCATGAAGCCATGCGTGCCGCCCGACTGATCAAGATGGTGCTGCTGCTGCAGTCCCGGCGTTCCATGACCGCCGCCGAGCTCGCCCGCGAACTGGAGGTGTCGGAGCGGACCGTCGCAAGAGACGCGCAGGCGCTGTCGGAGGCGGGGGTGCCGGTCTACGCGGACCGGGGGCGGGCCGGCGGATACCGGCTGGTCGGCGGATACCGCACGCGGCTGACCGGGCTGGCCCGCGACGAGGCCGAGGCGCTCTTCCTGAGCGGGGTGCCGGGCGCGCTGCGCGAGATGGGGCTGGAGGACGCCGCCTCGGCCGCCCGGCTGAAGGTGTCCGCGGCGCTGCTGCCCTCGCTGCGCGACGCCTCACGGACCGCGGCCCAGCGCTTCCACCTGGACGCGCCCAGCTGGTTCCGCGAGCCGCGGACGCCCGGGCTGCTGCCCGCGGTGGCGGACGCGGTGTGGGACGACCGGCGGATCGCCGCCCGCTACCGGCGCGGGCGGGAGGAGGTCGCCCGGGAGCTGGAGCCGTACGGGCTCGTGCTCAAGGCGGGCGTCTGGTACCTGTGCGCCCGGGTCGCCGGGCACGGCGCCTTCCGGGTGTACCGGATCGACCGGTTCACCGCCGTGGAGCCCGGCGAGGAGCGGTTCGAGCGGGACGGAGAGTTCGATCTGCCCGCCTTCTGGGAGGAGCGGGCCGGGCAGTTCGCGCGGTCGATCCTGCGCGCGGAGGTCGTGGTGCGGCTGTCCGCGGAGGGCGTACGGAGACTGCCGTACGCCGTCGACGCCCTCGCCGCCGGGGAGGCGCTGGCCTCCGCGGGCGGTCCCGACGAGGACGGGCGGGTGACGGTGACCCTCCCGGTGGAGTCCGAGGAGGTCGCCCACACCCAGCTCACGGCGCTCGGGCCGGAGGTGGAGGTGGTGGCCCCGGTGGAGCTGCGGGAGCGTTTCGCACGCGACGCGGCCCGGATCGCCGCGCTGTACCGCCCATAACAATCCGCCGCACTCCACGTGCGCCCCCTGCCCGGCTGCCCGATGCTTGAACCCGTGATGGACGAGACGGAGTTCTGGGAGCTGATCGACGACACCCGCGAGGCCGCCGAGGGCGACCCCGAGGACCAGGCCGATCTGCTCGTCGAACGGCTGCTCGAACAGGACCCGGAGCAGGTCCTGGACTTCGCCCGTCACTTCGAGTCCCGCTACAACCGCGCCTACCACTGGGACCTGTGGGGCGCCGCCTGGGTGCTGCTGGACGGGGCGAGCGACGACGCGTTCGACTTCTTCCGGTGCTGGCTGATCGGCCAGGGCCGGGAGGTGTTCGAGGGCGCCCTGCACGATGCGGACGCGCTCGCCGACCTGCTCGCGGACTTCGACGAGGAGATCGACGGCGACGGCGAGGACCTCGGCTACGCGGCGGACGAGGCCTACGAACAGCTCACCGGGACCGTCGCCCCCGACCTCGGCATCCCGCCCGCCCCGGCCGAGCCGGAGGGCACGCCGCTCGACTTCGAGGACGACCGGGCGCTCGCCGAGCGCTACCCGAAGCTGTGGGACCGCTTCCGCGAGCCGGGGGCGTAGATTCCGGGGCGGCCCCGAGGCCGACCGGGGGCGCGGGTCCCGGGGCGGCGGCGCGGGTCCCGGAGAACGCGGGTCCCCGAGGGCGCGGGTCCCGGGGGGACGCGGATGTCTCAGGTCCTGCCCTGGAGCCGGGCCGCGGCCTGCCGGATGGCCGGGAGGCGGTCGTTCAGCGCCGCGCCCGGGCAACTGGTCATGTAGCCGTCCTTGTGCCCCGCGAGGGCGGGGAGCACGGCGGCGGTGCCCGTCCGGTACCGGCTGTGGCCGTTGCTGGACACCAGCCGCACGCGGCTGCGCGGGTCGATGTCGGCCAGGCCCAGCTTCCAGGCGGCCAGCGCGGCGATCGCGTCGGTCATGGCCCGCGGCACCTCGGCCCCGGCGGTGAAGGTGCCGAGGGCCGCGATCCCCGCGGTGCGGTGGTTGAAGCCCTGGGTGTGGGCGCCGGTGACGGCCCGGTCGACCCCGCCCGCGCGGCCCTCGAAGATCGTGCCGCACCGGTCGACGAGGAAGTTGTAGCCGATGTCGTCCCAGCGGCGGGCGCCGGTCTGGCCCGCGTAGAGGTAGCGGATGATGCGCGGGCTGTCGGCGCAGTCGTAGCCGTTGGGCGAGTCGGTGTGGTGGACGAAGACGGCGACCACCTTGTCGTCGTAGCGCGGCGCCGGCTGGGTGTGCCGGGCGGTGTCGTCCAGCCAGACCGACCGGGGCACGATGTGCGGCCGGGGGGCCGCGTGCGCGGAGGCGGCCGAGTGGGTGTCGGCCGACCGGGCGGGCTCGTCGGCGCCGGCCGCGAGCGCCTCCGAGGACGCCGTCACCGCACGGTCGATCCCACTGGCGCACAGCACCAGCGCGGCGGCGGCGGCGAGACCGGGCAGACAGCACAGCACCACGACGGCCCCCCGGCGCGGCCGCCCCGGGCACCGCGGGTCCCACAAGCCCGTCCGGAACCACCGGCCCGTGCGAAGCCACCGATCTTTCAGGCTTTTGAGGACTCTCCGCTTTTTACGTACTTTCCGGACTTCATTGCCGAAAAAGCGCATGATCTCACTGTCGGCCCGATCCGGTCCGTCCGCGATGTGTGTTGTGCCACCCGGTGGAACCATCATCCCGGTCCGGGACGTTTCCGGGGGTACACGTACACGTGGCCGGTTCCCGTTCCCACGTACGCGTGGCTCATCGCAGGGCCCGTCCCCCACGTACTGAGGGGTCCGAGAGAAAGGCGGCGTGAGTGGACCTGCTCGACCTCCTGCTGTTGCTGGTCATCGTCGTCTACGCGGCCTCCGGCTACCGGCGCGGGCTGGTGGCCGGATGCGTCTCGCTGGCCGGGTTCGTGGGCGGCGCGGTCGTCGGCGTGTGGCTCCTGCCGTGGGTGATGCAGCTCGTCACGCGCGGTTCGGCGGCGGCCACGGTGACCGCCGTACTCACCGTGCTGGTCCCGGCGGCCGTCGGGCACGAGCTGGCGGGGCGGCTGGCGGTGCGCCTGCGGCGCGAGCTCGACCGGCCCGGCCGGGGGCCGCTCCGGGTGGCCGACGGGATCGGCGGGGCCGCGGCCAACTCGGTGGCCGTGCTGATCGTGGCCTGGGTGGCCGCCAGCGTCCTGGGCGCCTCCTCCTCCCCGGTGGTGACCACGGCGATCCGCGACTCGACGGTGCTGGGCGCCGTGCAGGAGGCGATGCCCGACACCACGCCCGCCTGGTTCTCGCGCGCCACCTCCGCGCTCACCGAGGCGGGCTTCCCGCAGGTCTTCAACCCGTTCGAGAACGAGCCGGCGGCGGGCGTCGCCGAACCCTCCGGCGACAGCGTGACGGCGAGCGCCACCAAGGCCGCCCTGCTCAGCACCGTCAAGATCGAGGGCTCCTCGGGCAACCAGGGCCGCGAGGGCAGCGGCTTCGTGTTCGCGCCGCAGCACGTGATGACCAACGCGCACGTGGTCGCGGGCATCGACGCCCCGTCCGTCCGGATCGGCGGCGTCGGACGGTGGTACCAGTCGCGGGTGGTGCTCTTCGACCCGAACCGGGACGTGGCCGTGCTCTACGTACCCCGGCTGCACGCCCCCGTGCTGCGCTTCGACGGGACCGCCCGGCACGGCGACACGGCGGTGGTCGCGGGCTATCCGCAGGGCGGCGACCTGAACCTCCAGGCGGCGACCGTCGCCGGGCGGATCCGGGCGACCGGCCAGAACATCTACAGCGACACCACGGTCACCCGCGAGATCTACTCCATCCGCTCCACCGTCCGCCCCGGCAACTCCGGCGGCCCGCTGCTGACCCCCGGAGGCCGGGTCTACGGCGTGGTCTTCGCCCGCTCGACCTCCGACGGAGAGACGGGGTACGTGCTGACGGCCGCCGAGGTCGCCTCGGACGCGCGGCGGGCGGCGGACGCGACGGCCCCGGTGGACACCGGCGCGCTGGTCACGTCGTGAGCCCGTCCGGGCCCGGCAGCTCCAGGGAGCGTCCCATCAGCACGTCGTCGACGTACTCGCCGTCGATCAGGAACTCCTGTGGGAGGACGCCCTCCACCACGAACCCCTCGGAGGCGTAGAGCGCGCGGGCGGGGGTGTTGTGCCCGAGGACCCGCAGGGTGATCCGCCGGGCGCCCTGCCGGCGCGCCTCCTGCTGCGCCGCCCGCAGCAGGGCCCGGCCCACCCCGGCGCCGCGCGCCTCCTCGGCGACGGCGAGCCCCTGGATCTGGCGGACGTGCGCGTTGCTGGCGAGGGGGGTCGGGAAGCCCAGCCGGATGTAGCCGACGAGGGTGCCGCCGAGCTCGGCGACGAGGTGCTCCCGGGGCCCGCACCGGTCGCCGAAGAACGGCGGGTGGGGCTCGCGGGGGCGGCCCTGGACGGAGTGCAACGGGGACCAGGCGGCACGGTCGAGCCGGCCGAGGGTCTCCTCGTCGTCGAACCTGGCCTGTCGTATGGAGGGGTACGGAACCGGCATGAGGATCACCCTACGGCGGGGGCGGTGCGGCCTACGGGAGATTTTCCGGGGGTACGGGGCACGATGAGCCCATGGAACGTCAGCGAATCGCGGTGGCCGGGGCGTCCGGGCTGATCGGCAGGGCTCTGGCGCGGTCCCTGACCGCCGACGGGCACGAGGTGGTGCGCCTGGTGCGCCGGGCGGCCCAGAGCGCGGACGAGGTGTGCTGGGATCCCGGCGGGCAGTACGTGGACGCGGCCGGGCTGGCCGGCTGCGACGCCGTGGTCAACCTGGCGGGCGCGGGAGTGGGCGACCACCGCTGGACGGACGCGTACAAGAAGGAGATCCGCGACAGCCGGGTGCTCGGCACGGCGGCGCTCGCCGAGGCCGTGGCCTCGCTCGACACGCCCCCGCGGGTCTTCGTCAGCGGCAGCGCGATCGGCATCTACGGCGACACCGGCGACCGGGCCGTCGACGAGGACGCGCCGCCCGGGGACGGCTTCCTGCCCTCGGTCTGCGTGGAGTGGGAGGAGGCCGCGGCGCCCGCGCAGGAGGCGGGGGTGCGGACGGTGTTCGCGCGCACCGGACTGGTGGTGTCCGGTGAGGGCGGCGCGTGGGGGCGGCTGTTCCCGCTGTTCAAGGCGGGGCTGGGCGGCCGGATCGGCGACGGCCGGCAGTACTGGTCGTTCATCGCGCTGCACGACGAGGTGGCGGCGCTGCGGCACCTCATCGACACGGAGGGCCTGTCCGGGCCGGTCAACCTGACCGCGCCGAAGCCGCTGACGAACCGTGAGATCACTGCCGCGATGGGTCGGGTGCTGCACCGGCCGACGCTCTTCCCGGTGCCCGCCTCCGCGCTGCGGGTGGCGCTCGGGGAGATGGCCGGGGACGTGCTGAGCAGTCAACGGGTGGTGCCCAGGCGGCTGTTGGAGTCGGGGTTCACCTTCGCGTTCCCGGAGATCGAGGAGGCCGTCCGGGCGGCCCTGTGACGCCTGAGTTTCCTGCCGCGTTTTCCTCCGCGATCCTTTACGGCCGTATGCGACCGCCGTGCGACCGTGCCCTGCCCATGCGCGACTGACCCTGACCGGTCACGGCCCTAATGTCGACCCGAACTCGGGTATTCCTCAAGCCGGTTGAGGGCATCACTGCTCCACCGGTCGCGCAACCTCGAGGAGGGGCACGTGCTTGAGCCCGCGTACCAGGCGGATGTCGTCGTGGTGGGAGCCGGGGTCGCCGGACTCTCGGCGGCGCATCGACTGACCAGCGCAGGAGTAACGACCGCAGTCCTGGAGGCCGCCCCTTACGTGGGCGGCCGCATGTCGACGGAGAAGGTCGACGGCTTCCGGCTCGACCGTATCGGGCAGTTGCTGTCCACGTCGTATCCCGAACTGGACCTCAGTCCCGGGCTCGACGCGCTCGTGCTGCGCCCCTTCGCGCCCGGGGTGCTGCTGCACAGCGGCGGACGGCATCACCGGGCGGGCGCACCGGCGGGCGGGGGGAGCGCGAGGAGCGCACTTCATGCGGTGCGCGCCCTCGCGAGCGCCCCCCGGCCGCCGGCTCCGCCCCGGCTCCGGGCCGTCGTCCCCTTCCGGCCCGTCTCCGCCGTCCGGACCCGGACGGGCGCTCCGCTGGGCACCGCGGTGGACCAGGCCCGGCTCGGCCCGGCGCTCGCCCGGATCGCGGGCACCCCGGTGCAGCGTCTGCTGGCCCGGCCGGAGATGCCCGCCGGGCAGGCGCTGGCGGCACGCGGGCTGCCCGGCCGTACCGTCGACGGCTTCCTGCGGCCGCTGCTGGCCGCCCTGCTGTGCGACCCGGACCTCACCACGTCCAGCCGGTGCGCGGACCTGGCGCTGCGCGCCTTCGCGAGCGGCCGGCTGTGCCTGCCGGAGGGCGGCGCGGAGGTGCTGCCGGAACTGCTCGCCCGGACGCTGCCGCCCGGGACCGTGCACACCGGCGTCCGCGTCACCTCGGTCTCCACCACGGCGGTGACCACCGCCGAGCACGGCGTGGTCCGCTGCCGTGCCGTGCTGCTCGCGACGGACGCGCGCGCCGCGGCCGAGCTGCTGCCCGGGCTGCGGGTGCCGGACTTCCACCCGGTGACGGTGGTGCACCACACGACGGACGAGCCGCCGGAGACGGGCGGGCACCTGCTGCTGGACGCGGACCGCGGCGGGCCGGTCGCCCACACGTCGGTGGTCAGCCGGGTCGACCCGGCCCGCGCGCCGGCCGGGCGGGCCCTGGTGTCCTCCACGGTCCTGGGCACTCCCCCGGCCGGGGTCGACACCGCCGTGCGCATCCACCTGTCCCGCCTGTACGGGACCTCGACGGCGCGCTGGGAGACCCTCGCGGTGCACCACACCGCCGAGGCCGTGCCCGCCATGCGCCCCCCGCACGACCTGCGGCGCACGGTGCGGCTGCTGGCGGGCCTGTACGTGTGCGGCGACCACCGGGACACGAGCACCGTCCAGGGTGCCCTGCACTCCGCGCGCCGGGCCGCGGCGGCGATCCTGACCGACCTCGGAGCAGGCCGCCCGCTCCACCGGGCGGACCCGGCCGCGACACCCCCGAGGGCCGAGGCGGCCTGAACACCCGCGGGGGCGGCGGCCGCGGGCACTCCGGACCACCCGGCGGCCGCCGCTCACCCACCGGGACCGCCGCCGGGGGCCCGGGCTCGTCCCGCGCCCCCCCGCTCGCGCACTCCCGTACGCGCACACTCCCCGACACCGCGCCCGCCCCCGGGCCCCGGAACCTCCCGCCCCTCGGAACGCGGCACCCGCCCGGCACCCCGCACACCAAGCACCCGGGCACCCGCCCGGTCCCCCGGCACCCCGGCACCCCGGCACCCCGGCACCCCGGCACTTGCTCAGCACACATCAGGCGCCGTGTCCTCGGCACCTCGCGCCCCGGCACCCGACCAGCCCACCAGGCACCCCGTACCCCGCACCCCGACACCCGCCCGGAACGCATCGAGCCCCGTGCCGCGAGCGAGCCGCGTGCCGCCGTCGGTCAGCCCAGGGCAGCCACCTTGTCCCGGTAGGTGCGTACCGGGGGCGCGTCCCGGTAGGGCTCCAGACGGCGCTCGAAGTCGCGGACGTACTCGATCGCGCGGACCGAGCGCATCTCGGCCGCCTGGCCGGCCGCCTCGGCGCCCAGCTGACAGGCCTGGTCGAGGTCGCCGAGGGCGAGGCGGGCGGTGGCGAGGACGACGCGGCAGAACAGGCGGCTGCGGGCGTACGCCGGGGCGCGCAACTGGAGCGCGCGCTCGGCGTGCTGGGCGGCGGCGCGGTACTGCTGCAGGTCCCGGTGGCAGTGGCCGAACTCGTCGGCGAGCTGGGCCTCGTCGAAGAAGCGCGCCCAGTACGGCACCTCGTCACCGGGCCGGGCGGTCTCCAGGGCCCGCTCGGCCCGCACCAGGGAGGTGGTGCAGGCGCGCACCTCGCCGAGCACCCCGTGCCCGCGCGCCTCCGCGGCGTGCAGCAGGGCCTGCACGCCCGGCGCGGCGGAGCTGCCGAGCCCCTGCTGGGCGACGCGGGCCAGCTGGACGGCCTCCCGCCCGTGCCCGAGGTACACGGCCTGCCGGCTCATGGTGACCAGCACATAGGCGCCGTACGGCCGGTCCCCGGCGGTCTGCGACAGACGCAGCGCCTGCACGAAGTAGCGCTGGGCGAGCCCGTGCGCGCCGATGTCGTACGACGTCCAGCCGGCCAGCCGGGTCAGGTCGGCGGCCGCGCCGAACAGCCGGCGCCCGGTCTGCTCCCCGTAGCTGCCGCGCAGCATCGGCTCGCACTCGTGCTCCAGGTAGCGCACCAGCGCCTGGCGGGCGTGGCCGCCGCCGTACATGTCGTCCAGGCTGCGGAACAGCTCGCCGACCGAGCGCAGCGCCGAGATGTCCCCGGCGGTGACCCGCTGGCCGGGGCCGCGGTCGGCCTGGCCGCGCTGCCGGGGCATGAACGGCACCGGCCGCTCGCCCGCGGCCGGCGGCCTGCCCACCGGGCGGCCCTGCGGGGGGACCCGGGCGCCGGGCGCCTCCGCCCGCCCGACCCGCTCGTCGGCCCGCCCGATCAGCCAGTCCCGGCTGGGCACGACCAGGCCGGCGGGGGTGAAGGCGATCTTGCGGAGCTCGGCGTGGCTGCCGGAGTCCTTGCGCCACAGCCCGCTGACGATGTCGACGGCCTCCTCCGGGGTGGCGGCGAACTCCAGCCCCGCGTACACCGGGGCGCAGGCGTCCAGGCCGAGGTCCTGCGCGGTCAGGCGGCGGCCCAGGCGCCGGGTGAAGACCTCGGCGATCAGGGCCGGCGTGGTCCCTCGGGGCTGCTGCCCGCGCAGCCAGCGGGTGACCGACGTCTTGTCGTATCTCAGGTCCAGTCCGTGTTCGAGGCCGAGCTGGTCCACACGACGGGCCAGACCTGCGTTGGAGAACCCCGCTTCTGCGATGAGCGCGGCGAGCTGGCGGTTGGGAGTGCGCTGCGCGGGTCGTTCCGTCATCTGCGGTGCGGTCTCCTGCCTTTCGGGCCCCCGCAACGGCCGCTGCGGTGCCCGGATTGCCTGTGAGCAGCCCTTACGGCCTCGTGAACGGCGCGAATGTAGCGGAGCGTAAGCACGTGATCGCATGCTTCGACCGGCATTCATCCGATCGTGTGAGGATTGACCCCGAGGCTGACGCGTGGCGGCCGGACGTACAGTTGCGTGGGCGCGTTTCGTGCCTTACGACCTTCCAGGGAGGCACTTGCCGTGAGTGAGTTGCGGTTCGTCCGCATGGGATTCGGTGCCGAGGCCGTGGACTACCAGGTGGCCTGGGACGAACAGCGCCGGGTGCACGCCGCCCGGTTCGCGGACGAGATCCCCGACACCGTGCTCCTCCTGGAGCACCCGCCGGTCTACACGGCGGGCCGGCGCACGGAGGACAGCGAGCGGCCGCTGGACGGCACGCCCGTGATCGACGTGGACCGCGGCGGCAAGATCACCTGGCACGGGCCGGGCCAGCTGGTCGGCTACCCGATCCAGAAGCTGCCGCGCCCGGTGGACGTGGTGGCGCACGTGCGGCGCCTGGAGGAGGCGCTCATCCGCACCTGCGCGGAGTTCGGCCTCGCGACCACCCGGGTCGAGGGCCGCAGCGGGGTGTGGGTGCTCGGCGACCCGGTGGAGCAGCGGCCCTCGCTCGGCGGGCTGTCCCTGGACTTCGACCCGCGGCTGACCGACGACGAGTTCGACCCGCGCCTCAACGGCCCGGAGTACGCCCCCTCCAACGCCGGCCAGCGGCGCGAGGACCGCAAGATCGCCGCGATCGGCATCCGCGTGGCCAAGGGCGTCACGATGCACGGCTTCTCGCTGAACGTGAACCCGGACAACGTCTGGTTCGACCGCATCATCCCCTGCGGGATCCGGGACGCCGGCGTCACCTCCCTGGCCAACGAGCTGGGCCGCGACGTGCCGGTCGAGGAGGTGCTCCCGGTCGTCGAGCGGCACCTGCGCGACGTACTGGAGAACGCCGAGCTGAAGCCCCGGGAGATCGAGAAGACGCCGGCGGCGTGAGGAAGCCCGTGGAGGAGCCGACACCCACACAGGCATTCAATTCCACGGGCGTACCCTAGAGGGCGCCGAAGAATCAAACGCTAGGGAGCTGGTCGTGTCCGCAGTCGCACCCGACGGACGCAAGATGCTGCGCCTGGAGGTCCGCAACAGCCAGACCCCCATCGAGCGCAAGCCCGAGTGGATCAAGACCCGGGCGAAAATGGGCCCCGAGTACACGAAGATGCAGAACCTCGTGAAGAGCGAGGGCCTGCACACGGTCTGCCAGGAAGCCGGCTGCCCGAACATCTACGAGTGCTGGGAGGACCGCGAGGCGACCTTCCTCATCGGCGGCGACCAGTGCACCCGGCGCTGCGACTTCTGCCAGATCGACACCGGCAGGCCCGAGGCCCTCGACCGCGACGAGCCCCGCCGGGTGGGCGAGTCCGTGGTCACCATGGACCTCAACTACGCCACCATCACCGGCGTCGCCCGCGACGACCTGGAGGACGGCGGCGCCTGGCTGTACGCGGAGACCGTGCGGCAGATCCACCGGCAGACGGCGGACCGCGAGGCCGGCCGGACCAAGGTGGAGCTGCTCGCCCCCGACTTCAACGCGGTCCCGGAGCAGCTCGCGGAGGTCTTCTCCGCCCGCCCCGAGGTCTTCGCGCACAACGTCGAGACCGTGCCCCGGATCTTCAAGCGGATCCGCCCCGGCTTCCGCTACGAGCGCTCGCTGAAGGTCATCACCGAGGCCCGCGACTTCGGCCTGGTCACCAAGTCCAACCTGATCCTCGGCATGGGCGAGACCCGCGAGGAGGTCGGCGAGGCGCTCCGGCAGCTGCACGACGCGGGCTGCGAGCTGGTCACCATCACCCAGTACCTGCGTCCGAGCGTGCGCCACCACCCGGTGGAGCGCTGGGTGAAGCCGCAGGAGTTCGTCGAGCTGAAGGAGGAGGCCGAGCAGATCGGTTTCTCCGGCGTGATGTCGGGCCCGCTGGTGCGTTCGTCGTACCGTGCCGGCCGCCTGTACCAGATGGCCGTCGAGAAGCGGGGCAGCTTCGCCGCCACCCAGGCCGTCTGACCGTCCGTCACCCGCCCTGCCCCGCAAGGGAACGGCTAGCGTGTGAATTCGCGCACAAGAACCTACCGCTCGGTAGTGGCCGATATGACGCGGTCCCGACCGTCGCCGCAGATGAGGGCGTCCGTCGGGGCCGCGTCAGTCTTTTGGCCCGCACCGCCGGGGTTTCATCGGTGTTTGACCGTTCGGTCACGTCCTGGTAACACCAAACAGTGACGCTGGACTCACACCCCGTACACCGCGAGCCCTTTCAAGGGGGGACCTCCACCATGCAGGCCGCGCCCGTTCGCGCCACCGCGATCCCGTCCTTCACCGACGCGCTGCGCGCCGTCGAGTCCCTGCTCATGAGCAGCGGCCAGCGCACCGCCCGCCGCAACGCCTGGACGTCCGTCCTGGAGGACCGCCGCCGCGCCAAGGACCGCGTCGAGACCCAGCTCTTCCTCGAGCAGGCCGGCTCCGGCCGCTCCTGACCCGCCCCGCGCCCCTCCCGGGGCACTGCCGTCGTCGGGTGCTCCCGGGGCCACGTAGACTTCGTGCCATGGCGAGGAAGGACAACGCAGCCGAGGCTGCCAATGCCGGGCGACTGAAGCAGATCGCTCTGACCTACAAGATGACCCGTAAGGCCGACAAGAAGATCGGTCTTGTACTCGCGGCTGTCGGCATCATCACCTTCGGTGTCTTCCTCGCGATCGGTTTCCTGATCGGGCACCCCGTCTACCTCGGCATCCTCGGAGCCCTGCTCGCCTTCCTGGCGGCGGCGATCGTCTTCGGACGCCGGGCCGAGCGTGCCGCCTTCGGGCAGATGGAAGGCCAGCCGGGCGCCGCCGCGGCGGTGCTGGAGAACATCGGGCGGGGCTGGACCACCACCCCGGCGGTGGCGATGAACCGCAACCAGGACGTGGTGCACCGCGCGGTCGGCAAGGCCGGCATCGTGCTGGTCGCCGAGGGCAACCCGAACCGGGTGAAGGGCCTGCTCGCCGCCGAGAAGAAGAAGATGGCCCGCATCGTGGCGGACGTCCCGGTGCACGACGTGATCGTCGGCACCGGCGAGGGCCAGGTCGAGCTGAAGAAGCTGCGCACCACCATGCTGAAGTTCCCGCGCGTGCTGACCGGCCCGCAGGTCACCGCCACCAACGACCGGCTGCGCGCCCTGGGCGACCTGATGAGCAACATGCCGCTGCCGAAGGGCCCGATGCCCAAGGGGATGCGGATGCCCAGGGGCGGCCCGAAGGCACGCTGACGCCACCCGCACCCCGTCGGACGTCACCGCGTACGACGGACCTCACCGCATACGACGTGGGGGCACCCGGAGCGTTCCGGGTGCCCCCACGTCGTATGCGGCGGGGCCCTGCACGGGAGGGATCCCGGGCACTCCGGCCTAGATCCGCACCTCGACCGTGCGGGCCAGCCGGTCGTGCAGGCCGCGGCCGTCGCGGTCCCAGACCAGGGCCGGGATCGCCAGGCACAGCAGGGCCGTGCGCAGCAGGGCGCGCAGCGGGTTCACCCGGCCGGTGTCCAGGGCCACCACGCGCAGGCCGAACAGGCGCTTGCCGGGGGTCGAGCCGATCGTGCCGACGGTGAGCGCGCCGAGCACGAAGAAGATCAGCAGCGCCCAGTTGCCGGTGCCCTGGTCATAGCCGTGGGTGATGAGACCGTATGCGATCAGCAGGCACAGGCCCCAGTCGACGGCGACGGCGCCCAGCCGCCGCCCCGGGCGGGCGATCGAACCCGGTCCCCGCTCCGGCAGACCCAGCTGTTCACCCCGGTAACCGAAGTCGGCTCCGGCGTCCTCCGCGGCCGCGCGCGGTCCGGAGAGCCA
Source organism: Streptomyces sp. NPDC086766 (assembly GCF_044746005.1). Taxonomy (NCBI): domain Bacteria; kingdom Bacillati; phylum Actinomycetota; class Actinomycetes; order Kitasatosporales; family Streptomycetaceae; genus Streptomyces; species Streptomyces sp. NPDC086766. Next base: position 414,634 of record NZ_JBIVBI010000001.1, on the reverse strand, counting down.
CGACCCGATTGCTTGCCTGTTGTCCACCCGTCCACGGTACTGCGACCCTGTATGTACGAGACACGGCGGGGTGACCACACCGTGACCGCACCCGAGCCGGTTAACTTCTGCGAAACAAATGAGTCACGCCCGAGAAACCACCCGTCCCTAGGGTCGAGTGCAGCGTGTGCCACCGCACTGGCCGCACGAACGATCTACCACCCCGGCGGGACGGTCGGGAGTAGGAGGAGCTGGATGTTCCAGAACGCCGACGAGGCCAAGAAGTTCATCGCGGACGAGGACGTCAAGTTCGTCGACGTCCGGTTCTGCGACCTGCCGGGCGTCATGCAGCACTTCACGGTGCCCGTTGAGGCGTTCGACCCGGACGAGGAGCTCGCCTTCGACGGATCGTCGATCCGTGGTTTCCAGGCGATCCACGAGTCCGACATGGCCCTGCGCGCCGACCTGTCGACGGCCCGTGTCGACCCGTTCCGCCGGGACAAGACGCTCAACATCAACTTCTTCATCCACGACCCGATCACGGGCGAGCAGTACTCCCGTGACCCGCGCAACGTGGCGAAGAAGGCCGAGGCGTACCTCGCGTCCACCGGGATCGCCGACACCGCCTACTTCGGCCCCGAGGCCGAGTTCTACGTCTTCGACTCCGTGCGCTTCGAGACCAGCGCGAACGAGTCCTTCTACCACATCGACTCCGAGGCCGGCGCCTGGAACACCGGCGCCCTGGAGAACAACCGCGGCTACAAGGTCCGCTACAAGGGCGGCTACTTCCCGGTGGCCCCGGTCGACCACTTCGCCGACCTGCGCGCCGAGATCTCCCTGGAGCTGGACCGCGCCGGCCTGAAGGTCGAGCGCCAGCACCACGAGGTGGGCACCGCCGGCCAGGCGGAGATCAACTACAAGTTCAACACGCTGCTCGCCGCCGCCGACGACCTCATGCTCTTCAAGTACATCGTGAAGAACGTGGCCTGGCGCAACGGCAAGACCGCGACCTTCATGCCGAAGCCGATCTTCGGTGACAACGGCTCGGGCATGCACGTGCACCAGTCGCTGTGGACCAACGGCGACCCGCTGTTCTACGACGAGGCCGGCTACGCGGGCCTGTCGGACACCGCCCGCTACTACATCGGCGGCATCCTCAAGCACGCCCCGTCGCTGCTGGCCTTCACCAACCCGACGGTGAACTCCTACCACCGCCTGGTTCCGGGCTTCGAGGCCCCGATCAACCTGGTGTACTCGCAGCGCAACCGCTCCGCCGCGATGCGTATCCCGATCACCGGCTCGAACCCGAAGGCCAAGCGCGTCGAGTTCCGCGCCCCGGACTCCTCCGGCAACCCGTACCTGGCCTTCTCGGCCCTGCTGCTGGCGGGTCTGGACGGCATCAAGAACAAGATCGAGCCGGCCGAGCCGATCGACAAGGACCTCTACGAGCTGGCTCCCGAGGAGCACGCGAACGTGGCGCAGGTCCCGACCTCCCTCGGCGCCGTCCTCGACCGCCTCGAGGCCGACCACGAGTTCCTCCTCCAGGGCGACGTCTTCACGCCCGACCTGATCGAGACGTGGATCGACTACAAGCGCACGAACGAGATCGCCCCGCTGCAGCTGCGTCCGCACCCGCACGAGTTCGAGCTCTACTTCGACGTGTGACAGACGCCGCGCCGCGCGACACTGAGGGCCGCCACCCGATCGACTCGGGTGGCGGCCCTCGGCCTGTCCGTCAGCCCAGCCAGATCACCACGGCGCCGCCCCTGCCGTAGTAACCGTTGTCGTAGCCCCAGTAGCCGTTGTTGTAACCGCCCCAGTAGCCGTAGCCGTAGTAGCAGTCGTCGTCGTCCCACCAGCCACCGTAGTAACAACCGCCGTAGTGGGTGGGAGCCTTGGCCGGTGCGGCCGCCGATGCCGTGCCCGCGGCGCCGATGGCGGCGCCGCCGGCCAGCAGGACGCCGATGGCGGACATGGCGAAGAGACGCCTCACGCGTGGTGCGTTCATCGATGTACCTTCTTTCCACCCTCGTGCGGTGCTTCGGAGGCACGGGACGGACTGCCGCGGCCGCGGCGGGAAGGGATGGCGCGGCCCTCGGTGCGATGCCACCGCCTGCGCGACGACGCTGTCGCTCCCCGGTCGAGGGGGATCTCGCAGCGGCGGGCGTACCCCCGGTTGTCGACTCTCTCCGATTCAGGCTAGTCGCCGCTCGACCGCCCAGCATCTTGGGCCGAACGAGGTACGCGATCGCCGTGCAACCTTCGGCGCCGCCCGACGTCCTACACAGCGGGGCTCTTCCCGGGCCGCTCCGCTGGACGAGAAAGGTGAACGGGGATGTCCGAACAGGACCACTGGGAGCGCGAGTTCGATCACCGGTGGGCGAACGCCGCCGATCACAAGGAGCCCTCCGCGCGGGCCCGGATGCTGGCCGCCCGCTGGAAGCACAGCCCGCCGGGCCCGGTGCCCTTCCGTGCCGACCCGGACCCGGTGGCCCCACGCCGGTCGTCGTGGGTGTCGACCGTCGCGGTGCTCGGCTGCGTGGCCGCGGTGATCCTTCTCCTCGGGTACGCCCAGATGCGCACGGGGTACTAGCACATCGGGACCTTTTGCCCCGGCCAGGGCCGTTCGGGACCCGTTCATGGGCCACGGCGGGTGCACACTGGACAGCGGGACGAGTGCCTGACTGCGGGGTGGTGCAGATGCAGAGCCGCTTCCGGAGCGATCGGCGGCTGACCGTGCGCATGGGGGTCACGCTGTTCCTGCTCGGGCTGCTGTACGTGGCGTTCGTGGCCGCGCTGATCGTGTTGCTGAAGTCCTGGGTGCTGGTCGTGGTGATCGCGGCGGCCGTGCTCGCCGCCCAGTACTGGTTCTCCGACCGGATCGCGCTGTTCGCGATGCACGGCCGGGTGGTGGAGCGCGAGGAGTGTCCGGAGCTGCACGCGGTGGTGGACCGGCTGTGCGCCATGGCGGACATGCCCAAGCCGGTGGTCGCCGTATCCGACATGGGCATGCCGAACGCGTTCGCCACCGGGCGGAACCCGGACAACGCGGTGGTGTGCGTGACCACCGGACTGCTGCGGCGGCTGGAGCCGGCGGAGCTGGAGGGCGTGCTCGCGCACGAGTTGTCGCACGTCGCGCACAAGGACGTGGCCGTGATCACGATCGCGTCCTTCCTGGGCGTGATCGCGGGCCTGATCGTGCGGTTCGCCTTCTACTCGGAGCTGTTCGGCGGACGGGGGCGCAAGGACCAGAACACCCTCGTGGTCTTCGCCGCGGTGATGGGCGTCTCGGCGGCCGTGTACGCGATCAGCTTCCTGCTCATCCGGGCGCTGTCCCGGTACCGGGAGCTGGCCGCGGACCGGGCGGCGGCGCTGCTGACCGGCCGGCCCTCGGCGCTCGCCTCCGCGCTCACCAAGGTCACCGGCGACATCGCGCGGATCCCGACGAAGGACCTGCGGACCGCGCAGGCCTTCAACGCCTTCTACATCACCCCGGCGCTGGGCTCCGAACCCGGCCTGGCACGCCTCTTCTCCACCCACCCGAGCCTGGACCAGCGGCTGGAGCAACTGGGCCGTATCTCGGCGGAGCTGGGTGAGGCGGCGACGCCCGGGAAGGCGGGCTGAGGATGGGGCTCCTCGACATCCTGCTCGGCCGTACGAAACCGGTCGCGCCCGATCTGGACCGCCTCTTCGCGCTCCCGTCGGCGGCGGTGACCCTCGAGGCCGCCGTCGGATTCACGCCGACCGGGCGCGGCGCGGTCTGCTTCGCCACGGTCGAGGGCGCGGCCTTCGAGCAGACGCACCGCGAGGTCCAGGACCTTCTGGACGCCGACGCCGGCCGGGCCGGCTCGCACGTGGAGCTGACCCGGGACGCCTACGGCTACTCCTGGCTGGTCTCCCGCCGCACCCCGGACCAGCTCCCGGATCTCGTCAACGACCTCCACGCCGTGAACAGTTCGCTGGAGGCCGGCGGCTTCGGACCCCAACTCCTCTGCTCCCTCACCGGCTTCACGGACGGCACCGGCCGCAGACTCGCACTGGTGTACCTCTACAAGCGGGGCACCTACTACCCGCTGTGTATACGCTCTGGCCAGCACCAACGTGACAACGCGCTGGAGCTCCAGGTGGCCGCCCTTCTGGAGAACGACCTTCACATCGAGAAGGACAAGACCCGCTGGTTCCCGCTCTGGGACGCGCCCGGCCTGAGCGACTGAAGTCACCCGAAGGTGTCTACGAACACAAACAAGCCTTGTACCGGCGGCGTAGGCACATACGCTCCTGCGCCGTGACCAACTTCGACACGGCCGTGGGCTCGACCGTAGACACCTTCGGGCGACGGAAGCCTGTCAGAGTCCTCATAGCCCTGCGAATCAGTTGCCTGACCGACGAATCCACCAGCCTGGAGCGGCAGCTTGCGGACGCCCGCATACACATCGCCAAGAAGGCCGACCTGGGCCTCGACTGGGTCGAGGTCGGCGTAGCCCGAGACGCACATGTATCCGCCACGAAGCAGCATCCGCTCGACCGTGCCGAGCTTGGACACTGGCTCAAGGAGCGCGCTCCAGAATTCGATCTCATCCTGTTCTGGAAGCTGGACCGGTTCATCCGCAAGGTGACGGACATGCAGGACATGCTCAATTGGGCGGACGGTCACGGGAAGAAATCCTTCGCCTCGGTCACTGAGCCGATCTTCGACATGACCGGCCCTTTCCAGCATGGGGTCATCGCTCTCTTCTCCGCCCTCGCGGAAATGGAGGCCGACACCACGTCCATGCGCGTCAGGAACTTCCGAGAGAGCGTCCGCGAGCAGCAGCGCTGGCCAGGAGGCATGCCGGCCTACGGATTCGAGACCTACAAGGGAGAGGACGGCGCTGCCTACCTCCGCCAGAACCCGCACCAGGTGAACGTCATCCGGGACATCGCCGACCGACTCCTCACCACCGAGGACACTCCAGCGATCGTCGCTGACTACCTCAACGTCCGGAGGGAGCCGACGCCGCGAGGCACCCGTCCGTCCAAGCGCATCGTGGAATCGGGGCGCGAGTACAGGTGGACGGCGGCCGGCATCCGGAAAATGCTCAAGAGCGAAGCCCTTCTGGGCTGGAAGATGGAGAGCCGACAGGTCCCCGGCAAGAAGTACTACGAGACCGCCCCCGTCACCGACTCCGCCGGATACAAGGTCCGCATGGCTGAGCCGATTTTCACCGAGGAGGAGTGGAAGGCCCTCCAGGAACACCTCGGCGAACGCTCCTTCGCCGTCTCCTCACCCACGAACGTCACCCCATTCCTGGAAGTGATCCGCTGCGGGTACTGCAAGGGCAAGATGCGCCTGCACGTGTCGCGCCGAGAGACGAAGAACGGTCGCAAGGAGTACCCCAAGTTCCGATGCGTCAGCCCGCGCATGGTGGGTGAGAGGACTCGGTACGGGTGCGCGGACCAGGTGTCCTGGGGCCCCAGCAAGCTGCTCGCCACGTTTGAACAGCACTTGCTCGAGCAGTTCGGCGACACCGAGGTGGAAGAGCGCATCTATGCCGTAGGCGAGGACACCGAGACCCGCAGGCGGGAGATCGAGGAACTCGTGCCCGTCGTCATGGCCGACATGGCGCCGGGGCGGCGGTACGGGACAGCTCTGATGCGACCCGAGGCGGAGAAGCTGCTCGACGAGCTGAACGCCGAATACGCGGCCCTGACCAAGATGCCCTCCGGTGACCGGTGGGAGTACCGCGGTCTCGGGAAGACGTGGCGAGAGCTCTGGGAGACGACCGAGGTGCCCGAACTGGAGGATCTGATGCGCAAGAACGGCGTGCGGTTCCTCTGCTACACGGACTCCTTCGAGCTGCTCCTCCCCGAGCGTCTCAAGGTCTGAAGCACGCCCCTCCCCTGACAAAGAAAAGAGGGAAGGAGGCCGGGGAATGCCTGTTGGCGACGGCGGTCGTGGTAGGGCTTGTAGCTCGCCAGCGCCCCCGTTCTCGGCTCGCTGCCCGATGCCGGCCTCTGTGCCTCTGTAGCCCCTGCGCGGTCGGGTCGCGGGTGGTCGGGGCGGTCAGACGTCCGGGGCCGCCGGGACGACCCCCGCCACGACGGCGGCGCCGAGGGCGGCGTGGTCGTCGGCGGTCTGGGCGGCGTAGGACAGTGCGAACTCGGCCACGGCCTGGTCGAAGGTGTCGGTGGCGCCGAGGTACCCGGCGATGGCGATCCGGTCGCCGGAGCGGGCGTGGCCGCGGGCCAGGGCGGTGCCGCACAGCCGGGCGTAGCCCACCAGCTCGCCGGGGCTCATCCCGGCGACGTCGGCGGAGCCCTTCATGTCGCGCAGCTGGCGCCAGTAGAAGGCGCGGCCCTGCGGCCCGCTCATCCAGCCGAGGAAGATGTCGCCGGCCGCCTGCAGCAGCCGCTGCCCGGCGACCACCCGGTGGCCGGGGTGTACGTAGGCGCCGCTCGGCAGGTGCTCCTCGAGGATCGACTTCCGTGCCTCCTTGACCTGGAGGAACAGCGGATCGTCCGCGTCGCGTCCGGTGAGCAGCACGATGAAGCAGCGCAGGCCGACGCTGCCGACGCCGACGACCTTGCGGGCGGCGTCGACGAAGCGGTAGCGGTCGAGGAGGAGGCGCCGCTCCTCGGTGAGGGTGGAGCGGTAGTCGCTGAAGATCTTGCGCAGGGCGGCGGTGTCGGGGATGCCGGCCGGCTCGATGAGCGGCGGGTCGTGGACGATGCGCCGCTGCCCGTCGACGATCTCCGTGAGCTTCCCGAGGGCCTGCAGGCTGGTGCGGCGGCGGGCCCGGGTGAGGCTGGACTCGACGCGCCGGCGGCGCCGGGCGGAGCGGACCAGGGGCAGCAGGCTGTCGGCCTCGAGGCGCTCGTACCAGACGGCGAGTTCGCCGAGCCCGGCCAGCCGTCGCATGGAGGCGCGGTACGCGGCCACGGCCTCCAGGGCGGCCCGGCGGGCCTTGGCGTCGGGATGCCCGTTCTCGCGGGCGGCCACGGCCACGGACGCGGCGAGGCGTTTGACGTCCCATTCGAAGGGGCCGGGGAACGTCTCGTCGAAGTCGTTGAGGTCGAACAGCAGGGCCCGTTCCGGGGAGGCGTACAGGCCGAAGTTGAGCAGATGCGCGTCCCCGCACAGCTGTACGGTCAGCCCGGTGTTCGGCTGCGCGGCCAGGTCGGCGGCCATGACGGCGGCGGCGCCGCGCAGGAAGGCGAACGGCGAGGCGGCCATCCGCCCGTACCGCACCGGCAGCAGTTCGGGCAGCCGGTCGCGTCCCTGCCGTTCGAGTACGGCGACGGGGTCGGGGCGGTCCGCGGAGCGGATCCAGGCGGCGTGCGCGGAGCGCCGCATGCGCTGCCGGGCGGCCCGGCCGGCAGCGGCGCGCTCGGCGGGCGTGGCGTGCGCGGACGACGTGGCGGGTGTGACGAAGGTGGTCATGGGGCGGCCTGGGGAGGCGCGGCCGGTCCGCGGGCGAGGGCGGATACGAGGGGGAAGGCTGGGGCGGATGCGGAGGCCGGGGAGGATGCGCGGGCGGGGGCCGGGGCGGATGCGCGGACAGGGGCGCCGGCGGCGACGGATGCCGGCGTCTGCGTCCGCGTCGGTACCGGCGACCGCGCCTGCGTCCGTACCCGTGCTCCGGTCGCCGCCGCCGTCACGCCCACGGGCCGCCGTATGCCCTGTGCCTCCATCGCGCCTCCCGCTGCCGCTCCCGCCGGACGAAGTACGCCGCCCCCTGATCGCAGTGAAGGCGCGCGGCGGACGGACCGCATGCCGGATACGGCGAACGGGTGACAGGCGTGGACGGGACAGACAGGGCAGGACAGGGCGGAGGCGGGACGGGAGTGGCGGCCCGGGACGGGCAGGGACGGGAGGGGAGGAGGCCGGGACGGGAGGGGAGGAGGCCGGGACGGGCAGGCCCGGGACACCGCGGGACCCCGGGCGTGCGGCGCCCGCGGGCCGGGCGTCCGGCCGGCACGGGCCCCTTTGTCAGTGCCGTCCGCGAAGATGCGTCGGGAGGGCCGGAGCGGACGCGGACGGGTGGAGGTCGGGATGGGTGGCACGGGCGGCGTGGGTGCGGGGGCCCGCTACATCGGCGTGGCGGAGCGGCGGGCGCGGCTGGCGCTGCGGCACCGGCTGGTTCCCGGGGCGCGGGCGTCGGCGCCGGAGGAGGTGGCGGACGCCCTGGTGGCGCTGCACGGCACGGATCCGGCGACGGTGTTCCTGGGGGTGGGGGCCCGGCTGGCGGACCCGGTGAAGACGGTGCCGGAGACCGAGCGGGCGCTGTACGGGGACCGCACGCTGGTGCGCATGCACGGGATGCGGCACACCGTGTTCGTCCTCCCCGCCGGTCTGACCGCCGTCGTGCACGCGTCCACAGGGCTGGCGGTGGCGGCCCGCGAGCGCGCCTCCCTGCTCAAGGACATGGCGGCGGCCGGGGCTCCGGACGCGGACTGGCTGGCGGAGGTCGAGCGGTCGGCGCTGGCCGCGCTGGCCCGCCGCGGCCAGGCCACGGCCGCCGAACTCGCGCGCGACGAGCCGCGGCTGCGGGAGCAGTGGGTGTACGCGGCCGGGAAGAGCTACGAGGGCGTGCACACCGTCTCGACGCGGCTGCTGCGGGTGCTGGGCGTGGAGGGGAAGGTGGTGCGGGGCCGGCCGCTGGGCTCCTGGACCTCCGGCCAGTTCCGCTGGGCCGTGGCGCCCGAGCACCCCGGACTGGACACCGCCGAGGCGCAGGCGGAGCTGCTGCGCCGCTGGCTGACGGCCTGCGGCCCGGCGACCGAGGCGGACCTGAAGTGGTGGACGGGGTGGCGGGTGACCGAGGTCCGCAGGGCCCTGCGGGCGGTGGACGCGCGGGAGGTGACGGTGGACACGGGCACGGCGTACGTGGCCGACGGCGACGTCGATCCGGTCGCCGAGCCCTCGGAGCCGTGGGCGGCGCTGCTGCCGGGCCTGGACCCGACGGCGATGGGCTGGCAGCAGCGGGACTGGTACCTCGCACCGGAACTGCGCCCCGCCCTGTTCGACCGCAGCGGCAACGTCGGCCCCACGGTGTGGTGGAACGGCCGTGTCGTCGGCGCCTGGGCGCAGCGCCCCGACGGGGAGATCACCTGGCGGGTCCTCGACCCGCGGGCGAGGACCCGCCAGGCCGAGGCGGCCGTCCGTGCAGAGGCGCACCGCCTGCACTCCTGGCTGGCCCCCACCAGGGTGACCCCCCGCTTCCGCACCCCCCTGGAGAAGGAACTGGCCTCCGGCTGAAGGCTGTTGCGTCCGGAGCGGCCTATGGCAGTTGCTTCTTCTCCACGTAGTAGGAGTAGGCGAAGCCTCCGCCGTCCGAGCCGGTGACGTCGGCCGAGAAGCCGAGGGGTCCGCCCCTGGACACGGTGAGGCTCTGCTGAAAGACCGACTTGCCGCAGGTGTGTGCCGGGGCGGCCGATCGGACTTCCTTGCCGCCGGCCTCGAAGGTGAAGGAGACCTTGGCGCCACCGGTGCACACGAACGCGAAGGTCACACTCAGCACGCCTTTCGGCGTCGCGGCGAGCGTGTTGCCGATCCCCTGGCGCAGCCGCCCGAAGCCGTCCCCCAGGGACTCCCTACCGGGAAAGCTCTGCTCAAGAGCCGCCTTCTCCGCCTGTCCCGCGTCCGACGCCCCCGACGCCTGCGTCGCCGGCGACGAAGCGGGCCTGCTCGCACCGGAATGCGAGGCGGGCCCCCGCGCGGAACCCCCCGGCCCGCACGCCCCGACGAACATCACCGCGGTCAGCAGGAACAGCGAGGCGGACATTCTCGTTCCGTCGACGCGCCTCACGAGTTCTGCCGCCCGATCGACATGTCTCCCTTGCGCGGAGCCTTCACGACGATCGTCTTCGTCCTGACGTTGCACGGCGCCGCTATCCATGTCTTGACGGCGGTGAGCTTCCAGCCGACCTGTCCGAGGACGGCTCGATATCCCTTCGCGGTCGTGTTCGTGTCGGTGACCGTCTGCGTCCCCGTCCAGGTCCAGGAATTACTGATCTTCGTGTCGACCTTCACCTTGGCCTTCTCGACGATGATGCTCGCCTCTGCCTCGTATCCGGCCCCGATGTCCCAGGTGAAGGTGTGACTTCCCGTCACCGTCCAGGAGACCGTCTGACGCGGCAGGAGCCAGGTCGACTGAGGCTTCCTCAGGTCCGGGAGGAAGTACGGCGTTCCCTTGACCTTGTAGGTGGGCGGATCGTTCACCTCCGGGCAGGATGAACTCGCCTGGGGAGCCTTGGCATGGGACTTGTCCCCCACGAAAGAGAACTCGATCTCGCCGTCGGGCCCGACCGTTCTTCCACCGTTCAGAACAAGGTGAGCGCCGTCAGCCGGCACCGGTTCGTCATCTGCGGCGGCGGCACCCGCATTGGCTGCCGCCAGCAACAGGGTCGTGGCGGCCGTGAAAGGAATTGCGGTGCGCAGCGCGGCGCGGTTCATCTCTTCCCCGTTTCATCGGATCCGTCAGCCGGTTCCGTGGTCAGCGGAACCGCAGCACGCTCCCGCAGCGCTCCGGACTGCAACCGGTGCGGGATGTCGTGTTCGCGACATTCCTACAGTTCGGCGCGCCCTCGACGCAAGGGATCACGGGAAAGATCAGGAGAACCTCAAATTCCCCCGGAAGGGCGGGAGATCCCGGGCGATCGCGGCGCGGAGGGAATCCCCCTGACGGCCGAACGTTCCCGGGCGCCGGCCGATCGGACGGCGCCCGGGAGCGGGGCGGGAGTTCAGCGGTTGTAGCGGAGGAAGGCGCGGACCATGTGGCAGGTGGTGGCGGACGGGGGGTGCATGCCGAGGAGTTCGGCGGTGGTGCGGATCCTCTCGTCGGGGGCCTGGGCCGGAAGGTAGACGCCCGTGTCGAGCAGGGCTATGGCAAGGCGCATCGCCTTCAGGCGGCGGTTGTGCGACACGTACCACTCGCGGGGCCGTCCCGGCGGCAGCGGCCGCTTCGGCACGGGGGCGTAGGGCGAGTCGAGCAGGACGGGGCGCTTCGCGGTGGACTGGGTCGGCAACGGCTTCGGCTTCAGTGCGGCAGCGGGCACAGGCATCCTCCTGTCGCGGTCAGGGCGCCGGCCGGAACCCCCGGCGGCCACCCTCGAACACTGCTTCTATTCTACCGTCCACCACTGACAAAAGCCCCTGGCCACAAGGGCTTTCGGGGCCGCTGTGACACCGGTGGAAGACGGGTTCTGGCGTACCGTGTGCGGCATGGAGATCTGGATCAACCCCGCCTGTTCGAAGTGCCGCAGCGCGATCAGTCTGCTGGACGCCGAGGGTGCCGAGTACACCGTGCGCCGCTACCTGGAGGACGTACCGACCGAGGACGAGATCCGGGAGGTGCTCACCCGGCTCGGGCTCGAACCGTGGGACATCACCCGCACCCAGGAGGCCGCCGCGAAGGAGCTCGGCCTGAAGGACTGGCCGCGGGACGCGGGCGCGCGCGACCGGTGGGTGCGGGCGCTCGCCGAGCACCCGAAGCTGATCCAGCGTCCCATCATCACGGCCGACGACGGCACGGCCGTGGTGGCCCGCAGCGACGAGGCGGTCCGGGACGCTCTCGCGCGGGAGTGAGGGAGGAAGGGGGAGGGCGAGGCCCGCCGTGGCGGGTGCGTGCTGTGACGCAGGTTACGCCGGCGAATCCGGTAACCGCTGAGTAACGACGTTCGGTATCTCGTACATACCGGCGTACGCTCCCCTACCTCTTCAGGAGGCGCGCATGTCGCGCAGGAGAAAACTCGGCACGAAGAAGAAGGTCGCGCTGCTCGTGAGCGCCGCGGCGGTGGCGGGCGGCGGGGCCTTCGCCATGGCGGCCACCTCGAACGCGGCCCAGCCGCAGTCCCCCCGGACGCTGTCCGCGCCGGACTCGACCGTCTGCCAGGGCCTCGCCACCGCCCTCGGCAACAACCAGAAGTTCATCGACGGTCAGAAGGCCAACCCGGACGCGCAGTCGGCGGCCCGGATCGCCAACCGCGAGGCGGTCATCGAGCAGATCAAGGTCCAGCAGAAGGCTGCGGGCTGCACCGTTGGGGAGTCGGCTCAGGACTCCCAGGGGGCGCAGAACGGCCGGCAGGCGGGACAGCAGGGCGGCCGGCAGGCGGGACAGCAGGGTGGCCGGCAGGCAGGGCAGCAGGCCGGTCAGCAGGGCGGCGGCGCGCAGCAGACCGCGCAGCCCCCGCAGACCGCTCCCGCGGGAAACGGTGGCGGTGGCGCTGCGGCCTCCGGCCAGCAGGTCTGCAAGGGCTCCACCGTCACGCTCTCCGGGGAGGGCGGTGCCCCGGCGGCGTCCAGTAGCCAGTTCCCGGCGGGTACGACGCTGAAGGTCACCAACCTGGACAACAACAAGTCCACCACGGTGAAGGTCACGTCGGTCTCCGGCAGTTGCGTCCTGCTCAACAACGCGGCCTTCGAACAGGTCCGGGAACCCGGCAAGTTCCTGATCCGGCGCGCGGTGATCGAGAAGGTGGGGTGACGCTCAGCCCGACAGGAAACCGCTGAGGCGCCGCCCCAGCGCGGCGGGCGCGGCCTGCGGCAGCGCGTGGTGCGAGACGTCCGGCAGTACGACGGTCTCGGCCCTCGGCAGCACCGCGCGCGCCGCGACCGCCACCCGGGAGGTGTCGTGCGTCCTGCTGTTCCCGGCCAGGAGCAGCAGGACCGGCACCTCCAGACCCCGCAGTGCGTCCGGCTCCGGGCGCGGACCGGTCACCGGCTTCATTACGGAGGGGAAGCCGGCGGCCGCCTCCTGGAGCCGGATCCAGTCGGGGTCGAGCGCCGTTCCGCCGGTCTCCCACTCCAGGAAGGCGCGGACGCGGCGGGGCGAGGGCCGCAGCAGTACGGGCAGCGCGTGCAGCAGGTACGCCGCCCTGAATCCGGCGAAGCACCGGGTCGGATCGAGGAGGAACAGGCGGCGGACCCGGCCGGGTGCGCGCAGGGCGTAGTGCAGGGCGATCCAGCCGCCGTAGGAGTGGCCGCCCAGATCCACCGGTCCGGTCCCGAGGCCGTCGAGGAGCGCGTCCACCCAGACCACCAGGTCGGCGACCGTACGGGGGTGGCGGTCGCCGGCGGCGGCCGAGCGGCCCGGGGCGCCGAGGAGGTCGACGGCCAGCACCCGGTGCTCCCGGGCCAGTTCCGCGACCTGGGGGTACCAGCCGGCGGAGGTCGCTCCGCCCCCGCCGGGCAGCAGGAGCACCGGGGGTGCGCCCTGCGGTCCGCACACATTCACCCAGGTCTCCCCGAAGGGGGTGGGGACGGCGACGCCCTCGCGTCCGGCGGGCCACTTCGCCATGACCTTGTCGTACGCCGCGTGGAAACCGTCCATGTCGTACCCGTTCCGGCCGCCCATGGCATCCTCCCCTATTATCTCGCCCAGCGAGATGCTCGGTGAACGAGATGATAGCCGGAGGGAGACGGGGATGCGGACAGAAGGCCCCGAACTGGAGATCGTCCATCTGCTGCGGGCGACCACGGTGCAACTCGGCCTGCACAGCGCCCGGTTCGCGCAGCGCAACGGCATGCACCCCACCGACGTGCGCGCGCTGATCGCCTTGATGGACGACCGCCGGGCCGGTGAGGAGACGACGGCCGGGCGGCTCGGAGCCGCGCTCGGCCTCAACTCGGCGGGCACGACCGCGCTGCTCGACCGCATGGAGCGGGCCGGCCATGTGCGGCGGGTGCGCGGCGCGGACGACCGGCGCCGGGTGGTGGTCGAGGTGGACGAGCGGGCGGTCGCGCTCGGCCGGTCCTTCTTCGGGCCCCTGATCGACCGGACGACCGAACTCCTGCGGGGCTACGACGAGCGGGAACTGGCCGCGATCCGGGGCTTCCTGGCGGGAGTACGGGAAGCGGCGGCCGACGAGGGCTGACCCGCCCCCGCCCTCACACCGCGCCCCGCGCCACGGCACGAGCAGGTAACACGGGCTTCACGGCCGGGCAACGGGCGAGAAATCGCCCGTTGACAGGCTGCCCGGCGACAACCGCGGCGCCCCCGGTGCCGCAGCGCCGCAGCACCCGCACCTGCGCCCAGCGACACCCGAAGGATGTGGCCCGTGACCTTCAAGGCTGAGTACATCTGGATCGACGGCACCGAGCCGACGGCCAAGCTCCGTTCCAAGACGAAGATCCTGGGCGACGACGCCAAGGGTGCCGAGCTGCCGATCTGGGGCTTCGACGGGTCCTCCACCAACCAGGCCGAGGGGCACTCCTCGGACCGTGTGCTGAAGCCGGTCTTCTCCTGCCCGGACCCGATCCGCGGCGGTGACGACATCCTCGTCCTGTGCGAGGTCCTGGACATCGACTTCGCCCCGCACTCCTCCAACACGCGCGCCGCGCTGGCCGAGGCCGCGGAGAGGTTCGCCGCGCAGGAGCCGGTCTTCGGCATCGAGCAGGAGTACACCTTCTTCGACGGCTCGCGTCCGCTGGGCTTCCCCGAGGGCGGCTTCCCGGCTCCGCAGGGCGGCTACTACTGCGGAGTCGGAGCCGACGAGATCTTCGGCCGCGAGATCGTCGAGGCCCATCTGGACAACTGCCTGAAGGCGGGTCTGGGCATCTCCGGCATCAACGCCGAGGTCATGCCCGGCCAGTGGGAGTTCCAGGTCGGCCCGCTGTCCCCGCTGGAGGTCGCCGACCAGCTGTGGGTGGCCCGCTGGCTGCTCTACCGCACCGCCGAGGACTTCGGCGTCTCCGCCACCCTCGACCCCAAGCCGGTCAAGGGCGACTGGAACGGGGCGGGCGCGCACACCAACTTCTCCACCAGGGCGATGCGCGAAGGACCCGAGGGCTACGCCGCGATCATCACCGCGTGCGAGTCGCTCGGCGAGGGCTCCAAGCCGCTGGACCACGTCAAGAACTACGGCGCCGGCATCGACGACCGCCTGACGGGCCTGCACGAGACCGCGCCGTGGGACGAGTACTCCTACGGCGTCTCCGACCGGGGCGCCTCGGTCCGCATCCCCTGGCAGGTGGAGAAGGACGGCAAGGGCTACATCGAGGACCGCCGCCCGAACGCCAACGTCGACCCGTACGTGGTGACCCGGCTGCTCGTCGACACCTGCTGCGCCGCGCTGGAGAAGGCCGGCCGGGTCTGACCGCCGCCGCACGGCTCCCGAGGGGCGTCCACCGACGGGGTGGGCGCCCCTTGCCGCTCGCCGGGAGCGGCCGGGCGGCCGGGGAGGCGTCCACGTCGTGGAAGGAGGGTCCGACCGGGCGCGGTGTCTGCTTCAATGGGGGCATGGCCAGCCTGCAGAAGTGCACCGCGACGGGTCGCCATGACCTCGAGCCCTTCTGGCCCTCCCGTCAGCACCACGACTTCGACCGGGTGTGTTGCCGCGCGACGACCGCGCGGGCCCTCTGAAGCCGTACACCCCGGCCCTCGGCCAGCGCGGAACGACGTACGTCCCCCGGCGCGCCCGATCACGAACTCGCGGCCGTCGCCTCTCCCGACGCACCTCTCGCGCGAAAGAGCTGACCTCTCATGGCGACCACTCGTTCCGTCTCCCCCGCCCCCGCCGCCTCTCCCCGGACCTCGCGTCACCGGCTGCGCGCCGTCGACCGGGACGACGTGGCGGACGTCGCGGAGCTGCTGCCGGGCGCCACCTGGCTGCCCGCTCCGCCGCACACCGTGCCCGTCCTGCCGGGCCGGCCGCCGATGGTCGGCTACCTGGTGCTCGTCCCCGCGGACCAGCTGCCGCCGCTCCCGCCGGCGGCGGTGCCGGGCCGGGAGGAGACCGCCGGGCCCGCCGCCCCTCCCGGGGACGGCGACCCGCTCGTCCGCGTCGACACCGTGCGGCGCACCGCCGCGGTGGACGGCCGCGAACTCGACCTGACGTACCTGGAGTTCGAGCTGCTCGCCCACCTCGTCGCCCATCCCCACCGGGTGCACACCCGCGACCAGCTGGTGAGCACGGTCTGGGGCTACGGCCATGTGGGCGACGGCCGCACCGTCGACGTCCACATCGCCCGGCTGCGCCGCAAACTGGGCGCGGAGCACCGCGGGACGATCCGGACGGTGCGCCGCGTCGGCTACAAGTACGCCCCGCCGAAAGCGGATTGACCGTCGGGCGGCGGCCGTCTGACGGAGGCGGGTCGACCGTCGGGACGGCGGCCGTCTGCCGACGGCAGATTCCCGTTCCGTCCCCCGGCCGGGGCGGGCAGAGTCACCGGCATGAGACTTCTGGTGCTGGGTGGTACGGAGTTCGTGGGACGGGCCGTCGTCGAGGCGGCGGCCGGGCGCGGCTGGGACGTGACGGTCCTGAACCGGGGGCGGCACGCGCCCGTCCCCGGGGCGCGGCCGCTGGTCGGGGACCGCACCGCGCCCGGCGGGCTCGACGCCCTGGCCGGGGGCGAGTGGGACGCGGTCGTCGACACCTGGTCGGCCGCGCCCCGCGCCGTCCGGGACGCGGCGCGTCTGCTGCGCGGGCGCGTGGGGCGGTACGTGTACGTGTCGAGCTGCTCGGTCTACACCTGGGCCCCGCCCGCCGGGTACACCGAGGAGGCCGCCGTCGTCGAGGGCGCGGACGCCGGCGCGGAGCAGACCGACTACGCCCGGGACAAGCGGGGCGGCGAGCTGGCGGCGGTGGAGTCCTTCGGCGCGGACCGCTCCCTGCTGGTGCGCTGCGGGCTGATCCTCGGGCCGTACGAGAACATCGGCCGCCTGCCCTGGTGGCTGAACCGGATCGCGCGGGGCGGTCCCGTGCTCGCGCCCGGCCCACGCGAACTGCCGCTGCAGTACGTCGACGTCCGCGACCTCGCCGACTGGATCCTCGGCGCGGTGGAGCGGGAGCTGAGCGGGCCGTACAACCTCCTGAGCCCGCGGGGGCACGCCACCATGGGCTCCCTGCTGGACGCGTGCGTGGCGGCCACCGGCGCTGATGCGGAGCTGCGCTGGACCGCCCCGGAGACCGTCCTCGGCGCGGGCATCGAGCCGTGGACCCAGCTGCCGGTGTGGGTGCCGCCGGACAGCGAAGGCCACGACGCGCTGCACGGCGCCGATGTCTCGCGGGCCCTCGCGACGGGCCTGCGCTGCCGCCCCGTCACCGAGACCGCGGCCGACACCTGGCACTGGCTGCGCGCCATCGGCGGCACCGCCCCGCGGCGCCCGGACCGGCCGCCGGTCGGACTGGACCCCGAGGTGGAGGCGAAGGTGCTGGACGCGTCCGGCGAGGTCACCGCAACTGCTGGTTCACAAAGGGCAGTTGAGAGTGACGAGTTCATCGATTCCCCGAGGAATTCCCGCGACGGCTGAACACCCCGGGGACGCTTTCCGTATGGAAGGGAGCCGCTTCACTCCTGTCGGGCGCCTCGATGCTGCCCCGCAAGGAAGTCAGAGGAGTTCCATGGGACGCAACACACGAAAACGCCGTACGCCGCTGGCCACGAAGGCCATTGCCGCATCGGCGGCCCTAGCGCTCGGTGGGGGCGGGCTGATCTGGGCGAACTTCTACGCATCCGCTCACGAGTCGAACAACGGCGGGTGGCAGAACCAGACGAAGGCCGCCTCCGCGCAGGTCGCGACGATCTCGTGCCCGGACGTGGGCCAGAAGCTGACCGACGTGCCGAACCAGGCCCGTACCGAGGTCGACGGCGAGCTGGCCACCCTGGACCGCCAGATCACCGACGCCTACCAGCGTCTGGCGACCACGCGGGACGCGCAGACGAGGGACGCGAGTTTCGTCCAGAACTCCATTCTGCAGCCGCTGAAGGACCGCCGGCAGGCGATCATCGACCGGATCCAGCTGGAGATCAACCGGATCGGCGGCCGCGCGCCCGACAGCCTGGACACCCTCGCGGGGTGCACGGGCACGCCCGCGAACCAGACCACGGGCGGCCAGCAGCAAGGCGGCCAACAGCAGGGTGGCCAGCAGCAGGGCGGCCAGCAGCAAGGCGGTCAACAGCAGGGCGGCCAGCAGCAAGGCGGTCAACAGCAGGGCGGTCAGCAGCAGAACAACGGCGGTCAGGCCGGCAACGGCCCCAACGCCGCCGACTTCGTCGACATCACGAAGGTGCAGCCGAACGTCCAGGCGAAGCCGCAGAAGACCGGCAACGCCTCGAACGGCGTCTTCATCACCCGCTGCGGGGTGAACGCCAACAAGAACCACAACACCGACAACGTCATCGTGGCGCCCGGCGTGAAGAACGGCGCGCACCACCTGCACGACTACGTCGGCAACCAGTCGAACGACGCCTTCGCCGACAACAACAAGTTCGCGGCGGCGCAGACGAGCTGCCAGAACCAGCAGGACAAGTCGTCGTACTACTGGCCGGTGCTGCGGGTGCAGGACGGCACGCAGGACTTCGACCAGAACAACGACGGCGGCGGCAAGGAAGGCAACGTCGGCAAGATCCTGGTGGCCAGGCAGGCCCAGATCAAGTTCGTCGGCAGCCCGACGAGCAAGGTCGTGGCGATGCCGCAGTTCCTGCGCATCATCACCGGTGACGCCAAGACCACCACCAACGGCCTGGCGAACGCCAACGCGCACTGGAGCTGCACCGGCTTCGAGAACAAGGTGCAGCTGACGACGCAGTACCCGATCTGCCCGCAGGGCAGCAACGTGGTCCGCACGTTCGCCTTCCAGAGCTGCTGGGACGGCCAGAACATCGACAGCGCCAACCACCGTACGCACGTGGCCTTCGCCGACGCCGGCGGCAACTGCCAGAACGGCTTCAAGGCGATCCCGCAGCTGACGATGCGCCTGGTCTACAGCGTTCCGCCGCCGGTGGTCCAGAACGGCCAGGTGAAGAACGCCTACGCGGTGGACGGCTTCCCGGAGCAGCTCCACAAGGCGGCCACCGACCACGACGACTTCATCAACGTGATGTCCCCGAACCTGATGAACAAGGTCGTCAACTGCATCAACAACGGTCAGCGGTGCGCGTGACGCGCTGACCCGGTGACCCACTGAGGAGGGCCGGTGGCGGGATTCCCGCCACCGGCCCTCGGCGTGTGCGCCCCGCGGTCAGCTCCCGTGACCGGTGCCGCCGTCGCCGCCGTGGGCGCCGTGGGCGCCGTGGTCGGCGCCCCTCTCCACGCTCCCGCCGAGCGTGCCGCGCAGCGCGGTGACCACGCCGTCGTCGCCGACCGCGACCCACTTGCGGCCGACGAGGTAGTAACCGCCGTAGTCCTTGGCCTCGTTGATCCACTCCCGCTGGCCCCGGTCGGTGGAGAAGGTGGCGAGGACGAACTTGCCGTCCGAGGTGACGCAGATCGCCTGCCGGATGGTGTCGGCGTCGGTCTGCATGTCCGGCTTGCACTTGACCTCGGCGGCCAGGCTCTCCAGGCTGCCGGTCGCCGTCGGCGGCACCGTCGCGGCCGCGTCGCCTCCGGATCCGCAGCCCGCCAGCACCAGTACCGCGGCCACGGCGGCCCCCGCGAGCATCGGTCGGGTCACCCTCATCTGTTCCTCCGGTCGGTTCCGGCGTCCGTCACCTGCGGCACGAGGCAGAACATGCCGCACAGAGCCCCGGCGCGGGGGCCCGCCCATCGATACGGCCGCAACGCGCACCGCGCTCAGATCCGCCGCGACCCGGGTCATCCGAGGAACGGGTGTGCGAGAGTGTGCCGGTGAACCAGGACTGGGAAGAACGTGTGGCCGCCGCCTGGGCCGGCCTGGATGCCCGCACCGAGGACGAGGGCGCCGCGTTCCGCGCGGTGATCGACGGGCTCGTCGCCGAGCTGCCCGACGGCAGCCCCCTCGGCCCGTTCGAACGGGCCTGCGCCTTCGACTCGACCGGCCACTCGGACCGGGCGGTGCCGCTCTACCGGGAGGCACTGGCGCGCGGGCTTGACGGCTACCGGGGCCGGCGAGCCCGGATCCAACTGGCCAGCTCGCTGCGGAACATCGGCCGGGCCGACGAGGGGGTGGCGCTGCTCACCCCCGAACTCGACGGTCCTGCGGACGAGTTGGACGACGCCGTACGGGCCTGCCTGGCCCTGTGCCTGTCCAGCCTCGGGCGCGACCGCGAGGGCCTGTCGCTCGTCCTCGGCGCCCTCGCGCCCCATCTCCCCCGCTACCAGCGCTCGATGGCGAACTACGCCCGGATGCTGGTGGAACCCGCCCCGCGGGGCGACGCCCGCACTCCCTGAGCGCGGACGCCGGTGACCATCCGACGATTCGCTCGTTCTGCTGAACGTGCAGTCACAGGATGTCGCCCCGCGTCCCTCGTCCGCCTCCGGCCCGGCCGTCGACGTCGAGCAGGCCGAGGCCGCGCTCGTCGAGCACTACCCGCGGCTGGTCCGGCTCGCCTATCTGGTGCTGCCGCCCGGCCTCGGCCGGAAGCGGCGCGTCCTGACCGCGCACGCCCTCACCCAGCGCGCGCTGCCGCGCGGCCGGTCCTCGGGGTCCGTGATCCCGGCCCAGTCGGCGGGCCGGGGCACCGACCCGGGCTACGCCTTCGTCCGCCTGCGGGTCGTCCGTTCGGCGCTGGAGGCGGGTCTTCCGCCGAGGCGGAGGATGTGGCCGAAGCGCGCCCAGCTGCCGCCGCTGCTGCCCCAGGTGTGGGGGCTGCGGCTGTTCCCGCGCTCGGGCGGCGCCGACGAGCTCGCCCTGGACCAGCGGCTGGCGTCCCTGTCCGCCCCGGCCCGGGCCGCCTATGTGCTGCGCGGGCTGGAGCGGCTGCCGGACGGGGCGGTGCGGGAGCTGCTGACGGCCTCGGGCGTGTCCGACGCCGCCGGCGCGCTGCGCCAGGCCGACCGGGTCCCCGCGCAGTACCCGCTGCTCGACTCCCCCGAGTTCGACGCCTGTTCCCTGCAGGCCCGGCCCACCGACCTGGTGCGGCGCCGGCAGCACACCCGGGCCGCCCTCGCCGCGGCCGCCGCGCTCGCCGTGTGCGGCGCGCTGGTCGCGCTGCCCGGCGACGGCTGGGGCCCCGACGGCGCGGCCGCCCCGGCCTACGCGCGCAACCCGTCGGCGGAGGCGGCCCTCGACCCGGCCAGGCTGACCAGGATCGCCCCCACGGCGTGGCGGACCTCCGCGCGCACCGACTTCTCCGTGTGGCCCGCGCGCGGCGACGGCACCGGCGACACCGCGCTGCTGCGCCGGGCGCTCGCGGTGTGGGCCCGTCCCGGCGAGGGGGTACGCGTCTCGGCCACTCCCGGCACCCCCTCCGGCGGCCCCGCCGGGCCCCCGCAACTGCTGTACGCGGGGGACGTGGACGCCGCGCGCGTGGTGATCCTCTACGACGGCCTGCGCATCGTCCGCTACGCCGAGCCGAGGGAGTCCACCACCGGGGCCGCGCTGGACTTCGCCCGGGTCGACGGCGCCACCGGCGCGGAGGCCGCCGCCGTGGTCCTCGGCCGCGCCGACGGCAACGTCCGCTATCTGACCGCGCCCTGGGTGCGGGAGGCGGCCGGGCGGGACCTGCTGAAGCCCGCCGTGCCCGCCGCCCCCCTCGCCCTGACGAACGGCGTCACGGCCCCGCTGGCCGGGCCCGCCCAGCAGACGGGCGCCTGCACCTCGTGGCCCGCGCTCCAGCTGACCGACGCCTCCGGTACGCATCTGCTGAGCGATCTCGGCGAGCTGGTGCCGGCCCGGCTCACCACGGGCCGCCCCGGCACCCCGCACGAGGTGTCCGGTCCGGCCGGACTGCACGCCTGGGCGCCCTTCGCCTGCTCCCTGGGTGCCGTCCGCGCGCAGGGCGTGCGCACGGTGAACGCGTGGCAGTACGCCGTACAGCCGCTGCCCGACGCGAGCGGCTCGGCCACCTGGGTGTGCACCCGTGCCGAGACCTGGCGCGGCGACGGGACCCGGGCGATGGCCCAGTTCCGCACCCCGGGCGGGGCGTACGGAGCGGTCGCGGCGAAGGCGGAGGACGTGCCGGCGTGCGGCGCCCGCGACCCGCACGTGCTGGCCGGGGTGCTGTGGAAGTCGGCGGCGGGCACCTGGTACCTGCTCGCGGCGGGTGGCGCGGACACCGCGTCGATCAGCACGACCGGCGGGGTCCGCGCCGCCTCGCAGGGCAACCTGCTCGCCGTGCGCACCCGGCAGGGCACGCAGGCGGGTCTGCGGGGGACGCTGGAGGACGGCAGGACGGTCGACGCCCTGCGCTGACGCCCCCGTTCCCCGGCATGTGACGGAGGCACGTGAACATCGCGTTCGGGTTCGGTCCGTTCGAGGCCGGATTCGATCGGTAAGGTGTTCGCATGACTACCGGGGTTCGCCGCAGAATGGGAGTGGATGAGCGGCGGCAGCAGTTGATCGGCGTCGCCCTCGAACTGTTCAGCCGCCGCTCGCCCGATGATGTCTCCATCGACGAGATAGCGGCCGCCGCGGGCATCTCGCGCCCGCTGGTGTACCACTACTTCCCCGGCAAACTCAGCCTGTACGAGGCCGCGTTGAAGCGCGCCTCGGAGGATCTGGCGGGCCGGTTCGTGGAGCCGCGCGAGGGCCCGCTCGGCGCCCGGCTGCTGCGCGTGATGCGCCGGTTCTTCGACTTCGTGGAGGAGCACGGACCCGGTTTCGCGGCCCTGATGCGCGGCGGACCGGCGGTCGGCTCGTCGACGACGAACGCGCTCGTCGACTCCGTACGCCAGGCCGCCTATGACCAGATCCTTTCGCATCTGGACGTCACCGATCCGCCGCCGCGGCTGGAACTCGTCGTCCGCTCGTGGATCTCGCTGGCCGAGTCGACCGCGCTGATCTGGCTGGACGGGCGGCGCATCCCGCGGGCCGAGCTGGAGGCGCAGCTGGTGCACGACTTCGGCGCGCTCGCGGCGGTCAGCGCCGCCTACGACGAGGAGATGGGCGCGGTGGTGCGCCGGATGCTCGCGGACGAGCCGGCCGACGGCCCGTTCGGCGATCTGGTCACCCGGCTGATCGCCCTCGCGTCCTGACGGCCCGGCCCTCGCCTCAGCCCTCGTGCTCGGACTTCCGGTACGACGGGTCGAGGTCGCGCACCTCGGCGGAGGCGTGGAGCGCCGTCCCGGGGACGGGCTTCAGGTACTGGCGCAGCAGCTCCAGCGTGGTCTCGGCGAGCCGGGCCTTGGTCTCCTCCGTGCGCCCGGCCAGCAGCCCGATGCCGACGTGCACGATCGCGTGCCCCTCGTGGTCGGGACCGACCACGGTGTCCTCGGTCGGGCGGAACTGCGTCTTGCAGGCCGGCGGCCGGGCGGCCGCGATCTCGACCGCGGCGGCGTGCAGCGCCCGCGCGAACCCGGGCCGGTCGAAGGCGCCGGCGAGCCCGCCGGAGTAGTCGACGGTGATCTGCGGCATGGGAACTCCTGTCGTCTTGCTGCGGCGTCGCGCTCACCCTAACCGGGGCAGCGGAAAGGGGGCGGACCCGAAAGGTCCGCCCCCTCACCTGCCGGGCTGCCGTCAGCCGGTCCGGGTGAACACCGCGACCGTGCGGGCGGGCACGGTGAAGGTGCCCGAGCCCTTGGCGTAGGCCGCGGACTTCACGGTGGCGTCCGCGCCCGACGCCTGCACCGGGTGCAGGCGGTAGCCCGTCCCGGCCAGGGACGCGACGTGCTGCTCCTGGGTGGTGGGCGTCGCGTTGAACACGACGACCAGGTCACCGAGGCGCATGGTGATCACGCCGGGCGTCTCGTCCTTGCCGGACAGCGGGAAGGACAGCCGGGACTGCACCTGCGTGGCCGTGGCGAGGGAGAACGCCTTCTCCGTCGTACGGATCCGGAGCAGGTCCCGGTAGGCGGCCGAGGCGGCGTCGATCTGCGGGCAGCCCACCTTGACCGAACCAAGCAGCGGCTTGGCGTACGGCCACTTGGACTGGTTGTCGGCCGCCATGGGCAGACCGCGGCCGAAGCCGTTGCCGTCCGCGCAGTTCCAGTGGATGGCGTTGAACCAGTCGCCGCTGTCGAAGGAGTTGCGGTCCAGGGACTTGGAGCGCAGCAGGTCGGTGCCGGCCTGGGAGAGCGCCGGGCCCTGCGAGAGGGCCGCCGTGGCCATCGCCAGGACCTGCATCCGGGACCGGTCCGACGCCGGGGTGTCCTTCGGCAGCTTGTAGGCGAGCGCGTCGAACAGCGACTCGTTGTCGTGCGCGTCGACGTAGGCGAGGGCGTCGCCGGGGGCGTCCGCGTACCCGGCGGGCGCGCCGTTGTAGTCGACCTCCGCGCCGGTGACCTCCTTGCCTCCGGTGTCGGTGAAGCGGTACGAGGCCAGGTTGCCGCTCAGGCCCACCTTGATGAGGTCCTGGTAGTGCAGCAGGCGGGCCTTCTGCTCCTCCTTGGTGCCGTTGGCGGTGGAGGAGTTGGGGTCGGTGTAGAGCCCCGAGGCGAAGCCCTGGATCCCCGGGTCGGAGTCGAAGGGGCCGCCGCCGCGCACCGCGTCACGGGCCCGGTCGGAGAAGGTGGCGATGCCGGTGCCGGCCATGTTCTTCTGCGTGGCCTGCACGAACCGGGCGTCGTCGGCGACCTCGCCGAAGTTCCAGCCCTCGCCGTAGAGGATGATCTTCTTGCCGTCGACGCCGTCCTTTTCCAGGGTCAGCGCGTCGAGCGCCTTGCGCACGGCGAGGATGTTGGCCTTCGGGTGGTGGCCCATGAGGTCGAAGCGGAAGCCGTCGACCTTGTACTCCTTGGCCCAGGTGACGATCGAGTCGACCACCAGCTTGCCCATCATCGCGTTCTCGGGCGCGGTGTTGGCGCAGCAGGTGCTGTTGGCCACGGAGCCGTCGGCCAGCAGCCGCTGGTAGTAGCCGGGCACGATCCGGTCGAGCACGGAGGTGTCCGCCTGCCCGGCGGCCGCGGTGTGGTTGTAGACCACGTCCATGACGACCCGCAGGCCGTCCTGGTTCAGCGACTTGACCATGCGGCGGAACTGGACCGTACGCGCCGTGCCGTCCGGGTCGGTGGCGTAGGAGCCCTCCGGGACCGTGTAGTGGTACGGGTCGTAGCCCCAGTTGTACGCGTCCTTCGCGGCGATCTTCGCCACGCACTCCTGCTGCTTGTCGGAGTCCGCCGGGTAGGAGGCCAGGTCGCAGTCGGTTCTCGCCTGGTCGGCCTTCCGCTCCGGGATGGTGGCGATGTCGAAGGCGGGCAGCAGGTGCACGTAGGAGGTGCCGGCCTTGGCCAGCGCCCGCAGGTGCTTCGAGCCGTCGCTGTTCTTGTCGGTGAAGGCCAGGTAGCTGCCCTTGTCCTTGGCCGGGACGGTCTTGTCCGCGATCGAGAAGTCGCGGATGTGCAGCTCCTGGATCTGCGCGTCCCGCAGCGGGACGGCCTTGGGCTTGGCCAGGGAGGACCAGCCGCTCGGCGCGAGCGCGCGGTCGTCCAGGTCGACGACGAGACTGCGCTCGGAGTTCGCGGTGAGGGCGACCGAGTAGGGGTCGGTGACCTTGTTGGTGACCACCTTGCGCACGGTCGGCGCCCAGACCTTCACGACGTAGCGGTAGGGCTTGCCCTTCCAGGACGCCGGGCCCGTCACGGACCACACGCCGGTGGTGCCGTCGCGGTGCATGGGCACGGTGGAGCCGCCGAGCTCCAGGGCGACGCTCTGCGCGGTGGGCGCCCACACGGTCAGCGTGGGCCGTCCGTGGTGGAACACCGGGCCGAGCTGCGCCTTCGCCGCGGCGCCGCCGTACACGTCGTCGAGGACGCCGGCGAGCTGGACACCGGTCGCCGCGAGCACCGCGCCGTTGGCCGCCCGCTGGGAGGCGACGAGCTGGCCGCGCAGGGCGGCGCGGACCCGGTCGCGGTCGCGCGGGTCGACGGACCAGGCGGTGTAGTTCTTCAGGTGCGGGAACTTCGCCTTCTGGGCGTCGGTGAGGCTGGTCTTCGTCAGTCGCAGCCAGCGCTCGTCGTCGCTGGTCAGCGTCCCGTCCTTGACGGTGATCGAGCCGTCGTGGGAGGAGAGCAGCTGGGTGGAGGCGGCGCCGTCGACGCCGTTCCAGGCGATCGTGTCGCGGTCGATCCAGATCGCCTTGGACGTGCCGAGGTCCAGGGCGGCGGCGCTGCCCGTGGGCTGCGGCAGCAGGTACTTCTCCTGGCCGCTCACCTGCCACACCTCGTAGCCGTTGGCCTTGAGGTCGAGGGACTGGTCGGCGGGCAGGTCCTTCTGGTCGCCCTTGTGGACGATGTAGCTGAGGCTGGTGGCACCGTCGCTGAGCGGCACCTCGAAGACCGCGCCATAGGCGTCAGTCTTCACCGGCTTCAGGGGGTTCGACCAGTCGGTGGGGTTCGCGGCGCCGGTCCAGACGTGCAGTCCCCAGCCGTCGTAGTCCCCGTCGGCCCGGTGGTAGTGGATGACCGCCTTGCTCTTGTCCTGCGCCGGATAGTCGGGACGCTGGGTCTGGACGGTGTCCTTGCCCTGCTCGATCCAGACCTCACCCGTCTTGGTGACGTCGATGGACCGGTCGGCGGAGACGTCCTTGTTGCCGTCCTTGTCGATCACGAGGAAGCCGACGTTGGAGGCGCCCGGCTTCAGCTTGACGTAGGCGAAGGCGCCGTAGGCGTCGCGGCCGATGAAGGGGTGGCTGGCGGGCCAGGTCGTCGACTCGCCGTCGGCGAGGTCGCCCCAGGCGTACAGGCCCCAGTCGGCGTAGTCGCCGTCGGTGCGCTTGTAGTGGACGACCGCGTACTCGCGGGAGCTCGCCGTGGGGACCTCCGGGGCCGGCGGGGTGCCGGTGGTGGAGGCGGCCGTGGCGCTCGCCGTGCGGCCCGCCGAGTCGATCACGACGGCCTTGTAGCGCAGGGCGGTCCCGGCCGGGATGTCCCTGCCGAGGGTCTGGGTGACCTTGTAGGGGGCGTGGTCGGCGGAGCCGAGCACCTGCCACGGGCCGTCGCCGACCTGCGCGGCGAAGACCACCCGGTTCAGCCCGCCGCCGGAGACGTCGGCGCTCGGCTCCACGGTGCCGGTGGCGCCGGCGGGCGGGGCCGTGAGGGTGAGGGTGGGCTTGCTCGCCGGGGCCTGGAGACGGCCGGCTGCCTTGAGGACGACGGCGGAGCCGGCCGGGACGGTGAGGGTGACCTTGCGGTCGGCGCCGGAGGTCACGGTGGACTTGGTGCCGTAGATCCCGTCGTAGGCCATGTCCGCCGAGCCGGCCGCGAAGGTCGCGGTCTTCGCCTCGCCGGCGTTGTTGAACGCGACGAGGTACTCGGTGCGGTCGGCGCCGGTGCTGGTGCGGGAGAAGGCGTAGACGCCCGCGCCGTCCGCCGCGTAGCGCTCGGTCTGGACGCCGTCCGTCAGCGCCGGGTTGGCCTTGCGGAGCCGGGCCAGCTCGGCGATCTGCCGGTACAGGGGCGCCTTCTGGTCGTAGGCGTCACTGGCGTGGGTGCGGTCGGTGCCGATCTCGTCGTCGTCGAGGTAGTCGGCGACCTTGGAGGCGAACATGGTCTGGCGGGCGTCCTTGTCGCCGCCCGAGCCGGTGAAGCCCTGCTCGTCGCCGTAGTAGACGACCGGGTTGCCGCGGCTGAGGAACATCAGCTCGTTGGCGAGCTTGTCCTTGGCGAGGAGTTCGGCGTCGGTCGCCTTCGGGTTGTCCTGCTTGAGGAAGTACCCGATGCGGCCCATGTCGTGGTTGCCGAGGAAGGTGACCTGTTCGTAGGCGTTGGCCTTGTCGGTCGTGTACTTGTAGTCGTCGCCGAAGACTCCGGCCAGCTTCCCGGCGCTGCCGCCCTGGGAGGCGTAGGTGCGGGCCGCGTCCTGGAAGGGGAAGTCGAGGGTGGCGTCGAGCCGGCCCCGGGTGACGTACGGGGAGGTGACCGAGGTGTCGGCGGAGTAGACCTCGCCGAACATGAAGAAGTTCCTACGGCCGTGCTCGGCGGCGTACTTGTCGAGCGCCGTCGCCCACTGGGTCCAGAACTCCATGTTCACGTGCTTGACGGTGTCGATGCGGAAGCCGTCGACGCCGAAGTCCTTCACCCAGCGCTGGTAGATCTTCTCCATGCCGCTGACGACCTCGGGACGCTCGGTCCACAGGTCGTCGAGGCCGGAGAAGTCGCCGTAGGTGGCGTTCTCGCCGGCGTAGGTGGAGTCGCCGCGGTTGTGGTACATCGTCGGGTCGTTGAGCCAGGAAGGGACCTTGACGTCCTTCCGGTCGGCCGGGACGACCGGGGTGTACGGGAAGGACGAGGTGCCGACCGGGGGGAACCTCCTGGTCCCGTCGGCGTAGTCGGCGTCGTCGAAGGGCCGGCCGTCCTTGGTCAGGTACGGGAAGGCGCCCTTGGAGAGGTACTCGTGGGACTGGCCCTCGTAGTCCACGACGTCGGCGGTGTGGTTGGTGATGACGTCGAAGAAGACCTTCATGCCCTTGGCGTGCGCCTTGGAGATGAGGGCCGAGAGGTCGGCGTTGGTGCCGAAGTGCGGGTCGACCTTGGTGAAGTCGGTGATCCAGTAGCCGTGGTAGCCGGCGGAGGCGTCCTTGCCGGTGCCCTGCACGGGCTGGTTCTTGAAGATCGGCGCCATCCAGATGGCGGTGGTGCCGAGGCCCTTGATGTAGTCGAGCCGCTTGGTCAGGCCCTTGAGGTCGCCGCCCTGGTAGAACCCCTTGTCGGTGGGGTCGTAGCCGGTGCTCAGGCGTGAACCGGTCAGACCGCCGCGGTCGTTCGCGGTGTCACCGTTGGCGAAACGGTCCGGCATGACGAAGTAGAACTGCTCGCGCGTGTCGTCGTGCCGGGCGGGCGCGGCGGCGAGCCGCGCGTCCGACGGCGGCGCGGGCGGGGTGGCGGCCCGGGCGGCGACGGGCTGGACGAGAGCGGCGGCGAGCGACGCGGCGGTGAGGACCGCGGCTCGTCTCCGGTACGGGGTACGGCGCGAGCGGGGCGCCGGCCATCTCGGTATCACAGGCGTGAACTCCTTGCGATTACGGCTCAGGTGGGTCCGACTCCTGCGCGGCGGAAGGCCGCGTCGCCGGGCGCCCGCGTGACCGTACCGCCGACGAAAGGTTTACAGCAAGAGGCTTGAAAGCGACGGCAAGAACTTTCACAACCGTGCCCCGGCGTCCGCGCGGCAGGGGGGATGTCCTGCGCGGACGCCGGGGCCTGGGGGTGCGGGCGCGTCAGCAGCCCGACTTTCCGGCGTAGATCGCGAGTGCCGTGTTGGAGCCCAGCGTGGCTGTGAACTGCCCACTGGAGTTCACGCTGACGCTGGTGTTGTTCTGCACGTTGCAGTACGTTCCCGCCGGCAGGGACGTCTGGTAGGTCCGGGTCAGCGAGCCGGTCTCGTGGTTGATGGCCACGAAGCCCTTGGAACCGCGGCCGAACGCGATCGCGTTGTTCCCGTTGTCCCACCAGTTGGTGACCGACTGGCCGCGGGTGGCGTTGCGGAAGGCGACCATGGACTTGATCTCGGGCCAGGCGTGCTGGCACTTCCAGCCGTCCTGCCAGCAGGCGTTCACCGTACCGCCGTTGGGCGGGCCCGCGTCCGAGTCGGACCACTCGTAGCCGGAGTTGATGTCCGGGGCGCCGTAGGGCCAGGCGAGCATGAAGACGTTGGCCAGGGTGTAGTTGGCACCGTCCTTGTAGTTGAGCGTGGAGCCGTTGCGCTCGGTGTCGTGGTTGTCGACGAAGACGCCGGCCACCGAGCTGCTCATGTAGCCCCAGCCCTCGCCGAAGTTGTTCAGGTAGGCGAGCTTCTCGTTGTTGAAGACCCGCTTGAGGTCGTAGGCGTAGCGGAACTCCTGGACGTCGCCGTTGCCGGTGTACTCGGTCGGCTGGACGGCCTCGTTCGCCCCGTAGATGACCTCCTGCTTCCAGTAGGCGTTCGGGTTGGTCAGGCGGGACTTGATGTTGGCGAGGTCGGCCGCGTCGATGTGCTTGGCCGCGTCGATCCGGAAGCCGTCGACGCCGAGAGTGAGCAGGTCGTTCATGTACCCGGCGATGGTCTTGCGGACGTACTCCTCGCCGGTGTCGAGGTCGGCGAGGCCCACCAGTTCGCAGTGCTGGACGTTCCAGCGGTCCTGGTAGTTGCTGACCTGGGCGGTGCAGTCGTCGAAGTCGTAGACGGAGTACAGGCCGGGGTAGTCGTACTTGGAGTACGAGGAGCCGCCGGTGCCGGTGCCGCTGCCCGCCGACATGTGGTTGATCACGGTGTCGACGACGACCTTCACGCCGGCCGCGTGGCAGGTGCCGACCATGTTCTGGAAGGCCGCGCGGTCGCCGAGCCGGCCGGCGATCTTGTAGCTCACGGGCTGGTACGAGGTCCACCACTGCGAGCCCTGTATGTGCTCGGCGGGCGGGGAGACCTGGACGTAGCCGTAACCCGCCGGCCCCAGGGTGCTGGTGCACTCCTTGGCGACGGAGGCGTACTTCCACTCGAAGAGGACGGCGGTGACGTCCTTGGTGCCGGGCGGGGAGGCCTGGGCGGTCCCGGCCGGGACGGCGAGTGCGACCGTCGCCGCCGCCGCGAGGGCGAGGGCGCCGGAGAGCGTTCTGCTGGCCATGTGGGGGTCCTTCTCCGTTGAAGGATCTGCTGCCGGGGCCCTGGGGAGGCTCCCGGGATCCCTTTGAAGGGAATTGCTGCAAGCTTTCAATCACTTGCAGTGAGCAGACCGTACGAGCCCCGACCTCGGCGGTCAACCCCCTGGACATGCTCCTGTCACATAAGTGAAATAGAGGCGGTTTGCGGCGCGTTGGCGTGCGCGGACGCCTCCGGTACGCGCGGCGGGGCCCGTCGTCCGGTGCGGACGACGGGCCCCTGAAAGAAGGCGAAAGACTTGCGGCGGCTCAGCCGGTGGTCCACCACGCCGTGGTGTCGGCGGGCACCGTGGTCGCGCCCTCGGCCTCCGCCACCTCACCGCTCGCGAGCAGGAGCCGGCCGTACGCCGGGACGGTCACCGGCCGGTCGGTGGTGTTCGCCACGCAGACGAAATCACCGCGGCGCAGGGCGAGAACGCCCTCCGGCGCCCGCAGCCACTCCACCGAGTCGCCCGCGCCCAGGTCGGCGTGGGCCCGGCGGAACGCGAGCGCGGAGCGGTAAAGCTCCAGGGTCGAGCCGGGCACGCCCGTCTGCGCCTCCACGCTCAGCTCGCTCCAGGTCCCCGGCTGCGGGAGCCAGCTGCCGCCGGCGCCGAAGCCGTAGGAGGAGCCGTCCCGCGTCCACGGGATCGGCACCCGGCAGCCGTCGCGGAAGCCGTCCTGACCCTCGCCCCGGAAGTACGCCGGGTCCTGGCGCACCTCGTCCGGCAGGTCCACCACGTCCGGCAGGCCGAGCTCCTCGCCCTGGTAGACGTACGCCGATCCGGGCAACGCCAGCATCAGCAGCGTGGCCGCGCGGGCCCGGCGCAGGCCGAGCTCCCGGTCGCCGGCGGTGCGGATCTGGGTGCCGAGGCCGGGCGGGTTGGCGAAGCGGGTGGCGTGGCGGGTCACGTCGTGGTTGGACAGCACCCAGGTGGCGGGGGCGCCGACCGGGCGCATCGACTCCAGGGTGCGGTCGATGACCTCGCGCAGCTCCGCCGCGTCCCAGGCGGTGCCCAGGTACTGGAAGTTGAAGGCCTGGTGCAGCTCGTCCGGGCGGACGTACAGGGCGGTGCGCTCGATGGTCGGCGTCCAGGCCTCGGCGACGAAGATGCGCTCGCCCGCGTACTCGTCGAGGACCTTGCGCCACTGGCGGTACACCTCGTGCACGCCGTCCTGGTCGAAGAACGGCATGACATCGTTGCCCAGCAGTTTCAGCTGGTCGTGGGAGCCCAGGTCCGGCAGACCGTCCGCCTTGACCAGGCCGTGCGCCACGTCGATGCGGAAGCCGTCCACGCCCATGTCCAGCCAGAAGCGCAGGATGGAGCGGAACTCGTCGCCGACCGCCGGGTGCTCCCAGTTGAAGTCGGGCTGCTCCGGGGCGAAGAGGTGCAGGTACCACTCGCCGGGGGTGCCGTCCGGCTCGGTGACCCGGGTCCAGGACGGGCCGCCGAAGATGGACTCCCAGTCGTTGGGCGGGAGTTCGCCGTTCTTCCCCTTGCCGGGGCGGAAGTGGTAGCGCTCGCGCAGCGGCGAGCCCGGGCCCTCGGCGACCGCGCGCCGGAACCACTCGTGCTGGTCGGAGGAGTGGTTGGGCACCAGGTCGACGATGACGCGCAGGCCCAGCTCGTGGGCGTCGCGGATCAGCGCGTCGGCGTCCAGGAGGTTGCCGAACATCGGGTCGACGGCGCGGTAGTCGGCGACGTCGTAGCCGGCGTCGGCCTGCGGCGAGGCGTAGAAGGGGCTGAGCCACACGGCGTCGACGCCGAGGTCGCGCAGGTACGGCAGGCGGGAGCGTACGCCCTCCAGGTCACCCATGCCGTCGCCGTTGCTGTCGGCGAAGCTGCGCGGGTAGACCTGGTAGATCACCGCGTCCCGCCACCAGTCGCGTCGCGTGGCGACGGTGGCGACGGCCGCTTCGGAGGTGGGGGTTCCGGCCGAGGAGTGCTGCTGGCTCATGGCGTCCTTGATGCGATGAGGGTCCCCCCTCCCGGGCGGGGCCGGGCGTGGGGGAGTTTTCGGGTCTGGGGGCGTGGGCGGAAGGGATGAGGCGGCCGCGGTGAAAGCGGGGGCGTTGAGGCACCGCGGCCGCCGGCCCGCGCGGGTCAGGCGCGCGGGAGCCTTCTCGGCTGGGGTCAGCCCTTGGTGCCGCCCGCGGTGAGGCCGGTGACGAGGTTCTTCTGCACGAGGTAGAAGAACGCGGAGACCGGTATCGCGATCAGCACCGCGGTGGCGGCCATCAGGTTGCGCTGGGCGTCGTGCTCGCTGATGAAGCTCTGGAGGCCGACGGCGAGCGTGTACTTCTGGTCGTCCAGCATGAACGTCGTGGCGAAGGCGACCTCGCCGAACGCGGTGATGAAGCTGTAGAAGGCGGCGACGGCCAGGCCCGGCTTGGCGAGCGGCAGGATCAGCCGGGCGAACGTGCCGAAGGGCGTCAGCCCGTCGACGCGTCCGGCCTCGTCGATCTCGAACGGGATGGTGTCGAAGTAGCCCTTGAGCAGCCAGGCGCAGTACGGCACCGCGGTCGTGCAGTACACGAGGATGAGGCCGAAGTAGCTGTCGACGAGCCGGAGGTCGCCGAGGATCTGGTACATCGGCACCATGAGTACGGCCACCGGGAACATCTGGGTGACCAGGAGCACCCACATGAACTTCCGGTAGCCCGGGAAGCGCATGCGGGACACGGCGTACCCGGTGGTCGCGGCGACCAGGACGCCGAGGACCGTGGTGCCGAGCGAGACGATCAGCGAACTCTTCAGCCAGGCGAAGAAGTTCGTGTGCTGCAGGACGAACGCGTAGTTGTCGAGCGTCATCTTGTCCCAGATGCCGCCGGGGTGCAGGTAGTCGTCCTTGTCCGGGCCGAGGGACAGGTACACCAGCCAGGCGACCGGGAACAGCGCGACGAGGCTGCCGGTGATCAGGATGCCGTGGGAGGCGAGGGAGGCGGCGGGGCCGCGCTTCTCGCGTCCGCGCACCTTGCGCGGCCGCGGGGCCGCGGAGTCCTGCTCGCTCACCGCGGCGGAGGTCTCGACTGTGGTCGTGCTCATGGGAACTCCTGCCTCAGATCGCGAGCTGCTGCTCGTTGCGGTTCAGCCAGCGGCGGTAGAACGAGGTGAAGACGACCAGGATGGCCAGCAGCAGGATGCCGTAGGCGGCCGACTGGGCGAAGTCACGCGGCTGCTGTCCGAAGCCCAGGAAGTAGGCCCACGTGACGAGGATCTGGGCGTCGGGGGCGCCGTTGGGTCCGAACAGCAGGAAGATGACGGCGAACTGGTTGAAGGTCCAGATGATGCCGAGCAGGACGACGGTGGAGCTGACCGACCTGAGGCCCGGGAGGGTGACGAAGCGGAACCGCTGCCAGGCGTTGGCGCCGTCCATCTCCGCGGCCTCGTAGAGCGAGGCGTCGATGGACTGCAGGCCGCCGAGGAGCGAGACCATCATGAACGGCACACCGCACCAGGTGTTGACCATGATCGCCGCGAACCGCTGCCAGAAGGTGTCCTCCAGCCACAGCGGTGTGGGCAGGTGCAGCGTGTGGAGGGCGGTGTTGATGACGCCGCTGTCGGCGAGCATGAAGCGCCAGCCGAAGACGGTGACGAAGGTGGGCACGGCCCACGGCAGGATCAGCATCAGCCGGTAGAAGGTGCGGCCGCGCAGCTTCTGGTTGAGCAGCAGGGCGAGGCCCAGGCCGATGGCGTAGTGCAGGGCGACGCACAGGGCCGTCCACACGATCGTCCAGATGAAGTGCGACCAGAAGCGGTCGTACGACGTCGCGCCGAACAGGATGTCCTTGTAGTTGTCCAGCCCGATGAACTTGTAGGTGGCGTCGATGTGGTTGACGCCGATCGTGCGGGCCGTGTTGAGGCTGTTGGCGTCGGTGAGCGTGAGGTACAGGCCGTACACCAGCGGGTACAGCACGAGGACGCCCAGGACGATCGCCACCGGGGCGATCATCGCGTACGCGTACCAGTACTTCTGGTAGCTGTGCTTCAGGCGCCGGCCCAGCCCGGGCCGTGGCGCGCGGTCACCGCGGCGCTTGCCGGTGGCGCGGTCGATGGCGACTGTCATGTTCGACACCTTCTGGAATTTCTGCGGCTTCGGGAAGTGGCTGGGCACAGGCGGGTGGCCGCCGGATCCGCTTCCCCCCTCGGAGGACGGATCCGGCGGCCACACGGGCACTACTTGCTGAAGTCCGGGACCAGCTTGGCGATCGCGAGCTCAGCGTTGCTCAGGCCCTTGTCCAGGGACTCCTTGCCACCGGCGATCTTGGGCAGCTCGGTGTCGAGCGGGCCCCACAGGGAGCTGTACTCGGGCAGCGCCGGGCGCGGCTGGGCGGCGGAGAGCACGCCCTGGTAGCCGGCGATGCCGGGGTCGGCCTTGACCTG
Organism: Streptomyces sp. NPDC086766; assembly: GCF_044746005.1. Classification (NCBI taxonomy): domain Bacteria; kingdom Bacillati; phylum Actinomycetota; class Actinomycetes; order Kitasatosporales; family Streptomycetaceae; genus Streptomyces; species Streptomyces sp. NPDC086766. The sequence goes on along the minus strand of NZ_JBIVBI010000001.1, from coordinate 379,947 downwards.
CGCGGTGTAGGCGTCGTCACGGGTGGGCAGCGTGGAGTTCTTCAGGGCGATGGTCTCCTGGGACTTCGCCGAGGTCATGAACTTCACGAGCTTCAGGGCCGCGGCCTGGTGGGCCTTGTCCGAGCCGGCGTAGACCGAGAGGTTGTGGCCGCCGGTGGGGGCGCCCGCCTTGCCGGTGGAGCCGGCCGGGACGGTGGCGATGCCCAGGTTGGACTTGTCCGTGAAGGCCTTGCCCTTGTAGAAGTTCGTGATCTCCCACGGGCCCTGGATGATCGCGGCGACCTTGCCGTTGACGAACGCGTCCTGGATGTGGGCGTAGGCGTCCGCGGTGGTGTCGGCCTTGTGCAGGCCCTTGCCGGAGAACGTGCTCAGCCAGGTGCCGTACGCCTTCTTGGCGGGGGCCGAGTTCACGGTGATCTTCTTGGCGGCGGCGTCGACCGTGTCGGTGCCCTCGCCGTAGAGGAAGGACTGGGCGTAGTAGGCCTGGGTGGAGCCCCAGTAGCCGTCGACGCCGGTCTTGTCCTTGACCTTGGCGGCGTCGGACTTCAGCTCGTCCCAGGTCTTGGGGGCCTCGGTGATGCCGGCCTTCTTGAACAGGGCCTTGTTGTAGACGAGGGCGAGGGTGTCGGTGACCAGCGGCACGCCGTAGGTCTTGCCCTGGTACTGGGCCTGCTTCATCAGGTTGGGCTGGAACTTGGCCTGGTCCGCGAGGGCCTCGGTGCCGTCCAGCGGCAGGAAGTAGCCCTTCTTGGCGAAGGCGGGGGTCCAGCCGACCTCGGAACGCAGGACGTCCGGGGCGCCCTGGGCGCCGGCGGCCGTGTCGAACTTGTTCTGCGCCTGGTCGAAGGGCACGTCGACGTACTTGACCTTGATGTTCTTGTTGGCAGCCATGAACTGCTTCACCAGGGCCTGGTACGTCGGCGCCTCGTTGGTGGCGTTGGAGGTGTCCCACCAGGTGATGGTCACCGGGCCGTCCGACTTGTTGTCGCTGCCGCTGCCTCCGCCGCACGCCGTCGCCGCGAGGGCGAGGGACGCCACGAGCGCGCTGGCCGCTATGCCACGCCGCATGAGTTCTCCTTGAGGGTGAAAGCCCGTGAACAGAGGGCGGTCCCGTCCGCCGCCTCTGCTGTGTTGCCGACTGCGCCGTTGCGGCGGCCGGGCGACCGTGAACGTAACAGCGATGTAAGCGCGGCGAAAGACCTTGCAGAAAAAAAGTGCAAGAGATCATGACGGTTATCCGCCCGTGACCTGACCGCGCCTGCTACGAGCTTGATTCCATGCCGCTCAGCGGGGGCCCGAACCGGCGTGCAAGACTCTGCAAGCTCTTGCCATACCGTTGCGGTGGGGGGAACATCCCTTGCGTACCGGCGAGCCGACGAGAACACGAGGGAACGCGATGACGCAGCAGCCCGCAGCGAGGCGTGCAACGGGCCGTGCCAGGCGTCCTGTCGGTGTGCAACGCGAGATCCGACCGGTACAGTCACATCCTGTGACCACACGGCTTGCCGATATCGCCGCTCAAGCGGGGGTGAGCGAAGCGACCGTCAGCCGCGTCCTCAACGGGAAGCCGGGCGTCGCCTCCACCACCCGCCAGTCCGTGCTGGCCGCCCTCGACGTGCTGGGCTACGAGCGCCCGGTGCGTCTGCGGCAGCGCAGCGAGGGCCTGGTGGGCCTGATAACCCCCGAGCTGGAGAACCCGATATTCCCCGCCCTGGCGCAGGTCATCGGCCAGGCGCTGACCCGGCAGGGCTACACCCCGATCCTCGCCACCCAGACCCCGGGCGGGTCCACGGAGGACGAGCTGACCGAGATGCTGGTGGACCGCGGGGTCGCCGGGATCATCTACGTCTCCGGACTGCACGCGGACACCACCGCCGACACCCAGCGCTACGAGCAGCTGCGCGGCCAGGGTGTGCCGTTCGTGCTCGTGGACGGTTTCTCGCCCAAGGTGCAGGCGCCGTTCATATCCCCCGACGACCGGGCCGCGATGACCCTGGCCGTCACCCACCTCGTCTCCCTCGGCCACACCCGGATCGGGCTGGCCGTGGGGCCGAAGCGCTTCGTGCCGGTGCTGCGCAAGATCGAGGGCTTCGTCCGCGTCATGCAGGACCAGCTCGGCCTGGCCCCGGACGTCATCGAGTCCGTGTTCCTCCAGCACTCCCTGTACACGCTGGAGGGCGGCCAGGCCGCCGCCACGGCGCTGATGAACCGGGGCTGCACGGCGGTGGTGTGCGCCAGCGACATGATGGCGCTCGGGGCGATACGGGCGGCCCGGCAGCAGGGTCTCGAGGTGCCCCGGGACGTCTCGGTGGTCGGCTTCGACGACTCCCCGCTGATCGCGTTCACCGACCCGCCCCTGACGACGATCCGCAAGCCGGTGCCGGCGATGGGCCAGGCGGCGGTGCGCACCCTGCTCGAGGAGATCGGCGGGACCCCCGCCCCGCACAGCGAGTTCGTGTTCATGCCCGAGCTGGTGGTGCGCGGTTCGACGGCGTCGGCCCCCGGGGAGCGCTCCCGCCCGTAGCAGGGGGCGGACAACATGCGTCCTCGAACCGACCGCGGGATGATCGGTGGGGGAAGGCTTTTCTGGCAGACTCTGTGCCTATGGGTGACACGACCGTGACGCGACCGGGAGGGCCCGAGGAGGCCGTTCCGCGCACCGTCACGGATGCGCGGCAGGGCGACGTCCTGGGCCGGCTGCGCACGCCCGGCCGGCCCCGGCTCTGGTTCGAGATCCTGCTGATCGGGGTCAGTTACTGGACGTACTCGCTGATCCGCAACGCGGTGCCGGAGCAGAAGGCCGAGGCGCTGCGCAACGCGGACTGGATCTGGCGCGCCGAGCACCGCCTGGGCATCGCCGTGGAGCAGTCCGTCAACCACGCCGTAGACGCCGTGAATTGGCTGATCGTCGGCATGAACTACTACTACGCGACCTTGCACTTCGTGGTCACGGTGGGTGTCCTGCTGTGGCTCTACCGCAGCCATCCCGGCCGCTACGCGGCGACCCGCCTGGTGCTGTTCACGACGACCGGCATCGCCCTGCTCGGCTACTACCTGTATCCGCTGGCGCCGCCGCGCCTGATGAACGGCGGCCGTTTCGTGGACACGGTCCAGGTCCACCACACCTGGGGCTCGATGGCCTCCGGCGACCTGAAGCACATGTCGAACCAGTACGCCGCGATGCCGTCGATGCACATCGGCTGGTCCCTGTGGTGCGGCCTGACCATCTTCGCCCTGGCCACCGTGCCCTGGGTCCGGGTCCTGGGCCTGGTCTACCCCGCGACCACCCTCCTGGTCATCGTCGCCACCGCCAACCACTTCTGGCTGGACGCGGTGGGCGGCCTCCTGTGCCTGGGCGTCGGCTTCACCCTCGCCCGCCTCTGGTACGGCGCGCTGCCGTACGCCCTGCCCCGCAGCCCGGGCCCGCGCAGGGCGGTGCTGCCGACGCACCGGCGCGACGCCGCTCACATCCCGTAGAACAGCGTCTCCACCACGCCCCGGGCCCGCCGGGCGGTCCGCCGGTAGGCGTCCAGCATGTCTCCCACGTGTCCCGGCCCGTACCCCAGGTACCGCCCCACCGCCGCCAGCTCCCGCGGGTCGGAGGGGAAGGTGTCCCCCGCCCGGCCGCGCACCAGCATCACGGCGTTGCGCACCCGCGTCGCCAGCACCCACGCCTCGTCCAGCACGGACGCGTCCTCCTCCGACAGCAGCCCCGCCTCCCGCGCGGCCGCCAGCGCCTGCCGGGTCCGCGTGGTGCGCAGTCCCGGCTCGGTCGCCCCGTGCCGCATCTGGAGCAGCTGCACCGTCCACTCCACGTCGGACAGCCCGCCCGGCCCGAGCTTGGTGTGCAGCTTGGGATCGGCGCCGCGCGGCAGCCGCTCGGACTCCATCCGCGCCTTCAGCCGCCGGATCTCCCGCACCGCGTCCTCGTCCAGCCCGCGCGCCGGGTACCGCAGCGGGTCGACCAGGCCGACGAAGCGCCGCCCGAGGTCCGCGTCCCCGGCCACCGGCTCGGCCCGCAGCAGCGCCTGCGACTCCCACACCAGGGACCAGCGCCGGTAGTAGGCCTCGTACGACGTCAGCGTCCGCACCAGCGGCCCGGTCTTGCCCTCGGGCCGCAGATCCGCGTCGATCAGCAGCGGCGGGTCCGCGCTCGGGATCTGCAGCAGCCGTCGCATCTCGGCGACGACCCGGTTCGCCGCCTGCCCGGCCTCCCGCTCGTCCACGCCCTCGCGCGGCTCGTGCACGAACAGCACGTCCGCGTCCGAGCCGTAGCCGAGCTCGTGCCCGCCGAACCGGCCCATGCCGATGACCGCGAACCGGGTCGGCAGCTCCTCGCCCCACCCCGCGTCCACGACCGCCCGCAGCGTGCCGGCCAGCGTCGCCGCGGTCAGGTCGGACACGGCTGAGCCGACCAGGTCCACGAGCGCGCCCTGGTCGGCCTCGGCGGGCTGCTCCTCGGTGCCGTAGGAGCCGACGATGTCGGCGGCGGCCGTACGGAACAGCTCGCGGCGCCGCACACCGCGCGCGGCGGTGACCGCCTGCTCGGCGTTGTCCGCGCGGCCCACGGCGGCCAGGATCTCCTGCTCCAGGTGGGCGCGCTCGCGGGGCTCCAGGCCGCCGCCGTCGCCGTCGCCGAGCAGGGCCACCGCCTCGGGCGCCCGCAGCAGCAGGTCGGGGGCGAGGCGGCCGGCCGACAGCACCCGGGCGAGGTTCTCCGCCGCGGCGCCCTCGTCCCGCAGCAGCCGCAGGTACCACGGGGTCTTGCCGAGCGCGTCGGAGACCTTGCGGAAGTTGAGCAGGCCCGCGTCGGGGTCGGCGGAGTCCGCGAACCAGCCGAGCAGCACGGGCAGCAGGGTGCGCTGGATGGCGGCCTTGCGGGTGACGCCGGAGGCCAGGGCCTCCAGGTGGCGCAGCGCGGCGGCGGGGTCGGCGTAGCCGAGGGCGACCAGGCGCTCGCGGGCCGCCTCGGGGCTGAGCCGGGCCTCGCCGGGGGCGAGCTGGGCGACCGCGTCGAGCAGAGGACGGTAGAAGATCTTCTCGTGGAGCCGCCGTACGACGCCGGCGTTGCGCCGCCACTCGCGGGTGAGCTCGGCGACCGGCTCGGTGCGCAGCCCCAGGGAGCGGCCGAGGCGGCGCAGGTCGGCCTCGTCCTCCGGGACCAGATGGGTGCGGCGCAGCCGGTGCAGCTGGATGCGGTGCTCCATGGAGCGCAGGAAGCGGTACGCCTCGTCGAGCTGCACGGCGTCCGCCCGGCCGACGTAGCCTCCGGCGGCCAGCGCCTTGAGGGCGTCCAGGGTGGTGCCGCTGCGCAGCGAGGCGTCCGCGCGGCCGTGCACCAGTTGCAGCAGCTGGACGGCGAACTCGACGTCCCGCAGGCCGCCCGGCCCGAGCTTGAGCTCCCGCTCGACCTCGGCGACGGGGATGTTCTCGACGACGCGGCGGCGCATCTTCTGCACGTCGGCGACGAAGTTCTCGCGTTCGGCGGCCTGCCAGACCAGCGGGTGCAGGGCGGCGACGTACTCCTCGCCGAGCGCGCGGTCGCCGGCCACCGGGCGGGCCTTGAGCAGCGCCTGGAACTCCCAGGTCTTGGCCCATCGCTGGTAGTAGGCGACGTGGCTGCTCAGCGTGCGCACCAGCGGGCCGTTGCGCCCCTCGGGCCGCAGGTTGGCGTCCACCGGCCAGATCGAGCCCTCGACGGTCGTCTCGGAGCAGATCCGCATCAGGTGCGAGGCGAGCCGGGTCGCGGCGCGCAGCGCCTTGCCCTCGTCGGCGCCGTCGGCGGCCTCGCCGACGAAGATGACGTCGACGTCGGAGACGTAGTTCAGCTCGTGGCCGCCGCACTTGCCCATGGCGATCACCGCGAGCCGGCACAGCGCGGCGTCGTCGGGGGCGGCGGAGGTGGCGAGGCGGTGCGCGGCGCGCAGGGTGGCGGTGGCCAGGTCGGCGAGCTCGGCGGCGGTCTCGGCGACGGTGATGGTGCCGCACACGTCGCGGGCGGCGATGGACAGCAGGCAGCGCCGGTAGGCGACGCGCAGCGAGACGGGGTCGGTGGCGTCCGCGAGCCCGCGTTCGAACTCCTCCACGCCCGGGTGCAGGTCCCGCGGCTCGTAGGTGACGAGCGCCTGCCAGTCGCCGGCGTGCCGCGCGAGATGGTCGCCGAGCGCGGCGGAGGCGCCGAGCACGCCGAGCAGCCGGTCGCGCAGCGGCTTGGCCGCTATCAGCGTGTCGAGCAGCTCGCGCCGGGCGGTGGGGGCCTGCTGGGCCTCCAGCAGCCGGACCAGGCCGCCGAGCGCGAGGTCGGGGTCGGCGGTCGCGCCGAGCGCCTCGAGGAGCACCGGGTCGTCGCGGACGGCGGCGAGCTCCGCGCTGTCCAGCAGCCGCTCGGCGGCGGAGGCATCGGTGAAGCCGTGCCGCAGCAGCCGTGTGAAGGTACTGCTCCTGCGCCCCGGCGCCGTCATCCCGGCCTCCCGTCGGATCCGTTCGTCCTGGCCAGAGCCTAACCGGAGTGGCCGCCCCTGGCGCCGGAGGGAACCCGAGCGAGTCCGGCCCGGCGGCGCCGATCCGACCGGTGCGGGCCAGCACGGTTCTGGCATGGGCCTCGACATGGTCGGCCGCACTCGCCCGCCGCCAGTGCTGAAACAGCTTGGCGAGTGTGGTCTGCGTCAGGTCCCGGGCCGTGTCCGGGTCCCCGCACAGCGGGTACGCGGTCCGGTACAAGCGTCTCTGGCTCGTTTGTGCGAAGGCCTCGAAGCTCTCGGGCGCCTGGGATCCCTGTGGCGCTCCGGAGCCACGGCCGTTCTCCGGCATCTGCTCTCCCTTCCGGGCCCTGTCGAGGGGCCCTGCCTTGTCACCCCTCTCCAGAGCGCTGCCGCACCCAAAAGGTTGAAGCCGAATCGACCTTCCTCCACGCCGCGCTGCCTCACCGCCGGCGCTGCTGCCGCCGACAGGGCACTTTGCCCTGGCTGGTCCCCCGTCGAGCCCGCAGGGTCGGTCAGGGCCTGCGGCCGCGGAAGGTGCGGCGCAGGTCGTTCACCCAGGCGTCGGGGTTCTCCCAGGGGATGAAGTGGCCGCCGTGGTCGTGGGCGTTGACGTTGACGTGGTTGAACCAGGCCGCCTGCGGGCCGGACTTGAACGCCCGGACGCGCTCGTCGGCGGTGTGGATGCCGGGCGGGTTCTCGTACGTCACGAAGGTGAGGCCGACCGGGGCCTGCACGACCGGGGTGCGGTCGTGGGCGGGGGCCCAGGGGTAGCGGTTGGCGTTGGCGTAGTAACGCATCGACGTGGCGATGGAGTTGTTCACCCAGTAGATCGTGGCGTGGGTGAGCAGGTCGTCCTTGGTGAAGACGGACTCGACGTCGCCGCCGTTGTCGCTCCAGGCGTTCCAGCGCTCCAGCAGCCAGGCGAGCAGTCCGGCGGGTGAGTCGCTCAGCCCGTGGGCCAGGGTGGCGCCGTCGAGCATGTGCACGGTGAGGTGGGACGCCGAGCGGTGGTCCAGCTCGATGACGCGGGCGCGGACGTCGGCGGGCTGGTCGTCGGTCAGGGGCCGGTTCCGGGCGAAGTCCCAGGCGCGGGGGCCGGTGAAGAAGTCGAGCGGCAGCCCGGAGCCGATGTGGATGCCGTACAGCTCGTCGGCGTACTTGTGGCCGAGCTGGCTGGAGACGATCCCGCCGATGTCGCAGCCCCCGGCGGCGTACTTCTCGTATCCCAGGGTCTCGGTCATCAGGGTGTGCCAGAGGTCGGAGACCTTCCAGAAGTTGACGTCCGGGAAGCCGGTGAGCGGGCCGGGGAAACCGAAGCCGGGCAGGGACGGCACGATGACGTCGAACGCGTCGGCGGGGTCGCCGCCGTACGCGGCCGGGTCGGCGAGCGGGTCGATCACCTTCGACCAGTGCCAGAACGTCCACGGCCAGCCGTGGGTGAGGATCAGCGGGATCGGGCGGGGGCCGCGGCCGGGCTTGCGCATGAAGTGCACCGGGACGTCGGCGACGTTCGCCTCGTAGTGATCGTGGACGTTGATGGCGGCCTCGGCCTTGCGCCAGTCGTAGCCGTCCCGCCAGTAGGCGACCAGCTCGCGGAGATAGCCGGCCGGGACGCCGTAGGACCAGTCCTCGTTCCCCTCGTCCAGCGGCGGGCGGGTCGACGCGAGACGGGTGCGCAGGTCGTCGAGGACCTCGTCGGGCACGTGGATCGGGGTGGGCTCCAGGGGGAAGGCGGGCGGGGTGGTCATGGCGTGGTCACCTTCTGCGTAGGGGAAACCGTGCCGTCAGCCTGTCGGGTGATCGGGCGGCGATCCAGGCCATTTCCCGTAGCGCGCGCTCCGGCGCCGAACTCCCAAGGCCGGTGAGACGCGTCGGGGCCGGCGGTCCACGACCGTCGGCCCCCCTCGCCGAACAAGCGGGAAACCCGCCTCGACCTGCGCCTACAGCACCGGCAGGTTCTTCCGCAGCTCGAAGGCGGTGACCTCGGAGCGGTACTCCTCCCACTCCTGCTTCTTGTTGCGGAGGAAGAAGTCGAAGACGTGTTCGCCGAGGGTTTCGGCGACCAGGTCGCTGCGCTGCATGAGGGCCAGGGCCTCGCCGAGGTTCTGCGGGAGGGGCTCGATGCCCAGGGCGCGGCGCTCGGCGTCGGACAGGGCCCAGACGTCGTCCTCGGCGCCCGGCGGCAGCTCGTACCCCTCCTCGATGCCCTTAAGGCCGGCGGCGAGGAGGACGGCGTAGGCGAGGTACGGGTTGGTGCCGGTGTCCAGGGAGCGGACCTCCACCCGCGCGGAGCCGGTCTTGCCCGGCTTGTACATGGGGACGCGGACCAGGGCCGAGCGGTTGTTGTGGCCCCAGCAGATGTACGAGGGGGCCTCGCCGCCGGCGCCGGCGGTGCGCTCGGAGCCGCCCCAGATGCGCTTGTAGGAGTTCACCCACTGGTTGGTGACCGCCGAGATCTCGGCCGCGTGGCGCAGCAGGCCCGCGATGAAGGAGCGGCCGACCTTGGAGAGCTGGTACTCGGCGCCGGACTCGTAGAACGCGTTCCGGTCACCCTCGAACAGCGACAGGTGCGTGTGCATCCCGCTGCCGGGGAACTCCGAGAACGGCTTCGGCATGAAGGTCGCCTGCACGCCCTGCTCCAGCGCCACCTGCTTCATGACCAGGCGGAACGTCATGATGTTGTCCGCCGTGGACAGCGCGTCCGCATACCGCAGGTCGATCTCCTGCTGGCCCGGGGCGCCCTCGTGGTGGGAGAACTCCACCGAGATGCCCATCGACTCCAGCATGGTGATCGCCTGGCGGCGGAAGTCCATGCCCACGTTCTGCGGGGTGTGGTCGAAGTAGCCGGAGTTGTCGGCCGGGGTCGGGCGGCTGCCGTCGACGGGCTTGTTCTTCAGCAGGAAGAACTCGATCTCGGGGTGGGTGTAGAAGGTGAAGCCCAGGTCGGAGGTCTTGGCCAGGGCGCGCTTGAGGACGTAGCGCGGGTCGGCGAAGGACGGGGAGCCGTCCGGCATCAGGATGTCGCAGAACATGCGGGCGGTGCCGGGGGCCTCGGCGCGCCAGGGCAGGATCTGGAAGGTGGAGGGGTCGGGCTTGGCGATCATGTCGGACTCGTACACCCGCGCGAAGCCCTCGATGGCGGAGCCGTCGAAGCCGATGCCCTCGTCGAAGGCCTGCTCCAGCTCGGCGGGGGCCACAGCCACGGACTTCAGGAAGCCCAGCACGTCCGTGAACCACAGGCGTACGAACCGGATGTCGCGCTCCTCCAAGGTCCGGAGCACGAACTCCTGCTGCTTGTCCATCTTCCGCTTCCCCATCCTTGCTGGTCAGGCCGCCTGTCTCCCGTACCACAGGAGGCGGTAGGGCACCTGAGCATCCCACCACAACACCATTTCATGCGCGTTGCGGACCTTGATCGCCCCGCCGTCCACGGCGTGAACGCCCCGCGTACGGCAGGTGTACCGCTCTGCCGCCCATCTTGCCTGCTCGCACCGACATCCGTAATGGCCGACAACCACCCATAGTGATCGACACCACTCCTCCATAATTTGCATCTCAAATGCAAGTTTTAATAGCGTGCTGATCAGTCGAGCACGAGGAGTCCCGATGCTGTCCGAGCCGTCCGCAGCCACCGTTCGCGCCACCCTTCCCGCCGTCGGCGCGGCCATCGGCGAGATCACCGAGCGCTTCTACGCCGGCCTCTTCGCCGCCCACCCCGAGCTGCTGCGCGACCTGTTCAACCGCGGCAACCAGGCCGCCGGCACCCAGCGCCAGGCGCTCGCCGGCTCCATCGCCGCCTTCGCGACGTACCTGGTGGAGCACCCCGACCAGCGACCGGACGCCATGCTCAGCCGGATCGCCCACAAGCACGCCTCGCTGGGCATCGCCCCCGAGCAGTACGAGGTCGTGTACCAGCACCTCTTCGCCGCCATCGCGGACGTCCTCGGCGAGGCCGTCACCCCCGAGGTCGCGGCCGCCTGGACCGAGGTCTACTGGCTGATGGCGAACGCGCTCATCGCCATCGAGAAGCGGCTGTACGCGGAGAGCGGCGGCAGCGACTGGCGGGACTGGGAGGTCCTGGAGCGCGTGACGGAGACCGCCGACGTCGTCACCTTCCGGCTGCGCCCGGTCGACGGCGGCCCGGTGGCCGACTTCCGGGCGGGCCAGTACGTCTCCGTCCGCGTCGAACTCGCCGACGGCGCCCGGCAGATCCGGCAGTACAGCCTCTCGGGGGCGCCGGGCTCGCCCGTCCGGCAGTTCAGCGTCAAGCGGGTGCTGGGCGAGGCGACGCCCGACGGCGAGGTCTCGAACCACCTCCACGCGCGCGTGCGCGAGGGCGACGTCCTCCAGCTGTCGGAGGCGTACGGCGACCTGGTCCTCGACGACGCCGTCGACACTCCCCTGCTGCTCGCCTCCGCGGGCATCGGCGTCACCCCGATGGTCGCGATGCTGGCCCAGCTCGCGGAGACCGGGCAGCGCGCCCCGGTGACCGTGGTGCACGGCGACCGCTCCCCCGCCGACCACGCCCTGCGCACCGACCACGAGGCGTACGCGGCCAAGCTGCCGGAGGCGTCCGTGCACTTCTGGTACGAGGAGGGCGTCGAGGACGCAGGGCCGGGCGTCCGGACGGGTCTCGTGGACCTCTCCGAGGTCGACGTGACACAGGGCACGCGCGCGTACCTGTGCGGTCCGCTGCCCTTCATGCGGGCGGTGCGGGCCCAGCTGATCGAGAAGGGTGTGGCCCCGGCGGACATCCACTACGAGGTGTTCGGGCCTGACCTCTGGCTCGCCCAGGGCTGAGACGGCAGCCGGCCCGGGCCGGGGCGCCCCGAGCGCCCCGGCCCGGGCTTGGGCGTTCGCGCACGGGGCCCGGAAGCGTGCGGCCGGGCGGGGGCGGGCAAGAAGCATGCGGGCGGAGGAGAATCCGGCCCGGAAGCGCGCGGCCGGGCAGGTCCGGCGGCGCGCCCCCCTTCACGGGGCGGCCCGACCCCGCCCGCGCTCCCTCACGAGCCGGCCCGACCCCGCGTCGGCGCCCCTCACGGAGCCCTGGTGATCCCCAGCAGCACCGGGCCGGTCGGTTCCGCGACCATGTCGGCCAGGGTGAGCGGGTCCAGCGAGGCGTAGAACGCCTCCTGAGCCCGGCGCAGCGCCCCCCGGAGCCGGCACGCCGCCTTCAGCGGGCACGGGGAGGCGCCCCCGCCCTCGCAGTCGACGACGTCACCCGCCCCCTCGAAGGCGCGCACCACGGTGCCGACCGACACCGTGCGCCCCTCCTCGGTGAGCGCGAGCCCCCCGCCCCGGCCGCGCCGGGCGGTGAGCAGCCCCCTGTGGGTCAGTTCGGCGACTATCTTCGCGGCATGGGTGTACGGCACGTCCATGTCCGCCGCGACCTCGCGGGTCGTGGGGGTCGAGTCACCCGTGACGGCGAGCCGCATCAGGACGCGCAACGCCAGGTCGGTGGAGCGCAGCAGTCGCATCCGTTCAGCGTAAATAATGTGCATCCACGCTTCAACTTTTCTGCGGGCCTCTCCGGGCACCGTACCGCCCGGCGGACGGGAGATTCGCATCTTCGGCCGGTCCCGCGCCCTCTCTGCAAAAGCGCCCGCCCGGCCCACTACGATCAGCGGACCCGTTCCTCCGCCTCCCCAAAGGACTCGCCATGGGTTCCGCCAACAAGACCGGCGCCGAGCAGCGCAAGGCCCGCATAGAGGAGATGCGCCGTGCCGAGCGCTCCCGGGAGCGCCGCAACCGGATCCTGACCGTCGCTGCGAGCGTGGTCGTCGTGGCCGGTCTGGTCGTCGGCGGCGTGGTGCTCGTCCGCTCGCAGAGCGGGGACAAGAAGGACACCGCGAGCGACGGGAAGAGCGCGGGCGACTCGGGCCGCTTCGCCGTCGGCAAGGACGGGGTGCGCACCTGGACGGGCACGCTCTCCCGCACCCACGTCAACACGCCGGTCACCTACCCGATGCACCCGCCGGTGGGCGGCAACCACAACCCGGTCTGGCTGAACTGCAACGGCGACGTCTACACCCAGCCGGTGAAGGACGAGAACGCCGTGCACTCGCTGGAGCACGGCGCGGTCTGGGTGACGTACACCAGCAAGGCCGCCAAGTCCGACGTGCAGGCGCTCGCGGCCAAGGTGAAGAAGACGCCGTACACGCTGATGAGCCCGTACGAGAACCAGGCGGCGCCGCTGATGCTGTCGGCGTGGGGGCACCAGCTCGCCGTGAAGAGCGCCGACGACCCGGCCGTCGACAAGTTCTTCGCCGGCTACGTCCAGGGGAAGCAGACCCCCGAGCCGGGCGCCTCCTGCACCGGCGGGACGATGAAGTGAGCAGGCACGTCGGCTGGATCGCCGGGGCCGCCGCGGCCGTGCTGGTCGCGGCCGGGGCGATCACGTACGCGGTCGCCGAGGACGCGGGCTCGGACTCCGGCGGCGGGACGCCCGCCGCCGACTCCGCGGACGCCGGTTTCGCCCGGGACATGGCGGTCCACCACCAGCAGGCCGTCGAGATGTCGTACATCGTGCGCGACCGCACGAGCGACCCCGAAGTGCGCCGTCTCGCCTACGACATCGCGCAGACGCAGGCCAACCAGCGCGGGATGCTGCTGGGTTGGCTCGACCTGTGGGGGCTGCCGAAGGTGTCGGCGGATCCGCCGATGACCTGGATGGGCATGGGTGACATGGCCTCCGGCGAGGACGGCGCGCTGATGCCGGGCATGGCGACCGACAGCGAGATGAGGAAGCTGGGCGAACTGAACGGCAGGCGGGCCGAGGTCTTCTACCTCCAGCTGATGACGGACCACCACAAGGGCGGGGTCCACATGGCCGAGGGCTGCGCCGCCAAGTGCACGGTCGGCGTGGAGAAGAAGCTCGCGCAGGGCATGGTCGAGGCCCAGCAGTCCGAGATCCGGCTCATGGCCGACATGCTCAGGAAGCGCGGCGCCACCCCCCGTTCGCAATAACGCCGTTCGGACGAAAGCCTCAATTCACCCAGGATGACGGTCTCTTGGGCTTCTCTTGGCCTGCCCATTCCCCTGGCATGAACGGTTCATCGAAAGAGTGTCCCCGTCGTGTGATCCCTACGGGGGGTCCTAACCGCCGCGGGCTCTACGCGGATCACACCATGACCGACCACTCATTGCGTTACATGCGATCCGCATGGGGGTTCTATGAGATCCAATCGCGCCAAGGTGCGCGCCTCAGTGAGCATGGCGGCCACGCTGCCGATGCTCGCCGGCGCGCTGGCGCTCGGCATACCCGCGGCGCACGCCTCGGGCAACCCGGGCCGGGACGCGCTCACGGGCACCAAGCCCTTGTGGGCCACGGCCAAGGCGGACAAGGGGGCGGCTGCCGACAGCGCCCTGGTCAGTGCCCGGGTCTTCCTGGCCGGCCGCGACGCCCGCGGCCTGGCCGACTACGCGAAGGCGGTCGCCGACCCGTCCTCCGCCGCGTACGGCAAGTACCTGAGCGCCAAGCAGGCGCAGGCGCGCTTCGGCGCGACCAAGGCCCAGGTGGCCGCGGTGAAGGGGTGGCTGAAGGCGGCGGGCATGAAGGTCACCGCCGTGACCCCGCACTACATCGCCGTCACGGGCGACGTGGCCGCCGCCGAGAAGGCGTTCGGCACCCAGCTCCACAACTACGCCAAGGGCTCGAAGACCTACCGCGCGCCGTCCTCGACGGCGACGGTGCCCGAGGCGCTCAAGGGCGCCGTCCTGACCGTCACCGGTCTGGACAACGCCCCGCACAGGGCGAGCCACAAGGACCAGCTCCCGCCCCCGGACGCCGTGTTCAAGAACTCCGGGCCGTTCTCGTCGTACTACGGCTCGAACATCGCGAGCACGCTGCCGGACGCGTACGGCACGAAGATCCCGTACGCGGTCAAGGGCTACACGGGCAAGCAGCTGCGGGCCGCCTACGGCGCCGGCAAGTACACCGGCCAGGGCGTCCGCATCGCCATCACCGACGCGTACGCCTCGCCGACGATCGCCTACGACGCCGCCACCTACGCGAACAAGCACGGTGACGCCGCCTGGACGACCGGACAGCTGCGCCAGGTGCTGCCGAAGAACTACACGAAGACCAAGGAGTGCGGAGCCGCGGGCTGGTACGGCGAGGAGACCCTCGACGTCGAGGCCGTGCACGCGGTCGCGCCCGCCGCGAACGTCACCTACGTGGGTGCCGCGTCCTGCTACGACGACGACCTGCTCGACTCGCTGAGCAAGATCGTCGACGGTCACCTGGCCGACATCGTCTCCAACTCCTGGGGCGACATCGAGGCCAACCAGACGCCGGACCTCGCGGCCGCCTACGACCAGGTCTTCCAGTTCGGCGCGGTCGAGGGCATCGGCTTCTACTTCTCCTCCGGTGACAACGGCGACGAGGTCGCCCACACCGGTACGAAGCAGGTCGACACCCCCGCCAACTCGGCCTGGGTGACGGCGGTCGGCGGCACCTCGCTGGCGGTCGGCAAGGACAACACGTACCTGTGGGAGACCGGCTGGGGAACCGAGAAGGCCTCGCTGTCCGCTGACGGCAAGAGCTGGACCAACTTCCCGGGCGCCTACACCTCCGGTGCGGGCGGCGGCACGAGCAAGACGGTGCCGCAGCCGTACTACCAGAAGGGCGTCGTCCCGAACGCGCTGGCCACGGCGAACAACGCCGCGGGCAACCGCGTCGTGCCGGACATCTCGGCGATCGCCGACCCGAACACCGGTTTCAAGGTCGGCCAGACGCAGACCTTCCCGGACGGCTCGCAGCAGTACAGCGAGTACCGGATCGGCGGCACCTCGCTGGCCGCTCCGGTGATCGCGGCCGTGCAGGCCCTCGCCCAGGAGGCGCGGGGCGGCAAGGCGATCGGCTTCGCCAACCCGACGATCTACGCCAAGTACGGCTCGAAGCTGTACCACGACGTGACGGACACCCCGACGGGTACCGAACTCGCCGTGGCGCGCGTGGACTTCCTCAACGGGTTCGACGCCGCCGACGGTCTGGCCACGTCCGTCCGCAGCCTCGGCAAGGACAGCTCGCTCAAGGCCGTGAAGGGCTACGACGACGTCACCGGCGTGGGCACGCCCGCGAACGGCTACGTCGACTCCTACCGTCGCCACTGACCTCAGGTCGGCGGCTCGGCACGGCCGTGTGCCCGTCCCTCGTTCGCGAGGGGCGGGCACACGCGTGTGTCAGGGGTCGGGCGGTCCGTGCCCTTCGGGGGCGGCCGGCCCGTTCGGTGCGGGGGGGGCGCAGCGGTGCGCGCCCCGATCAGGCCGGGTCCGGACCGCTCGGGCCGTCGCCGACCCGGTACGCCTTCGTCCACGTCTCGCCGCACCGGCAGCGGGAGTGCTCGAGCAGCTCGCCGTCCTCGGAGACGCCGAAGCCGTCCTTGAGGCGTATATGGACATGCTCAGCCATGAGGCCTCCAATTCCTTTGTCCGGATATCAACCGATCCTCTCCTCTCGCCCTCGTTGATCGCAGTGCCCTGGGTCACGTCCGGACCGAAACCCCCTGTGGCGCCGGTCACCCTCGCTCCACCCCATCGCGTCGCTCTGACGATTACACTGGACCCGTGCCTCCGTTGAACTTCTGGTCGATCTATCAGCATGGCTTCGCCCGCGTCGCCGCGTGCACGGGTCACACCGTCATCGCGGACCCGCACGCCAACGCCGAAGCGGTCCTGCGCCACGCACGCCGGTGCACGGAGGAGGGTGTCGCCGTCGCCGTCTTCCCGGAGATGGTGCTGTGCGGCTACTCCATCGAGGACCTGCTGCTCCAGGACGCGCTCCTCGACCAGGTCGAGGAGGCGCTCTGGGAGGTGGTGGCCGGATCGGCGGGGCTGCTGCCGGTCCTGGTCGTCGGCGCCCCGCTGCGGCACCGCAACCGGGTCTACAACTGCGCGGTGATCGTGCACCGCGGCCGGGTCCTCGGTGTCGTGCCCAAGTCGTACCCGCCGAACTACCGGGAGTTCTACGAGCGCCGGCAGATCGGCGACGGCGCCGACGAGCGCGGCGGGTCGATCCGCGTCGGCGGCGAGACCGTGCCGTTCGGCGTGGACCTGCTGTTCGCCGCGGGAGACGTTCCCGGTCTCGTGCTGCACGCGGAGATCTGCGAGGACATGTGGGTGCCGGTGCCGCCCAGCGCGGAGGCGGCCCTCGCCGGTGCGACCGTCCTCGTCAACCTCTCCGGCAGCCCGATCACGGTCGGGCGGGCCGAGGACCGCAAGCTGCTGTGCCGCTCGGCGTCCTCCCGCTGCCTCGCCGCGTACGTCTACGCGGCGGCCGGCCTCGGCGAGTCGACCACCGACCTGTCCTGGGACGGCCAGGCCATGGTCTACGAGAACGGCGCGCTGCTGGCCGAGACCGAGCGGTTCCCGCTCGGCGACAGTCACGCGGTGGCCGACGTGGACCTCGACCTGCTGCGGCAGGAGCGGCAGCGGATGGGCACGTTCGACGACAACCGCCGTACGCACAAGGCGCGGACCGACGACTTCCGGACGGTCTCCTTCGAGCTCGACCCGCCGCTCACCGACCTGGGGCTGCGCCGCCGTCTGGAGCGCTTCCCGTTCGTGCCGGCCGACGCCGACCGCCTCGCCCAGGACTGCTACGAGGCGTACAACATCCAGGTCGCCGGCCTCCAGCAGCGGCTGGCGGCGATCGGCGGCCCGAAGGTCGTCATCGGGGTCTCGGGCGGCCTGGACTCCACGCACGCGCTGATCGTCGCCGCCCGCGCGATGGACCGCGCGGGCCGCCCGCGCAGCGACATCCTGGCCTGGACCCTGCCGGGCTTCGCCACCAGCGACCACACCAAGGACAACGCCCACAAGCTGATGGAATCGCTCGGGGTCACCGCGGCCGAGCTGGACATCACGCCCACCGCGCGGCTGATGCTGCGGGAGATGGGCCATCCGTTCGCCTCCGGCGAGCCGGTGTACGACGTCACCTTCGAGAACGTGCAGGCGGGTCTGCGCACCGACTATCTCTTCCGGCTGGCCAACCAGCGCGGCGGCATCGTGCTCGGCACCGGTGACCTCTCCGAGCTGGCGCTCGGCTGGTCGACGTACGGCGTGGGCGACCAGATGAGCCACTACAACGTCAACTCGGGCGTGCCGAAGACATTGATCCAGCATCTGATCCGCTGGGTGATCAGCAGCGGCCAGTTCGGCGAGGAGACCGGCCGGACGCTCGCCGCCATCCTCGACACCGAGATCAGCCCGGAGCTGGTCCCGGGCGAGGAGATGCAGTCGACCGAGTCGAAGATCGGCCCGTACGCGCTGCACGACTTCACGCTCTTCCACGTGCTGCGCTACGGATTCCGGCCGTCGAAGATCGCCTTCCTGGCCTGGCACGCCTGGCACGACCCGGAGACCGGCGACTGGCCGCCGAACTTCCCTGAGGCCAAGCGGGTGGCGTACGACCTGCCGGAGATCCGACACTGGCTGGAGGTCTTCTGCCGCCGCTTCTTCGCGTTCGCGCAGTTCAAGCGCTCGGCCATGCCGAACGGCCCGAAGGTCTCGGCCGGCGGTTCGCTCTCCCCGCGCGGCGACTGGCGCGCACCGTCGGACGGCAACGCGCGCGCGTGGCTGCGGGACTTGGCCCGGTTCGACGAGCCGGAGGCGTGACGCTCAATCAGCCGACTCCCGGCCGTCGGAGTAGACCACCAGCGTCTGTTCCGGCCGCTCGGCCACGTGGAAGGCGGTGTAGGCGAATTCGACCACCCCGCGTCCCGGGCACCGTAGCCGTTTCCGCCCGCCGTGCCGGGCCTGCACGTCGTACTGCGGCCACCAGGCACGGACTTCGGGGCTGCCCGCGTTCAACTCGTCGATCAGCCGGGTGTACCGAGCATCGCCCGGGCGGCGTCCGGCCAGGGCCCTCAGCCGGGCCAGCAGGCCGCGTGCCTCGACTTCCCAGTCGACCACGACGGCCCGTGCGGCAGGTTCGAGGAACACCCAGCGGGCGAAGTTCGCCGGCCGGTCCGACGCGGCGCCGAGGTGCGGGAACAGTTCGTCGGCCGCCTGGTTGCGGCTGAGCACGTCGTAGGTGCCGCCGATGATGTACGCCGGCTGCGGCTGGAGCAGGAGCGGGACGGCCGCCACCTCGGGGGCCAGCGGCTCCGGTTCTTCGGATTCGGCCGCGGCCGCGTGACCGGCGAGCTGGAAGAGATGACCGCGCTCGTACCGGTCGAGCCGCAGCGCCGACGCGAGGGCGTCGAGCACCTGGTCCGAGGCGCGTACGTCCCGGCCCTGCTCCAGGTACGTGTACCAGGTGGCGCTGATACCGGCGAGCAGCGCGAGTTCCTCCCGGCGCAGGCCCGGGGTCCGTCGTCGGCCGGTGTGGGGCAGCCCGACCTGGTCAGGGGTGATCCGCTCCCTGCGGCTGCGAAGGAAGGCGGCCAGCTCACCGCGCTGATTCGGCTGCGTCTGCACTGTGGATGGCACCTCTGGTTCCAGGATGAGGAGATTCTGGATACCAGGCTAACGACCTCACAGACTGGATCCCGAGCGGAAGGTCCAGCTCGGACGAGAGAGGCGGACATGGTGTCGGGAATCGACGGCAAGGTCGTGGCGATCACGGGAGCCAGCAGCGGCATCGGCGAGGCGACCGCGCTGCTGCTCGCCGAGCGGGGCGCCCGGCTCGTCCTGGGGGCGCGCCGGTCCGAGCGCCTCGCGGAACTGGTGACACGGATCGAGAAGTCGGGCGGCACGGCCGTCCAGACCCGCACGGACGTGACACGACGGGACGACCTGCACGCCCTGGTCGCACTGGCCGGGGAGCGCTTCGGCCGGCTCGATGTGCTGGTCAGCAACGCGGGGGCCGGCACGATCTCGCCTCTGGACGACCTGCGGGTCGACGAGTGGGACCAGATGGTCGACGTCAATGTGAAGGGTGTGCTGCACGGAATCGGCGCGGCGCTGCCGGTCTTCAGGGCCCAGGGTGCGGGCCACTTCGTCACCATCGCCTCCACGGCCGCGTTCCGCGTCGTGCCGGCCATGGCGGTCTACGCCGGCACGAAGTTCGCGGTCCGCGCCATCTGCGAAGGATTGCGCCAGGAGGCGGGTGACTCTCTGCGGGTGACCACCGTCTCGCCCGGCGCGGTCGGGACCGACTTCGCCGAGGCGGCGACGAATCCGCAGGTCCGGGCACAGGTCACGGAGATGCGGGACCGGATCGCGATCCCGCCCGAGGCGATCGCCCGAGCCATCGCTTTCGCCATCGAGCAGCCTGCGACCGTGGATGTGAACGAGATCGTGGTCCGGCCCACTGCCCAGAACTGACCTCGCGCGGGTTCGACTGCCTCTGGGCCCTCAGTTCACCTCTTGAGCGAGGCGACGAAGGGGGCCCAGGCAGCTGCGCCGAGGAAGACGAACGTCATCCACCACATCGGCGAGGGCACCCCGGTGACCGTCCGTGTCACCGGCACACCCCACGGCCCCACCCGCGTCGAGGTCACCGACCCGGACCCGCGCGCGCCGCCGACCCCGGTCTGGTGCGAACTGGCCTGAATGATCACGGAACTGTGGCCTCCACCACGGCGGAAGTGGTCATGTCCCTGATGAGATCGTCGGATGCTCGGTCTACTCCTCCGCGTTCTGCCCTTCTGGGTCCGCGAACCCCTGCTCATCGCGATCGGGTCCGTTCTCGGCCTGCGCATCATGTATCTCGCCGTCCACGATCACGACTGGGTCGCGGCCGGTCTCGGTGTGGTGTTCCTCGTGTTCACCGCGATCCGCGTCCGCATGGTGGCCCGGGCGCTCCGCGCGCGCCGGAACCCGGGTCCGGTGGCCTCTGCGGACGGGGCGGCGACAGATGGGGCGGTGATCGATGGGGCCGCGATCGATGCCGCCGCCAAGGCGGGGGCCCAGGCCCGGCCCGGAGCCGCCCAGGCTCGGCCACAGGCCGGAACCGGGCCCCTTCTTGGTCCGGGCACGCCGGAGAAGGAGCCCAACGCGTGGGGCCAGGCCGTGGCGGCCGTGGCCGTGGTCGGGGCCCTCGCGGGCGCGCTGTGGGTGGCCCCGCACGTGCTGCCGTCCGACGACACCACACAGCGACCCGCTTCGTGTTCGGACACGGAACACGAGGAGCTGCCGAAGGCCTACAAGAAGACCCCCCGGCCTGTGACCGGTGACGAGCTGTGCGAGGCGCTCAACCGGCCCGACCTGGCCCGGCTCCTCGGAACGCCCGGGCAGACCGCGAACTCGGCTTCCGGCACCAGCAACACCGCCGCGCTGACCGACGGGAAGGTCGCCGAGCCGGAGGCCGAGGTCAGGTTCGACACGTACACCGTGAACCTCTCGGCCACGTACAACGAGCTGTCGACCGCCCAGTACGTGAAACTGATCAAGATCGCGGGTGACGAGGGTGCGAAGGACATGAGGACACTCAAGGTTCTCGGCCGGCCCGCGGTCCTCACCTCGGACCACACCATGAAGCTCGAGATCAACCTCGGCGGTGATCACGACAGCGGGCCGGTCGAGGAGGGCCCCCTGGCCAGGACGCTGTCCGTGGCCCTCGATCGGAAGGACCGGGGCGGCTCCTACGACATCACCGTGTGGAGCACGTCCGGAGCCCTCCCGGACGACAGGGTCCTTGTCGGCATCGCCGAGAAGGTCCTCCCGACGGTCCCCGAGCGGAGTGCTCAGTGAGCCGTTCCGCAGCCACCCCGGGCGAGGCCGCATCGCACGGCGGGTGCGGCGGTCCGAGCGTCGAGACGACCGCGCACGTCGTCGTTCAGCAACAGGACGTCATGTCCTTCCTTTCCGTGAGATCAGCGCTGCCAGAGCCTCGGGAGCGCCCGGCTGGTCCCGGATGCCGGGGAAGGCGTTGACGTCCACGATCAGTGGGGCACCGTGGCCGCGGTCGATGATGTCCACGCCGTAGACGTCGAGGGAGAAGACCTCTCCGACGCGGTGCACCAGGGCCGGCCATCCGGGCGGCAGGTCCTCAAGGGGAAGCGTTCGGGTGGGGCCGCGTCCCCCGGGGGAGAGTTCGGAGCGGCGCAGGCCGGCGAAGAGCCGGTCGCCGATCGCCCAGAGCTTGTGGTCCCAGCCGTCGTTGGGGGCGAAGTCCTGGACCACGACCGGCTCGTCCGGATGGGCGGCGGCCAAGTCCCGTAGGTGCGAGGGGCCTTCCACGCGCGCCACCACGTCGTGCCGCCGGCTGTGGCGGCTCTTGACCACCACCGGTCCGGACAGCGCCGGCCCGGACGCGAGCCCTGCCAGGGTGGTGAAGGTGCGCGTGGCCGCGAAGGGGAGGCCGGCGCCCAGGGCCAGCGCGGCCATGGCCGTGCGGTCCTGGCACAGCGCGGTCGCGGCGGCCGAGTTGATCACACAGGCGCGCCGTCGCTCCAGGTCCCGGGCGAGTGCGAGGGCATGGGGCGTACGTGCCTTCAGCAGGTAGACGTCGGCGAGCGGTTCGGGGACGGGCAGCGGCGTCCGCGGATCCAGTACGTCCACGTCGTGGTCGGGCGCGAGCAGGGCCGTGGTCGTGCTCAGCAGCGGGTGGCCGGGCCCGGGGGTGATCAGGACGATTCTCATGCCGTCCTGCCGGCCGTCGTGGGGACCGGAACGGGGCCGAGAGGCGGCTGCGCGGCCGCGGCCGTGGCGGCCCCGCCCGCGCCGGCCGCCAGGGCGAGGACGGCTCTTGCCAGCCGTGCCGGCGCATCGGGGACCTGGCGGAAGCTGGGGAAGTCGTTCACGTCCACGACCACGGGGCCGTTCGGTCCCAGCACCACGTCGACTCCGTACAGGTCGAGGCCGTAGACCACGCCGACCCGGGCGGCGATCTCGGCGATCTCGGGCGACAGCGGCACGTGGCGCTCCCGTACGGCGTGGTCCGGGTGGAGCGGGGAACGGCGCTCCGTGGCGTACAGCTCGCCGCCGACGCTGTACACCTTGATGTCGACGCCGGAGTTGGGCACGTACGGCTGGGCGATGAGCATGCCCTCCCCCGCCAGTTCGGGCAGCATCTCGGCGAGCCGGCGCGGGGAGGACACCAGGTGCACGGCCCGGCCCGAGCTGCCGTCAGCGGGCTTGACCACGATCGGGTATTCCGACTCGGGTATCTCCAGGAGCAGTTCGGGCAGCGCGGCCGCGTAGGTCGCGGGCAGGGGCAGCCCACGGCTGAGGCCGATGACGGCGGCGAGCGCCTTGTCCCGCACGCCGCGTATCGCCCGGACGTCGTTGATCGTCGTCAGGCCGGCCGAGGCCGCCGCTTCGAGGAGGGTGAGGCCCGGGCCGCCGGAGACGGTCTTGAGCACCCAGGCGTCATGGACGCTCGTCTGTACGGCCTCCGTCAGGTGCAGCAGGGAACCGCCGGGACGCACCACGTCCACGTGGTGTCCCCACAAGGTGAGTTGGTGGATCACCTCGACCGGCATGCCGTCTTGGCGATACTGCTCCTCCACCAGAAAGCAGAACTTCATCGTTCGTCCCCGTCACCGCCGCGCGGCCGCCTTACCGCCTGTCGTCCGGCAGTCCGTCATGTCGTGTGGCCTCACAGGATGTCATGGCCGGGCGGCCACGCGGTCGGCGGTCGTGGGGCATGCGGGCAGCGCCGTGGCCGAGGATCCGGACGTCACGCGGAACGCGCCCGACCGAGCCGGCCCCCAGCCCCGGCAGTGCGAGCACATCGCGATCGACTGCCGCCCTTCCGCGCGGCCTTGTGGGCCTGTTGTCGCAGCCGGGGGATGAAGTACCGTCACCCGACGTGAACACCGGATCGGCGCTGCGCCACACACGGACGGGCCACCCGGTGGACGGCTGATCGCGCGACGGGGGCGGACAAGGCGCCCCGGTTCCGCACGTGGACCTCCCGGCGCTCGTGCACCACGAGTCCGTTTCCCGTGCCGAGCCACAGCGAGGTCAGCCACATGTCCGTCACGTTCAACCACACCATCATCGCCGCCGAGAACCGCACCGAGTCCGCCGGGTTCTTCCGGGAGCTGCTGGAGCTTCCGGAGGCGCCGTCCTGGGGCCCGTTCACCAACATCCAGCTCAGCGACGGTGTGCTGCTCCAGTTCGCCGAGCCACCGGTGGACATCCAGATGCAGCACTACGCGTTCCTGGTCGACGACGAGCTGTTCGACCGGGCGTACCGGCGGCTGTGCGAGCGCGGCATCGAGCACTGGGCCGATCCGCGGATGCGGCGCCCCGGTGAGATCAACGACGAGCACGGCGGTCGAGGGGTCTACTTCAAGGACCCCGCCGGTCACGCGATCGAGCTGATCACCCGCCCGTACCTGTAGCCGAGGGAGGGCCCTGCCGGGCGCCCGGAACGGGGGCGCCCGGCAGGTCAGCCGTCGGCCCACCCTCGGTGGACCGGGGGCGGCGGAGGGGGCGTATGGGAGGCGGAGCCCCTCGCTCAGTGGTGCAGCACGCCCGACTCCTCGGGCACGTGGGTCGCGACCACACGGCCGGCCTGGGCGGCCTCACGGCGCCGGTCCACCAGGCGGGCGACGGCCGCCACCGCCAGGCCGAGCAGCGCCAGCGCCGCCCCGGCCAGCGCGGGCGAGGTGACGCCGAAGCCCGCCGCCAGGGCGAGTCCGCCGATCCACGCGCCGCCGGCGTTCGCCAGGTTGAAGGCCGCCTGGTTGGCGGAGGAGGCGAGGGACGGGGCCGCCGTGGCCTTCTCCATGACCATGAGCTGGAGCGGGGAGCCGGTGACGAAGGCGGCCATGCCGAGCAGCGCGACCGCCAGGGCCGCGCTCCACCCGGCCGTCATCAGCGTCGGGAAGAGCAGCAGGACGAGGGTCAGCGAGGCCAGGCCGCCGAAGAGCGTGCCGCGCAGGGAGTGGTCCGCGAGGCGACCGCCGAGCAGGTTGCCCGCCGTGGCGCCGACGCCGAACAGCGCCAGCAGCAGGGTCACGTCGGCGTGGCCGTAGCCGGCCGCGTCGGTGAGCATCGGCGTGATGTAGCTGTAGGCGGCGAAGAGGGCGCCGAAGCCCGCCACGGTGGTGGCGAGGGCCAGCCAGACCGGCAGCGGGCGCAGGGCGGCCAGTTCGCCGCGCAGGCCGCTCGCGGAGGCGTGCGTGTGGTCGTGCGGGATCAGCAGGGCCAGCGAGACGATCGCCGCCACGCCGATCGCGCTCACCCCGAGGAAGGTGGCCCGCCAGCCGAGGTGCTGGCCCATGAGCGTGGCGACGGGGACGCCCACGATGTTGGCGACGGTCAGGCCGAGGAACATCAGCGAGACGGAGCGGGCCTTGCGCTCCGGCGCCACCATGTTCGTCGCCACCACGGCGCCCACGCCGAAGAAGGCGCCGTGCGGCAGACCGCTCAGGAAGCGGGCGCCGAGCAGGGACTCGTACCCGGGGGCGTACGCGGACAGCGCGTTGCCCGCGACGAACAGGGCCATGAGGCCGATCAGCACCGTGCGCCGGGACAGGCGCGCGGTGACGGCGGCCAGCAGCGGGGCGCCGATGACGACGCCCAGCGCGTACGCCGAGACCAGGTGGCCGGCGGTCGGGATCGAGATGTGCAGGTCGTCCGCGACGTCGGGCAGCAGCCCCATCATCACGAACTCGGTCGTACCGATGCCGAAGGCGCCCACGGCGAGGGCGAGCAGGGCCAGGGGCATGAGGGACCTTTCGTTGCGGTGTTCCGTACAGCGTAACGTCAATATGTTCACTGACGGAACAAAGCCTGCCAGGCCCCGTATTCCAGCGGGTCAAGACCCGGTTGCGGATCGGGGGACGTTCACCCGCGCCGCCACGGGGAGGTGGTCGCTGCCGGTGCGCGGCAGGGTCCAGGAGCCGATCGGCTCGACGCCCTTGACCATGATCTGGTCGATCCGCGCCATCGGGAACGACGCCGGCCAGCTGAACCCGAACCCGCTGCCCGCCGCGCCCTGCGTGGAGCGCATCTGCGAGGTGACCTCGTTGAGCGACCGGTCGTTCATGGTGCCGTTCAGGTCGCCGAGCAGGATCTTGCGGGGCAGCGGCTCGGCGGCGATGGCCTCGCCCAGCGCGTCGGCGCTCTTGTCGCGCTGCCGGGCGGTGAACCCGGCGTTCACCTTCACCCGCACCGACGGCATGTGCGCGACGTACACCGCGACGGGGCCGTACGGCGACGCCACGGTGGCGCGCATGGCCCGCGTCCAGCCCAGCTTGATGTCGACGCCCCGGACGTCGCGGAGCGGGTACTTGCTCCACAGCCCGACGGTGCCCTGCACCGAGTGGTACCGGTAGGTGCCGGCGAGCGACTTCTCGTACACCGGGACCGCCGACGCCTTCAGCTCCTCCAGGGCGAGCACGTCGGCGCCGGAGGCGGCCACGTCGCGGGCGGTGCCGGCCGGGTCGGGGTTGTCCGCGTTCACGTTGTGGGTGGCCACCGTGAGGTCGCCGCCGGTGGCCGTCTTGTCGGTGAGCAGGCCGCCGAAGAGGTTCCCCCAGACGGCCGCGGGCAGCAGCACCGCGATCAGCGCGGTCGCCGACCTGCGCACCAGGGCCAGCACCAGCAGCACCGGGACGAGGAGCCCCAGCCACGGCAGGAAGGTCTCCGTGAGGCTGCCCAGGTTGCCCACGCGGTTGGGGATGCGCGAGTGCAGCAGCATCACCAGGGCGAGCACCAGCGCGACCGCGGCGGTCAGGACGCCCCGCCGCCAGATCCGCGGGTCGCCGCGCCAGCCGTGGAGCAACCGGTCCGCCAGGCGCCGGAGCCGGGAGCCCCGGTGCTCGGGCCCCGAGCCGCCGTTGTCCGTCTCCGCCATGTACGCCTGCTGCGCCATACCGCTGCCTCACCGCCTGCCGTGCACACCGTCACCCCCCGGGTTACGACCCTAGGGGATGATCGGCTCCGTTCCGCCGTTCCATGACGGCCGTACGGGCACGAGGACGAACAAGTCGGCGCGGTGAGTTCCGGTGATCGGCGGATCGCCGCGGTCTGTGACGAAACGCGCACATCAGGCCGGGGAACTGACGGGTCGTAGCCCTTCGAGCAGGGAGTCGACGATCTGTTCCGCGAGGCCCTCGGGGAGGTCGGCGTCGGGCCGCATCACGGTGCGGACCAGCATCGGGCCGACGAAGAGGTCGTTCAGCAGGTCCACGTCGACGTCGGTGCGCAGTTCGCCGTTCTCCTGCCCCCGGCGCAGGATCTCGATCTGCAGCCTGCGCCGGGGCTCGACGACGGTCGCGTGGTAGGCGCACCAGATCTTCGGGCTGCTCTTCATCTGGGCGTAGACGTTGTGCAGGATCGCCGAGGAGCGGCTGACCAGTCCGCGCCGCCGCAACTGCTCCAGCAGCGCCACGAGGTCGTCGCGCAGGGAGGTGCCGGGCAGCGCGGGATCGGCCGGCTCGGCCGCGCGCACGACGTCGACGAAGAGCTCCTCCTTGCCGCTCCAGCGGCGGTAGATGGTGGCCTTGCCGACACCCGCGGTACGGGCGATGCGCTCGATGGAGAGTTCGGCGAGCGGCACGCCCTCCTCCAGGAGCTTCATCACGCCCTCCATGATGGCGCGCTCCACCGCTTCGCTCCGGGGTCGCCCCCGGACGGGAAGCTCGGAGGCGGCTCGGCTGTCGGCGAGGCTCACTTGGGTCCGTCCTTTCGTCGCACTGAGGAGATTGTCCTACCGGGCGCTCGACCCCCCGTAGAGAACTGCTGTCCCCCTTCGCGAACTGCTCGCCCCCGTCGAGCGCTACTCGACCGCCGCCACCAACTCCTGCTCCTCCTCGCCCGCCTGCGGGGCGGCCGGCCGGCCCGGCAGGAACACGGCCACCACGACGGCGCCGATCAGCGCGACCGCGGTGCCGCAGAGCGCGGTGACGTGCATGGCGTGCAGGAAGGCGTCGTTGGCCGGGCCGACCAGGGCCTCGCCGCGCGGGCCAAGCCTGGTGGCGACTCCGAGGGTGGCCTCGATGGACTCGCCCGCTGTGTCCCGCAGGGCGGCCGGGAGCAGGCCGAGCTTGTCCTCGATGCCGTCGCGGTACGCCGTGGACAGCACCGAGCCGAGGACGGCGATGCCGAGGGCGCCGCCGACCTGGCGGAAGGTGTTGCTGAGCGCGGACGCCGAGCCGGCCTTCTCGCGCGGCAGGGCCTGCATGATCATCACGCTGGTCGGCGTCATGATGTGCGCCATGCCGGTGCCCATCAGGAAGAAGACGACCTCCAGCACCCAGATCGGCGTGTCCGCCTCCAAGCCGGCGAAGGCGGCCAGCATGCCGGCCAGGAGGACCAGGCCGGCCGTGGTGGTGGCCTTGTTGCCGAAGCGCTCGACGACCAGTCGGGCGCGCGGCGCGAAGATCATCTGCGCGGCGGCCAGCGGCAGCATCAGCAGGCCGGACTCCAGCGGCGAGTAGCCTCGCACGCTCTGGGTGTAGAAGACCGAGAAGAAGGTCACGCCCATCAGCGCGAAGAAGACCAGCGCGATGGCGGTCATGGCGGCCGAGAAGACCTTGTTCTTGAAGTACGTCACGTCCAGGGACGGGTGGTCGCTGCGCCGCTCGAAGACCACGAACGCGGCGAGCACGAGCAGACCCGAGATGGTGGTCGCCAGCACGGTCGGGTTGGTGAAGTCGGCGAGCTCGCCGCCCTTGATGATGCCGTAGACGAGCAGGACCAGACCGACGACGGACAGCACGACACCCACCGGGTCGACACGGCCGGGCCGCGGGTCGCGGGAGTCGGGCACCAGCCAGACCATCAGCGCGAGCGCCAGGAGCACGATCGGCACGTTGATGAGGAAGACCGAGCCCCACCAGAAGTGGTCCAGGAGCAGCCCGCCGGTGATCGGCCCTATGGCGATGGCGAGGCCGACGCCGCCGGCCCAGATGCCGATGGCCTTGGGCTGCTCGTCACGCTCGAAGACGTTCATCAGCACGGCGAGGGTGGCCGGCATGACGAAGGCGGCGCCGAGGGCCATCAGGGCGCGGAAGGCGATCAGTTGGGCCGGCGAGCCGGACTCGGCGGCCAGCGCGGAGCCGGCGCCGAAGATCACCAGACCGCCCAGCAGGACCTTCTTGCGGCCCACCCGGTCGCCGATGAGGCCCGCCGTGAACAGCAGGCCCGCGAAGACCAGGGTGTAGGCGTTTATCGCCCACTCCAGCTCGCTCTGCGTGGCTCCCAGTCCGACCGGCGCCGGGGTGGAGATCGTCTTGATGGCGACGTTCAGGATCGAGTTGTCGAGCACCACGATCAGCAGGCTCAGCATCAGGACGCCCAGGATCGCCCAGCGGCGCCGGTGCACCGCTTCCGGAATCCGGGAGGCAGGGGCGGCAGGAGTAGTCATGCCCACCAGCCTAGGCCAATTTCCGATACGAGACCGTCTCGTATCGGAAATCCTTTGCCGAGACCTTACACAGTGAACCGTCACACACCGAACGGCCCGGAACCTCCGTACGACACGGGGACCGCCACGGGACGGGGACCGCCACGGGACGGGGACCGCTTGGGACGGGGACCACTTGGGTGGCAGCGGAAACGGGGACGGCACGGGACTCCCACGCGGATCGCACGGGGATCACACGGGGGCCCTCTGGCCCTGTCCGGCACGAGGTGCCACCATGGAGGAGATCCGGGGACGCCGTCAGGGCGCCTCGAGATGACTGAAGGAGCCGTAGCAATGACGCAGCTCTCGGCTGCCCAGAAGCCCTCCGACGGCAGCAAGGCGCTGTACGGGGGCAAGGGCACGCGCCGCATCACGGTCCGCGACATCGCCGCCGCCAAGGAGCGCGGCGAGAAGTGGCCCATGCTCACCGCCTACGACGCGATGACCGCCTCCGTCTTCGACGAGGCCGGCATCCCGGTGATCCTGGTCGGCGACTCCGCCGGCAACTGCCATCTCGGGTACGAGTCGACGGTGCCCGTCACGCTCGACGAGATGACCATGCTGTCCGCAGCGGTGGTGCGCGGCACCAGCCGCACCCTCGTCGTGGGCGACCTGCCCTTCGGCTCCTACCAGGAGGGCCCGGTGCAGGCGCTGCGCTCGGCGACCCGGCTGGTGAAGGAGGCCGGCGTCGGCGCCGTCAAGCTGGAGGGCGGCGAGCGCTCGCACGAGCAGATCCGGCTGCTGGTGGAGTCCGGCATCCCGGTGATGGCGCACATCGGCCTCACCCCGCAGTCGGTCAACGCCATGGGCTACCGCGTCCAGGGCCGCGGCGAGGAGGCGGCCGCGCAGCTGCTGCGCGACGCGAAGGCCGTGCAGGACGCGGGCGCCTTCGCGGTCGTGCTGGAGCTGGTGCCGGCCGAGCTCGCGGCCGAGGTGACGCGGGTGCTGCACATCCCCACGGTCGGGATCGGCGCCGGTCCGGACACCGACGCGCAGGTGCTGGTGTGGACCGACATGCTCGGGCTGACCGGCGGGCGGGTGCCGAAGTTCGTGAAGAAGTACGCCGACCTGCGCGAGGTCATGGGCAGCGCGGTGAAGGAGTTCGCCGAGGACGTCGTCGGCGGGACGTTCCCGCTGGAGGAGCACTCCGTGCACTAGCTTGCGCCGAGCCACTGCCGCACCACGGACAGCCCGCCGATCTTCCCCCGTCGGCGGGCTGTCCCCATTCTTCGCGCCTGAACCGGCGCCGCTCTCGCGGAGGTGGTCGCTCGCCGTCCTGGTTCCTCAAGCGATGGTTGCGGTGCTCGTCGGCGGAATGTCGGTGCTGGAGCGCGCTGTCGGTGTCTTGTCGGCGGGATGTCGGCGGTTGTCGGTGGTCTGTCGGTGGCGGCTGACACCTTCGGGGCATGACGCGAATCGACAACAACCCCGACGGCGCGGACGGCGTCGTGACCGTGCGGGGGCTGGCCAAGCACTACGGCGGGACCAGGGCGCTGGACGGGGTGGACCTGGACGTGCGCGAGGGCACCGTGATGGGGGTGCTCGGGCCGAACGGGGCCGGCAAGACCACCCTCGTGCGGATCCTCTCCACCCTGCTGTCCCCGGACTCCGGACGGGCCACCGTGGCCGGCTACGACGTCGTACGGCAGCCCAGGCAGCTGCGCCGGGTGATCGGACTGACCGGCCAGTACGCCTCCGTCGACGAGAAGCTCCCCGGCTGGGAGAACCTGTACATGATCGGCCGGCTGCTGGACCTGTCCCGCAGGGACGCCCGCGCCCGCGCCGACGAACTGCTGGAGCGGTTCTCCCTGACCGAGGCGGCCCGGCGGCCGGCGAGCACCTACTCCGGCGGTATGCGGCGCCGGCTCGACCTCGCCGCCTCGATGATCGGACGGCCCGCCGTGCTCTTCCTCGACGAGCCGACGACCGGACTCGACCCCCGGACCCGCAACGAGGTGTGGGACGAGGTCGAGGCCATGGTCGGGGACGGGGTGACCGTCCTGCTCACCACGCAGTACATGGAGGAGGCCGAGCAGCTGGCCTCCGAGCTGACCGTGGTCGACCGCGGCAGGGTCGTCGCGAGCGGCGGCATCGAGGAGCTGAAGGCGCGGGTCGGCGGGCGCTCTCTGCGCGTACGGCCGGTCGATCCGCTCCAGTTGCGTCCGCTGGCCGGGATGCTCGACGAGCAGGGCATCACCGGGCTGGCCACCACCACGGTCGACGCGGCCACCGGCTCCCTGCTGGTGCCGGTGCTCAGCGACGAGCAGCTGACCGCCGCGGTCGGCGCGGTCACCGCACGCGGCATCACCCTCTCCTCCATCACCACCGAACTGCCCAGCCTGGACGAGGTGTTCCTGTCCCTCACCGGCCACCGCGCCAGTGCCCCGCAGGACGCCCGGCCCGCCGACGCCCGCGAGGAGGTCGCCGTATGAGCGCCGTCACCGCATCCCCGGACCACCTGTCCGACCCGCGCATCCCGCTGCGCGCCCATCTGCGCCACACCGGGGCGCTCATCCGCCGCAACCTGCTGTGGATCCGGCAGGACCCCGAGTCGATGTTCGACGCGCTGCTGATGCCGATCGTCTTCACCCTGCTCTTCGTCTACGTCTTCGGCGGCTCGATCGGGCAGGCGCTGGGCGGCGGACAGGAGCGCTACGTGCAGTACGTCGTCCCCGGGATGCTGGCGATGATGAGCATGACGCTGTCGCAGGGCGTCGGCACGGGCTTCAGCCAGGACTTCAACAGCGGTGTCATGGACCGCTTCCGGTCCCTGCCGATCGGGCGCGGCTCGGTGCTGTTCGCGAAGGTCGCGGTGGAGCTGGCCCGCATGCTGTTCGCGACGGCGGTGCTGATGGTCGTCGCCGTCCTGGTCGGCTTCCGCATCACCCACTGGGCCGGTCTGTTCGCGACCGTGGGCCTGTCCGCGCTGTTCGCCTCCTCGATCATGTGGGTGTTCCTGACCCTCGGCGTCCTCCTGAAGAACGCCCAGTCCGTGCAGGCGATGGGCTTCCTGGTGCTGTTCCCGCTCCAGTTCGGCTCGTCGATCTTCGCGCCGACCGAGTCGATGCCGGGCTGGCTGCGGCACTTCACCGACTACAACCCGCTGTCCACGCTCGCGGACTCGGCACGCGGCCTGATGACGGGCGGTCCGGTCGCGCACGACCTGTGGGTGACCCTCGTCTGGTCGGTGCTGATCACGGCGGTGATGGCGCCGGTGGCGATCCACAAGTTCCGCACCAAGAGCTGAGGTCCGGGTGCGTCCTCGTCGTGACGCGTCAGATCAGGGCGGCGGCCTCCCGCACGGAGAGGCCGCCGCCCTCCGCGTGGGCGGTCTCGTAGGCGTCGTCGCCGAGGACGGCCCGGGCGCCCCGCACGGCCCGGTCGCGGACGTGGCGTTCCAGCGCGGAGGGGTGGTGGCGCGGGGGCAGCAGGGCGTCGGCGGCGCCGACGCAGCGGGCCGCGTCCCGGGCGCGGCCGCCCTCCTCCAGGCCGGCCAGGGCCACGGCGGCGATGGTCAGGTAGGCGGAGCGCATGGCGGGCGCGATGGCCTCGGACAGCGGGTCCTGGGTCCGTTCGAGCGCCCGGCGGGCCTTGTCGAGGGCGTCCTCGTGGCGCCCGTCGGCCGCGTCCAGCCAGGCTTCGGCGCCGAGGATGAAGCCGTCGAAGACCACGAAGTGGGCGATGGTGAAGTCCTCGCGCAGCAGCCGCAGATGCTCGCGGCCCTCGGCGACGCGGCCGGTCATGCCGAGCCGGCAGGCGAGGACGACCCGGGCGAGGGGCATCGCCTCGTCGTGTCCGCCGCCGCCCCGGTCGATCACCTCGCGCAGGATCGCCTCGCCCCGCTCGGTCTCGCCCGCCTCCAGCAGGGCGTTGCCGAGGCGGGCGCTGAGGACGTTCACCTGGGCGTGGGCGCCGAGGCGTTCGGCGTGCTCCACGGCGGCCTCGTAATCGGCGGCGGCCGGCAGGTGCCGGCCGGTGCGCTCCAGGGCCTCGCCCCGCGCGGAGAGCGCCTCGGCGGTGCCCCAGGCGTCGCCGAGGCGGCGGAAGATCTCCAGCGACTCCTCGGCGTCCCGGGCGGCGTCACCGGCCCAGTCGGTGCGGTTGGCCAGCAGGTTGGCCCGGAACTGCAGGGCGGTGGCCAGTTCGTGCTCGAACGCGGGGTTGGCGCGGCAGGTGCGGACGGAGGCGTCGACGACCGTGCGGAGCCGTTCCATGTCGCCGGTGAGCATCACGGCGAAGATCCACGCCAGGCCGGGGCTGCGGCAGGTCTGCGGGAGGCCGGGCTCGTACACCTCGGTGATGACGCGCAGCTTCTCCTTGGCCTCGGGCCGTTCCCAGGCGTCCAGTTCGGTGTCCATGCAGGCGAGGTGGGCCAGATGGAGGCCGCGCCGGGCCTCGGCGAGCACCTCGCCGGTCATCGGCGGCGGGCCGTCCGTGCACCGCTGCCACACCGGGGCGGCGCGGCGCACCGGCTCGGTGAAGGGATCGGGCCCGAGGGCCATGACCTCGGCGCACCAGGTGCGGGCCTCGATGCGCACGTCCCGCATCTGCCAGTACCCGACCAGGGACAGGACCAGGCACAGCGCCTCCTGCTCGTCGCGCTCGGCGATGGCGTGCCGCAGGGCGGTGCGCAGGTTCTCGTACTCGAGCTCGAACCGTCCGACGGCGGCGCGCTGCCGGGGTCCGCGCAGCAACGGGTCGGTGGTGCGGGCGAGTTCGCGGTAGTACGTCAGATGGGCGCGCTCGGCCTCCTTGCGGCCGCCGGCCTCGTCGAGCCGTTCGCCGGCGTACTCGGCGACGGTCTCCAGGAGCCGGTAGCGCATCTCGCCGTCCGGCGCGGGGGCGGCCGTCACGAGGGACTTGTCGACGAGGGAGCCGAGGGCGTCGAAGGCGGCCGGTCCGCACACGGCCTCGGCGGCGGCGAGGCCGCAGCCGCCCGCGAAGACGGACAGCCGGCGCAGGACGTCCCGTTCGGCCTCGTCGAGCAGGTCCCAGGACCAGTCGACGACGGCCCGCAGGGTCTGCTGGCGGGGCAGGACGGTGCGGCTGCCGGAGGTGAGGAGGCGGAAGCGGTCGTCGAGGCGTTCGGCGATCTGGCGCGGGGTCAGCATCCGCAGCCGGGCGGCGGCGAGTTCGATGGCCAGCGGCAGGCCGTCCAGGCGGCGGCAGATCTCGGCGGACGCGGCCGCGCTGCCGTCGTCGGCGTCGACCCGGAATCCGGGCCGTACGGCCGCTCCCCGGTCGGCGAACAGCCGCAGCGCCACGGGCTCGGGCAGCGGCTCCACCGGCCGCAGCACCTCCCCGGGCACCCCGAGGGGTTCGCGGCTGGTGGCGAGCACGGTGACGTGGGGGCAGCGGGCGAGCAGCTCCTCGGCCAGGCGGGCCGCCGCGCCGACGACGTGCTCGCAGTTGTCGAGGAGGATCAGCATCCGGCGCCGGGAGCAGTGCTCGACGAGCCGCTCGACGGGGCTGTCGTGCCGGTCGGCGACCGCGGCCCGCATCTCCTCGGCACCGGCGCCGTAGAGCACGGTCTCGCGGGCGCCGACGGCGGTGAGCACGGCCTCGGGTACGGCGTCCGGGTCGTCGACGGGTGCGAGCTCGGCCAGCCACACCCCGTCCCGCGGCGCGGGCCGGACGGCGTCGGCGGCCTCCTGCGACAACCGGGTCTTCCCGGCTCCGCCCGGGCCGAGCAGCGTCACCAGCCGGGCGCCGCCGAGGTCGGCCCGGATCGCCTCGATGTCGGCCTCCCGGCCGACGAACGAGGTGAGGCGGGCCCGCAGGTTGCCGGGGGACGGGGAGTCGCCGGCGGGGACAGCCCCCGGACCGCCTTCACCCCGCCGGACGGCGGACGCACGGACTGCCTCGGGGCCGCCGGGGACACGGCCCGCTTCCCGCGCGGCCTCCGGCGCCCCCGCACCGCCCGGCGGCACCGGGCCCGTACGGCGCTCCCCCGGCGCGGGTGCGCCGAAGCCGTGCTCGCCCGGCACGTCCGAGCCGCCCGGGATGTCCGCCCTGCCAGGCATGTCCGACCCGCCGGACACGCTGGACCCGCCGGCAACGGCGGGATCGCCCGCCACGTTCGACCCGCCCGGCACGCTCGACCGCCCGCCAGCGCGTGGCTCGCCTGACACGCTGGACCCGCCAGGCACATTCGCCCCGCTGGTCATGCTGGACCCGCCAGGCACATTCGCCCCGCTGGTGCTCGCCACGCTGGACCCGCCGGCCACGCCCGCCCCACCGGGCATCTTCGCCACGTCAGCGCCCGGCACGCCCGCCACGCCCGACTCGCCCAGCTCACCCGGTTCGCGCGTGCGCAGCAACTCCCGGTGCAGGGCGCGCAGTTCCGGGCCCGGGTCCGAGCCGAGGCGGTCCGCGAGGAGGCGGCGCAGGCGCTCGTACGCCGCCAGCGCCTCCGCCGTGCGGCCCGTGTCGCGCAGGGCGCGCAGGCGGAGGCACTGGAGGGGCTCGTCCAGGGGGTGGGTGTCGCAGAGGGCGGTCAGCTCGGGCAGGGCCCGGTCGGCGTGGCCGAGGGCGAGGTCGGCGGTGAGCCGGGCGCGGCGCGCGTCCAGGCGGCGGGTCTCCCACCGGGCCGCCTCGGCGGTGCGGTCGGGCAGGTCGGCGAGGGCCGGGCCGCGCCACAGGGCGAGGGCGTCGTCGAGGACCGCGGCCGCCTTGGCGGGGTCGCCGTCGGACAGCGCCCGCACGCCCTCGCCGGTCAGCCGCTCGAATCGGTGCAGGTCGACGTCGTCGGCCGCGGCGGTGAGCAGGTAACCGCCCTCGGCGGAGGCGACCGCGTCCGCGCCGAGCGCCCGGCGCAGCCGCCCGACCAGTGCCTGCAGGGCGCCCGTGGCGTCGGCGGGCGGATCGCCGCCCCAGACCTCGTCGACGAGGACGCGCACCGGGACCGTACGGCCGGGCCGCAGGGCGAGCACGGTCAGCAGGGCACGCAGCCGCGCCCCGCCGACCGGGACGACGGTGCCGTCGGGACGGAGCGCCCGGGTGGGGCCGAGGATGCCGTAACGCACGGGAGCCATTGTCCCCGGGAACGCCGGGTCGTCTCCCCCGGGTTTCCCGGCCGCCCCGGTCACGGGCGCACGACCGGCAGGAACCTCCCGCCCCGCACGGGACGTTCCCCCCTCATCACCGGTACGGTCGACCCCGCCCCTTCGACCCACACCCCCAGGAGCCCTCCCGTATGACCAGCGTCACCAGCCGCCACAGCGACCGGCGGATCAGTCCCGTCTTCGTCGGGATCCTGGCCGTCACGGCGGTCACGGGATGGGCCACCTGGACCGGCTTCGCCCAGCAGCCGGGTGTGGCCGTCTTCTTCTTCGTGACCGGGGCCTGGATCGTCTCCCTGTGCCTGCACGAGTACGCGCACGCGCGCACCGCGCTGCACAGCGGCGACATCTCCGTCGGCGCCAAGGGCTATCTCACGCTGAACCCGCTGAAGTACACGCACGCCCTGCTGAGCATCGTGCTGCCCGTGCTCTTCGTGATCATGGGCGGGATCGGTCTGCCCGGCGGGGCGGTGTTCATCGAGGACCACCGGATCCAGGGACGCTGGCGGCACAGCCTGATCTCGGCCGCGGGCCCGCTGGCGAACGTGCTGTTCGCGGTGGTGTGCACGGCCCCGTTCTGGCTCGGCGCGATGGACGGCGTGCCCGACGGCTTCCGGTACGCCCTCGCGTTCCTGGCGCTGCTCGAGGTCTCCGCGACGATCCTGAACTTCCTGCCGGTGCCCGGCCTGGACGGCTACGGCATCCTCGAGCCCTGGCTGCCGTACGGCGTCAAGCGGCAGGTGGAGCCGTTCGCGCCGTTCGGCCTGCTCTTCGTCTTCGCGCTGCTGTGGGTGCCGTCCGTCAACGGCGTGTTCTTCGACGCGGTCGACGCGGTCCTGCGCGCGCTCGGGGTGGACGACTTCGCGAGCTACTGCGGCCAGTCGCTGTACCGCTTCTGGGAGGGAGCCCCGGACATCTGCTCGGTCAGCCGGTGACCGAGCCGTCGCGGGCCGCCCGGCCCCGGCGGACGTAGTACCAGGCCATGTTGGACGACAGGCCCGCCAGCAGGATCCACACGACCCCGAGCCAGCTGCCCCGGACGAACGACACGACGGCAGCGGCCACGGAGAGCACGCAGACGATCAGGGCGTAGAGAGCGAGGCGCCGGGGCTGGGCGGTCGGGGGCACGGGGGGCATGGTGGTCGGCTCCTGTCGGGGGACACTGCTCGGGACTGCTTCGCCGACCAGTGTCCCCCATCAGGTCATACGTCCGTGATGCGGAGTCCCGCGTGCGCCTTGTACCGGCGGTTGACGGAGATCAGGTTGGCGACCAGCGACTCCACCTGGTGGGCGTTGCGCAGCCGCCCGGCGAAGATGCCGCGCATCCCGGGGATGCGCCCGGCCAGCGCCTGGATCGTCTCCACGTCGGCCCGCTCCTCGCCGAGGACCATGACGTCGGTGTCGATCTCGTCGATCTCCGGGTCCTGGAGCAGCACCGCGGACAGGTGGTGGAAGGCGGCGGTCACCCGCGAGTCGGGCAGCAGCGCGGCGGCCTGCTCGGCGGCGCTGCCCTCCTCGGGCTTGAGGGCGTAGGCGCCCTTCTTGTCGAAGCCGAGCGGGTTGACGCAGTCCACGACGAGCTTGCCCGCGAGTTCCTCGCGCAGGGACTCCAGGGTCTTGCCGTGGCCCTCCCAGGGCACCGCGACGATCACGACGTCGCTGCGCCGGGCGGTCTCGGCGTTGTCGGCGCCCTCGACGCCGTGGCCGATCTCCTCGGCCGCGGACCGGGCGCGCTCGGCGGCGCGGGAGCCGATGATCACCTTCTGGCCGGCCCGGGCGAGGCGGTAGGCGAGGCCCTTGCCCTGCGGGCCGGTGCCGCCGAGCACGCCGACGACGAGCCCGGAGACGTCGGGGAGGTCCCACGGGTCCTTGGCGGGAGCCTTCGCGGGCTGCTGTGCACTGTCGCTGGAGGTCATGGGCCGACTCTACGTCCGCCCGGGCACGCCGACCGGTCCAGGGACTCCCTTCCGGATCTTGCCGTTCGCCGCGGCGCCGGCCCTCCGCCGGAAGGTGATCGTCCGACAGGGCCCGTCGTCCCCGGGCCGGGCGAATTCGGGGTGAACTCCACGTCACGTGTGCCCGGTTGCGGCAGGATGCGCTCGTATGGACGCCGTACGGGTCGCGTTGTTGCGGGAAGTGCTTGCCGGGACCGAGTGGCTGGGGGCCACCCGGCGGTTCGCCGGGGTGCTGCGGGGGTCCGTGGTGTCGCACGGCGGCGGGCTGCTGCTGGTCGGCACGCCCCGGTACGAGCCGTGGCACCTGGCGGCGCATCTCGTGGACGAGGCCGCCTGGTCGGGCACCCCGGAGCTGGCGCCGACGCTGGTTCGGCACGGGGCGCGCCCCTCGGACCCGGCGCACCTGGCGGTCGGTCTCGGCCGGCTGGAGGCAGCCCGGCGGGGCGAGACGCTGCTGGTGGTCGCGCCGGACGGTCCGGGCGGCTGTCTGTGCGAGCGGATCCACGACGCCCGGCGGGCCGGGGCCACGGTGCTCGCCCTCGGCTCCGGCGACCGGGACCTGGCGGCGCTGGCCCACGAGTCACTGGCCGTGCCGGACGGCTCCGAACTGGACCTGGACACCGTGCAGCACCTGGTCAGCGCGGCCGCCGGGGAGAACGCGCTGCCCGCACCCAGGGGACGCGGCCGCCTCCGCGACCGCCTCTCCCGCCTGGCCGACTCCCTGACGGCCCCGCCCCCGGCCCGCTGGTGACTCCGCCGCGCGGCGCGGCGCCCTGAAAAGCGGTTGCCCGGTGCCGCGTCCGCGCCGAGCATGAACCGTCGTGACCGACCACGCCCCGGCAGCCACCGGCACGTCTCCCTCCGGCCTTCGGGCCCTGCTCCCCGACCTCGCCCCCTGGCGGCACTCCCGTGACTTCCGCAGGCTGTGGGTGGCGGGGCTGATCTCGAACTTCGGGAGCTTCCTGACCCTCGTCGCGCTGCCGGTGCAGATGAAGGAACTCACCGGTTCGGCCGCGGCGGTGGGCGCGATCGGGGCCGTGGAGCTGGTGCCGCTCGTGGTGTTCGGGCTCTACGGCGGCGCCCTCGCCGACGCCCTGGACAAGCGCCTGCTGATCCTGTGGACCGAGGTCGGTCAGGGGGTGCTCAGCGCGGCGCTGCTGGCCGACGCGCTCCTGCCGCGCCCGGCCGTCTGGCCGCTGTACGCGGTCGCCGCCCTCTCCTCGGCCCTGACCGCGGTGCAGCGGCCCGCACTGGACTCGCTGTGGCCGCGGATCGTGGCCCACGAGCACCTCACGGCGGCCACCTCGCTGAACTCCCTGCGCTGGACGCTCGGCGGTGTGGCGGGCCCGGCCGTGGCGGGCGTGGTCGTCGCCTTCGCGGGGCTGCCCACGGCGTACGCGGCCGACCTGGCCACCTTCGCCGTCTCCGTGCTGCTCGTGGTGCGCATCGCCGCGCAGCCCGCGTCCCGCGAGGCGGCGCGCCCGTCACTGGCCTCGATCGCCGAGGGCGCCCGGTACGCCTGGAGCCGGAAGGAACTGCTCGGGACCTACGCCGTCGACCTGGCGGCGATGTTCCTGGCGATGCCGCTGGCCGTCCTGCCGTTCCTCGCGGACGAGCTGCACGCCCGCTGGTCGCTGGGGCTGATGTACGCGACCCTCCCACTGGGGTCGCTGCTGGTGAGCCTGGCCGGCGGCTGGACTTCACGGGTCCACCGGCACGGGCGGGCGGTGGTGCTGGCGGCCCTGTCGTGGGGCGTGGCGGTGGCCGCGGCCGGCGTCGTCGGCAACGTGTGGCTGGTGCTGCTGTGCCTCACCGTCGCGGGCGGCTGCGACATGGTCAGCGGGATCTTCCGGGGTGCGATGTGGAACCAGACGATCCCCGACGAGCTGCGCGGCAGGCTGGCCGGGATCGAGCTGCTGTCGTACTCGGTGGGGCCTCAGCTGGGCCAGGTCCGCTCGGGCGGCGTCGCCGCGTGGGCGGGGGTGCGCGCCTCGGTGTGGTCGGGCGGGCTGCTGTGCGCGGGCGCGGTCGGGCTGCTGGCCCTGTGCCTGCCGAGGCTGATGACCTACGACGCCCGGACCGACGAGCACGCCGTGCGGCTGCGCGAGACGCGCGCAGCCGCGATGCGGGCGGGCGTCTGATCAGTCGTCGTCGGGGGTGCCGCCCGCCGGGGCGTCGTGCCAGCGGGGGTCGGTCTCCCACTCGACGTTGCGCTCGCGGGCGGTCTCCATCGCATGCTGGGCCTCCGTACGGGAGGCGTACGGGCCGAACCGGTCCTTGGCGGGACACTCGGGTCCCTCTTCGACCTTCTTGTGCTCCAGGCAGTAGTACCACTCGCCCGGCTTTCCGGCGGTCCGCTTCTTGAACAGGGCCATGACCAGCTCCTCTCGCCAGGGACATGTTCCCCCATCGCCCCTGGATAGACTCGCTGACATGTCTGGCCAGTCGCTGCTCGTCCCGGGGGAGCTGTCCCCCACCCGTTCCGTGCCCGGAAACATCCGCCGCCCCGAATACGTCGGCCGGCCCGCGCCGAAGCCGTACACCGGTCCGGAGGTGCAGACGCCGGAGACCGTCGAGGCGATGCGGGTCGCCGGGCGGATCGCCGCGCAGGCGATGGAGGAGGCCGCCCGGCACATCGCGCCGGGCGTGACCACGGACGAACTGGACCGGGTGGCGCACGAGTTCATGTGCGACCACGGCGCCTATCCCTCGACGCTCGGCTACCGGGGCTTCCCCAAGTCCCTGTGCACCTCGGTCAACGAGGTGATCTGCCACGGCATCCCGGACTCGACGGTGCTGCGGGACGGCGACATCGTCAACCTCGACGTGACCGCGTACATCGGCGGGGTGCACGGCGACAACAACGCCACCTACCTGGTCGGCGAGGTGGACGAGGAGAGCCGGCTGCTGGTCGAGCGCACCCGCGAGGCCCTCCACCGCGCGATCAAGGCGGTCCGGCCGGGCCGGCAGATCAACATCATCGGCCGGGTCATCGAGTCGTACGCCAAGCGCTTCGGGTACGGCGTGGTGCGGGACTTCACCGGGCACGGGATCAACTCGTCGTTCCACTCCGGCCTGATCGTCCCGCACTACGACAGCCCGCACGCGACGACGGTCATCCAGCCCGGGATGACCTTCACGATCGAGCCGATGCTGACGCTCGGCACCTACGAGTACGACGTCTGGGACGACGGCTGGACGGTCGTCACCAAGGACCGCAGGCGCACGGCGCAGTTCGAGCACACGCTGGTGGTGACGGACTCGGGGGCGGAGATCCTCACGCTGCCATAGGCCGGTGCGCCCGCCACCGTCCCGGGATACGATTTACCGACAGTATGTCGGCAACCTCACGCCCCGGGGAGAGAGCGCATGGACCCCTTCTCCGCGGTCGTCCGGGCCGCCTCGCAGGAACAGCACCGGGCGGCGGAGGCCTCGCCGTTCCTGGGCCACCTGCTCGGCGGCCGGCTCGGCGTCGAGGCGTTCGCGCGCTACACCGAGCAGCTCTGGTTCGTCTACGAGGCGCTGGAGAGCGGCGCCGGGACGCTGGCCTCGGACCCGGTGGCCGGACCGTTCATACGGCCGGAGCTGATGCGCCTGGCGGCCCTGGAGCGGGATCTGGCCCACCTGCGGGGCCCCGGCTGGCGCTCGACCCTCGACGCGCTGCCGGCGACCCGGGTGTACGCGGACCGGATCGCGGAGTGCGCCCACGCCTGGCCGGCCGGCTACGTCGCCCATCACTACACCCGCTACCTCGGGGACCTCTCCGGCGGCCAGATCATCCGCGACCGGGCGGAGCGGACCTGGGGGTTCCCGCGCAAGGGCGACGGGGTCCGCTTCTACGTCTTCGACCGGATCGACAGTCCGGCCGCGTTCAAGCGCGACTACCGGCACCGGCTGGACGAGCTCCGGGCGAACGACCTGGAGCGGCAGCGGATGGTCGCGGAGTGCCAGCGCTCCTTCGCGCTCAACAGCGCCGTGCTCGCCGAACTCGGCGAGGAGTTCCCGCTGAGCGCGTAGCGGGCCCCGGGCGGTACCACTTCCGCCGGATGCGTCCCGCCGCAGCAGGGTACGACCTGCTGCGAACCGGTTCAGCCTGATGCGACGACGCGTCTAACGCTCCAGGACGACCCGTCCGCCGACCTCCACCCAGCCGCCCGGCTGCGGCGCCGTCAGGATCTGCGAGCCGGCGCCCTGGGTGATGTTGAGGGCGCGGCCCAGCTGTTCGGTGAGCAGCAGGGCGGCCGCGCCGGTCGCCTCGTCCTCGTCGACGCCGTCGTCGCGCCCCGGGAAGGCGCGGGCGCGCACCCGTCCGGCGGGCTCGTCCTCCCACGCCCAGGCGTAGACCCACTCGCCGGGCGGCGGCACGGGCAGCGCGTCGACCTCGGCGGCAGTCGCGTAGCGGCGCAGGGTGCGCGGCGGCGCCCACTCCGCCCGCGCCTCGATCCAGGAGAACTCCCCGTCGAGGCGGGCGCCGGCCACCCCGGCGGGCGTCACCACCTCGGGCACGTCCAGCAGCCAGGCCGCGCCCACGCAGGGGTGACCGGCGAAGGGCAGGCGCAGGGTGGGGGTGTAGATGTCGATGACGCCGCGCTCGGGGTCGTCGACGAACACCGTCTCGCTGAAGCCGAGCTTCGCCGCGAGTTCCTGGCGTTCGTCCCGCTCCGGGATCGCCGCGCCGTCGCGGACGACGCCGAGCTCGTTGCCGTAGCCGCCCCGCGGTCCGCAGAACACGCGCAGCACGTCGTAGTCAGTCACCCGGGCATTGAAGCACCGACGCCACGCCGGACACTCCCTTGACCTTCTCTTTACCTCTCCTTGGTGTTTACTTTGCACTGTCGCGATCGAGCCGTGTCTGCGATCTTTCCGTGCGAGCTGAATCACGGAGGGGGTGGGTTCCAGTGAGGTAAGCCTCAGGTAACTTAGGAAAGCCTCACCGAACCGTTCTCGTCTGGAGCCTGCATGCGAGCCGTCCGACTCTCCGTCGTCACCGCCGCCGCCACCGCGGCCGCCCTGACCTCCCTGACGGCCTGCACGCAGAAAAGCACGGCCGGGGACGGCGACCACGTGATCAGCGTGACCGCGACCGACGACGCCTGCGAGGTGTCCAAGAAGCAGTTCCCGGCCGGCCACATAGAGCTCGACATCGAGAACAAGGGCTCGAAGGTCACCGAGGTCTACGTCCTCTTCCCGGACGACCGGGTCGTCGCCGAGCGCGAGAACATCGGGCCCGGCACCCGGCAGAAGGTCACCGCCGAGGTGAAGGCGGGCTCCTACCGGATCGCCTGCAAGCCCGGCATGAAGGGCAAGGGCATCCGCCAGGACGTCCGGGCCACCGGCGGCTCGACGGCCAAGCGCGACCCGGCGCTCGACAAGGCCGTCGCCGGCTACCGCGCCTATGTGCAGACGCAGGCCGACGAGACCCTGCCCCGGGTCGAGACCTTCGCCAAGGCGGTCCAGGCCGGCGACCTGGAGGCCGCGAAGAAGGCGTACGCGCCCTCGCGGCTGGGCTGGGAGCGCACCGAGCCGGTCGCCGAGTCCTTCGGCGACATCGACCCGAAGGTCGACGTCCGCGAGGACGGCCTGGAGGGCGGCCAGAAGTGGACCG
Source organism: Streptomyces sp. NPDC086766 (assembly GCF_044746005.1). NCBI lineage: Bacteria > Bacillati > Actinomycetota > Actinomycetes > Kitasatosporales > Streptomycetaceae > Streptomyces > Streptomyces sp. NPDC086766. The sequence goes on along the minus strand of NZ_JBIVBI010000001.1, from coordinate 336,592 downwards.
GCTGGCACCGCCTGGAGAAGGCGCTGTGGCAGGACAAGAAGATCGGCGCCGGGGAGAAGACGCTCGCCGGTCAGCTGGTCACCGACCTGAAGGACTGGCAGAAGCGGGTCGCCACCGCCGAGATCACCCCGACCTCCATGGCCAACGGCGCCAAGGAACTCCTCGACGAGGTCGCCACCGGCAAGGTCACCGGCGAGGAGGAGGCCTACTCGCACACCGACCTGGTCGACTTCAAGGGCAACGTCGAGGGCGCCCAGAAGGCCTACGAGCTGCTGAAGCCGGCCGCGCAGGCCAACGACCCGGCGCTCACCAAGGAGCTCGACAAGCAGTTCGCGGCGCTCGAGGCGCTGCTCGACAAGTACCGCGCCGGCAAGACGCCGTACGAGTTCGTCTCCTACGACAAGGTCGGCCAGGACGACCGCAAGGAGCTCTCGGACGCGGTGAACGCGCTCGCCGAGCCGCTGTCCAAGCTCGCCGCCACCGTCGTGAAGTGAGGGGACCCACAACGATGACGGACACCCGGGAAGCCACCACCGACAGCACGCCCGCGAAGGCGCCCTCCCGGCGCGCCCTGATCGGCTGGGGCGGGGCCGGGCTCGCGCTCGGCGCCGCCGCGGCCGGTGGCGCGGCGGCGATGACCCGCGCCGGCCAGGACGCCGACCCGGTCGCCGCCGAGACAGGCGCCGCGGTGGAGTTCCACGGCGCGCACCAGGCCGGCATCGCCACCGCCGTCCAGGACCGGCTGCACTTCGCCGCGTTCGACGTGAAGACCGAGGACCGCGCCGAGTTCGTGCGGATGCTGAAGGAGTGGACGGCGGCCGCGCGGCGGATGACCGCCGGGAAGGCGGTCGGCGAGGGCGCGTACGGCGGGCTCGCCGAGGCCCCGCCGGACGACACCGGCGAGGCGCTCGGCCTGCGGCCGTCCCGGCTGACGCTGACCATCGGCTTCGGTCCGTCGCTGTTCGACAAGTTCGGGCTGGCGGACAAGCGGCCCGCCGCGCTGGTGGACCTGCCCAAGTTCCCCGGCGACAACCTGGACCGCTCCCGCACCGGCGGCGACCTGTGCGTCCAGGCCTGCGCGGACGACCCGCAGGTCGCCGTGCACGCGATCCGCAACCTGGCCCGCATCGGCTTCGGCAAGGTCGCCGTCCGCTGGTCCCAGCTCGGCTTCGGCAAGACCTCGTCGACGACCCCGCACGCCCAGACCCCGCGCAACCTCTTCGGGTTCAAGGACGGCACCCGCAACATCGCGGGCACCGAGCCGGACCGGCTGAGGAAGTTCGTGTGGGTCGGCGACGGCGACGGGCCCGACTGGATGACCGGAGGGTCGTACCTGGTCGCCCGCCGCATCCGCATGAACATCGAGACCTGGGACCGGACCTCGCTGCAGGAGCAGGAGGACGTCTTCGGCCGGGACAAGGGCGAGGGCGCCGCGGTCGGCAGGGCCAAGGAGCACGACGCGCCGTTCCTGAAGGCGATGAAGCCCGACGCGCACGTCCGGCTCGCGCACCCCGACTCCAACGACGGCATCACCATCCTGCGCCGGGGCTACTCCTTCACCGACGGCACCGACGGCCTCGGCCGCCTGGACGCCGGTCTGTTCTTCCTGGCCTACCAGCGCGACGTGCGCAAGGGATTCATCCCGCTCCAGCGCAGGCTGGCGGCGCACGACGCGCTCAACGAGTACATCCAGCACGTGGGTTCGGCGGTCTTCGCGGTCCCGCCCGGTGTCCGTGACGCGGGCGACTGGTGGGGCCGTTCGCTGCTGTCCGAGGAGGCTTAGTCCGTGTTCTCCAACTACCTGATCGGTCTGCGCGAGGGGCTGGAGGCCAGCCTCGTCGTGTGCATCCTGATCGCCTACCTGGTCAAGACCGGCCGGCGCGACGCGCTCAAGCCCATCTGGGCCGGCATCGCCATCGCCGTGGCCATCGCCATGGGCTTCGGCTCCGTCCTCGAATTCGGCTCGCAGGAGCTGACGTTCGAGGCGCAGGAGGCGCTCGGCGGCTCGCTGTCGATCGTCGCGGTCGGCCTGGTGACGTGGATGGTGTTCTGGATGCGGCGCACCGCCCGGCACCTGAAGTCCGAGCTGCACGGCCGGCTCGACGCCGCCCTGGCGATGGGCACGGGCGCGCTCGTGGCCACGGCGTTCCTCGCCGTGGGCCGTGAGGGCCTGGAGACCGCCCTGTTCGTGTGGGCGTCGGTGCACGCGGCCTCCGACGGCACCCCGCGCCCGCTGATCGGCGTGGCGCTGGGCCTGGCCACCGCGGTCGTGCTGGGCTGGCTGTTCTACCGCGGCGCCCTGAAGATCAACCTCGCCAAGTTCTTCACCTGGACCGGGGCCATGCTGGTCGTGGTCGCGGCGGGCGTGCTCGCCTACGGCGTGCACGACCTCCAGGAGGCCGGCTGGATCCCGGGTCTGGGCAGCCTGGCCTTCGACATCAGCGACACCGTCCCGCCGGACAGCTGGTACGGCACCCTGCTGAAGGGTGTGTTCAACTTCCAGCCCGACCCGACGGTCCTCCAGGCCACCGTGTGGCTGGTGTACCTGGTCCCGACGCTGACGCTGTTCTTCGCGCCGGCCGGTTCGGGCGCCGGGAAGCCGCAGCCGTCCACTCCCCCGGTGCACGACAAGGTCTGACGGTCCGTCCGGACCGGCCGTCGTGACGACGGGCCGTGCAGCCCGGGCCGGTCACGGTGACGACGGGCCGGGCCGCCCGGGTCGGTCACGGTGACGACGGGCCGGGCCGCCCGGGTCGGTCACGGTAGAGGGAACCCGGCACTCGCGTGCCTTCCCGCCCCGGTAGGGTTCGCCTCCGGGAAGGGGAAGGTGAAGGTAGCTGATGAGCAGGGTTCGCGGCTCTGGCAGGCTTCGCAGGCTCGGGCGGAAGGCGGTCCTGGCGGCCTCGGTGGCCGCCCTGGCGTGGACGGCGAGCGGGTGCGTGGTGGTGCACGGGGAGCGCGAGGTGCTCCCGGCCGCCACCCGCGTGGAGGCCGAGAAGGCGCTCGGCCGGTTCACCGCCGCCTACAACGCGGCCGACAAGGCCTACGACGCCTCCCTGGACGCCCGCCACGTCACCGGGGCGCTCGCCGCCATCGACGCGGCCCGGCTGAAGGCCGGGCACGCCAACCACCCGGGCGGCAACCCGGCGCACACGCCGCTGGAACTGACCGACGCGAAGTTCACCATCCCCAAGAAGGCCGGCTGGCCGCGCTGGTTCCTCGCCGACGCCCGCGGCAACAAGGGCGGTGACGCGCGCTGGCTGCTGGTGTTCACCCGCGGCGGCCTCGCCGAACCGTGGCGGGTGGCGTATCTGACGCTGGTGGCGCCCGCTGACGTACCGCGGTTCCGGCAGGACGCCGACGGCTGGGCCGAGGCCGTGCCCGCGGACTCCGCCGACGTGGCGGTCGCGCCGGGCGAGCTGAGCGGGGACTACGCGAGATACCTGAAGAGCGGCGGGAACACCTTCGCGGCGGGCCCGCACACCACGGGGTGGCGCACGGCGCGCGAGAAGGGCGCCACCCGGCCGGGCCTGGCCACCCAGTACATCGACGAGCCGCTGACGAGCGGCGACTACGCCCCACTGGCGCTGCGCACCGCGGACGGCGGCGCGCTGGTGTTCTTCACCACGCACCACTATCAGAAGCAGACGGCCGCCGCGGGTGCCTCCGTGCCCGCGCAGAACAAGGACGTGCAGGCGCTGACCACCGGCGAGGTCAAGCAGTCTCTGACGATGGAGTTCGTCTCCAACGAGGTCGCCCTCGACCCGGGCCGCACCGCGGGCGGACGCCAGGTGTCGATGCTGGGGCGCGTCCAGGGGCTGACGGCGGCACGCGGCGAGTAGCGCCGGGGCGAGAAGCGCGCCCGTACGCTGCCCGGCCGCGCGGGGGCCGGTAGCACCCGGGCTCCGCGAGCGGCGAGGGTCACCCGCGTCCCACCGGGGCAGCCTCGAGGCGAGGAGCGCACGTACGCCCTCCCGCCGCGCGAAGGCCGGCAGCGCGCGCGGCGTCCGCGCCCCTCCCGGGCCGCGCGGGGCCGACAGGGCCGGGGGTTCGCCCAAGGCCGGCAGGGCGAGTGGAGTGCTCGTACCCCGCCCTGGCCAGGCGGGGCGGTGTCCCGTCCGAGGCCCGCGGGGCGGGGCTCAGCGGCGCAGTGGCCAGGCCGAGCCCGCGTGGTCGGCCTCTTCGCCGGTGTGGCGGGCGCAGGCGTCGGTGAGGTCCTCCAGCAGGCTCAGCGGGTCGGGCAGCGCGTGCTCCGGGCCGCGCACCCAGCGCACCCGCCGGCCGTCGTCGCCGGGCAGCCGGGCGGGGGGCACCAGGACGTAGGAGCCGCGGCAGTGCCAGCGCAGTCCCGGGTGCTCGTCCATCGTCTCCGGGTGGCAGTCCAGCTCGCACGGCCACCACTCGTCCTCGTCCTCGGGGGTGCCGCGGGTGAGGGTGAAGAACAGCATGCGGCCGTCGTCGCTCTCGGCCACCGGGCCGACCTCGACGCCGGCCGCGAGCAGCCGCGCGAGGGCCGCCCGGCCGGCCTCCAGGGGGACGTCGAGGACGTCGTGCACCATGCCGGTCGCGGTGATGAAGTTGGCCTGCGGCTGGTTCCGGGCCCAGCGCTCGATCTGCGCGCGGTCGGTCGTGGACTGCGTCTGCCAGGCGAAGGAAACCGGGTGCCGGGCGGGCGTGGGACAACCGACGCGGTCGCAGGAGCAGCGGAAGCCGGCCGCCGGATGCGCGGCGGGGGCCAGGGGCAGGCCCGCGGCCGCCGCGGCCAGCAACTGGGCCTCCCGGCCGCCGTCGCCGGCGCTCTCCTTCGGGCGTCGTCCCCGCAGCCACTGGGAGAGCCTGCCCTGCCGGCCGGTGCGTCCGCCGAACTCCGCGCTCATCTATCCCCTCGCCTCGCCGCTGTGGTCACCATGCCCCATGGTCCCACCATCCTGCGCCCCCGGGGTCCGGAGGCCGGATCCGGGGTCCCCCAAGGGGGCGGGGTCACCGCGCGCGGCGGGCCGGCCCGGCGCACCATGGGCACCAGACGCACCACGCAGCACGCACTCCCATCCACCGGACCCCCGCCCACGACAACCCGCGGTACGTCCCCCGCAGCCCTGCGGCACCCGAGGAGCCCGCCTTGGCCCGTTCCCGCCGCGCCACAGCCCGGCGCTATCTGATGTGCCCGCCCGCGCACTTCGACGTGACGTACTCCATCAACCCGTGGATGGACCCGGCCAAGCCGGTCGACGGCGCGCTGGCCCTCGCCCAGTGGGAGCAGTTGCGCGAGGTGTACCGGTCGCTCGGCCACACCGTGGAGGAGCTGCCCTGCGAGCCCGGCCTGCCCGACATGGTGTTCACGGCGAACGGCGCCACCGTGGTCGACGGCCGGGTGTTCGGTGCCCGGTTCGCGCACCCGGAGCGGGAGCCGGAGGCCGAGGCCCACCTGGAGTGGTTCGCGGCGAACGGCTTCACCCACCTGCACGTGCCCGTGCACATCAACGAGGGCGAGGGCGACTTCGCGGTCACCGCCTCCTACGTGCTGGCGGGCCGGGGCTTTCGCACCAACCCGCTCTCCCACGGCGAGGCGCAGGAGTTCTTCGGCCGCCCGGTGATCGGCCTGGAACTGGTCGACCCCCGCTTCTACCACCTCGACCTGGCGCTCGCGGTCCTCGACGACGCCGCGGACGAGATCGCGTACTACCCGCCCGCCTTCTCCCCCGGCAGCCGGGAGGTGCTGCGGCGGCTCTTCCCCGGGGCGCTGGTCGCGACCGACGACGACGCCGCCGCGTTCGGCCTGAACGCGGTCTCCGACGGTCTGCACGTGGTGCTGCCGCAGGCGGCGGCCGGTCTGTGCGACGCCCTGCGGGAACGGGGCTTCGAGCCGGTCGGTGTGGATGTGGGCGAGCTCCTCAAGGGCGGCGGCGCCGTGAAGTGCTGCTCCCAGGAGCTACGCGTCTGAGGCTTCGGGCGGCCACCGGTCGCCCCAGTCGGTGTCCCGGGCCGTTTTGTACAGGTCGCCGTGGCGTTTGGTGACCGTGCGGCGGCTCAGCCGCTCGTCGGCCTCGCACAGGTCGAGGAGGACCTGGCCCTTGCGAATCTGGGGGCGCCGGACCACCCGGGCGGGGGCCGGCGACACCGGGAAGCGGGTGGCGGCGACGTAGCTGAACTTCTCGTCCTCGTAGGGCAGGGAGCCGCCCTTGACCTGCCGGTGCAGGGAGGAGCGGCTCACCCGCGCGGAGAAGTGGCACCAGTCCGTGCCGGGCACGATGGGACAGGCGGCGCTGTGCGGGCAGGGCGCGGCGACCCGGAAGCCCGCCCCCAGCAGACGGTCGCGGGCCTCGATGACGCGGGCGTAGCCGTCGGGCGTGCCCGGTTCGACGACCACCACGGCCTGGGCGGCCGCCGCGGCCGCGTCGACGACGGCGGCGCGGTCGTCCCCGGTCAGCTCGCCGAGGACGTAGGAGACGGTGACGAGGTCGGTCGGGTCGAGGACGAGCGCCGCGCCGATCCGGGCGCGCTGCCAGCGGGCGTCCCGCAGCGCCGGGTTGGCCTCGGCGATCTCCCGTCCGAGCGCCAGCGCGGGTTCGGCCCAGTCGAGCACGGTCACCGGACGCGGGCCGTCCCAGGTGGCGCTGACGGCCCAGGTGGCGGCGCCGGTCCCGCCCCCGACGTCCACATGACCGGCGGGCCGCCATCCGGGGGCCGCGGCGGCGAACGCCGCCAGGGCCGCGCGTACGGCCTCGAAGGTGGCCGGCATCCGGTACGCGGCGTACGCGGCCACGTCCGCGCGGTCGCGCAGGATGGGGGCGTCGGTGGGGGTGCTCCCCCGGTAGTTGGCGATCAGCCGCTCGACGGCGCCCGCGGCCTGCCGGGGCGGGAGCCCGTCGAGCAGACCGGCGAGGGCGGCGCGAAGGGACTCGGCCGGGGACAGGGGGACGTTCACCCGCCGATTCTATGAGCCGCCGGCCACCCCACCGGACGCCATTACCGCTCCCGCGGGACGCCGGCCCCGGCGACACCACCGCGACGCGGGCGACGGCCCCGGCGACACCGGCGCCACGCGGACGACCGACCCGGCGACAACGGCCGCCCCCACGGGCCACCGCCGCCACGACAACCGCCGCCCACCGGACGACCACCGCCGCTCACGCCGACGGCAACCACCGCTCCCCGGACGACCACCGCCGCCCACCGGACGACCACCCCAGCGCAACCACCGCCCACCCGGCGACATCCCCAGCCACGAACCGCGACCGCGAGCGCTCCCCTAGGCCGCCCGCACCGCGCGTGCCAACCGGGTGGCCGCCGCCGCGCGGGGGCCGCTGTCCGGCGGGCGTCTGCGGGGGTGGACCGTGTTGGCGAGGAGCACCAGGAAGGTGTCCGTCGCCGGGTCCAGGACCAGGGAGGTGCCGGTGAAGCCGGTGTGCCCCGCCGCCCCGCGCCCCGCGAGCTCGCCCATGAACCACGGCTGGTCCACGGCGAAGCCGAGGCCCGGCGGGGTCAGCAGCAGTTCCACGAAGTCGGTGCCGAGGATCCGGGCGGGACCGTACGCCCCGCCCGCCAGCAGGGTGCGGCAGAAGACGGCGAGGTCCCGCCCGGTCGAGAACAGGCCCGCGTGACCGGCCACACCGCCCAGCGCCCGGGCGTTCTCGTCGTGGACCTCGCCGCGCAGCATCCCCCGGTCCGCCTTGGCCCACGGCCGCCGCTGGTCCTCCGTGGCGGCGGCGCCCGGGCAGGGTCCGAAGCGGGTCGCCGTCATGCCCAGCGGGCGGGTGATGCCGTCGCGCACGAGGACGTCGAGGCCGCGCCCGGTCAGCCGCTCGAGGAGGTGCTGGAGCAGGAGGAAGTTCAGGTCCGAGTAGACGTACGTGCCGGGCGGGCCCACCGGCGCCTCCGCGCGCAGCAGCGCCGACCGGGAGGCGTCGTCGGGGCAGTCGTACAGCGGGAGGTCGGGGCGCAGCCCGGAGGTGTGGGTGAGCAGCTGCCGTACGGTGACGCCGTGCCGGGCGGCGGCCCCGAAGTCCGGCAGGTACGCCCCCACGCGCGCGTCGATGCCGAGCGTGCCCCGCTCGATCTGCTGCACCGCGGCGACCGCCGTGAACAGCTTGGTGAGCGAGGCGAGGTCGAAGGGGGTGCCGACGGTCATCGGCACCCGTCGCTCGGGCGGCAGTTCGACGCCGCGGTCGGTCGCCGGGTCGTGGGCGGAGTACCGCACGGCCCAGCCCGCCGCCTCGGCCACGGTGATCACCGGGCCGCGCCCGGCGACCACGACGGCGCCGGGCGCCCAGGGGCGGTCCCCGGTGGTGAGTTCCTGGACCTCGTGGACGAGCCGCTTGAGTTCACCGGGGTCGAGCCCGGCGCGCTCCGGTGTCCCGGGACGCAGCTTCGACGTGCTCAGCTCTCCTCCCCGGGGCTCTCGGCTCCGCGCGGGGAGGACAGGGCCCCACCGCTCGCACGGGTGTTCCAGGGGCGGCACAGTCCCGCGAAGCAGGCCAGGGCCGCCAGTGCCGCCACCAGCTGCACCACGGCCATCGGGACGGCGGTGTGCTCCCCGGCGATGCCGACGAGCGGGGAGGCGATCGCGCCGATGAGGAAGGAGGTGGCGCCCAGCAGGGCGGACGCGGAGCCGGCGGAGTGCCGGGTGCGTGTCAGGGCCAGGGCCTGGGTGTTGGGCAGGGTGATGCCCATCGCGGACATCAGCACGAACAGCGCGGCGGCGACCGGGGCGAGGGCCGCCTCGCCGAGGACGCCGGACGCCATCAGCAGCAGGGCGGTCGCGGCCAGGACGATCAGGGTCAGGCCGACGCCCAGCACCCGGTCCAGGCGGACCCGTCCGACCAGCACCTTGCCGTTGATCTGGCCGGCCACGACCAGCCCGACCGAGTTGAGGCCGAACAGCAGACTGAAGGTCTGCGGGGAGGCGCCGTAGATCTCCTGGATCACGAACGGCGAGGCCGCTATGTAGGCGAAGAGCGCGGCGAAGGCGAAGCCGCCCGCGAGCGTGTAGCCGGTGAAGACGCGGTCGGCCAGAAGCCGGCGCACGGCGCCGAGCGTCTCGCCGACGCCTCCGCCGTGCCGCCCGTCCGCGGGGAGCGTCTCCGGCAGCCGGGTGAGGACGGCCGCGCCGAGCAGCAGCCCCACGGCCGTGAGCGCCACGAACACCCCCCGCCAGTCGGTCACCCGCAGGATCTGACCGCCGATCAGCGGGGCCACGATCGGGGCGACTCCGGAGATCAGCATGAGGCTGGAGAAGAAGCGGGCCATGGCCACGCCGTCGTACAGGTCCCGGACCACCGCCCGCGCGATGACGATCCCGGCGGCGCCCGCTAGACCCTGCGCCAGCCGGAAGGCGACCAGGAACTCGACGGTGGGCGCGAAGGCGCACAGCGCGGTGGCGAGGACGTAGACGGCGAGGCCGGCGAGGAGCGGGCGGCGGCGGCCCCACCGGTCGCTCATCGGGCCGACCACGAGCTGCCCCAGCGCCATGCCGGCCAGACAGGCGGTGAGCGTGAGCTGGACGGTCGCGGCGGGCGCGTGCAGGGAGCGGGTGACCTCCGGCAGGGAGGGGAGGTACATGTCCATCGCCAGCGGGGGCGTGGCGGTCAGGCCGCCGAGGACCAGGGTGAGCAGCGGGCCGGTGCGGCGCCGCGCGCGCGTCGGTGGCCCCGAGGGCCCCGTCCTGGGTATGGCCGCCGGTGAGGCGTGCGGTGTCGAGGCCCCGCCCTCGGGCATGCGTCCCTCCCTCTTCATCGGATCCGCCCCCTATGCTCTCAGCTCGTACACGGTGCCGAGCGTCACACGAGCGAGGGTGGGGTCCTTCGATGAGGGAGCCGAGGGCGGAGCAGAGGGTGCGCTGGGGGATCCTGGCGACGGGAGGGATCGCGGCGGCCTTCGCGGCGGACCTGGTGGACCTGCCGGACGCGGAGGTGGTGGCGGTCGCCTCGCGCGGCGAGGAGTCGGCCCGGGCCTTCGCGGAGCGGTTCGGGATACCGCGGGCGTACGGCGGCTGGGAGGCGCTCGCCCGGGACGAGGACATCGATGTCGTCTACGTCGCCACCCCGCACGCGGCGCACCGGGCGGCGGCCGGGCTCTGCCTGGAGGCCGGGCGGAACGTGCTGTGCGAGAAGCCGTTCACGCTGAACCTGCGCGAGGCCGAGGAGCTGGTGGCGCTGGCCCGGGAGCGCGGGCGCTTCCTGATGGAGGCCATGTGGATGTACTGCAACCCGCTCGTACGGCGGCTGAAGGCGCTGGTCGACGACGGCGCGATCGGTGAGGTGCGCACCGTCCAGGCCGACTTCGGGCTCTCCGGGCCCTTCCCGCCCGCGCACCGGCTGCGGGACCCGCACCTGGGCGGCGGGGCGCTGCTCGACCTCGGCGTGTACCCGGTGTCGTTCGCGCAGCTCCTGCTGGGTGAGCCGGCGGACGTGACGGCGCGCGGGGTGCTCTCCCCCGAGGGCGTCGACCTGCAGACCGGGGCCCTGCTCTCCTGGGACGGCGGCGCCCTGGCGTCCGTGCACTGCTCCATCACCGGCGGTACGGCCACCTCCGCCTCGGTCACCGGCTCCCGGGGCCGCATCGACGTCCCGTCCGGCTTCTTCCACCCGGACCGCTTCGTCCTGCACCGCGACGGCCGGGAGCCGGAGGAGTTCGCCGCCGACCCGGCCGACGGCCCGCGCACCAGCCTGCGGCACGAGGCGCTGGAGGTGATGCGCGCGCTGCGCGCGGGCGAGACCGAGTCACCGCTCGTGCCGCTGGACGGCACCCTGGCCGTGATGCGCACGCTGGACGCGGTGCGGGAGCGGATCGGGGTCCGCTATCCGGGGGAGGACGCGGAGCCGGTGCTCGTCTGAGGCCTTCCGGACGTCCGCATCCGCGGGGCGGACAGTGGATTCCGTATGACGGAGCGCCCTCGTACGCTCCGGGGCATGACTGGCAGGGATGCGAAGATCGCCGTGGTGACCGGCGCCGGTTCCGGGATCGGGCGGGCCGTGGCCGTGGAACTGCTGGACGCGGGCTGGTCGGTGGCGCTGGCCGGGCGGCGCCCCGAGACGCTCACGGAGACGGCGGAGCTCGTGCCGGGGGCCGCCTGCCTCGCCGTGCGCACCGACGTGTCGCGGCCGGAGGAGGTGGCCGCACTGTTCTCGGCCACCGTGGAACGCTTCGGGCGGGTGGACCTGCTGTTCAACAACGCGGGGACGTTCGGGCCCGGCGGGGTGCCGGTCGAGGACCTGCCCTACGAGGCGTGGCGGCACGTGGTGGACACCAACCTCAACGGGGCGTTCCTGTGCGCGCAGGCGGCGTACCGGCGGATGAAGGAGCAGGACCCGCAGGGCGGACGGATCATCAACAACGGCTCCGTCTCGGCGCACGCGCCCCGGCCGCACTCGGCGCCGTACACCGCCACCAAGCACGCGCTGACGGGACTGACCAAGTCGCTGTCGCTGGACGGGCGGGCGTACCGCATCGCGGCCGGGCAGATCGACATCGGCAACGCGGCCACCGGCATGACGGCCGGGATGCGGACCGGCGCCCTCCAGGCCAACGGGGAGGTCGTCCCGGAACCGGTGATGGACGTCGCCGACGTGGCCCGTACGGTGCGGCACATGGCGGAGCTGCCGCTGGAGGCGAACGTGCAGTTCGCGACGGTGCTGGCGACGGGAATGCCGTACGTCGGGCGGGGCTGAGCGGTACCGCGCCCGGCCCCGAAAAGGCAATCCACACAAGCGGAACAAAAAACTCCGCACCATCTGGGCCTATAGCGGGCTTATGCTCTTCATCTCCTCCACAACAGCTTCACAGTTGGAGGGGCGCGCTTCCGCCGACGGTGCCGAGAGCCACACCGAGGGGGGAGGCGGCAGCCGTTCCACGGCACCGGCTGGGGGTGGCCCCCGCCGCGGGACCGCGGGGTGCGCAACGGTGCGCGGAACGGCTGCCGCCCATCTCGGCGTTCAGCGCCGCCCGCCGCCTCTTACGGACTGCCGCCCGTCAAGGGTCGCAGCTCTCCCCCACGGTCGGCCCCCTTCACCCTCTGCCGCTCTCCTTCACGGCCTGCCGCCCCTTGCGAGGGTCAGCGCCGGTGCCGGCCCCCGGAGTCCTTGCCCCCGGAGTCCTTGCCCCCGGAGTCCGCCCCGGCCGTCGCCGGCCTCAGCCGGCGGCGCAGCGCCCACACCCCGCCGGCCAGCAGCACGACCGTTCCGCCCGCCCCTTCGAGCAGCCGCCACGCCGAGGGCCTGCCCACCGCCATGCCGGGCGCCCCGGCCGCGGCCCGCACGGCCTTCCGGACGGCTTCGGCGCCCGCACGGGCGCCGCCCTCGCTCAGCGGGGCGACCAGCGCGCCCACCGCCCGTGTCGCGGGCCCCTGCGCGAAGCCCCAGTCGAGCAGGGCGGCGGTCTCCTCGTAGACGCCGTTGCCGCCGCTGCCGGGGTGCATCACGGTGACCAGCAGGGTGCGCCCGCCGCGGGTGGCCGCGCCGGTGAAGGTGTTGCCGGCGTCGCTGGTGTAGCCGTTCTTCACCCCGATCAGGCCGTCGTACGTCCGCAGGCCCCACGAGCCGGTCAGCAGACGGTCGGTGTTCTGGATCTGGAACGTCTTCTTCCCGCCGGCCGGGAAGGCGGCGGTCCGCGTGCCGCAGTAGGCGCGGAAGTCGGCGTCCTTCAGACCGTGCCGGGCGAACAGCGTCAGGTCGTACGCGGAGGAGAGCTGGCCCGGATGGTCGAAGCCGTCGGGGCTGACCACGTGGGTGTCCAGGGCCTGCAGGTCGGCGGCCCTGGCCTGCATCTCGGCGACCGTCTTCGCCACGCCGCCGTTCATGTGGGCGAGCACGTGCACCGCGTCGTTGCCCGAGCGCAGGAACACGCCCTGCCACAACTGCTCGACGGTGTACGTGATCCCGGGCCTGATGCCGACGAGGCTGGAGCCCGGCGGGATGTCGGCCAGGTCGGCGGCGGTGACGGTGTGCCGCTCGGCGCGGTGGAACTTCCTCAGCACCGTGTCGGCGAACAGCATCTTCAGCGTGGAGGCGGGGGCCAGGGGCCGGTGCGCGCGGTAGGAGGCGAGCACCTCGCCCGTGTCCGCGTCGGCGACGAGCCAGGAGCGGGCGCTGAGCCCCTTCGGCAGGTCGGTGGCTCCGTTCACCTGCACCCCGTCGCGGGCGAGCCGCTCTCCGCCGACGGCGGGGGTGGTGGCGGGGGCCGCGGCCTGGGCCGGGGCGGCCGCGGCGACCGGCGGGACGGCCGCGGCGAGGGCGACGGCGAACAGGGATCGCCGGGACGGACGGGCGGGGGTCGGACGGGGGAACCGAGACGAATCACGCACGGTCGGGACCGTACAGACTGAGGCGGTGCCCGCGCACAGGGGGGCCTCAAAGCACGATCAAAGGATCATCAAAGCCACGTTCCGTTCAGGTGGCCTTACGCAGGAGTTCGGCTCGCCCTCCCCCCGGCTTCCGGCCGGATGGCTGGGCCCGCTCTGCCTGGGCCTGCGGGGCCTGCGGGGCCCGCTGGGCCTGCTGCTGGGGCCGCTGGGCCGCTAGGCCGTCCCGGTCTCGAACCGGGAGATCCGTCCGTCGTCGGCGACGACGAAGCTCCACCGGGTGCGCATCTCGCCCCAGGTGTCGTTGCTGTAGCGGGCGAGGAGCGCGCGGCCGCCCCGGGACTCGTTGTCGACCTCCATGTGGCCGTGTGTGGAGAAGATCTCTTTCTCGATCCACTCGGCGAGGTCGCGGTCCAGACCGTCGTCCGACATGGTCGCGCCGGGCGCGAGGAGCTGCATGAAGCCCTCGCGGTCGTGGCTGTTGACGGCGGTGACGAAGGCACGGACGGCCGGGTCGCTCAGTTTGGCGGTCGAAATCGTCATGTCGGTCAGGTTCACACCGCCCCCGGCCCCCCGCCACCCGAACGGCGCCCAGGACGGGCCCGGGGGGCGCCGCGGGTGCGACGGTGGAAACGCGGAAGGGGATGTGTTCCTGCTGTCTGCCTCGGGAGTCACCGTGACCTGTTACGACCGACGCGATCTCGGCCTGCTGCTGCTCCGACTGGGCACCGGCGGCGTGCTGGCCGCGCACGGCGCGCAGAAGCTGTTCGGCTGGTTCGGCGGTGGCGGCATCGGGGGCACCGGCCAGTTCATGGAGTCCGTCGGCTACCGGCCGGGCCGGGCGAGCGCCACCGCGGCGGGACTGGCGGAGACGGGCGGCGGCCTGCTGCTGGCGCTGGGGCTCGCGACGCCCGCGGCGGGCGCGTCGGCGGCCGGCGCGATGGCGGGGGCCGCGGCGGTGCACGCGCCCAACGGCTTCTTCGCCCAGAGCGGCGGCTACGAGTACGCGGCCACCCTCGGCCTGACCTCCGCCGGCCTCGCCGTGGCGGGCCCCGGCCGCCTCTCCCTGGACCACGCCCTCGGCCACGCGGTCGACCGCGGCTGGATGGTGCCGGCGGCGTTCGCGACGGTGGCCGCGGCGACGGCGGTGGTCGTCGGCACCCGCAACCGTCGGCTGCGCAGACAGCGGGAGGGCGAACAGGAGGCGCTGTTCGAGGAGGACCTGATGGAGTAGACGTGCCCGGGCGCGACCGCCCGGCACGCTGCGTCCCTGGCCGCCCGGCACTCGCCGGGTGCGGCGCACGCCAGAGCCGGAAGGCGGTCGCCACCGCGTCGGTGCGGTGCGCCTGTTCCTGGGCTCGTCTCTCGCCCGGTCCGCCGGCGCGCCGTTCGGTGCCGCAATGAGTCCCGACGGCACGGATCCTGACGGGCCGGCAGCTCCAGGGTGCTGGACCGGTGGCTCCTCGTGGACCGGGCAGGGGGAAACGTCTCAGGGGCCTCCGATGCCTCTGTCGTCTGCCCGGGTGAGGCCGCGTGCGCCGAACGGTCCACCTCGGCGGGCTCGAGCGGGTGCGGACCGACCCTGTCACTTACGGTCGGCCGGGAAGTCCCCCGCCTTGGTCCTCCTGGGTCGGAGACCAGTGGCATCGCCGCGGGGTGCGTCGTCGCGAGCTGCGTGCCTCCAGCGGCGTCGAGTCCGCAAGCCGGCCACCACCTGTGCGCCACGGAGCCCTTCCCTCCGACGCAGAGTCCTCCGCCCCCGATCCTCTCGGGCAACGATGTGTGGAGCTTCGTCTCCGAGCCGGGCCTTCACCCCATGCGGGTGACCGTGACCGCGGACAAGGCGGGAACGGCCCGCGGAGACATCCTTGTGGGCCCGTACAGCGCGGGCAGGGTGACCGGTCAGACCGGGGCGTTGATCAACGACGACTCCGGTGATCCGGTCTGGTTCCGCCCGCTCCCCTCCACGACCCTCCAGAACACCGACGTCAAGGTCCAGACCTATCACGACGCCCGCAGGGGCCGGGCGCAGCCGGTGCTGACCTGGTGGCAGGGAAGCATCGCCCTGCCACCGTGGTACACGAACCTGCCGCCCGGCGCCCCGGAACCGGGCGGATGCTACTACATCTACGACCGCCACCTCCGCCTGCTCAAGACGGTCTTCGCGCATCACGGCTACTACCCGGACCAGCACGAGTTCACCCTGACCCGCAGGGGCACCGCGCTGTTCATCGCGTCCAAGCCGGTGCCCATGGATCTGACGCCCTACGGAGGGCGGAAGAACGGCTCCATCGAGAACAGCGAGATCCAGGAGGTGGACCTCGCCACCGGCAGACTGCTCTTCTCGTGGAACGCACTGGAGCACCTGGACCCCGCGGACTCCGAGGAGCCGGCGCCCAACTCGTCGTCGCCCGGCGAGGTGTGGGATCCCTTCCACCTCAACTCGGTCGACGAGGGCCCTGACGGCCGGCTGCTGATCTCCGCTCGGAACATGTGGGCGATCTACGACGTCGCCCGGAGGTCGGGGAGGATCCGCTATCAAATCGGGGGGAGGAAAAGCGACTTCGCCTTCGGCCCCCAGGCGGACTTCTCCTGGCAGCACGACGCCCGATACCGGCCGGGAAACCGGATCAGCCTGTTCGACAACGGCTGTTGCCATCTGCCCGACGGCGCGCCCGCACAGGTCTCGCACGGCCTGATCCTCAGCCTCGACCTCCCCGAACGGAAGGCGACGGTGGACCGGGCCTACTACCACCAGCCGCCGCTGGAGTCGCCGACCCAGGGAAACACACAGGTCCTCGGCAACGGCAACGCCTTCATCGGATGGGGCCAGAGCCCGTACTACTCCGAATACGCGCCAGAGGGAAACAGTCAGGGCAGCGCCTCGCGGAACCTGCTCTACGAGGCGAAGCTGCCGGGTTCCGACATCTCGTACCGAGCGTTCCGGAACAGATGGATCGGCACCCCGGACTACCCCCCGAGTGCCGCAGCACGCGCCCACGGCGGGGGCAACGTCGTCTACGCCTCCTGGAACGGTTCGACGCAGACCAGAGCATGGCGGGTACTCGCCGGGTCCGACCCCCACTCCCTGTCGGTCGTGGTGAGGCACGCCCCACGCTCCGGATTCGAGACAGCCGTCACCACGAAGTCCCCTGGACCGTATTTCCAGGTGAAGGCGCTGAATGCGCGGGGCAGGGTGCTGGGGACCTCACGTGTCGTGACTCTCCCGGGCCACGGCCGACGGGGGAGGCCATGACGGAATCGCGGCGTGGCCGTTCGAAGCGCAGAGCCGCGATGAGGGGCAGACGAGTCGGGCTGTACGCCGGGTTCTGTTCCGGAGGGTCCTCGCGGGCCCTCCGGCGACGGCCATCCATCTAGGGCCGGTGTTGCCACCGGCCTCGTGCGGTCTACCCGCGGACTCGGGCGGGCAGCCCTCGAACGTCCGCGCAGAGCGCTTTTCACGGCGCTCCTTTTGACCTTGCTCCGGGTGGGGTTTACCTAGCTGCCCAGGTCACCCTGGGCACTGGTGGTCTCTTACACCGCCGTTTCACCCTTACCGAGGGCCGAAGCCCCCGGCGGTCTGCTTTCTGTGGCACTGTCCCGCGGGTCACCCCGGGTGGCCGTTAGCCACCACCCTGCCCTGTGGAGCCCGGACGTTCCTCGGGAAGCCCCTTGAGGGACTCCACGCGGCCGCCCGCCCGGCTCGTCTGCCGTGTCGAACATGGTACCGGGCGCACCGGCCCCTCTCGTCCGGGCCGATCGCCCCGTCAGAGGAAGTCCGTCGTGTCCAGGTCGAAGGCGAAGGGTTCGGGGAGGGAGAGGGGCTTGCCGAAGGGACGGGTGCACAGCTCGGGGTAGTCGTCGCCCTTCGGGTCGCTGAACAGGGTGATCGAGGCGGCATCCCGGTCCACGAGCAGGTAGAGCGGGATGCCGGCGCGGGCGTAGCACCGGCGCTTGGCCTCGCGGTCGGTCTCCGGCTTCGTGGAGGTGACCTCCAGCACCATGGCGACGCCTTCGCAGGGCATCCAGGGCTCGGCTCCTCGGTAGAGGCGCAGCGCCCTGGGCGCGAAGGTGCCGTCCGGGATCACATGATTCTTCGGGCAGTGTCCTCCACTGATCAGCTTCAAGCCCTTGTTCCCGGAGAACTGCATCTCGGTACGGGCCCGCCCGTACACCTGCCTCACGATCAGCTCGATGTAGTCCTCGTGCTCCCCGTCCGGCGGCGGCGTCACTACGATCTCCCCCTCGATCAGTTCGGCCCGGAAGCCTGCCGGGGTGTCGAGGGACAGGAAGATCTCCAGCAGTCCCTCGGCCGGCGTGGTGGGCTCGTGCGCCACGGCAGTCATGTCACGCCCCTCCTTCGGTCGCTCGCCAGACTCGGACATCCCAAGATCACCTGTCCATGAGATCGGGAACCGTTCCCTCGATCGTGGCACAGACGTGCGCGCTCACGCGGGTTTGAAGCACAGGGTGGCCGTGACGGGGTCGGCACGGGTGAGTCGTACGCGCAGGTCCTCGCCCAGGGGGAGGGGGGTCCCGGGGCTCTCGACGGGGGCCAGGACGGGTGGGGAGGCCAGTTGGACGGTGCCGGTGGTGGGGTGCCGCTCCTCGACGTCGATGACGCAGGCGTCGAACACGTCGCCGGTCCGGTCCGCCAGGAGCGCGGCCTCCAGCGCACGGAGGCAGGCCCGTTCGACGGCCTCCGCGCGCCGGGCGCCCTCCGCCGTCTCCGCGGGCAGCGCGTCCAGCGCGGCGAGCACCCAGTCCGGCGGGTCCTGGCCGGCCGCCGCGGCGAGACAGATCTCGGTGGCGTACCGGTCGGCGAGGCGGTGCAGCGGGGCGGCGCAGTGGGCGTAGGGGGCGGCGACGGCGGCGTGGGTGGTGAGCTCCGGCAGCCTGCCGTCCCGGAAGACGGTGTGGCCCGCGCCGCGCAACAGGGTCGTGCACTCCTGGAGGAAGGCCGCGTGCGGCGGCCGGTGCGGGTCGAGGGAGCGGACGAGGGCCGCGTAGGAGACGTGGTGCGGCCAGTCGACGCGCAGGGCGTGCGCGGTGCGGCGCAGCCGGCCGACCGCGCCGTCGGGGGCGGCGGGCAGGGTGCACAGCACGCCCGTCCCCTGCCTGAGCATCAGCTCGGCCGCCGCCAGGCCGGGCAGCAGGGAGAGCTGGGCGTACCGGCGCTCGACGGGGGGCGGCACGCGGTAGGCGACCCGGTACGCGGAGCCGTACACGGTGATCTCCTGCTCGGGCACGGTGAGCGAGATGCCGCCGCGCTCGGCCTCCAGCCCCTCGCGCAGCCGCCCGACCTCCGCCAGCAGCACGAGCGGCTCCTCGGCGGTCCCGGCGTCGATCGCGTGCTGGACCCCGGCGGGGTCGAGCCGTGCGCGGCTGCGCACCAGGGAGCGCCGGACGTCCACGGCGAGGACACGGCCGTCCGCGTCCAGGTCGAGCGTCCACAGGACGGCCGGCCGGGTCCGCCCGGGCAGCAGGCTCGCCGCGCCCTCGCCGAGGACGGCCGGGTGCAGCGGGACGTTCCCGTCGGGGAGGCACAGCGTGGTGACCCTGCGGTGCGTCTCGGCGTCCACCGGGCCGGACGGTACGACGAAGGCGGCGACGTCCGCGACGGCGTACCGGACGCGGTGGCCGGTGCCCCGCCGGGACAGGTGCAGGGCCCGGCCGAGGGTGGTGGCGCCGGGCCGGGAGAGGGTGAAGAAGGGTACGTCGGTGGCGTCTTCGCGGGCTGCGTGGGTCGCGCGGGCCGCAAGCGCTTCGAGGGGGAGGGCGGGGTCCCGGGCCGCCCGTTCGGCCTCGGCCAGGACCTCGGGCGGGAAGCCGCCGGGCACCCCCGGCGCGGTGCGCAGGGCGGCGAGCGCGGCCCTCAGGGGCGCTCCGGGAGCGCCGGTCACGCGGATGCGGCGGCGGGGCATACAGCGAGCGTAGGCCGGGGGTGCCCGGGCGGCACGCCGTACGCTGGCGCGGAGTCCCACAGAAGGAGTGACCCCGTGCTTGTCCTGCTGCCGCCGTCCGAAGGCAAGGCCTCCTCCGGGCGTGGCGCCCCGCTGCGGCCGGAGTCGCTGTCGCTGCCGGGGCTCGCCGCCGCCCGTGAGGCCGTCCTCGGCGAACTGGTCGGGCTGTGCGCGGGCGACGAGGACAAGGCCCGTGAGGTGCTCGGGCTGAGCGAGGGCCTGCGCGGCGAGGTCGCCAAGAACGCGGAACTGCGCACGGCGGGCGCACGCCCCGCCGGGGAGATCTACACCGGGGTGCTCTACGACGCCCTCGGCCTGGCCTCCCTCGACACGGCCGCCAAGCGGCGCGCGGCGCGGTCGCTGCTGGTGTTCTCGGGGCTGTGGGGCGCCGTCCGGGTGACCGACCGGATCCCGTCCTACCGCTGCTCGATGGGGGTGCGGCTGCCGGGGATCGGCGCGCTGGGCGCGTACTGGCGCGCGCCGATGGCCGCGGTGCTGCCCGAGGCGGCCGGCGGCGGGCTGGTGCTGGACCTGCGGTCCTCCGCGTACGCGGCCGCCTGGAAGCCGAAGGGCGAGGTCGCGCACCGGACGGCGACCGTGCGGGTGCTGCACGCGCAGACGGTGGACGGCGTGGAGAAGCGGTCGGTCGTCAGCCACTTCAACAAGGCGACCAAGGGCCGGATCGTCCGCGCCCTGCTGACCGAGGGGGCCGCTCCGAAGGACCCGGCCGAACTGGTCG
Organism: Streptomyces sp. NPDC086766; assembly: GCF_044746005.1. Taxonomy (NCBI): domain Bacteria; kingdom Bacillati; phylum Actinomycetota; class Actinomycetes; order Kitasatosporales; family Streptomycetaceae; genus Streptomyces; species Streptomyces sp. NPDC086766. The sequence continues at coordinate 316,596 of NZ_JBIVBI010000001.1, read as the reverse complement.
AGGCGCTGCGCGACCTCGGGTACGTGGTGGAGGCGGAGCCGCCCGCGAGGGCGGGGAGGCCGTGGGCGCTGGACGTGGTGGTGACGGAGATCCACTGACACGACCGGCACCCTCGGCGCGTTGCAGCATACGCAACGCCCTTTGCGCAGGGTGAAGGCCGTGGGCAGGATACGGCCATGCCCTCCTCCGTGCCCGCGCCCGCGCCGGTCTCCGTGCTCGATCTCGCCCCCGTCGTGCCCGTGGTCGTCCTCGACGACGCCGCCGACGCGGTGCCGCTGGCCCGGGCGCTCGTGGCCGGCGGGCTGCCCGCGATCGAGGTGACGCTGCGGACGCCGGCCGCGCTCGAGGGGATCCGGGCCGTCGCGGGCGCGGTGCCGGAGGCGGTGGTGGGCGCGGGCACGGTCATCTCCCCGGGCCAGGTGCCGGACTGCGTGGCGGCCGGGGCGCGGTTCCTGGTGAGCCCCGGCTGGACGGACGCCCTGCTGGAGGCGATGCGGGCGTCCGGGGTGCCGTTCCTGCCGGGGGTGTCGACGACGACCGAGGTGGTGGCGCTGCTGGAGCGCGGGGTGCGGGAGATGAAGTTCTTCCCGGCCCAGGCCGCCGGGGGCACCGCCTATCTGAAGTCCCTGTCCGGCCCGCTCCCCCAGGCCCGCTTCTGCCCGACCGGGGGCATCGGCCCGGACACCGCGCCCGCGTATCTGGCGCTGCCCAACGTCGGCTGTGTCGGCGGGAGTTGGATGCTGCCGCCGGACGCGGTGGCCGCGCGGGACTGGTCCCGGATCGAGCGGCTGGCCCGCGCGGCGGCGGGGCTCAGCGCAGGTGCGAGGTGTCGTTGAGCAGCCGGACGCTCGCGTTGCCGTCCGCGTAGTACGCCACCGCCGACAGCGAGGCCGCCGACAGCTCCATGCGGAACAGCGACTCGGGGGGTGCGCCGAGCGCCAGGCGGACGAACGTCTTGATCGGCGTGACGTGCGTGACGAGCAGGACCGTGCGGCCCGCGTGGGCGGCGACCAGCTTGTCGCGGGTGGCGGCGATCCGGACGGCGGTCGCGGCGAAGCTCTCGCCACCGCCGGTGGGTTCGGCCTCCGGGGAGGCCAGCCAGGCGTTCAGGTCGTCCGGGTGGCGCTCGCGGACCTCGGCGAAGGTGAGCCCCTCCCAGGCCCCGAAGTCGGTCTCGCGCAGGCCTTCTTCGACGGTGACGCCGAGGCCGAGCCGGGCGGCGACGATGCCGGCGGTCTCGCGGGTGCGGGCCAGGGGCGAGGAGACGACGGCCTGGATCGTGCCGCGCCGGGCGAGGGCCGCCGCCACTCGCTCGGCCTGCTCCCGGCCCACGGCGGAGAGCGAGGGGTCGGTCCCGCCGCTTCCGGAGAACCGCTTCTGCGGGGTCAGCGGGGTCTCGCCGTGCCGCAGCAGGACGAAGGTGGCCGGAGCGCCGAGATCCGCGGGCGCCCACCCGGGCGAGGCGACGACCCGCGCGGCCCTGACGTCGGCGCCCGCGGGGGTGGGGGCGGGGGGTGCGGCATCCGCGGCGGCGGCCGCACGGGCCTCGGCCTCCGCACCGGCGTCGGCACGCGCTCCGGCACCCTCGCCGGTGACGGCATCCGCGCCCGCTTCGGACGGGCCGGCGTCAGGTGAAGTCCCCGTGTCCATCGCCTCGTTGGCCAGGCGGTCGGCCTGCTTGTTCTGGTCGCGCGGGATCCACTCGTAGGTGACCCGGTCGGGCGGGAAGACCCGGGCCGCCTCCGTGGCCAGCGGTCGGAGGCCGGGGTGCTTGATCTTCCAGCGGCCCGACATCTGCTCCACGACGAGCTTGGAGTCCATGCGGACGTGCACCCGCGCCGCGGGGTCCAGTTCGCGCGCGGCGCGCAGGCCGGCCAGCAGGCCCCGGTACTCGGCCACGTTGTTCGTGGTGGTGCCCAGGTACTCCGAGGCCCGCGCCAGCGTCTCCCCCGTCGCCGCGTCGGTCACCACGGCCCCGTAGCCCGCGGGCCCGGGGTTGCCCCGCGACCCGCCGTCCGCCTCGACGATGAACTCCCGCACGCCGTACCGCTCCCTACCGGCCCTACCGCCCGACCACCGACCGCGCGCCCGGCTACAGGCCGGACTCGGCGGTGCGCACCAGGATCCGGCGGCAGTTCTCGCAGCGTACGACCGTGTCGGGGGCCGCCGCGCGGATCTCGCTCAGCTCGGTGATGGCGAGCTCCTGGCGGCAGCCCTGGCAGGTGCGCTGGTACAGCTTCGCCGCGCCGATGCCGCCCTGCTGCGCGCGCAGCTTGTCGTACAGCTTGAGCAGGTCTGCGGGGACGGAGCCGGCGACGACCTCCCGCTCCTTGGTCACGGACGCCGCCTCGCCGTCGATCTCCTCGAAGGCCGCGTCCCGGCGCCCGGTGGCGTCGTCGATCTTGGACTGGACGGAGCCGACGCGCTCGGTCAGCTCGGCGACCCGCTCCTGCGCGGACTCGCGGCGCTCCATGACCTCCAGGACGACGTCCTCCAGGTCGCCCTGGCGCTTGGCGAGGGAGGCGATCTCGTGCTGGAGGTTCGACAGGTCCTTCGGGGAGGTGACGGCACCGGAGTCGAGGCGCTGCTGGTCGCGGGCGGCGCGCTGGCGCACCTGGTCCACGTCCTGCTCGGCCTTGGTCTGCTCGCGGGCGGTGTCGCTCTCCTCGGTCTGCGCGGCCACCAGCAGGTCGCGCAGTTGCGTCAGATCCTTCGTCAGCGACTCGATCTCGGCGTGCTCGGGCAGGGACTTCCGCTTGTGCGCGAGTTGCTGCAGGCGGACGTCGAGGGCCTGGACGTCGAGCAGTCGGATCTGGTCGGCGGGCGCGGCGTTCAGTTGGGGGCTCCCGGGGCATTCGAAGGGGTGCGCGAAGCGCTCGTTGGAAGGGTGGCGGTGGACGCCGCGTGGGCGGTCCAGGGGTCGGTGACCGTGGCCGAGACGTGCACGCGCAGGTCCCAGCCGTGCCGGTCGGAGATTTCGTCGAGCTGGGCTGCGGCCAGCTCGCACCAGGGCCACTCGGTGGCCCAGTGCGCCGCGTCGAGCAGCGCGAGGGGGCTGTGGGCGGAGGCCGCCATGAACTCGGAGGCCGGGTGGTGGCGCAGGTCCGCGGTGAGGAAGGCGTCGGCGCCGGCGGCCCGTACGGCGTCGAAGAGGCTGTCGCCGGAGCCGCCGCTGACGGCGACCGTGCGGACGAGGGCCTTTGGGTCGCCGGCGACGCGGATGCCCTGCGCGGTGGCGGGCAGCCGCTCCGCGGCGCGCGCGGCGAACTCGCGGACGGTCAGCGGGTGGTCCAGCGCGCAGACGCGGCCCAGCCCGCGGCGGCCCTCCGGGTCGGTGGCGTCGGGCACCAGGGGCCGTACGACCCGCAGGTCCAGCGCGCCCGCGAGGGCGTCGGAGACGCCGGGGTCGGCGGTGTCCGCGTTGGTGTGCGCGACGTGCAGCGCGATGTCGTGCTTGATGAGGGTGTGCACCACGCGGCCCTTGAAGGTGGAGGCCGCGACCGTCGTCGTACCGCGCAGGTAGAGCGGGTGGTGGGTGACCAGCAGGTCCGCGCCCAGCTTCACCGCCTCGTCGACGATCTCCTGGACGGGGTCGACGGCGAACAGGACCCGGGTGACCTCCTGGTCGGGGTCGCCCACGACGGTGCCGACCGCGTCCCAGGACTCGGCCCGCTCGGCGGGCCACAGGCTCTCCAGCGCGGCGATGACTTCAGACAGACGGGGCACGGGTGCAAGGCTACCTGGCCGATCTCCGCGGCTGAACCGGTGCCGTCGCCCCGGCCCGGGGCGCGCGCGTCCAGCACACACGTCTCCGCCCCCTCAGCAGAATCGCTTCTGCTCCACCCTTATGTGTGAAGCCGCCGCCCGCCGCTCCTGCCTCCGCACCGACGAAAACTAGCGTCGTCACCGGAGGTGACCGACGATGACGGCCTGTGCCATCGAGCCCACGGCGGACAACGAGCACGGCGGTACGCCGCGGGCAGGCTGCACGATCACGGCGGACGGAGCCTACGCGGCCCGGCTCGCGCGCAGCGGCGACTCCCTTTACCCGGAGCGCTGGACGCTGGACGGCCCCGAGCCCTACACGGTGCCGCTGCCCGGCAACCAGCCCGAGGAGCCCGGTACGGAGGTGCAGCCGATGGCCGACGGCCGGGTCCTCATCCGGCGGCCGACGGCCGGGCGGCACGCCTTCTCCCTGCTGTATCCGACCGGCCCCGGCACCGGCGAACTGCCGCTCGGCGCGGTCGAGTGCCCGGAGGGCACCGGCCTGCGGCTGCTGCCCCCGGCGCCCGGCGGCGAGCGGGCCTACGCGCTCGCCGTCGGCCGGCGCTCCACGGCGGTGTGGCTGGTGGTGGGCGGCGCCCTGGGGCCCGAGCTGGTCGCCGAGGTGCCGGGGCACTGCTCGGGCGGGGTCTGGCTGGACCGCGCCGCACGGATGCTGGCCCTGGACCGGGAGGTCCTGGGGCGGACCAAGACGGTCGTGGTGGACCTCGGGCGCGACGGCGCGGTGTCGCCGCTGCTGCAGATCACCGCCGAGAGCGACGACCGGCTGCTGCTCGCCGACCCCGACAGCGGGCTGCTGCTCATCCGCTCGGACGCACCCTCTCCCGGGAAGGACCGGCTGGGCTGGGGCGTCCTCGGCAGCACCCTGCCGGTGCGTTTCCCGGAGTGCCTGCGGCTGCCGGACTGCGTGGTGACCCCGTTCGCCATCCAGCCGGGGCAGGTGCTGACGCCGGAGCAGTGCGGGGTGGCGCTGCGCTGCGACGGCGCCCTCGGCAGCTGGGTCGGCGTGTGGCGGCCCGCCGAGCGGCAGGTGGTCCATCTGCCCGCGCCCGAGGGGTGGTTGACCGGGACCGGGCTGTGGACCGCGGACGGGGAGCTGCGGCTGCCGTACGCGACCGAGGCGGTGCCCTGCGGGGTGGCCGCGTGGGAGGCGCCGCTGGGGCAGGCGTCGCCGCACCCGGCGGCGCGGGAGGGCTCTGCGGGCGCGGAGGGGAAGCCGCCCGGCGCCGGGGAGCCCTCCGGCGGGGACCTCCCGGATGCCGGGGAGCCCACCGACGCCGGGGAGCCCTCCGATGCCGGGGAGCCCTCCGATGCCGGGGCCGGTGAGGACCCCTGGGCGGGCGCCGCGCGGACGTCGGCCAGGCAGGCGCCGGTGACGCGGGCGCCGGGCGCGGGGACACCGGCCGCGGACGACGGGACGAGGCCCTGTCCGGGCGCAGAACCGGACGCCGAACCGGACGCCGAACCCGGCCCGGTGGCGCGACCCTTGCCGCCGGAGCCCGCCGCGCCCCGCCCGGTCCCGTTGCAGCAGGCGCCTCTGACGGACCGTATGGCGAGCAGGTAACGAAGTCGTGCCGGTCGGCGTGGCCGCCTGGATTTCGCCCGAGGTGTGCCGGTTAGACTCGCCCGGCTGTACGAAAGATGATGTTGACGGGGTGAATCCTTCCGATGAGCGACGCCAGTACGAACCAGCCGCTGCCCGACGAGCGCGTCCAGGACGCCACCGGTCATGGCAGGCACCGCGGTCCGGTCTCGTCCCAGCAGGGCGAGACGGCCCCCAGCGGCCGCCACCGCAAGCCCGGCGGGGAGGCCGAAGCGGCCGCCTGACGGCGGACAGCGGACAGCAGACGGCGGAGGGGCCCGGACTTCCTGGAAGTCCGGGCCCCTCCGCCGTCGTCGCGCCGTGCGCGGCGCGGGCCGAGGACCTCGACGGCCGCGAACTCCTCCCCCTCCGCCCGCGGCCCGCCCCGGTGACGACGGCTGACGGTCCCTCCGGCGGTGGTGGCGCACCGGCCCCCCGGGCGGTTCAGGTGTGCTCCACGACGGTGTCGGCGAGGACGTGGGCGTCGTCCCGCTCGACGGCGCTCACGGCGACCCGCACGGCCCCCTCCTGCCGCCACATGCGGATGCGCAGGGTCTCGCCCGGATACACCACCCCGGCGAAACGCGTGCTGTACGAGCGGACCCGGGTCACGTCACCGCCGAGCAGGGTGTCGACGACGGCCTTCAGCGTCATGCCGTAGGTGCACAGCCCGTGCAGGATGGGCCGGTCGAACCCGGCGAGCCGCGCGAACTCGGGGTCGGCGTGCAGCGGGTTGTAGTCGCCGCTCAGCCGGTAGAGGAGGGCCTGGTCCTCGCGGATCGGCCGCTCGACGGTCCGGTCCGGTGGGCCGGCGGGTTCCGCCGGACGGGTGGAGGGGCCCCGGTCGCCGCCCCAGCCGCCCTCCCCGCGGACGAAGATCCGGGCGTCGCCGGTCCACAGCGGGCCGTCGGCGTCGGTGACCTCGGTGCGCAGGACGAGGACGGCAGCCGTGCCCTTGTCGTGGACGGCGGCGATCCGGCTGGTGGCGGTGGCGGTGCCACGCACGGGAAGGGGCCGGTGCACGGTCAGCGCCTGGCCGCCGTGCAGCACCCGGGCGAGTTCGACCTCGACGCCGGGCATGGACAGACCGCTGATCACGCCGGGTGAGCCGCCCCCGGCGACGGTGGCGAAGCTCGGCAGGACGTGCAGCCTGGACTCCAGGGTGTAGCGCAGCTCGTCGGGGTCGGTGGCGGGGACGCCCGCGCCGATGCCGAGGTGGTAGAGCTGGACGTCCTTGGGGGTCCAGGAGATCTCGCCGGTCCGGGGCTCGGCGGCGAGTGCCTTGGCTGCGTCGATGGGCATGGGGCTCCTGACGGTCTCGAGACCCCGCGCGGCCGTCCGCTCCGTCGGCCGCACCGAGGTCGTCACGATGCCGCGGAACCCGGAGCTTCTAGAACGAGTTCCAGTCGGCGCCCCCTGTATAACCCTGCGCCCGCCGACTGTGAAAGCTCCTGACTCCGCGCCGGCTCGCGTGGGGTGCGGTGCGGCCGGCCGTGACATTTGTCCCGCCGGAGAGCGGACAAGCGCATCTGCCGGACGGGGCCCGGGTCCTCGTAGCGTCGTGGTCATGGCGAAGAGGAACGGGACGGCGCCGGGCGGGACACCGCCGCCCCTCGGTGCGATCCTCGTGCTGACCGCCTGGCTGCCCGCGCCGGGTTCGTACGCCGTCCTGTCGTACCGCCGCGGCGCGGGCACCGACTGATCGGGGGGGGAGTAGGGGAATGTCCTGGAAGCGCGGGGTCACCGGCCGGTCGGCACCGGCACGGTCGTCGCTCCGGCGGGCACGTGAGCAAAGGTGCCTTGCCGAGCAGCGTCACAAGCGACGCGGAGCCGAGTGGCGTGCCGCCCGGAAGACCTGGCGAGCGGTTGAGGACCCGAGTCCGCCGGTCAGCGGCTTCGGTCTGCTGCCCTGGCTACTGATGGGGATGGGCGCCTTCTCGAACATCTTCCAGGGCCGGCCCCCGAACCCGTGGATCGGCGGTTTGGGCCTGCTGGCCTTCAACTCGCTTTATATCTATGTCGTGTTCAGAGCCTTCGACAAGTGCAGACGCGAGGCCCGCGCCACGCGGGTGGCGTTGGCCCTGCTGGGAGCGGTCACCTGCGCGCTGGCCATCGGCTACGGCGGCAGCTGGCTGCAGTTCTTCCCGCTGCTGGGCCTGGCCACGGGCGCGATCGTGCGGGGGCCCTGGCTCGGGAGGTGCTGCCTGGGCCTGGCCGCGCTGGCCGGCACCGTCGCCGCCCTGCGCGGCCACGGCACGGACTGGATCAACGTCGCCTACGGCACCTTCCTGTCGACGCTGGTGACGGCCGCGATCCTGTCCCTGTCCGAGGCCGTACGGGAACTGCGCTCCGCCCGCGAGGAGTTGGCCCGGCGCGCGGTGGAGCAGGAGCGGCTGCGCTTCTCCCGCGACCTGCACGACCTGCTCGGGCACACCCTCTCGGTGATCGTGGTGAAGTCTGAGGCGGCCCGGCGGCTCGCGCCGCGCGACATGGGGGCGGCGCTGACGCAGATCACGGACATCGAGTCCGTCGGGCGGCAGGCGCTCACCGAGATCCGCGAGGCGGTCACCGGCTACCGCGAGGGCAGCCTCAGCACCGAACTGGACCGGGCCCGTTCGGCGCTGACCGCGGCCGGCATCGAGCCCGTCGTGCGCCGGTCGGGGCCGCCGCTGACGCCGCAGACCGAGGCCCTGCTGGGCTGGGTGGTGCGGGAGGCGGTCACCAACGCCGTACGTCACAGCGGTGCGGCCCGCTGCCAGATCACCGTCGACGGCACGCCCGAACGCGTCCGGCTCGAAGTCGCCGACGACGGCGGGGGCGCCGGCGTCCCCGTCCCCACCCTCGTCTCCGACCCGGCTCCGCCGGGCATCGGCGGCACCGGTCTCAAGGGCCTGACCGAGCGCCTCGCGGCGGCGGGCGGCTCCCTGCGTGCCGGGCCGTCGCCGCGCGGGGGCTTCACGGTCACCGCCGAACTCCCGGTGGACACGTCGGACTTCACGGGACCGGACGAACAAGTCGCCGGTGCCAACGGGCCGGAGGAAGAACATCTGGCCCGGTCCAGGGGGCCGGCGGAGCGACTCGCCCGGCCTGCGGTCCACGGCGCCCGGCGCGAGGTGACCCCCGGCACCGGCGGTCACTCGGCACGACCGGACGACGGCATCGGCTCGGGTCCCCTCCCTACCCTTGGCCCGTGAACGAGACGCCCCGGGACCACCGGCCCGCCCAGCCCGTCCGCATCCTGCTCGCCGAGGACCAGGGGATGATGCGGGGCGCCCTCGCCCTCCTGCTCGGCATGGAGGAGGACATGGAGGTCGTCGCCCAGGTCGCGGCGGGCGACGCCATCGTGGACGCCGCGCTGGTCCACCGGCCCGACGTGGCCCTGCTGGACATCGAACTGCCGGGCAGGAGCGGCCTGGACGCGGCCGCCGACCTGCGTGAGCAGGTGCCCGACTGCCGGGTGGTGATCCTGACCACCTTCGGCCGGCCCGGCTACCTGCGCCGCGCCATGGAGGCGGGCGCGGCGGGCTTCCTGGTCAAGGACGGCCCGGTGGAGGAACTGGCCGCCACCGTCCGCCGGGTGCTCACCGGCGAGACGGTGGTCGACCCGGCGCTCGCCGCGGCCGCCCTCAGTGCCGGGCCCAACCCGCTCACCGCCCGCGAGTGCGACGTGCTGAAGGCGTCGGCGGACGGCGCGACGGTCGCCGACATCGCCGCCCGGCTCCACCTGTCGGAGTCCACCGTCCGCAACTACCTCTCCGCCGCCATCGGCAAGACCGGCACCCGCAACCGCCTGGAGGCGATGCGGGAGGCACGGCAGCAGGGGTGGCTGTAGGGAGCCGTGCGGGGGCGCCGACGGGACCGCGCCGCCACTGTGCGGCCCCCGGCACTGATCGCGGCCGACCCGCCCCCGCGCACGACGGTGCGGTGGGGAGGGCCGGAGTGGACCCCGGGGTGGCGCGTCCTGGGCTCAGTCCAGGCCGACGACCCGGATGGCCGGCGTCTTCTTGAGCAGCGCGCGGACCTTGGCGAGCTTCCGCGCGTCCTGCGGCATCGGTGTTGCGGACCTGGCCAGGCGCCCGACTGCCGGGTTGGAACAGCCCGTGACGCGGCCCGGCGGGTAGCAGTTGTCCGGCGTGTTCTGGGTGACCGTGGTACCCGAGAGGAGGTTCACCGCCCCACCGGCGAGGTAGATGCCACCGCCCTGGTAAAACGCGGTGTTCTCGGTCACCCGGCTGCTCGAGAGGTTCGCGGTGCCGCGCACGTTGAACAGGCCACCGCCGTAGTAGGCCGTGTTGGCGGTGATCCTGGTGCCGTTGGTGACCAGGTTCGTCCAGTTGACGATGCCGCCGCCGTAGCGGCCCTCGTTGTCCCGGACCGTGGTGGCGTTCAGGGTCAGGGTGCTCGAGCAGTTGTTGTTGAGCGCGCCTCCGTCGGACGCGCTGTTGTGGGAGAGCGCGACGTTGCTCAGCGTCGCGCTGCCACCGCAGTTCAGGAGACCGCCGCCGAGGTACGCGCTGTTGCCCGTCAGGGCGCCGCGCTGCATGGAGAGGGTGCCGGCGTTGGCGATGCCGCCGCCGTACGCGGCGAGGTTCTGCGTGTCCCTGACGGTGACCTGCGTCGCGGACAGGGTGCCCTCGTTGAGGATGCCGCCCCCCGCCACCTCTTCGGTCTGACGACCCACGAGGGTGACGTTGTTGAGGGTCAGCCGCGCGCCCGGAGCCACGTGGAGGATGCGGAACTGCTCCGAGGAGGCGCGGCGGATGGTGACGCCCACGCCGTTGACGGTGTAGGTGCCGGTGACCGGGGGCAGGCCGTCCTCGCCGGCGTAGGCGTCGGTGAGGGTGTACGTGCAGTTGCGGGCGAGGGTCAGGTCCGCGCCGCTGCTGTTCGACGCGATGATCGCGTTCCGTAGAGCGGTCACGTCACAGGGGACCTGGACCCGGGCCTGAGCCTGGGCCGACGCCGTGGGCAGTGCCACCAGGCACAGCCCGAGGCCCAGCGCGGCGGACGCGCCCCGCAGGCGCATGGAGGACTTCATGGACAAGCTTCCTTGTCTGTCGAGGACGCGAGGACGGCCGCGAGCTCACAGCGCCGACTCAGGCACAGGGGGTGATCGTCCGGCCGCAAGGCCATAGGTATCCCGCGCGGATATGACCCGCACGGCGAACCGTCCGTACGGCCGACCGCCGCACGGCGTACCACCGAACAGCCGACGGGCCGTCAGGAGATTGCGGAACGGTCAAGAAATCGTTAGTACGCCAAAGTATCGGAATAGGCGCCCGGACGTACGGGGTTCACCCAGGGCTACCCGCGTGATCATCGACCCCTCTCCCCGGCCCGGAGGCCCCACTTCATGACGCTCACGACGACCGACCGGCCCGCGCCGAGCGCGAGCGGGGCACTCGTCCCCGTACTCGCCTTCGCGGGCATCGTTGTAGCGGTGATGCAGACCCTGCTCGTCCCGGTCATCAAGGACCTGCCGCAACTGCTGGACACCGCGCCCAGCAACGCGACCTGGGTGCTGACCTCGACCCTGCTCTCGGGCGCGGTGGCCACGCCGATCATGGGCCGCCTCGGCGACCTGTACGGCAAGCGGCGGATGCTGATCGCGAGCCTCGCGGTGATGGTGGTGGGCGCGCTGGTCAGCGCGTTGACCAGCACCCTGCTGCCCGTGATCGTCGGCCGTACGCTCCAGGGCTTCGCGATGGGCGCCATCCCGCTCGGCATCGGCCTGATGCGGGACATGCTGCCGCGCGAGCGGCTCGGCTCGGCGATGGCGCTGATGAGCTCCTCGATCGGCGTCGGCGGCGGCCTCGCGCTGCCCGCCGCGGCCCTGGTCGCCCAGCACGCGAACTGGCACGCCCTGTTCTACGGCGCCGCCGGCCTCGGTGTGCTCTCCATCGTCCTCACCCTCCTCGTCGTCCCCGAGTCCCCGATGCGCGCGCGGGGCTCCTTCGACCTGCTCGGCGCGCTCGGCCTGTCCGCCGGGCTCGTCCTGCTCCTGCTGCCCGTCACCAAGGGCAGCGACTGGGGCTGGTCCTCCGGCAGGACGCTCGGCATGTTCGCCGCGGCCCTCGTCGTACTGGTGCTGTGGGGCGTGCTGGAGCTGCGCGTCAAGGCTCCGCTGGTCGACCTGCGCACCACCGCCCGCCGCGAGGTGCTGCTGACCAACCTCGCCTCGATCATGGTCGGCGTCAGCTTCTACGTCGTCTCGCTCGTCCTGCCCCAGCTGCTCCAGCTGCCCGAGGCCACCGGCTACGGCCTGGGCCGGTCGATGGTGGTGGCGGGTCTGTGCGTGGCCCCGCTGGGCCTGACGATGATGTTCACGGCGCCGGTCTACGCCCGTCTGTCCACCCGCTACGGCCCCAAGGTGACCCTGATCCTCGGTCTGCTGGTCATCGCGGCCGGCTACGGCGGCGGCCTCGGCCTGATGGACGCCGCCTGGCAGACGGTGGTCACCTCGGTGGTCCTCGGCGCGGGCATCGGCCTCGCGTACTCGTCCCTGCCCGCCCTCATCGTCGGCGCGGTCCCGGCCTCCGAGACCGGCGCGGCCAACGGCCTCAACACCCTGATGCGGTCCATCGGCACCTCGGTGTCGAGCGCCGTGATCGGCATGGTGCTGGCGAACACCGCGCGCCCCGTCGGCGGCGTGGCGGTCCCGACGATGCACGGCTTCCGCGTCTCCTTCCTGATCGCGACGGCCGCCGTGGCCCTCGGTCTGGTCCTGGCCCTGTGCCTGCCGAGCCCGAACCGGTCGGCGCGGCCGCAGCTGCGGGCGAGCAGCGAGGAGGACGCCAACCTGGAGCGCGCGCAGGAGGTGCTGCGCGGCTTCCGCGGGCGGGTCCTGGGCGCCGACGGGGCGCCGGTGCCGCGCGCCAAGGTCACGCTGATCGACCGGCGCGGCCGGCAGGCGGGGGCCACGCTCTCCGCGGCGGACGGCAGCTACGCCCTCGCCGTCCCGGCCGAGGGCCCCTATGTGCTGGCCGCCCGCGCCACCGGGCACGGCCCGCACGCCTCCGCGGCGACCCACACCGGCGACGACCGCCCGGTCGACCTGGACCTGTCCCTGCCGGGCGAGACGGTCACCGCGTGAGCGCCCGCGCCTGAGACCGACGCCACCCGCACCCTCCGTCGCCCCGCCGGCGGGGGGTGCGGCAGCATGGGGGCCCTCACGCACGTACGACCGGAAGGACCCCCATGCCCGCGGCACCCAAGCCGGACACCCTGGCCGCGTTCGAGGCCGCCAAGGGGTTCATGCCCACCGACGAGGGGCTCGCGCTGTACGCGGCCGCCGTGGAGGCCGGACGGCTCGGGCTGCCGCTGCTGGAGGTCGGCACCTACTGCGGACGTTCCACGATCCTGCTCGCCGACGCGGCCCGGCAGTCCGGGGTCACCGCGCTCACCGTGGACCACCACCGCGGCAGCGAGGAGCAGCAGCCCGGCTGGGAGTACCACGACCCGGAGACGGTCGACCCGGAGATCGGCCTGATGGACACGCTGCCCACGTTCCGGCGCACCCTGCACCGGGCGGGCCTGGAGGAGCACGTGGTGGCGCTGGTCGGCCGCTCGCCGCAGGTCGCCGCGTTCTGGAACACCCCGCTCGGCCTGGTGTTCGTCGACGGCGGCCACACCGACGAGCACGCCGCCGCCGACTACGAGGGCTGGGCGCCCCATGTCGCCGAGGGCGGCCTCCTCGTCATCCACGACGTGTTCCCGGACCCGGCGGACGAGTTCACCGGACAGGCTCCGTACCGCGTCTACCTCCGGGCCCTGGAGTCGGGCGAGTTCACCGAGCTCCCGGCGACCGGCTCGCTGCGCGTCCTGCGGCGGACGCAGGCGCCGGTCCGCACCTCCTGAGCCTTCCCCCGGCCGCGCCCCGCCCCTACGCTCACTCATCCGGATCACCGGGGAGCGATCCGCTACGGGGGTGGGGGGTGTGGACTTCCTGATCGGCATACTCCTGATCGTCTTCGGGGCGCCGCTGGTCGGCATCGCGGGCCGGGTGCTCGAGAACTCGGGGCGCGAGGGACTGGGCAAGGCCCTCGGCGTGAGGGGCTACCTGGCCGTGCTCGGCGTCGCGGCGTGGCTGATCATCGGCGGCTTCTGAGCCGTCGCGGCGCCCGCGGGGCCACGGCCGGGCACGCGGCTCCGCCCGGGGCGGACGCGGGGCCCCGGCTTCGTACGAGCCCCGGGTGACCGGCCCGGGCCGTACGCGGACCCCGGTCCCGCACCGGACCCCGGATCACCAGCTCGGGCCTTACGCGGACCACGGTCGACCGGCGCGGGCAGGCCCCGGTCCCGCACCGGCCCCCCGGGTGACCGGCTCGGGCCGTGCTCGCCGTGGCCGGCCGCTAGGGTGGCTGACGTGTCGTACCTAGGCCCGGACTTCGATCCCCCGCAGCCCCGCCGCTCCCGCCGCGCGCCCCTGATCGTCGCGCTCGCCGCGCTGGTGCCCGGCGGGCTGCTCGGCTGGGTCGTGTACGAGGCGGTGGGCAAGGACGGTTCCGGGGACGGCGCGGACCGGGCCGGCGCGCGTCCGGCCACCAGCGCTCCCCCGTCCGCCCCGGCCTCCTCCCCCGGCGCCGACTCCAAGCAGCCGGGCGCCTCCCCGGCGCCGTCGCGGAGCGCGGGGCCCTCCGCCTCCGCGCCCGCCGCCTCCGGCTCCCTCAAGGGCAAGGTCGTCGTCATCGACCCGGGGCACAACCCCGGCAACTTCCGGCACGCCGCCGAGATCAACCGTCAGGTGGACATCGGCACCAACCGCAAGGAGTGCGACACCACGGGCACGTCCACCAACTCCGGCTACACCGAGGCCCGGTTCAGCCTGGATCTCGCGCACCGGCTGCGCACGCTGCTCCAGCGGCAGGGCGCCACGGTGAAGCTGACGCACGACGGGGACTCCCCGGCCTTCGGCCCGTGCGTGGACGAGCGGGCCCGGATCGGCAACGCCGCGCACGCGGACGCGGCGATCTCCCTGCACGCCGACGGCGCCGCAGCGGGCGACCGCGGGTTCCACGTCATCCTCCCCGCGTCCGTGCACGCCGGCCGTGCCGACACCCGCCCGATCGCCGCCGCCTCGCGCGACCTCGGCGAGCGGGTCGCGGGCAACTTCGTGCGCGTCACGGGGAACGCGCCGTCCAACTACATCGGCGGCGGCACCGGACTCGTCACACGGAAGGACCTGGGCGGTCTCAATCTGTCAACGGTTCCGAAGGTGTTCATCGAGTGCGGCAACATGCGCGATAGCAAGGACGCGGCGCAGCTGACCAGCGGCGCCTGGCGGCAGAAAGCGGCGCAGGGGATCTCTGAGGGAATCGTGAGTTTCCTGCGCGGGTCGTGATCGGCGCGCTGATCCCGGCGGACACCCTCACGGGACGGACGATAGTGTCGTCCCTACCATGAGGGGCCACCCCCGCGCTTCGCACCGGGGCCTGTCGGCGACCCGGTGACGGCGACGCCTCTACCGACGACGAGACGACCTGTGAAGGACCTGAAGTGAATATCCGCTCCCTCACTCGAGGCGACGGCGTGGTGATCGGAGCAGCGGTGTTGCTGTTCATCGCGTCGTTCCTCGACTTGTACGACACGAGCTTCGTCAGCAGCGGCAACGCCTGGGACGGACTCGGTCTGGGCCTGGGCACCTACATGGGCGGAGTCGTCGGCGCCGCGCTGATCGTCGTCAACCGCTGCCTGCCGCAGCCCCGCAAGGTGGCGGGCCTGGACCTGGGCACGGTCGGGGCGGCCTTCACGGTCCTCGTGGCGTGGACCCTGTTCTGGCAGCTCGTGGACACCCCCGGCTCGATCAGCGCCGGCGCGGGCCTCATCCTCGGCTTCGTCGCCGCCCTGGTCCTGGCCGGTGCCGCCGTCGCCACCCCGCTGGTCCCCGCTCTCCAGGCCGCGCTCGTCCCGGCTCCCAAGCCCGCCGCGCCGCAGCCCTACGGGGCGCAGCCGCAGGGCGGTTACGGCTACCCGGGCGCCCAGCAGCAGCCCTTCGGCGGCCAGCCGCAGCAGACCCAGCCGTTCGGCGGGCAGCCGCAGCAGCAGGCCCCGCAGTCGGCCGCGCCCTTCTCGCCGTTCTGGTTCGCGGTGCCGGCCCCGCGTCCGCTGTTCGCGGAGGACGGCTCGTCGCAGATCGCCGAACTGGCGCCGGGCGTGTGGTACTTGGCGGTGGAGCAGCGCGGCCAGGGCCTGCTGTGCGAGATGCAGGACGGCCGCCGCGGTGTCCTGCAGGACGCGTCCAACATCCAGCGCGGCTGAGTCCTTCCGCCGCCGGCGCACCGCCACGGCCCCTCGCCCCTTCCGGGCGGGGGGCCGTCGCCGTACCGGGGCCGGACCCCGGCGCCGAAGGTTTCAATCAGGCCACCGGGGCCAGAAGGAAGCCATGTCCCCTTATCACAGCGGTTCCAACTCCGCCGGAAGAGTCATCGCGATGATCGCGGACGTGTTGGCCTTCATCCTCGGCCTGTGGATCCTGATGTATCTGCTGGACGCCAACCGGGCCAACGAACTGGTCCAGTTCGTCCACAACGCGGCCGACGTACTGGCCGGCTGGTCGCGTGACCTGTTCACCTTCAACGAGGCGTGGGCCCGGGTCGTCGCCGGCTACGGCCTGGCCGCGGTGGTCTACCTGTTCGTGGGGCACGCCATCGCCGGCCGCATGCGCGGCTGAACCGTCAGCCGCAGCAGTCCGGGTCCAGCCCCCTCGGCAGCCGGTCGGCACTGAAGACGGTGCAGGTGGCCTCGTCGCCGCCGAGCGCGGCGACGGCGAGGAGGAGGGACCCGGCGGTCCACGTGGTGAGCTCGCGCGGCCAGATCGCGGCGTCCTCGAAGACGTAGCCCGTCCAGTACAGGCCGGTCTCCGGATCGCGCAGGTGCTGGATGGACTTGAGGACGTCGAGGGAACGGTCGGACTCTCCCACCGCCCAGAGCGTCAGGGCCAGTTCGGCGGACTCGCCGCCGGTCACCCACGGGTTGGGCACCACGCAGCGCACCCCGAGTCCGGGCACCACGAAGCGGTCCCAGCCGGACTCGATGCGCTCCTTGGCCTCCACGCCGGTGAGCGCGCCGCCCAGCACCGGGTAGTACCAGTCCATCGAGTAGCGGTCCTTGTCCAGGAACCGTTCGGGGTGGCGGCGGATCGCGTGCCGGAGCGCGCCGACCGCCAACTCCCAGTCCGGCTGCGGCTCTTCCCGCTGCTCGGCGATGGCGAGCGCGCAGCACAGGGCGTGGTGGATCGAGGAGCTGCCGGTCAGCAGCGCGTCCGCCGTGGCCGTGCCGTCGGCCTCCCGCTTCCAGCCGATCTGGCCGCCCGGCTGCTGCATCCGCAGCACGAACTCGACCGCCGCGTACACCACCGGCCACATCCGGTCCAGGAACGCGTCGTCGCCGGTGGACAGGTAGTGGTGCCACACCCCGACGGCCGGGTAGGCGACGAAGTTCGTCTCCCGGCCCCGGTCGGTGACGTCGTCGTGGGCTCCGTCGGCGTACGCCGCGTACCAGGAGCCGTCCGCCTGCTGGTGCCGCGCCAGCCAGTCGTAGGCGCGCTCGGCCGCCTCGTGCTCGCCCGCCGCGTCCAGCGCCATCGCCGCCTCGACGTGGTCCCACGGGTCGAGGTGGTGCCCGCGGAACCACGGGATCGCCCCGTCCTCCCGCTGCACGGCGAGGATGCCGCCGACCGTGGCGGCGGCCTCCTCCGCGGTGAGGACTCCGGGCAGGACGAGGTGTTCCGTGCGGGGAGTGGTCACTTGGCGGCCGCCCGGGGGAGGTGGGGCTTGGTCGCGTACGCCACGAAGCTCTTGCCGATCAGCGGGTTCAGCGCCTGCTCGGCGACCCGCGTGGCCAGGGGCTTCTTCATGATGTCCCAGACCAGCAGCTTGTGGTACGCCCGCACCGGCAGGGCCTTGTCGTTGTCGACGCCGAAGGCGCACTTCAGCCACCAGTACGGCGAGTGCAGCGCGTGGGCGTGGTGCGAGCCGTACGGCCGGAGGCCCGCTCCCCGCATCTTGGCGAGCAGTTCGTCGGCCTTGTAGATGCGGATGTGGCCGCCCTCGACCTCGTGGTACGCGTCGGAGAGGGCCCAGCAGACCTTCTCCGGGCCGTAGCGCGGGACGGTGACCGCGATCCGGCCGCCCGGCCTCAGCACCCGCACCATCTCGGCGAGTACGCCCTTGTCGTCCGGGATGTGCTCCATCACCTCGGAGATGATGACGACGTCGAAGGACTCGTCCGGGAAGGGCAGCGCGAGGGCGTCGCCCTCCATCGCCGTCGCGGTCGCGCCCACCGGGGCCTCGCCCGCCTCCTTCATCGCGGCGAACCACTTGGCGACCTCGCGGATCTCCTCGCCGTTCCGGTCGAGGGCCACGACCTGGGCGCCGCGCCGGTAGCACTCGAACGCGTGCCGTCCGGCACCGCAGCCGAGGTCCAGGACACGGTCGCCGGGGGCGAGCGGGAACCGGGAGAAGTCGACGGTCAGCACGTGCTCCTGCTTTCGCGGTTGGAATCGACGTCGGTCATCTGGGGTGCGGCGCCTCTCACTTGGCCGCCTCCACCGCGGCCTGCGCCTCGGATCCGGCCGCCACGGCCGTGGCTCCCGGGCGGGCGGCCAGGGCAGCCGGTTCGCCGCCCGTCGCCACGGCAGCCGGTCGGGCCTCCGCCGCGCCGGCCGCCGCCGGGCCGCTCGCGGTCGCGGCCGCGCCGACCGCGACGGCCGTGGACCGCGACCGGGCGGGGGCGTCGGCCGTGGCGCGCCCGGCCCTGGCCGCGGCGATGGCCTCCCGGTACCGGGCCACGGTCCCTTCGGCCGCCCGCGCCCAGGTGAAGTGGCGCAGCACCCGCTCGCGCCCGGCCCGGCCCAGCCGGTCCCGCAGCTCCGTGTCCTCCAGCAGCCGGCTCAGCGCGGCGGCGAGCGCGCCCGCGTCCGCGGGCGGCACCGCCAGGCACGTCTCGCCGTCGCGGCCCGCGACCTCGGGGATGGCGCCGCCGGTCGTGGCGACCAGCGGGGTGCCGGTGGCCATCGCCTCCGCCGCCGGCAGGGAGAACCCCTCGTACAGCGACGGCACGCACGCGACCTCGGCCGAGCGGACCAGGTCGACCAGTTCGGCGTCCGAGATGCCCTTGACGAACTCGACGGCGCCCTCCAGGCCGTACCGCTCGACCGCCTGCGCGACGGGTCCCTCGGTGGGCCGCTTGCCGACGACGACGAGGTGCGCCCCGGGGTGTTCGGTACGGACCTTGGCGAGCGCCTCGACGAGGAAGACCAGGCCCTTCAGCGGCACGTCCGCACTGGACGTCGTCACGATCCGGCCCGGCACCCGCGGCACCGAGGGGTCGGGGGAGAACAGGTCGGTGTCGGCGCCGATGTGGACGACGTGGACGCGGTCCTCGCGCACCCCGAGGTGGTCGACGATCTCCTGGCGGGAGGTGCCGGAGACGGTGAGCACCGAGGGCAGGCGGCGGGCGACGCGCTTCTGCATCCGGGTGAAGGCGTACCAGCGGCGCACGGGCCAGCGCCGCTGCCACCCCTCGGCGGCGTCCAGCTCCAGTTGCCGGTCGACGGTGATGGGGTGGTGGACGGTGGTCACCAAAGGCGCGCCGACGTCGCCCAACAGCCCGTATCCGAGCGTCTGGTTGTCGTGCACGACGTCGAACTGGCCGCGCCGGGCGCGCAGATGGCGGCGGGCGCGGAGCGAGAAGGTCAGCGGCTCGGGGAAGCCGCCCGTCCACATCGTCGCGACCTCCAGCGCGTCGATCCAGTCGCGGTACTCCTCGCGCTTCGGGGTGCGGAAGGGGTCCGGCTGGCGGTAGAGGTCCAGGCTCGGCAGCTCGGTCAGGCGCAGGCCGTCGAGGCCCTCGTCGAGCACGGGGTAGGGCTGGGAACCGATCACCTCCACCCGGTGGCCGAGGCGGGCCAGCTCGCGCGAGAGGTGGCGCACATAGACGCCCTGCCCGCCGCAGAACGGGTTCCCCTTGTAGGTGAGGAGCGCGATGTCGAGCGGTCGCTCGCCGTCCGCGGCCGGGTCCTTCCGGGGACCCGCCTGACTGGCCTCAGCGGTCACTCTGGGCCCCCTTCTTCCTGCATTGTCCCGCGAGATTACGCCGGGACGCTAATCTAGAACAAGTTTCAGACTTGATCGTCCAGGAGGCTCCGAATCTACCGGCAGGTAGCCGCGCTGTGAGAAGTGGATCAGGTGATTCATGCCACGGCCGGCACCCCTGCCCCGCTGTCCGATCACCCGCCCTCACCGACTGTCACGGAACGGTGCCCATGCCTGCGGAAGCCACGGGGGAAGCCCGTACCGCGCGGACCTCCCCCGGTCCCCACTCCGTCCGAGCGGACGGTCCTCCGCCGCCTCCCCTCACCGAGCGGCAGGAGGCGCGGCGCCGCCGCATCCTGCACGCGAGCGCCCAGTTGGCGGGCCGGGGCGGCTTCGACGCGGTGCAGATGCGGGAGGTCGCGGAGTCCTCGCAGGTGGCGCTCGGCACGCTCTACCGCTACTTCCCCTCCAAGGTGCATCTGCTGGTCGCCACGATGCAGGACCAGTTGGAGCACCTGCACGCCACGCTGCGCAAGAAGCCCCCTGCGGGCGAGACGGCGGCCGAACGCGTGGCGGAGACCCTCATGCGGGCCTTCCGCGCGCTCCAGCGCGAGCCGCACCTGGCCGACGCGATGGTCCGCGCGCTGACCTTCGCCGACCGCAGCGTGAGCCCCGAGGTGGACCAGGTCTCCCGGCAGACCACGGCGATCATCCTGGACGCGATGGGCCTGGACAGCCCGACCCCCGAACAGCTCGCCGCGGTCCGGGTGATCGAGCACACCTGGCACTCGGCGCTGATCACCTGGCTGTCGGGCCGGGCCTCCATCGCCCAGGTGCGGACGGACATAGAGACGGCCTGCCGTCTGATCGACCTGACGGCACCGGCGGAGGACGCCTAGGCCCGTCCGCCGGGCCTGCCGACCGCCCCCTCGCCCCCCTCACCGCTGACGGTGCGTCCGCGCCCGGGCCGCCGTCTCCACCGTCGCGGGAGCGACATCGAGCCCAACTCCGCGGCTGGAGAAGCCTGTTCCCCGGCGGCCACCCGCTCCCGCGGACCACCCCGCGCATCGGTCCGCACGGGGACCTGACGGAGCCACCGTGACGGACCCCCCTCGGCGCGGTGCGGCGGCGGGGGCGCGGGCCGGGTCCCCGGCGCACAGGCCCCTCTCGGGGCCCCGCTACCTGCGGGTAGAGTGGCCGCGTCGTCATCACACCCGTACGGGGGGAAGCCGGTGCAATTCCGGCGCTGACCCGCAACCGTGAGCCGCCCGTGGGGCGGTGAGCCGGACTGCCCCGGGCGGACGTGACCGGCTCACGTGCGTCGGCGGTCCGCCGGCCCACGGCACCGTCGAGGTTACGGAGCCGAGCCGCCCGGGGTGTCCCGTGCTGTCCGGCTCTCTTCAGGGAGAGGCAGCAGCCGATCATGAACGTTCGCCGCACCGCCGCGGCTCTGGCCGCCATAGCCGTGCTCGGCACCGCGGCACCCGCCGTCGCCGCACCGTCCCCGTCGCCCGAGCCGGCGATCCCGTCGGGGCTCTACGGCAGCACCGACCCCACCTACGACGGCGTCTGGCGCCAGTCGCTCGCGCTGCTCGCCCAGCACACCGTGGGCGTGCGGCCCGCCGCGAAGGCGGTGGACTGGCTGACCGGGCAGCAGTGCGCGAACGGCGCGTTCGCCGCGTTCCGCGCCACGCCCGGGAAGGCCTGCGACGCCAAGGTGATGGTGGACACCAACAGCACGGCCGCCGCCGTCCAGGCGCTCGCCGCGCTCGGAGGCCATGACGACGTGACCGGCAAGGCGGTGGCCTGGCTGAAGTCCGCGCAGAACAAGGACGGCGGCTGGGGATACGCCCCCGGCGGCCCCAGCGACACCAACTCCACCTCCGTCGTGGTCGGCGCGCTCGCCGCGGCCGGCCAGAAGCCCACCGCCGTCGAGAAGGGCGGCCGGTCCGCCTACGACGCCCTGCTGAAGCTCGCCCTGCCGTGCGACGGCGACGGGGCCGGCGCCTTCGCCTACCAGCCCGACAAGAAGGGCAAGCTCGCCGCCAACGCGGACGCGACCGCCGCCGGCGTGGTCGGCGCCCTCGGCCAGGGCTTCGCGGCGAAGGCCGCGGCCACGGCCGGCACGGCCGCCCACTGCACGGGCTCCGGCAAGGCGACGCCGGAGCGCGCCGCCGCCAACGGCGCGTCCTACCTCGCGGGGGCCGTCGCCAAGGACGGCTACCTGACCTCCGTGCTCCCCGGCTCCACCGACCAGCCCGACTACGGCAACACCGCCGACGCGGTCGTCGCGCTCGCCGCGCAGGGCGGGGCCGGGCAGGCGCAGAAGCCGCTGCGGTGGCTGGAGGGGCACTTCGAGGCGTGGGCCAAGCAGAGCGGCCCCGCCGCCTACGCCCAGCTGATCTTCGCGGCCAACGCGACGGGCACCGACCCGCGCGCCTTCGGCGGCGTGAACCTGGTCGACCGGCTCAACGCCGCCGGCCCGGCCCCGCAGTCGGCCGGGCACAAGTCCCCGCACGCCGACCGCAAGAGCGACTCGGGGTACGGCGTGTGGTGGCTCGTCGGCGTCTGCCTGGTCGCCGGCATCGGCGTCGGCTTCCTGCTCAGCGGCCGCCGGAAGAAGCAGCAGCCGTGACCCGCCGGGTCCGCGTGCGGGCCGTCCTGCTCCTGGCCGCGTTCCTGCTCCCGGCGGGCGCCGGCCAGGCGCAGGCCGTCGGCTACCGCTACTGGTCCTTCTGGGAGCGGGACGGCGGCCACTGGTCGTACGCCACGCAGGGGCCGTCCACGGCGCGCCCCGCCGACGGCGACGTCCAGGGCTTCCGCTTCGCGGTGAGCGAGGACTCGCGGAACGCGAAGCAGCCGCGCGGCACGGCCGACTTCGCCACGATCTGCGCGCGGACCCCGGCCCGGCACGGCAGCAAGCGGGTGGCCCTGGTGCTCGACTTCGGCACCAGGGCGGACGCCCCGTCCGGCGAAACCCCGCCGAACCCGCGCACGGCCTGCGCGCGGGTGTCCCCGGACGCGACGACGGCCGAGGCCCTGGCCGCGGTGGCGGGGCCGCTGCGGTACGACACCAACGCCCTGCTGTGCGCGATCGCCGGGTATCCCCGGCAGGGTTGCGGCGAGCAGGTCACGACCGCGGGGAAGGACGCGGGCGCCACCCCGGACCCGACCTCGCCCTCGTCCTCGGCCTCCTCCGCGTCCGCGTCCTCGTCGGGGAAGCCGTCCGGTGACGGCCCGTCGGTGGGGCTGCTCGCCGGCGCGGCGGGCGTGGCGGCCCTGGCCGGGGCGGCGGTGTGGCAGGCGCGCCGGCGCAGGCATGGGTAGCGACGGCCCCGGGCGCGGCCCGTCGCGCGGCACGCCCTCCCGGCTCGCGGTCCACCCGGGGGCCTGGTGGCTGTGGTCGCTGGCCCTCGGCACCGCCGCCACCCGCACCACCAACCCCCTCCTGCTCACCCTCCTCCTGACGGTGTCCGGCTACGTCGTGGTGACCTGCCGCCCGGACACCCCCTCCGCCCGCTCCTACCCGGCCTTCGTCAAGCTGGCCCTGGCGGTCCTACTGGTCCGCCTCGCCTTCGCCACCCTGCTCGGCTCCCCGATCCCGGGCACGCACGTGATCGTCACGCTGCCCGAAGTCCCGCTGCCGCACTGGGCGCAGGGCATCCGCCTCGGCGGCCGGGTCACCGCCGAGGCCCTGGTCTTCGCGCTCTACGACGGCCTGAAGCTGGCGGCCCTGCTGGTGTGCGTCGGCGCGGCGAACGCCCTCGCCGCCCCCGCCCGCCTGCTGAAGTCCCTGCCGGGCGCGCTGTACGAGACCGGCGTCGCCGTCGTCGTCGCGCTGACCTTCGCCCCGCATCTCGTCGCCGACGTCCGCCGGTTGCGCGCCGCGCGCCGGCTGCGGGGCCGTCCGGACCGCGGCGTCCGGGGCCTGCTGCACGTGGGGCTGCCGGTGCTGGAGGGCGCGCTGGAGCGCTCGGTCGCCCTCGCCGCCGCGATGGACGCCCGCGGTTACGGCCGTACCGCCGAGGTGGCGCCCGCCGTCCGGCGCACCACGGCCGCCCTCACCCTCGGCGGGCTGCTCGGCGTCTGCGCCGGAACGTACGGGCTGCTCACCGCCGAGGGCGGCACCTACGGCCTCCCCGTCCTGTTCGCCGGGGTCGCCGCAGCGCTGGCGGGTCTGTGGCTCGGCGGCCGCCGTTCGCCGCGCACCCGCTACCGCCCCGACACCTGGAACGCGCGCTCCTGCCTGGTCGCCGCATCCGGCGCGGCGGTCGCCGCGCTGCTGTTCCTGGCCGCGGCGCGGGATCCCGGCGCGCTGCACCCGGGCGTGGTCCCGCTCGCCGCCCCGGCCCTCCCGCTGTGGCCCGCGACGGCCGTACTCCTGGGCCTGCTCCCGGCGTTCCTGGCCCCCGCGGCCCCCGCACCGGGGCGGGGAGCCGCACCCCGCCGCGCCGCCACCGGCCGTCCCCCCGCCCCGTCCACCCCCGCCGCCGAGGAGCCCTCATGATCCGCTTCGAGGACGTCTCCGTGACGTACGACGGCGCCGCCGAACCGACCGTCCGCGGCGTCGACTTCGAGGTGCCGGAAGGCGAACTCGTGCTGCTCGTCGGGCCGTCCGGGGTGGGCAAGTCCACCGTCCTCGGCGCGGTGAGCGGCCTCGTCCCGCACTTCACGGGCGGCACCCTGCGCGGCCGCGTCACGGTGGCCGGGCGCGACACCCGCACCCACAAGCCGCGCGAACTCGCCGATGTCGTCGGCACCGTCGGACAGGACCCGCTGTCCCACTTCGTGACGGACACGGTGGAGGACGAACTCGCCTACGGCATGGAGTCGTTGGGGCTCGCCCCGAACGTCATGCGGCGCCGGGTGGAGGAGACGCTGGACCTGCTGGGCCTGGCGGGCCTGCGCGACCGGCCCCTCGCCACCCTCTCCGGCGGGCAGCAGCAGCGGGTCGCGATCGGCTCGGTGCTCACCCCGCACCCGAGGGTGCTGGTCCTCGACGAGCCGACCTCGGCGCTCGACCCGGCGGCGGCGGAGGAGGTCCTCGCCGTCCTCCAGCGCCTGGTGCACGACCTCGGCACCACCGTCCTCATGGCCGAACACCGCCTGGAACGCGTCGTCCAGTACGCCGACCAGGTCGTCCTGCTGCCCTCCCCGGGCGCCGCGCCCGTCCTCGGCGCCCCGGCGGACGTCATGGCCGTCTCCCCCGTCTTCCCCCCGGTCGTGGACCTCGGCCGGCTGGCCGGCTGGACCCCCCTCCCCCTGACGGTCCGCGACGCTCGCCGCCGCGCCGCCTCCCTGCGCGACCGCCTGGCACACCACGTCCCGCGCCCCGCGCCCTCCTCTCCCGGCGTCCCCTCCCCCGGGATCCCGTCCCGGCCCGCCGTCCCCCACTCCCCCGGCGTCCTCCAGCGTCTGTTCCGGCGGGCCGCGCCCACCGTCACGCCGGAGCACCCGACCGCCGAGGGTGGTGTCTCCGCCTCCGAGGCGGGCGCCGCCGCCGTCGCCGACGTGCGCTCGCTCGCCGTCCGGCGGGGGCGCGTGGACGCGCTCCGGCAGGTGGACCTGGCCGTCGCGCCGGGCGAGACCATCGCGCTCATGGGCCGCAACGGCGCCGGCAAGTCCACGCTCCTCGGGGCGCTGGTCGGCCTGGTCGAGCCGTCCGCCGGGCGGGTCCAGGTCGGCGGGGCGCCCCCGCACCGCACCCCGCCCCGCGAGCTGGTCCGCCGCGTCGGCCTGGTCCCGCAGGAGCCGCGCGACCTGCTCTACGCCGACACGGTCGCCGCCGAGTGCGCCGCCGCCGACCGGGACGCCGGGGCCCCGCCGGGCACCTGCCGGACCCTGGTCTCGGAGCTGCTGCCCGGCATCACGGACGGCATCCACCCCCGTGACCTCTCCGAGGGCCAGCGGCTCACGCTCGCCCTGGCCGTCGTCCTCACCGCCCGCCCGCCCCTGCTGCTGCTCGACGAGCCGACCCGCGGTCTCGACTACGCGGCGAAGGCCCGCCTGGTCGCCGTCCTGCGCGCCCTGGCCGCCGAGGGCCACGCCATCGTGCTCGCCACGCACGACGTGGAACTCGCCGCCGAGCTGGCCCACCGGGTGGTCCTGCTCGCCGACGGAGAGGTGATCGCGGACGGCCCGACGGCGGACGTGGTGGTCTCCTCCCCGTCCTTCGCGCCGCAGGTGACGAAGATCCTGGCGCCGCAGCCGTGGCTGACCACGGCCCAGGTGCGCGAGGCCCTCGCATGACCGCCGAGGAGCGCGGAGCCCGTCGCACGACCGCCGGACAGCGCCGAGGCCGTGACGAGACCGACCCGCGGCACGAAGCCCGTACCCCGGCCGAGCCGCGCCGCGAGAGCCCGGGCACGACGGACCCGCGGCACGAAGGCCGTACCCCGACCGAGCCGCGCCGCGAGAGCCCCGGCACGACGGACTCACGGCACGAAGTCCCTGGCACGACCGGCCCGCGCCGCGAGAGCCCCGGCACGACCGACCCACGGCACGAAGGCCCGCCCATGACGGACTCACGGCGCGAAGGCGCTCGCACGACCGGCCCGCGACGCCGGGTGCGGGCCGTCCGCCTCGGCCCCCGTTCGCTCGCCGCCCTCGTCCTGGTGAGCGCCGTGGGGGTCGTCGGCTTCGGCTGGCCCTTCCTCGCCCCGCCCGACTCGCAGCTCGGCGCGCACGCGCAGGACGCGCCCTGGCTGTTCGCGGGCCTGCTGGTCCTGCTCGTCGCCGTCGTGGCCGCGACGATCTCCGAGTCGGGCCTGGGCCCGAAGGCGGTCGCCATGCTCGGCGTACTCGCCGCGACCGGCGCGGCCCTGCGCCCGATCGGGGCCGGGACCGCCGGCATCGAGCCCATGTTCTTCCTGATGGTGCTGAGCGGGCGCGTCCTCGGACCGGGCTTCGGGTTCGTGCTCGGCTCCGTCACGATGTTCGCCTCGGCCCTGCTCACCGGCGGGGTGGGTCCGTGGATGCCGTTCCAGATGCTGGCCATGGGGTGGTTCACCATGGGCGCGGGCCTGCTGCCGGGCCCCGAACGCCTGCGCGGCCGCGCCGAGTCGGCGCTGCTGGCCCTTTACGGCTTCCTCGCCGCGTTCGCGTACGGAACGGTCATGAACCTCGCGGGCTGGCCCTTCATGGGCGCCCTCGCCTCCTCCATCGCCTTCGACCCGCACGCCGCCGTCCCCGCCAACCTGGCCCGCTTCCTCGCGTACTGCCTGGCCACCTCGCTCGGCTGGGACCTGGGACGCGCCGTGGTCACCGTCGTCCTGACCCTCACCCTCGGCCCCGCGCTGCTCCGCGCCCTGCGCCGCGCCACCCGCCGCGCCGCCTTCGAGGCGCCGGTCACATTCGACGCACCCGCTCCGTGAGTCCGTGTGCGCGGACGGCGACGGCCTCCGTGAGCCCGCCCACGTGACGCGGATCACCTACGACCCCGGGCCGTAGTCCCCGGGCCCGGCCCGCACGCCCGGACACCCCCGCTGACCTGCGCATTGCGATGTAGCTCACACACCGGACCTTCAACCCGGATGCGACCACAACTAGTAAAAGGGGTGTTTGCGGACAGATTTCGCACCTGCTTGTCTGAGCGACGTCGCAAGGCGCCACAGGCCCCACGGGTCGCGGCACCGACGCACGCCCCACCGCGCACCGCGTGGTGACGGAACTGCACGCGACCCCCCACCGTCCCCGACGCAAGAGGTTCTCCGTGTCCGTCTCCTTCATCCGCCGCATCGCCACGCCGAAGAAGTCCCTCACCACCGCCGTCGTGGCCGCCGCCGCCGTCGGCATGGCCCTGACCGCGGCCCCCGCCCAGGCCGCCACCGCCACCCCTGGCGGTCAGGCGCAGGCGATCGCGCGCCAGATGATCCCGGACGCCGCGCAGTACAACGCGTTCAGCAAGATCGTGGAGCGCGAGAGCAACTGGAACGTCTCCGCGACCAACTCCTCCTCCGGCGCCTACGGCCTGGTCCAGGCCCTCCCGGCCTCCAAGATGTCCACGGCCGGATCCGACTGGAAGACCAACGCCCAGACCCAGATCAAGTGGGGCCTGGACTACATGAACTCCCGCTACGGCAGCCCGACCGCCGCCTGGAACTTCTGGCAGGCCAACGGCTGGTACTGAGCCGCACCCGCGGTCTGAGCCACCTCACGGCAGCCATGGAGGCGGCGGCCCCCGATCCCCGGGGCCGTCGCCTTCGCCGCACCCACCCCACGCGGAACGCGGCCGTTGTGGGCTGGCCTTCCCCCCAACGCGCCCGTTTACAGCGGGAGATGGGCACCAGCGTCCCCCTGCTATGGTGCGCCGATGGCATCGATCAAGCAGTTCCAGGTCACCTTCGACTGCGCGGAACCCGCGCGCCTCGCCGCCTTCTGGTGCGAGGTGCTGGGATACGTCGTACCGCCGGTCCCGAAGGGGTTCGCCACTTGGGAGGACTACCACCGCTCGCTGCCGCCCGAGGATCAGGTCGTCTACTTCGCCTGCAGTGATCCCTCGGGGGTGGGCCCCCGCCTGCTCTTCCAGCGCGTTCCCGAAGGGAAGGTCGTCAAGAACCGGGTGCATCTCGACGTGCGGGCCGGCACCGGACTCGTGGGCGAGGAGCGCCTCGCCACCCTGGAGGCCGAATGCGCGCGGCTGGTCGCGCTCGGCGCGGTACACGTGCGAACGCTGCTTGCCGATGAGGAGAACGAGTCGTGCATCCTGATGCAGGACATCGAGGGCAACGAGTTCTGTCTCGACTGACCCTGAGCAGCCCGAGCCCAGGCCGGCCCGACGGGCAGCCCCTGGACGGCTCTGAACCGCGGTGGTCAGCTCCGGCTGCTGCTCCTTGAAATGGGCTATGCCTGCTCTACACCGAGGCTGAATGATCGTCCCGGTGGCCCCAAGGCGCCGTCCGCGCATCTGTACCAATCACCCGGGACTTCGGCGCGCCGCGCCCCTCGCCACTGACGGAACCCGTTACTACCTCCTCGGAAATGCGTGATGGACCGTCAGAACGGTGGGAATCGCTCATGCCCTGTCCAGCGCTGCCCGACGGGTTCGACCCCACCGACCCCGAACTGCTGCACCAGCGCGTACCCCTTCCGGAGTTCGCCGAGCTGCGCCGGACGGAGCCGGTCCACTGGATCGAGCAGCCGCACGGCCTGGCCGGTTTCGCCGACGACGGCTACTGGGCCGTGACCCGGCACGCGGACGTCAGGTACGTCTCCACGCGTCCCGAGCTGTTCTCGTCCTCCCTCCACACCGCCGTCATCCGCTTCGGCGAGCACATCGAGCGCGAGGCGATCGACGCCCAGCGGCTGATCCTGCTCAACATGGACCCGCCGGAGCACACCCGGGTCCGGCAGATCGTGCAGCGCGGTTTCACCCCGCGCGCGATCCGGGCGCTGGAGGACCGGCTGCGCACCCGCGCACGGGCGATCGTGGAGCGGGCGCGCGCGCTGCCCGGCCCCTTCGACTTCGTCACGGAGGTCGCCTGCGAACTGCCCCTGCAGACCATCGCGGAGCTCATCGGCGTGCCGCAGGAGGACCGGGCGCGGATCTTCGAGTGGTCGAACAGGATGATCGCCTACGACGATCCGGAGTACGCGCTCACGGAGGAGTCCGGGGCGGAGTCGGCCGCGGCGATCATCGCCTACGCGAAGAGCATGGCCGCCGACCGCAAGCGGTGCCCCGCCGAGGACATCGTCACCACGCTGGTGGCCGCGGAGCACGAGGGCAACCTCGGCTCCGACGAGTTCGGCTTCTTCGTGCTGATGCTGGCCGTCGCGGGCAACGAGACGACACGCAACGCCATCGCCCACGGCATGCACGCCTTCCTCACCCACCCCGGGCAGTGGGAGCTGTTCCGGCGGGAGCGTCCCGCGACGACCGCCGAGGAGATCGTGCGGTGGGCGACGCCGGTGGTGTCCCTCCAGCGAACTGCGGTCGAGGACACCGAACTCGGCGGCCGGCGGATCAGGAAGGGCGACCGGGTCGGCCTCTTCTACGCCTCGGCCAACCACGACCCGGAGGTCTTCGACACCCCGGACGCCTTCGACATCACCCGCGATCCCAACCCGCACCTCGGCTTCGGCGGCGGAGGACCGCACTACTGCCTGGGCAGGTCCCTGGCCGTCCTGGAGATCGACCTCGTCTTCCGGGCGATCGCCGACACGATGCCCGGCCTGCGGATGACCGCCGCTCCGCGCCGCCTGCGCTCGGCCTGGCTCAACGGCGTGAAGGAACTCCGGGTCACCACCGCCTGAGAGCCCGGACCGGCCGCGTCGACGACGCCGAACCCGTGGTCCGCGTCGGCCGTCCGGGCCCGGTGCCTCCGCAAGCGCCCGCCGGCGCCATCCGGCCGTCCCGGGGCCCGCGTTGCCCGGCGGGGCGGGGCCGGGAGCAGCCGCGGAAAATGGGTTGGGCGGGATGCCGCCCGCTTGGTAGCGTGCGGAACACCGTGACAGGCCGCTAGGAGGTGAGACCCGTGAACGCTGTTCTCAAGTGGGTGCTCCCCCTTTCCCGCACGGTGCGCGAGTGACATAGGCGTCCTCGGGAGTGCCTCGACCGACAAGGCATTCCTGAAAGGCCGTCACTATGGACACATCGCATTTCTCTTCGGGCGCCGGGGAGCGCCCGGTGACGATCGCACGGATCTCGCAGACGCACTGGCTCGCCGTCGAGGACGACCGGGAGGTCGGGCGCGGCGACGCTGTGCGCAGGCCCGACGGGCGGATGTTCGTCAGCGTCGACGCGTGGCAGGGCGCGGTCTTCGACCGGCTCGCCGCCACGATGGTGGCCGACCTGCCGGCACCGCTGTACGTGGTGGCCGGCGAGACCGACCACGAGGTCAGGGCCGGCTGGGAGCGGGCCGGTTTCACCACGGGGCGCCGTGAGCGGGAGTACGCCGTGCCCACCGACCCGCGGGTCACCGGGCTCGACGCGGTGCGACCGCCCACGGCTGTGACGATCGTGCCCGCCGGCGAGGCGCGGGAGGACCCGCTGCGCGTGCTGGACCGGGCGATTCGCGACGAGGTCGAGGCCACGGTCGGCTGGCGGACGATGCCGGCCGAGGTGCTGCCCCGCCCCGCCGGGGTCACCGTCGTGGACCCGTCGAAGTACGCGGTCGCGGAACGGTCCGGTCGCTACGTGGGGCTGGTCCGGATGGCGCTGGTCCCCCGAAGGCCGCGGATCGGACTGGTCGCGGTCCTGGCCGAGGAGCGGCGCCAGGGCATCGCGCGGGCGCTGCTGGCCCAGGCGCTCGGTTCGCTGCACCGCTCCGGCGCCGAAACGGCATGGGCCGAGGTGGACGAGTCCAATGCCGCCGCCGCGGCGCTCTTCGAGGGCGTGGGCGCCCGGCGCACAGGCGTGAACGTGGAGTTGGTGCGCCGCTGAGGCGCCGCCACATCCCAGCACGTCCTCGCGTTTTTCACCGTCGTCGACTCAAAGGAACGAGTGATTTTGCCGAAAACATCGGGCGGTCTCGAAATGGAGGGAACCGTCGTCGAATGTCTGCGCAACGCCACCTTCACCGTGGAGCTGCACAACGAGCACAAGGTGCTCGCGCACATCAGCGGGAAGATCCGGAAGAACTACATCAAGATCCTCCCGTACGACCGGGTGCTCGTGGAGCTGAGCCCCTACGACCTCACCCGGGGCCGGATCATCTACCGCTACCGGACGTGAGCGCGCTCATCCCGCCTCGGTGAAGACCGTCCCGCCCCAGGAGGCCGGCCGGCGTGCGGCGAGCGCGGTGCCGCCCGCCCCGGCCTCCCGCTCCTCCGGCGGAGCGGGCGCCGCCGCCGCGCGCGGCCAGTGCTCCATGTCGATGGACAGCGCCCGCGGGAGTGGATGCGGGGGCGGTGCGGTTCCCACGGTGGGGCGCGAGAAGCATCACAGGCATACGGCCGGAAAGTGCGCGGGGAGCGGCCGGAAGTACCTGCTTGGCGCCCATTTATGTGCAGCATGCAACGACTGCCGTACGGTCCGTAAGGCACACAATCCGCCGTATGGTCGTTTTTGGGCCCGCCGTGAGCGGGTCGTTTTCGGCCCGCACGTCAGCGCCGTCGCGTGGGTCGCGTCCCTGTCCCCGTCGAGAGGTAGGCGAGCGAACCCTTGTCGGCTGCCACAGTCGCTGCTCCCCCGTCCCAGTCCGTTTCCAGGAACCAGGAAGCCACCGTCATCGACCCGGCCCTCGTCAAACGCGCCGTGAAGGCCGCCGCGCTGGGCAACGCGATGGAATGGTTCGACTTCGGTGTCTACAGCTACATCGCGGTGACCCTGGGCAAGGTCTTCTTCCCGTCCGGGAACCCGACGGCGCAGCTGCTGTCCACGTTCGGCGCCTTCGCCGCGGCCTTCCTCGTCCGCCCGATCGGCGGCATGGTCTTCGGCCCGCTCGGCGACCGCATCGGCCGCCAGAAGGTCCTGGCCACCACCATGATCATGATGGCGGTCGGCACCTTCGCGATCGGCCTGATCCCGTCGTACGCGACGATCGGCGTGGGCGCCCCGCTGCTCCTGCTGGCCGCCCGCCTGGTGCAGGGCTTCTCCACCGGCGGCGAGTACGCGGGCGCGACCACCTTCATCGCCGAGTACGCCCCCGACAAGAAGCGCGGCTTCCTGGGCAGCTGGCTGGAGTTCGGCACGCTCGTCGGCTACGTCGGCGGGGCGGGCCTGGTGACCCTGATGACGGCCCTGCTGTCCACCGAGGACCTGACCTCGTGGGGTTGGCGGATCCCGTTCCTGATCGCCGGTCCGATGGGCATCATCGGCCTCTACCTGCGGCTGCGCCTGGAGGAGACCCCGGCGTTCGCCGCCGAGGCCGAGAAGGCGGAGTCGCGCCGCCCGAAGGTGCCGCTGCGCGAGATGGTCGC
Organism: Streptomyces sp. NPDC086766; assembly: GCF_044746005.1. Lineage (NCBI taxonomy): Bacteria > Bacillati > Actinomycetota > Actinomycetes > Kitasatosporales > Streptomycetaceae > Streptomyces > Streptomyces sp. NPDC086766. Next base: position 284,340 of record NZ_JBIVBI010000001.1, on the reverse strand, counting down.
GGGCCAGTGGAAGGCGCTGCTGCTGTGCATGGCCCTGGTGCTGATCTACAACGTCACGGACTACATGCTGCTGTCGTACATGCCGAGCTACCTCACCAGTGAGCTCAAGTACGACGAGACGCACGGTCTGCTGGTGGTGCTCGGCGTGATGGTCCTGATGATGATCGTGCAGCCCTTCGCCGGTGCGCTGAGCGACCGGATCGGCCGCCGCCCGATGATCGCGGCCGGCTGCGCGGGCTTCCTGTTCCTGTCGGTCCCCGCCCTGCTGCTGATCCGCCAGGGCAGCCTGCTGGCGGTCGCGCTGGGCATGGGCGCCCTGGGCCTGCTGCTGGTCTGCTTCACCGCGTCCATGCCGGCGGCGCTCCCGGCCCTGTTCCCCACCCGGGTCCGCTACGGCTCCCTGTCGATCGGCTTCAACATCTCGGTGTCCCTGTTCGGCGGTACGACCCCGCTGGTGGTGACCGCGCTGATCGGCGCGACGGGCAACGTGATGATGCCCGCCTACTACATGATGGCGGCGTCGCTGATCGGTGGTGCGGCGGTCTGGTTCATGGCCGAGTCGGCCGGCCGCCCGCTGCCGGGCTCCGCCCCCGCGGTGGAGCGCGCCGAGGACGCCTCCGGCGCGGAGGCCGGTGCCGCCAACGCCGGTGCCGCGAAGGACGCCCCGAAGGGCGCCGTCCGGCACTGACCGGGCGAGCGGCCCATACGGGGCCGCCCCGGAGGTCCTGACCTCCCCTGGAACCACGCCCTCCGTCCCACCGTCTGATCCCCTGGCGGTGACGGGACGGGGGGCGTTGGTCCATGGAGAAGCTCGAAATCGGTGCGGTCGGCCTTCAGCGACGCGCTGGGACTCGCGTGCGCGGGCGCGGGCGCGTGCTGACGGTCGTACTGGCCCTGCTGGGCGTCCAGCTCGCCTGGCTCGTCGCCCCCGCCTACGCGTGCGGCTGCGGCGCCATGGTGACGGACCCCGACCGCCGGATCGCCGTCGGCCGTGAGGTGTCCGCCGTCCGCTGGGACGGGCGGCAGGAGCAGATCGTGATGCGCCTGACCGTCACCGGGAACGCCGGTCGGGCCGCGTGGATCATGCCGGTCCCGCACCGGGCGACCGTCCGGCTGGGCGACCCGGCGCTCTTCGACCAGCTCGCCGCCGCCTCCGCCCCCGCCCACCGCACCCGCCACCACTTCTGGCCGCAGCGGGGCGACTGGCCCTTCGACTCCGGCGACCGCGTGGGCGCGGCCTCTCCCGGCGCGGTCGGCGCGGGCGGCGTCGGGGTGGTGGGGCGCCAGCGGCTCGGCCCGTTCGACGTGGCCCGCCTGACCGCCACCGACCCCGACGCGCTCGCCGGCTGGCTCCACTCCCACGGCTTCACCCTGCCCGACCGCCTGGACCGCGCCCTCGAGCCCTACGTGGAGCGGCGCTGGGAGTACGTGGCGATCCGCCTGACGCCGCGGGGCGGCAGCGGGTCCACGGCCCTGAACGGCACCCTCGACCCGCTGCACCTCACCTTCGCGGCCGACGCCCCGGTCTATCCGATGCGCCTGTCCCGCCTGGCCCGCAGCCCGCAGTCGCTCTCGCTGTTCGTCCTGGCCGCCCACCGCATGGAACCGGCCACCACGATCGGCGGCAATCCCTGGCGCGTCGGCTTCGCCGGCCGGCTGACGACGGCCTCCGGCCCGCTCGCCGAACTCTCCCGCGGCGCGCCCTACCTCACCGTCGTGGACCAGGAGTTCCCGCTCCCGGCCCGTATCTCCGGCGACCACACCCTGCGCCGTACGGGCACCGACACGCCGTACCGGGAGGTGGTCTACGCCGACCGGCTGCGCGAGGTGGCCGGTGTCCCGGCGTGGCTGCTGACCACGGGCGGCGGCGCCGCGCTCGCCCTGGCCGCCGCGGCGCTGTACGCGGTACGGCGCTCCCGGCGCCCGGTGCCGCCTCCGCCGCCGGTGCCGACCCCTCCTCCGATCGGCTGAAAATCACTGACATCGGCGCTCCCGCACGGCTATATTCGTTAGCGAAGCTACTTAGATTATCTAACTAGTCGCACGAAAGGTTCTGTGCATGAGCGACTCGCAGCTCTGGGACGACGTCGACGCCTATTTCACCGCGCTGCTCTCGCCCGAGGACGAGGCGCTGCGGGCCGCGCTGCGCGACAGCGACGCGGAGGGCCTGCCGCACATCAACGTCGCGCCCAACCAGGGCAAGCTGCTGCACCTCCTCGCCCAGGTCCAGGGCGCCCGCACCATTCTGGAGATCGGCACGCTCGGCGGCTACAGCACGATCTGGCTCGCCCGCGCGCTCCCCGCCGACGGCCGCCTGGTCACGCTGGAGTACGACGCCCACCACGCCGACGTCGCCCGCCGCAACCTCGCCCACGCCGGCGTCGACCGGATCGCCGAGGTGCGGGTGGGCCCGGCCCTGGAGTCGCTGCCCAAGCTCGCCGACGAGAACCCGCCCCCCTTCGACCTGGTCTTCATCGACGCCGACAAGGTCAACAACCCGCATTACGTGGAGTGGGCGCTGAAGCTGACCCGCGCGGGCAGCCTGATCATCGTGGACAACGTCGTGCGGGGCGGCCGCGTGACCGACCCCGCGAGCACCGACCCCAGCGTGCGCGGCACCCGGGCCGCGCTGGAACTCATCGCCGCGCACCCGCGACTGCAGGGCACGGCGATCCAGACGGTGGGCAGCAAGGGCTACGACGGCTTCGCGCTGGCCCGGGTGGTGGCGTAGCCCCGGGTGGGTGGTGGCGTAGGCCTGACGGGCTGCGCAGTGATCCCCGCCGGGCGGCGGCGTGGCCGCTGCCCGGGACGGCGCCACCGGCTCTCGCGGCGGCGGCCCGGGCCCGCCCGGGCGTCACACCTCGTGGAAGAAGCCGACGTTGACGCTGCGCGGGCCGGTGCGGTCCCGGATGACGATCTCGCCGGCGCCGCCCCGGGGCAGCCCGACGCTCCCGCCGTAGGCGAGGGCCTGGGCGTACTCGCCGATCACGAGTCTGACCTCGGAGGACGGGTCCGCCTGGGAGCCGCGCAGCCAGGTGACCTGCCAGCCGCCGTCGGGACCGCACTGGAACTCCAGGTGCACCCGGGAGACGAACAGCCAGTCCTCGGGCGTCACCAGCCGGCACACGGCCCGGTCGCGGCCCACCCGCAGCACGGCGCCCGGTTCGCTGGGCGCGTCGGCCATGAGCATGCCGGCCGTGGCACCCTCGTCCGCCCCGGAGACGGTGGCCATGGTCAGTTCGAGCACGTGCGCTCCTCGTGTTTCGGGGCGCCCGAGCCGCTTCCTCGTGCTCAGCCGCGCCAATGCCGTTGCCGGAGCGCCTCGTTGGCGCACCGCGGCGGCATGATAAATCGCCCGGCCCGGGCCCGTCCGGCACAATGGACGCATGACCGAGCGAAAGCCACCCGGTGTGCCGTTCGAGTCCTGGGTCGACAAGCAGATCCGTGACGCGCAGGCGCGCGGCGAGTTCGACCGGCTGCCGGGGACGGGGAAGCCCCTGCCCGGTGACATGTCCTACGAAGAACTGTGGTGGGTCAAGCGCAAGATGGCCGGCGAGGGCCTGTCGGTCCTGCCGCCGTCGCTCGCCCTGCGCAAGGAGGCCGAGGACGCGCTCGCGGCCGCGCATGCGGCCCCTTCGGAGCGGATCGTCCGGAAGATCCTCACGGACATCAACGCCAAGATCCTCGACATGATGCTCAAGCCGCCGCCCGGTCCCCCGCTGGGCCTCAAGCGGTACGACGTCGAGGAGGTCGTCCGCGAGTGGCGGGAGCGGCGCGGGGGCCGGGCGGCGCGGTAGGGGCGACGGGCGGGGCGGGTGCCGCGCCCGGGTGCCGGAACGGCGGGGTGCGGCGTTCCGCCTCCCCCGCCCTCCTCCGCCGTGCGGGATGCGCGGGATTCCCGGATTCTCAGAGGTGCATCAGCCGGTCGGCCAGTTCGCGGTAGTCGCGCAGGGCGAGCCGGAGTCGCTCGGTGTCGGGAGCGGTACCGGACGTGCCCTCGCCGCCGGAGTGCCAGGCGGCGCGCAGGGTGCTGCGCCGCTGGTCGAGGGCCTCCGTGAAGCGGGCCGCGAGCTCCTCGACCAGCCGGTCCGCCTCCTGGACGGCGTCCTGCGGCCTGTCGACGAACCCGGTGACGGTGTCCCGCAGCCGCGCGCCGATCTTGTCGCACTCGTCGCCGGGGAGGAGCGGGGAGACGGTGCCCTCGGCGCCGTGCGCGCCGTGCTTGCCGTGCGTGCCGGTGGTGCCGTGCGTGCCGGTCGCGCCGGTCGCTGTCGTGGTCGTAGTCGTCGAGGGGGAGAGCTCGTCGTGCCGTCCCGGCCGGGCATCGCCGCCGGCCGCCGTGGAGCCCCGGCCCGCGACGGCGTCCTTGCCGTCCGCGTCCACGCCCCGAGCCGCCGTCCCGTCCGATGCCGTACGACCGCCGGGCAGGGTGTCGCGACCGGTCGAGGTGCGCCCGGTGAGCGCCGGGTCCTGGCCGGACACGGCTTCCCGCCGTGAGCCCGCGCCACCGGCCGCCGTACCGAGCGGTTCTTCCCCGGTCGCCCCGGACCGGCCCATGACCGTCTCCCCGCCGGGCACCGCGTCGCGGCCGGCGGCAGGCTGCTCACGGTTCAGGTCCGCACGTCCGGCGGCAGACTCCTCACGGTCCAGACCCCCACGGCCCGCGACCGGCTCCGCGGCGGTCATCGCGCCCCGGCCGTCCGCCCTCTCCCTCCCGGCCGTCCCGCCGTCCGGCAGGCGCTCGCCCTCCGACAGGCGCTCGTCCGACAGGCGCTCCCCCTTCGACAGTCGCTGCGCGTCCCTGTCCGGTGTCAGATCGGTCATCTCGTTCAGCTCTCCTTCGTCTGATGCCGGTTGAGGGCCAGGTGGGATCGGCCCTTGGAGCGGGCCGGGGCGTGACGGTCGTCGGCGCCGGCCGTGTCACGGTGCGGACGGCCCGTGCCGCCGCCGTTGGTGGAGAGCAGCTCCTCGAACAGCGCGCGGGCCTCGACCAGGGCCTCGCGCAGCTCCTCGGTGCTCGCGCGGCGTTCCTGCGGACCGTCCACCGGCGCCTGCACGGCGCGGTGCACGCGCCGGTAGCCGTGCACGTGCTGGGCGTGGTGCACCGACAGCGCGGCGAGCTGCTCCTCGTACTGCCCGCCGTCCGGGTAGCCCCGGTGACCGGCCAGTTCGGAGACCAGGCGGTCCGCCTCGGCCACGGCCTCCCGCGGCGCCTCGACGAACCGCTCCTGCACGGCCGTCCAGCGCGCCTCGAACCGCTCGCGGTCGGCCGGCTCCAGCGGCCGCAGCCGCAGGTCGCCGTGGCGTTCCACCCGGGCGGTGAGCTCACGCTCGGCGGCCTGGGTGTCGCCGTCGTGCCGGGCCACGGTCCGCTCGTACTCCGGTCCGAAGCGCCGTTTCAGGTTCCGTCCGCCGTGCGGGCCCCGGGCACGCATGGCAAGGACGCCCGCCACCACGGCGACGGCCGCCACGATCACGATCAAAGCGATGATCAAACCTGTGGACATGGGTGCCTTCCGGGTGTGTTCGGCCCAACTGGCCGGTTCTTCGTTCGGGTTGCCCGGAACACCGGCGACAAACGGTCCCGGCGGACGGCTTGGGCGGAGGCGGCGCCGCCCCGGGCGGAGGCCGCGTTTATTCGGTTGCCGCCTCGGCGGCCCCGCCGCCGACAATGGCGCCCATGAGCTGGACCGTGAGCCCGGAATCCCACGACTCCCCCGTCGCCGCCGCCCTGTGGCGGGCGTACTACACGGAGGTCAGCGACCGCTGGTACCTGCTGCACGAGGGGCGCCGCACCGACCCCGCGGAGCTGGAGCGGGAAATCGCCGCACGGTCGGGCGCGGACCTCGCGCCGCCCGGCGGCCGGCTGCTGGTCGCGCGCCACGACGGCGTGCCGGCCGGTACGGCGGGCGTGCGGCTGCTGGACGCCTCGACCGCCGAACTGACCCGGGTCTTCCTGTACGAGGAGATGCGCGGCAAGGGCGGCGCGGCCCTCCTGGTGGCCGCGGCCGAGGACGCGGCCCGCGCGCTCGGCGCCGGGCGGATGATCCTCGACACCCGCGGCGACCTGGTCGAGGCCCGCGCCCTGTACGCGCGCCTCGGCTACCGGGAGACCGAGCCGCACAACGACGACCGGTACGCCGAGCACTGGTTCACCAAGCCGCTGGTCTGAGGGGCTCCCGGGCCTCCCCGCTCACGGGAGCCGGGTCACCGCCCGCACGTCGTGCGGCCGCTCGGAGTCGGAGCCGCACATCTCGTCGGTCAGCTCCCTCACCAGCTGCACCAGATCGGTCGGGCGGTCCGGTCCCCACCAGTCGCCGAGCAGCTCGGCGAGGGACTCCTCGCGGGCGGCGGCGAGCCGTTCCGCGGCCTCGCGGCCCCGGTCGGTCAGGACGAGGTCGAGGCCCCGCCGCTCGCCCAGCCGCCGCTCCTCGATCTGGCGGACGGCGCCGAGTATGACTCCGAGCGGGACGGGGCTGCGCTCGGCGAGCTCGGCCGGCTCGACCCAGCCGTACTTCTTGATCCGCAGCAGCAGCCAACTGGACGCGGGCTGGAGGTCGTAGCCCGCCCGCTCGGTGATCTCACGGTAGATCTCGCGCCGGCCCTCGCGGGTGCCCAGCACGGACAGGGCCCGGCACACCTCGTCGTACGACGACCGCTCGACGGGGTTGGTCGCGAGGGTCTCCGTGACGTCCGGCGCCGTGACCGAACCGCGCAGCTTGTCCTCCTTCAGGAACCACGAGAGCAGGAAGCCGAGGAGGGCGACGGGAGCGGCGTAGAGGAAGACGTCGGTGATGGCGGAGGCGTACGCGTGCAGGGCGGCCGGGCGCAGCGCGGGCGGCAGGGCGGCGATGCCGCGCGGGTCGGACGCGAGGCCGTCCGGGGAGGCCCCGGCCGGCAGCCGCAGGCCCGCGAAGGCGGCGGCGAGCTTGTCACCGAGGCGGCTCGCGAAGACCGTGCCGAAGATGGCGACGCCGAAGGAGGCGCCGATGGAGCGGAAGAAGGTGGCGCCGGAGGTGGCGACGCCGAGGTCCTCGTAGCCGACGGCGTTCTGCACGATGAGGACCAGCACCTGCATGACCAGGCCGAGGCCCAGGCCGAAGACGAAGAAGCAGCCGCTCATCGCGGCGGCGGAGCTGTGCTCGTCGAGCCGGTGAAGCAGCAGCAGCCCGATCGTGGTGACGGCGGTGCCCGCGATGGGGAACACCTTCCAGCGGCCGGTGCGGCTGACGATCTGCCCGGACCCGGTGGAGGCCAGCAGCATGCCGAACACCATCGGCAGCATGTGCACGCCGGACATGGTGGGCGAGACGCCCCGCACCACCTGGAGGAAGGTCGGCAGGTAGGTCATCGCGCCGAACATGGCGAAGCCGACGATGAAGCTGATCACCGCGGACAGGGTGAAGGTGCGCACGCGGAAGAGCTTCAGCGGCAGCACCGGCTCGGCCGCCCGGCGCTCCACGGCCACGAACAGGCAGGCGAGCACGGCGCCCAGCAGCGCGAGTCCGACGAACTGCGGGGAGCCCCAGCCCCAGGTGGTGCCGCCGAGCGAGGCGACCAGGACGAGGCAGGTGGCGACCGAGGCGATGAGGACGGTGCCGAGGTAGTCGATGACGTGGCGCTGCGCCTTGCGGGGGATGTGCAGGGCGGCTGCGATCACGGCGAGGGCGACGACGCCGACGGGCAGGTTGACGTAGAAGACCCAGCGCCAGGTCAGATGCTCGGTGAACAGTCCGCCGAGCAGGGGGCCGAGCACGCTGGTCGCGCCGAACACCGCGCCGAACAGCCCCTGGTAGCGGCCGCGCTCCCGGGGCGGGACGACGTCGCCGACGATCGCCATCGACAGCACCATCAACCCGCCGCCGCCGAGGCCCTGCAGAGCGCGGAAGGCGATCAGCTGCGACATGTCCCGCGCCATGCCGCACAGCGCGGAGCCGATCAGGAAGACGACGATCGCGGTCTGGAACAGCTTCTTGCGCCCGTACTGGTCACCGAGCTTGCCCCACAGCGGGGTCGCGGCGGTCGAGGCCAGCAGGTAGGCGGTGACCACCCAGGACAGGTGCTCCAGTCCGCCGAGGTCGCTGACGATGGTGGGCAGCGCCGTCGAGACGATGGTCTGGTCGAGCGCGGCCAGCAGCATGCCGAGGAGCAGGGCGCCGATCGACACCAGCACGTCGCCGGAGACGTGCTCGGCGACGGCGGCGCCGTGCTGCGGCGGCGGGGGTGCGGGGCGTACGTTCCGCACCTCGCCGGTGGCTCCCGGCACACCGTGCGCATCCCCGGCCATGCGGACCTCCCGAGCCTCTCGTGACCTCTCCCATCGTCGACGGTGTGTCCCGTTATGGCCTGTCGAGTCCCGTTGGAGGCGGCCATTCCGGGGGCTTCGGGGAGGTCGCGTGAAGACGATCTGCATAATCCCTGGAGTTCTCACGGGAGGGGGCGACGCGTGGAGGAGCCGAGGGGGCACGCCTGTCCGGAGTGCGGGGCGGCCCGCGAGAGCGACGGCAGCCCGTCCTGCCCCTGCGGGCAGCGCGCGGCGGACGCCCTGCGCGCCACCCGGACGGCGGAGGCGGCCGCGGCGGAGGACTTCGACCCCCTGCGCATCCGGCCCTACGTCGACCTCGAGTCGGGCGGGGAAGGGGACGGCGCGGCGCCGGACGCGGCGAGATCCTGGGACGGCGCGCCGGACGGCGGGTCCGGCACCGAGGACCGTGCCCCCGCGGCCGGGAGCGGGCCCCCCGCCCCCGACGACGGCACCCGGCCGCTGCGCGCGGCCTCCGCGGAGCCGGCCGCCCCGCCGCCCATGCCGCCGACGGCCGCCGAGCCCAGCGCCTCCGGCCTCAGCCCGTTCGGCCCGGCCGGCGCGGGCTCACCGGACCCCGGCCGCCGCCCGCACGACGCCGCCCGCCCGGCGGACCCCACCGCGCCATCGGGCACCACCGGGCCGCCGAGCGCCGCCGGTCCGACGAACACCGGCGGGCCACCCGGCGCCACCGGCCGAACGACCACCACCGGCGTGCCGAACCCCACCCGTCCGCCGGACCACACCCGTTCACCAGGCACCCCCCGTCCGCCCGTCGGCACCGGCGAGGAGCGGCGCCGTACCCGCCGTACCCGCCGGGCCGTCCTGCTCGCCGTGGCCGGGGCCGCGGTCGCGGGGGTGGCGGGAGCCGGACTGGCGAGCGGGCTGTTCTCGTACGACAAGCCGGTGCGGGACGGGGCCGCGCCCCGGGAGGTGCGGGTGCGGGTGCCGGACGTGCCCCCGGCGACCATCGCGCCGTCGGGGCCCACGGCCGTCGCGCCGCCCGCGCGGCCGACGCCCGCGAGGCCCCGGCCGTCCGCCGACGCGAGCCCTTCGCCGTCCCCCTCGGCCTCGGCGTCGGACGCCTCGCCCTCGCCGTCGCGTTCCGGGGCCGGCTCGGGGGCCGGGACCGCCGGGCCGACGCAGACCGCGTCGCCGGTCCGGGCCACTGCCACGGTGGAGCCGGCCCTCGTGCTGCGCCGCGGCGACCAGGGGCCCGAGGTCACCGAACTCCAGCTGCGGCTGGCCCAGTTGGGCCTCTACACCGGCCCGGCCGACGGCGTCTTCGGCCGGCAGGTCGAGGACTCCGTGAGCACCTACCAGTGGGCCCGCGGCATCCGCGCGGACGAGACGGGCGTGTACGGCCCCGCGACCCGGGCGAGCCTGGAGGCGGAGACGTCGGAGCCCTGAGGGGAGCCGGGACAAGCCCGAACGGGCGGGAGACATGGACGCCCGCCCCCGCCACACGCCGGCGCCCCACCGGCGGAGGCGGAGACGCCGGTACCCCGGGGCCGACTCGGCGCGTGCCCCTCTCGCGCGAGGGGCCCCGGAGGCGGAACCGCCGAACCCCCCGACGAGCAGACGCGACGATCGGGTCACCGCGCCCGCGCGAGCGCCCCCGTCACCCGATGTGCAGCCGCACCCCGTCGCCCGTCGGCTCCACCCGTACCTCGGTGAGGTCGCGCACCAGCGCGTCCGGGCGGTGGAGGCCGGCGCGCGGGCCGACGCCGATCACCCGCATCCCCGCGGCGCGTCCCGCCGCGATGCCCGCGCCGGAGTCCTCGAAGACCACGCAGTCGGCGGGGTCGACGCCCACTTCGGCGGCGCCCTTCAGGAAGCCCTCGGGGTCGGGCTTGCTGGCGCCGACCGACTCGGCGGTGACGCGCACGTCGGGCAGCGGAAGGCCGGCGGCGGCCATGCGGGCGGTGGACAGCGGCGCGTCGGCGGAGGTCACGAGCGCGTGCGGCACGCCCGCGTCCCGCAGCGCGGCGAGGAAGGCGGGGGCGCCGGGAATCGTGACGACACCGTCCATGTCGGAGGTCTCGGCGGCGAGCATCCGGGCGTTGTCGGCGAGGTTCTGCTCCACCGGCCGGTCCGGCAGCAGCAGCGCCATCGAGGCGTGCCCCTGGCGGCCGTGGACGACCTTCATCACCGCGTCGCCGTCCAGCCCGTGCCGCTCCGCCCAGCGGCGCCAGATCCGCTCCACGACGGCGTCGGAATTGACGAGGGTGCCGTCCATGTCCAGCAGGAGGGCGCGGGCGGTGAGCACGGCGGTGGCCGTCATCGGCAGCTCCAGGGCGCGGCGGGGGAGGCGGGAACCGGTGGAAGACGGTCCCGGGGGACAAGGCGGCCCCGCCCGCCGGTCAGGGGAAACGGGCGGGAGCCACTTTGTTTCTCCACGGTACAAAACAGAACCCGCTTCCTGCCACCGGCTCCGGCAACCCTTCACACGCTGTTCAGCTCAGCCCGCCACGGCTTCGTACAGGCTCCACACCCCGAGCCCGGTCATCAGCACGGCCGCGATCTTGGTGATGAGGGCCAGCGGCACCCGCTTCATCAGCGCCTTTCCGCCGACGATGCCCAGGGCGGCGACCGCCCACAGGCCCAGCACCGCACCCAGGCCGACCGACAGCGGGTTGTCGTAGCGGGCCGCCAGGTTCGCGGTCATGATCTGCGTCAGGTCTCCGAACTCGGCGACGAGGATGAGCATGAAGCCGGTCCCGGCGACCTTCCAGAAGGACTGGTCCCCGGGCCGCCGGACCTCCTCCTCGTCGTCGTCCTTCTTCAGCAGCAGCATCGCCGCGCCGCCCAGGAAGAGCACGCCGGTCAGGGCGTGCACGATCCGCTGCGGCAGCAGCGTCAGCACGCTGCCGGCCGCCACGGCGAGCGTGACATGCAGCAGGAAAGCGGCGGCGACACCGGCGAAGACGTACGAGGCGCGGTAGCGGGTGCCGAGGACGAGTCCGGCGAGGGCCGTCTTGTCCGGCAGCTCGGCCAGGAAGACGACGCCGAAGACGAGCGCCAGGACGGTGATGCTGATCAAAATTCCTCAATCGGTCGGGGCTGCCCCGCCGAGAGTGCTGTGACCTGCGATGAGACACCTCGGCACGGCAGCACACGGGCCACCCGCGCCGTACGGCACGGGGGTGCACTGCTGGCCGAAGGTCTCGCTGGCCTGCCCCGCGGTCCGAGGCCTGCCTCCGGGCGCCGGCTCAGGCGAGCTGAGCAGTGTGTCGACGGTCCGGCGAAGAGCTACTCCCCTTCAACGCCGTCCATCGTACGGGACGCCCCGGCCGTCCCCAAAGGGCCGTAACTCTCGTCACACCCCTTGTTGTGTCATGCACGCGTCATTAGCTTCTTACCGAACGCACACCTCTCCGCAACGCGGTGCCACGAGCATTCCCCTGCTCGCGCACCAACACCCCACACCCCCACAGGAGTTGGCATGCCAAAGCTCTACGCGCGTCGACGGCTGAGCATACTCGCGGCGCTCACCGGCCTCCTCGGCACCGTCGGCCTCCTCAACGGCCCGAACGCCTCCGCCGCCCTCCCCACCCCGGTCAGCGCCTCCACCGCCCGCGGCTACCTCGCCTCGCTCACCGTGGCGGCCGAGAACCGCACCGGCTACAGCCGCGACCTGTTCCCCCTCTGGATCACCGTCAGCGGCACCTGCAACACCCGCGAGACGGTCCTCAAGCGCGACGGCACGAACGTCGTCACCGACTCCTCCTGCGCGGCCACCAGCGGCAGCTGGTACTCCCCCTACGACGGCGCCACCTGGACCGCCGCCTCCGACCTGGACATCGACCACCTGGTCCCGCTGGCCGAGGCGTGGGACTCCGGCGCGAGCAAGTGGACCACCTCCCGGCGCCAGGCCTTCGCCAACGACCTGACCCGCCCCCAGCTCCTCGCCGTCACCGACAACGTCAACCAGGCCAAGGGCGACCAGGACCCGGCCACCTGGGTCCCGTCCCGCTCGGCCTACCTGTGCACCTACGTCCGCGCCTGGGTGCAGGTGAAGTACTACTACGGCCTCTCCGTCGACTCGGCCGAGAAGAGCGCACTGCAGGGCTACCTCGCGAACTGCTGACCGCCGGGATCTCCCCGCTGACCTCCGTCGTTCCGTACCGTACGGGGCGACGGAGGAAGGGATGACCATGGCCGGACTGCGCCTGGGACCACTGCTGAGATACACCGACGGCTCGTCCGCGACCGTCTGGGTGGAGACGAACCGCCCCTGCGCGGCCGAGGTCCGCTGCGCCGACGGCGCCGGCGGCACGGCCCGCACGTTCCAGATCGAGGGCCACCACTACGCCCTCGTCCCGGTGACCGGCCTCACCCCCGGCACCACCACGCCCTACGAGGTCCTCCTCGACGGCGCGCGGGCGTGGCCGCTGCCCGGCACGCCCTTCCCGCCCTCCGTCATCCGCACCTCCACCGGCACCCGGGAATCCCAGGAATCCGGGGAGCTGCGCGTCGCCTTCGGCTCCTGCCGCTGGGCCGCCCCGCCCGCCGACGGCAAGGGCAAGGTCGGCCCGGACGCCCTGGACACCCTGGCCGCGCGGATCGCCGCCGCCCCCGAGGACGAACGCCCCGACGTCCTGCTGCTCCTCGGCGACCAGGTGTACGCCGACGAGACCTCCGACGCGACCCGGCAGTGGCTCGCCGCCCGCCGGGACCTGTCCGACCCGCCGGGCGGCGAGGTGGCGGACTACGAGGAGTACACCCGGCTCTACTACGAGTCCTGGCTGGACCCGGAGGTGCGCTGGCTGCTGTCCACCGTGCCCAGCTGCATGATCTTCGACGACCACGACGTCATCGACGACTGGAACACCTCCGCCTCCTGGCTGGCCGAGATGCGGGACACCGACTGGTGGCAGGAGCGGCTGCTGAGCGGCCTGATGTCGTACTGGGTGCACCAGCACCTGGGCAACCTCTCCCCCGACGAGCTCGCCGCCGACCCGGTCTACGCGGCGGTACGGTCCGCCCCCGACGGCACCGACGTCCTGCGCGCCTTCGCGACCGAGGCCGACGCCGACCCCGCCTCCGTGCGCTGGAGCTACCGGCGCGACTTCGGCCGGGTGCGCGTGCTGATGGTGGACTCGCGGGCGGCCCGGGTGCTGGCCGAGGACAGCCGCTCCATGCTCCATCCGGCCGAGGCGCGGTGGCTGCGCGAACAGGCGCTGGCCGAGCCCGGCTCCTGCGACCACCTGCTCATCGGGACCTCGCTGCCCTGGCTGCTGCCGCACCTGGTGCACGACGCCGAGACGTGGGACGCGGCGCTGTGCCGGGGCGAGCGCGGGGCGCGCTGGGCGCGGTTCGGGGAGCGGCTGCGGCGGGGCGCCGACCTGGAGCACTGGGCGGCGTTCCCGGAGTCCTTCGCGGAGCTGGCGGACCTGATCGCCGAGGCCGGGTCGGGTTCCGAGGCGCCCGCGACGGTGTGCGTGCTGTCCGGGGACGTCCACCACGCCTACGTCGCCGAGCCGAAGTGGCCCGCCACCGCCGGGCACGGCGGCCCCGGCGCCCGGGTCCTGCAGCTCACCTGCTCCCCCGTCCACAACTCGGTGCCCCTGTCGATACGGCTCGGCTTCCGCTTCGGGTGGAGCGCGGTGGCCCGCGCCCTCGGCCGCCGGCTGACCCGGCACGGGCGCTGCCCGCGGCCGCCGGTCACCTGGCGCAGGACCGGCGGGCCCTGGTTCGGCAACCAGCTGATGACGCTGACCCTGCGCGGCCGTGCGGCACGACTGCGGCTGGAACGGGCGCGGGCGGGGCGGGACGGGCGGCCCCGGCTGGAGACGGTCTCGGAGTCCGAGCTGACCCGGTGATCTCCTCGGCCACTGCGGTCTCTCCGGCCTCTCCGGCCTCTGTTCGGCTCGGCCTCTCCCCCTGCCGCGCCGCAGTGCCGCCTGGCCCCTCGGCGCGATGGGCACGCCTTGCGGCACCGTCGCGGCCGGTGAAAAGGCGGTGCCGAAGTCACGAGCCCCCCGTGAACCTTCTGTCACACCTTCGGCGTACGCTGTATGGCTGGTTCACAGGCCGCCCCTGCCGCTCCCCCGCGACGTCGCGGCACGGCACGGTCCGGTCCACGGGGGGCGACACGGGGAGTATCGGTGCTGGAGTGTCTGGAGAGCGTGGGGTCGGTCACCGGCACTCCGTGGATCTACGTCGTGGTAGCGCTCTCCGTCCTGCTCGACGTCTTCCTGCCCGTCCTGCCCAGCGGCGTCCTGATCGTCACGGCGGCCACGGCGGCGGCCGCGGGCTCGGGCGCGGCGACGGGCCACGTCCCGCACAACGTGCCCGACATCCTCGCCCTGACCCTGTGCGCGGCCACCGCGTCGGTGCTGGGCGACCTGGTGGCGTACCGGCTGGCCTGGCGCGGCGGTGAGCGTCTGGACCGCGCGATATCCCGTTCCCGCCGTCTGAGCACGGCGCAGGAACGACTCGGCACGGCCCTGTCCCGGGGCGGCGGAGCCCTGGTGGTGCTCGCCCGGTTCGCCCCCGCCGGCCGCTCGGTCGTCTCCTTCGGCGCAGGCGCCACGCACCGCCGCGTCCGCGACTTCCTCCCCTGGTCCGCCCTGGCCGGCCTGTCCTGGGCCACGTACAGCGTCGCCCTCGGCTACTTCGGCACCCGGTGGCTGGGCGCGGCCTGGCTGGCGACGGCGGTGTCGGTGGCGGCCCTGTTCGCGGCGGGCGCGGGCGCGACCTACCTGATGCGCCGCGAGCCGAAGCCGGCACAGGCGTCGTAGCCGCCCCGCGCAGGACCCGTGGCCGCGAAGGAGCGGTAGCCGCGCAGGCCCCGTGGCCGCGGAGGAGCGGGGCCGCGGAGGACCCGCGGCTACGCCGCCCCCGACCCGCCCGGTGCCGCGGCGCGCCCCCGCACCTCCAGGCCCGCCAGCAGTTCCGCCGTCGCCTCGGTGATCGCCTCGACCGCCTGGTCGAAGACCTCCCGGTTGTGCGCGGCGGGCGCCCGGAACCCGGAGACCTTCCGCACGAACTGCAGCGCGGCGGCGCGGATCTCCTCCTCCGTGGCCTCCTCGGGCAACGCGGGCGGACGCAGTGTCTTGATGCTCCGGCACATGCCCCCAGTCTCCCTCCCCGGCCCCGGAGGGAATACCTCCGCCTCTCCGGGAATTGCCGGGACATGACCACCGTGGAGATCACCTACATCGGCGGCCCGACCGCCGTCGTGGAGCTCGCCGGCCTGCGCCTGCTCACCGACCCCACGTTCGACGCGCCGGGCGAGTACCCCATCGGCTCCCGCACGCTGGTGAAGACCGCCGCCCCGGCCCTCACGCCGGCCGACGTCGGGCCGGTCGACGCCGTACTGCTCTCCCACGACCAGCACCCGGACAACCTCGACGCCGCCGGCCGCGCCTACCTGTCCGGCACCTCGCTGACCCTGTCCACGGCGTCCGCGCGGGCCCGCCTCGGCGCCCCCGTGCGGGCCCTGCCCGCCTGGCAGCACACCGACCTTCCGCGCCCCGGCGGCGGCACCCTGCGCGTCACCGCCGTCCCCGCCCTGCACGGACCGGCCGGTTCCGAGCCCCTGGTCGGCGAGGTCACCGGCTTCGCTCTGTCCGGCGAGGGCCTGCCCAAGGTCTACGTCAGCGGCGACAACGCCTCCCTGGAGCTGGTCCGGGAGATCGCCGACCGCGCGGGCCCGTTCGACGTGGCACTGCTGTTCGCGGGCGCCGCCCGCACCCCTCTCGTCCCGGACGCCACGCTGACGCTCACCAGCGAGCAGGCGGCCGAGGCCGCGCGGATCCTCGGCGCCCGTCACGTCGTCCCGCTGCACTTCGAGCACTGGGGGCACTTCACGGAGGACGGGGCGGCCCTGACGAAGGCGTTCGCCGACGCGGGCCTGACCGAGCGCCTGCACCTGCTCACGCCGGGCGCGTCGGTCACGCTGTAGGCGCGGCGCGACCGCACGGCCGTGAGCCTGACGCGACCGTCCACCGGAGGCCCGGCCCGACCGTACGGCCGCAAGCCCGGCGCGAGCGTCCGCCCGCAGGCCGGACGCAACCGTCCGGAGCCCGGAGCCGCCTTCCGCCCGCAGGCCCGGACCGTCCGCACGGTGACCGGCCCAGCGGGCCCCTCGCGGACCCACCCGTTCCACCTGATCCATCCGTCCACCCGATCCACCCGACCGCGCCACACGCACACGGCGCGGCTGCCATGATCGTCACCGAGGCGGCCACCGTCCCGGGGCCGACCGACGAGAGGACAGTCCCTCATGGCGAACGACGAACTCACCGTGGCCGTCCTGGGCCCCGGCGGCGTGGGCGGCCTGCTCGCCGCGCTGCTCGCCCGGGCCGGGCACCGGGTGATCTGCCTGGCCGGCGCCGACACCGTCCGCACCCTGCGCGACACCGGACTCCGGGTCCGCAGCGGGCAGTTCGGTGACTTCACCGCCCACGTCGCGGCGGACACGGAGCTGCGCGAACCGGTCGACGCGTGCCTGATCACCGTCAAGCACACGGCGTTGGGCCCGGCGCTCCACCGCATCCCGGGCCGGGCGCTCGGCGACGGACTGATCGTGCCGTTCCTCAACGGCGTCGAGCACCCCGCGGAACTGCGCGCCCACCACCGCCCGGACCGGGTGGCCCCGGCCGTGATCCGGGTCGAGTCGACCCGGGTGTCCCCGGGGGTGATCGAACACGGCAGCCCCTTCGCGGAGATCGACCTGACCGGCGCGACCGTGCCGCGCGACCGCCTCGACACGCTCGCCGCCGCCCTCCGGGCCGCGGGCCCGAAGACCCGGGTGCTGGACGACGAGGCGGCCACCCTGTGGGCGAAGATGTCCTTCCTCGCCCCCTTCGCCCTACTGACGACCCGTCACCGTCTGCCGCTCGGGGACGTACGCACCCACCACCGCGAGGAGTTGACGGCCCTGGTCGAGGAGACGGCCGCGGTCAGCCGCGCCTGCGGCGGCCCGTCCGACCCGGCCCGGGCGCTCGCCCGCTACGACACCTTCCCGCCGCACACGAAGTCGTCGATGCAGCGCGACGCCGAGGCCGGACGCCCGCTGGAACTGGACGCGATCGGCGGCGCCCTGCTCCGCGCCGCCGACCGCCACGGCATACCCGTGCCCGTGACGGCCCGTCTGGTGGCGGAGCTGCGGGCCGCCGGGCACTGACGGCGGGCGCCGGACCCGGTCAGCCGTCGAGGTCGAGACGCCAGTCGTTCGAGGTGATCGGGTGCCCCTTCGGATACTCGAACTCGACCGGCCCGAGCAGGGTGAACCCGGCCCGGCGGCAGACGGCGTTGGAGGCGGCGTGGTCCGTTCTCGGGAAGGCGTGCAGCCACCGGTGCCGGCCGGCGGCCCGCGCCTCCTCGGCGACGGCCCGCGCCGCCCGCACCGCGAACCCCCGCCCCTGGAAGCCGGGCGACACCGCCCAGCCGGTCTCCCAGACCGTCCCGCCCGCCCAGGGGCGCTCCCAGAACCCGATCGCCCCGACCGCCTCCCCGCCGTCCGTCCGCACCACCCGGTACATCCGCCCCGACTCCAGCGCGACGTAGCGCCGATGGCGCGCGGTGAGCTGCTCCTCGGTCTCGGGGCCGCCCAGGTGCGCGGTCATCTCGGGGCTGTTGTGCAGCCGCAGCAGCCACAGGTCGTCCTCACCCCACGGCTCCAGCCGCACCCGCGCCCGGCCCGCCCCATCGGTCTCGTCCATACCCGGCACCGTAGAGCGAGGGTCCGACAACGACCTTGGCTCCGCCCGCACTCGTTCGCGTGAACCCCCGATGGGAACTCGCCACCTGAATTCGAACAGGCGTAGCATTGCGCCGTGGCTACGACCTACGACTTCCCGAGTGACCTCCGCGCCGGTCAGGAGGAGCTGCATCAGGTCAGGTCCGAGCTGTCGGCCCTGCTCAAGCGGCTTCCCTGGTCGGTGGAGCCGCTCGACGGCTTCAGCGACGACGGCGGCTGGCGCAAGGTGGAGCGCCCGGCCTCCCCGGGCTGGACGGCCGACGAACAGGCCGAGGTCGAGAAGCTCCGCCGACGGGAGCACGAACTCGCGGTGTTCGTCAGCACGCATCGCTACTGGTCCGAGCTCACCGGCCAGGACCGCGTGGAGGCGCGCTCCCGGCTCAAGCACGACCACGAGTCCCCGGAGGGGCCGGAAGAAGCATGATCTACCACGTCGTACCGCTGGCCGAGTGGGCCCGCTCCCCCGACCGCCCCTACGCGCCCGCCTCCCTCGCCGAGGACGGCTTCGTGCACTGCTCCCCCGACGAGCGCACGACGCTCGCCGTCGTCAACGCCTTCTACCGGTCCGCGCCGCGCCCCCTGCTGGCGCTCGTCCTCGACGAGGGGCGGCTCGCCGCCCGGCTGGAGTGGGAGCGGGCCGCACCCGCCCCACCGCCGGGCGTCCCCGAGGAAACGGAGTTCCCCCACGTCTTCGGCCCCCTGAACCGGGACGCCGTGACCCGTCTGCTGGAAGTGCGCTTCGACGACGAGAACCGGGCCGTGGGCCTGGGCCCCACCGGCTGACGACGTCCGCTCCCCGGGTACACGAAAGGGCCCAGCTCCTCCGGGTCGCCACCCGTCGGCCTGGGCCCTGCTCGCGTCGTACCACCGGTGGGCGCGGACGGTTTCGAACCGCCGACATCCTGCTTGTAAGGCAGGCGCTCTACCCCTGAGCTACGCACCCGAGACGAGCCGACAGCCTACCTTGTCGGGGGCGCACACCTCCAAACCCGTTTCCGCGGACCGGGGCGGCCGGCGACGGGAGTGTCGTGGTGCGGGCGGCGAACTGATCGGGCCGTGTTTTCGTCCTTTCGGGGTGGGAGAATGTCTCCACGCAGGGCGGACCACGGCACGGGAGAGGGATGTGACGGCGACACCGGCGACACCTCGGCAGCCGCACTCGCCGTACGGACGGCCACGGCCCCGGCGCCGGCGCACCCCCACGGCCGTCCGGGACGTGCTCACGCTGGTGGGGCTGCCGGTGCTGGCCGCGCTCGCGCTGCCGGCCGCGTTCGCCGGGGGCGGCACGCGGCGCTGGTTCGGGGGGCGGGCCGAGAGCCAGCGGGCCGAGGCGCAGGCGGCCAAGGACGCCGCCGCGGCCGCGTTCTACGAGCTGGACACCGCCCAGCGGGATCTGCGGATCTCCATAGAGACGATCACGGCGGTGGACTCCTCCCCCGCCGCCCGCCGCGCGGTCGCCGACTTCGAGGCGCTGGGCAGGCGCATCGACGAGGCCAGCGGGCGCTACATCCAGGCCGTCGACGCGCAGGACCTGGACCGGGACGACCTGGAGGCGGCCACCGCCGCGCGGGCGCGCGCCGAGCTGACCGCCGCCCGGGAGGAGCTGGTCCGGGTCAAGCAGGAGCTGGACCGTTTCGCCGACGGTCTGGGGCCGCTGCTCGGCAAGGCCGAGACGCAGCTGGCCCGTCTCGCGCCCGCCGTGGAGCGGGCCCGGCAGGCGCTGCTCGCGGCGAGCAACGCCCTGGACGCGGTCCGCGAGTCGGGGCTCGCGGCGGACGGTCTCGCCGCCCGGCTGGCCGCCCTCTCGCCCGAGCTGACCCGGCTGAACCAGGGGGCGGGGCAGCACGGTGTGCCGCAGACGCTGGAGCGTGCCGAGCGGGTGGCGCGGGACGCGGAGGCGATCCGGGCGGAGGCGCGGCGGCTGCCGGAGCGGGCCGCCGAGACGGATCACCGGCTGGTCTCGCTGCGCACCCGGGCGCAGGCGCTGACCACGCGCGCCGGGCAGGTCGATCCCGTGCTCAGCGAGCTGCGGCGGCGGTTCACGGCCGCCTGCTGGCAGGATCTGCAGCAGGTGCCGGAGCAGGCCGCGGAGCACGTCCGGCAGGCCGAGCTGAAGCTGAAGGAGGCGCAGGCGGCGCGCGACGCGCAGCGCTGGGCGGACGCCACCGCGCTGCTGTCGACGGTGCGGGCGCTGCTGAACACCACCGACGAGGCCGTCTCGGCCGCCGGGGAGCGCCTGAAGCGGCTGAACGCCGTGCAGAAGGACCCGCACGCGGAGATCGAGCGGACCCGGTTCGCGATCCGGGACGCCCAGCGGCTGGCGATGACGGGCCGGTCGGCGCCCGACCCGCGGCACGCCCGGCCGCTGGACGACGCGGTGGCCCGGCTGGAGCGGGCGGTCGCGGGCCTGGAGGGCCGGCACCCCGACTACTGGCACTTCCTGACCGAGACCGAGGCGGTGCGCCGGGCGGTGGCCGGGGTGGTCGCGCGGATCCGGGAGGAGCGGGGAGCCGGTCGCTGAGGCCCGGCTCCCGGCCCCTGGGGGACACCGCTCAGGTGCGGTAGGCGTAGAACGCGGCGTTCGGGTAGGACGCGACGAGGCTCGCCACCGACCTGTTGTAGGTGTTGGTGGAGTGGTACGTCACGTACGGCACGCCCTGCGGGCTGCGGTAGGTGACGATCATGGTGTGGTCCTTGGACCCGTCCCTGTTGAAGTCCATCTGCACGACGTCACCGAGGTCGGCCTGGTAGACGTTGGCGAGGCTGGTGGCCCGCTTGGAGGACAGGGCGAACCAGGAGAACTCGTTGACGCCGACGAACGAGTCCGACTGGATGTCGGAGTTGCCGAACCACTTGTGGAAGTCGTTGGTGTAGCCGGGGACGTGCTTCCAGCCGCCCGCCTTCAGGGACTGGCTGACGAAGTTGGTGCAGTCGCCGCCGGCCCCCTGCCCGTTGAAGTTCGGGTAGTCGGGGTTGTAGTTGCTCCAGTACTTCTTCGCGTACGCGACCATGGCCTTGTAGTTGTAGCCGGTGGCGGAGAAGTTCTTGGCCCTGGCCGGGGCGGGCCACGCGGTGGAGGCGCGGGTGGCCTCGGGCGGGCCGTCGTCGGCGGCGGTGTCCGGGGCGGCGACGGCCGGCTTGGCCACCTGGTTCACCGCGAGGTAGCCGCTGTCGGTGTCGCGGATGCCGGTGAGCTGCCAGTCGCCGTTGCGGTCGGCCTTGAACGTCAGCTCGTGGTGGGCCTGGAAGCCGGTGGTCTTCGGCTCGGTGCCCTTGACCTTCTCGTAGGTCAGCGTCGTGGTCTCGGTGACGGCGACCTTGGCGCTGCGGCCCTTCACCTGGGTGGCGTCCAGGGTGACGCTGGTGCTGGCCGCGCTGTACTTCTCGCCGAGGCGGGCGAGGCGGGACTTGCGGCCGCGCAGCTCGGCGAGCGCGGAGCTCTCCTGGTGCGACTGCGTGCCGGACAGCCGGACCCGGCCGGAGAAGCCGGACGTCCGCTGCTTGTCGTCCCCGCTCTTGGCCTGGTCCACCAGGGCGTTGGTGCGGTCGGTGAAGACCGCGTCGGCCAGTCGCTGGAAGGTGGCCTTGGTCGCCGGGTCCACCGTCGGGTCGTCGGTGACCGCCGCGCCGGCGCTCCAGTTGGGCACCAGGGCCACGCCGGCGACCACCGAGGCTGCGGCCGCCGCGATGATGGTCGTGCGGCTCCGCTTACGGCTCAATCTTCTCGATTTCAATGATGTTCCCCTCTACGCCGGTACGCCTACCGGGCCATCGCATCTTCGCACGGGTCGTGCGACGGTTGTGAAGAGGGGATGCGCAAGTGGAACCAGACTGTTTCAGGCGTCACTTGACCACCGTCGGGGGGTCACTTCACCACCGCGGGCGTCACTTGACCACGGTGGACCAGTCCGGGGACTGTGCGGGGTCCAGGCTCCGCAGCCGTTGCAGGGTCTCGGGCTTCTGCACGTCCAGCCAGTCGGCGAGTTCCCGGAAGGACACGCACTTCACGCCCTTCTTGGAGCACACGTTCTTGACGACCTGGTCGATGGCCTTCATGTAGATGCCGCCGTTCCAGTCCTCGAAGTGGTTGCCGATGAACAGCGGTGCCCGGCTGCCGTAGTAGACGCGGTTGAAGCCGGCCATGTAGCTGTCGACGGTCTGCTGCTCCCACTCGGGGTACTTGACCGGGTCGCCCTTGGTCTCGCCCTCGGACTGGTTGTAGAGGAAGTTGAAGTCCATGGACAGGCCCTGGTACTTGCCCGACTCGTACGGCAGCATCTGCAGCGGGAAGTCCCAGACGCCGCTCTTCTTCGACGGCCATATCTGGAAGTCGCCCGGGGAGCTGGCGTCGTAGCGCCAGCCGTAACCCTTCATCGCCTTGAGCAGGTTGGGCTGGCCCTCGAGGCAGGGCGCGCGGCCGCCGGTGACCTCCTTGCGGAAGTCGAAGGGCAGCGGGGCGATGTCGGTGAAGCCGGTGTTGGTCTTCCACTTCTCCACGAAGTCGTAGAACTGGTCGATCTCGCTCTTCCACTCCTCGACGCTCCAGTCGCCGCCGCCCTTGGCGCCGCAGAAGTGTCCGTTGAAGTGGGTGCCGATCTCGTTGCCGTCCTCGTAGGCGGCGCGCAGCTGCTCCAGGGTGGTGCGGATGTGCGCGTCGGTGGCGTAGCTGATCGCCGCCGAGCCCGGGGGGTGCTGGGGCGGGTGGTAGAGGTCCTTCTTGCTCTTGGGCAGCAGGTAGATGCCCGTGAGGAAGAAGGTCATGTGGGCGTCGTACTGCTTGGCCAGTTCCCGGTAGTGGGAGAAGAGGCCGTCGTCGCCCTGGAGGGCGCCGTCCCAGGAGAAGACGACGAACTGGGGCGGCTTCTCGCCCGGTTTGAGCGGTACGGGCTTCAACTCGCCCTTCTGCGGACCGGTGTAGGAGGTCGAGCCGTCGCCCAGCACCTGGGTTCTGCCGTCCCACTCGGGCTCCTTGGGTGCCGTCTTGGCGGCGCCCTTGGAGTCGCCCTTGCTCCCGGCGGACGCGGTCGGCGCGGTGGAGTCGGGGCGGGTCAGTGCCAGGAAGCCCGCCACGACGGACGCGACGACCAGGAGGGCGGCCAGGGTCACGAACTCGGGGCGGGCGGTGCGACGGGGCGCGCGGGCCTTGCGGCGGCGGCCGGACTGCGACTTCATGGGCGGCTCAATCTGCGTGGGTGGTCATCGGGGCGGGTGCGGGGCGGCGGGGCCGCACGGGGTCAGCCGAGCGGGTCCATGGCGCCGGCCCAGATGCCGTAGGGGACGCTGTCGGCGGGTGGGCCGGCGATCCCCTTCAGGGGCAGTGGTTCGAGGCTCTTGGCCAGGTCGATGCGGTAGACGACGACGGCCGTCGACACGGACTTCGCGGTGCCGACGTACCAGGCGGCGGTGTCGCCCGCGGTGGTGCCCGCCTTTCCGCTCACCGGGGTGGTGGCGGGCGCGGCGGCGGGGTGGGCGGTACGGAAGGCGTCGGCGAGCGCCTGGGTGACCTCGGCGGCGACCTGGGCGCCGACGGCGCGGTCGCGGGCCGGTGCCTCCAGCCGCACGGTGGAGCCGTTGCGGGTGATACGGCGCACCGAGTACGGCTCGGTGTGCATTCCCCCGGCGGCGAAGGTGGCGTAGCCGTTGGCCATGCGGATCGCGCTGGGTGTGGAGGTGCCCAGCGACAGATCGGGCACCTGCGGGCCGAGGCTGGAGGGGAGCAGTCCGGCCGCCAGCGCGGTCTGCTTGACCTTGTCCAGGCCGGTGTCCATGCCCAGTTGCATGAAGGGCGTGTTGACCGACTCCGCGAGTGCCTTGCGCAGGCTGATGCGTCCCCAGGACTTGTTGCCGTCGTTGTGCGCGGCGACCTTGCGGCCGCTGCGGTCCCAGTAGGGGCCCTCGGGGGTGGTGACGGGGACCGCGTCGTCGCCGTCGTAGACGCTCTCCGGGTAGACCTGTTCGCGGGGGGCGTCGCGCCGCTTGGTCACGCCGTGTTCGAGGCCGGCCGCGTACACGAAGGGCAGGAAGGCCGAACCGGCCGGGACGGTGGTCGCGTTGGACTCGTTGTAGCCCTGGGTGCGGTGGTCGGGGCCGCCGTAGACGGCGAGGATCCGGCCGTCGGTGGCGACCGAGGCGGCGCCGTAGTGGGCGGACTTCGCCGTCCCCGCGTCGTCCGCCTTGGCCTTCTTGCGGGCCTTGGTGACGGCGTCGGTGAGGGCGGTCTCCCGCTTGCGGTCGAAGGTCGTGTAGATCTGGTAGCCGCCCAGGTCGAACTTCTTGTCGGAGAGGCCACCGGCCTTCTTCGCGTAGCCGGCGGCCAGTTCGACGAGGTAGTCGCTCTGCTCACCGGTGTCGTAGAGCGGGTTGCTCTTGAGCGGCTCGGGGAAGGTGCGGTACTTGGCGCGCTCGGCGGGCGACAGCTTGCCGATCTTCACCATGCGGTCGAGGATCCAGTTCCAGCGCTCGACCGCGCGGGCGTGGTTGGCCGCGTTGAGGGTCGGGTCGTAGAGGCCGGCGCCCTTGAGCAGGGAGGCGAGGAAGGCGGCCTCCCCGGCGTTGAGCTTGCTGACGTCCTTGCCGTAGTAGGCCTGGGCGGCGCGCTGGATTCCGTAGGTGCCGCGGCCGAACCAGCTGGTGTTGAGGTATCCCTCGAGGATCTTGTCCTTGCTCATCTTGTTGTCGAGCTTCAGGGCGATCACGGCCTCGGTGAATTTCCGCCCGACCGACTGATTCTGCGTCAGATAGACGTTCTTCACGTACTGCTGGGTGATGGTGGAGCCGCCCTGGGTGTCGCCCTCGCCGACCGTGCGCCACAGGGCGCGGGTGATGCCCTTGAAGGAGATGCCGGGGTCGCTGTAGAAGCTCTCGTTCTCGGCGGCCAGCACCGCCCAGCGGACGTCCTCGGGTATGTCCTTCAGCGGCATCGCCTGGCGCTGCACCCAGCCGGTACGGGCCATGGGTGTGCCGTCCGACCAGAAGTAGACGTTGTCCTGCTGGGTGGCGTACGTGTTCAGGTTCTGGGGTATGTCGGTGGCGGCGTAGGCGACGACCAGGAACGCCCCGGTCAGGCCCACGGCCGCCAGCCATGCGCCCAGCCACTGCCGCCAGGTGGGCAGCCAGCGGCGCCAGCCGGTGCGGCCGGGGCGCGGGTACACGGGCTTCAGCCGGCGGGCGTAGGGCGCGAGCCGCTGGAGGTACGGGGTGAGCCGCCGGGTGTAGGGGGCCAGGAACCGGGTGAGCGGCGCGAGGCGCCGGGCGGCGGCGGAGGTGAGCCGGGTGACGGCCGGGGGCAGCGCCGGGCCGCGGCGCCCGGTGCGGCGGGCGGCGCGTCCGCCCGCCTCCTCGCGGCTGACGACGCGCAGTTGCATGGTGGCGTCCGGGGGCACGGCCTCACCGGCGTCGGGGCCGCCCGCGCGCCGGGCGGCGGCGTTCGCTTTCCGCAACGCGTCGACGTTGAGCTGCAGGGTGGCGTCCGGCTTCAGCGCGTCGCCGACCTTCAACTGCATGGTCTCTTCCGGCGGCAGAGCGGCCCCGGACCGGTCCTCTCGCCCGCCGTCCCCGCGGCGCTGACCCCGTTTCGGGACCCCCCGCCGCGCACGCGCACGACGGCCTTCCTCCGCGGGGCCCGCCCCCTGCCCATCCATGGTCACGGATGAGTCTCCCTCCGCACTCGGTCTTGCTCGCGCGGGTGGACACGGCCGCCGCGAACGCGGCCGCCGGCCCCCTCATCCCCAGCCGTCTCGCGGCTCTCGCGGCTATACAAAATTATCAGCGATCTTTTCAATTTCTCCGCACGAGAACTGGACAGAAACCAACACATAAGAAACGAGCATCTCTGTGTGTCCGATCACGCCCGCTAATCTGGCCCCATGCCTCGCTACGAGTACCGCTGCCGGACCTGCGGCGACACCTTCGAACTGAGCCGTCCCATGGCGGAGTCCGCCGCCCCGGCGGCCTGCCCCGCGGGCCACGACGACACCGTGAAACTGCTCTCCACGGTCGCCGTCGGCGGCTCGGCGTCCGCCCCGTCGCCCGCTCCCCGGGCCGGCGGCGGCTCGGGCGGCTGCTGCGGCGGGGGCTGCTGCGGCTGAGGCCACGGCACCCCGGCGGACCGGAGCCACGGCACCCCGCCGGACCGGAGCCGCGGACCCGGCGGGCGTCAGCGGCGGCGCGCCAGCGACAGCCCGGCCGTGGCCGTCAGCGGCACGCTGTCCACCCGGTCGTCCGCCGCCACGCGCGCGGGCAGTTCCCCGGCGGCGGCGTCCACCACGAGCAGGGCGCCGCGCCGGGCTCTCGGCACCAGTTCGTCCCAGGACGCGGCGGGGTCCGCGTCCGCGCCCACGACCACCAGGTCGAGGTGCGGCTCGTCGGGCAGGGCGCGCAGCGTCGCCAGGGCGTCCTGGCCGGTCACCGTCAGCAGCGTCCCGTCGGGCGGCAGCTCACGCTCCAGGCACCGGGCGGGCAGTCCGGCGAGGGTTCCCACCTCCACGATCCGCGACGCGCCCGTCAGCCGGGCCAGGAACGCCAGCAGCCCGGCCCGTTCCCGCACCGCCTGCGGGCCCGGGAACAGCGGCCACGGCGTGTGCGTAATGTCGTCGAGCATCCGCCGGGCTGGGTCCTCGGGGGTGCCCCGCTCGTCCCGGTGCTCCCGCAGTTCCCCGGTGAGCCGTGTGCCGCCGCCGTCCATCACCTGACCCCCTCGCCGTTCCGGTCCGACCACCACCGTAGACCGCGACCAACATCAACTGTTGGCCAACGCCTCACAAACCGCCGACGGGTCCCCGGCGGGCCGTGCGCAGGAACTCGCGGGCGATGCGCTCCCCGGCCAGGACCCCCCGCTCCGGAAGGGCGCGGATCGCGGGAGCGGACCAGCCGGTGTCGGCCAGCTCGCCGTGGCCCGGCCGCCAGCCCCGGTCCACGGCCAGCAGCAGATCGGCGTCGAGGAGGGAGTCGCCCGCGCCGAGGGTGAGCTCGGCGCCGGTGCGGCGGGCCAGCTCGCGCACGGCGGCGCTCTTGGTCAGCGGCTTGGGCACGGCGTAGATCTTGCGCCCCTGGAGGGAGACCGTCCAGCCGCGGTTCTCCGCCCACGCGGCCAGCTCCTTCACCCACTCCTCGGGCAGCAGTTCGCGCTCCACGACGAGATAGGCGAACAGGTCCTCGGCGACACGGTGCTTGCGCAGCCAGACCGGGTCGGCGGTCCGCTCCAGGTGCTCCCGCACCTCGGCCAGGGGCGCGCACTCGCCGGCCAGCCGCTCGGTCACCTGCCGGTGCCAGTCGGGGTCCGACACCCCGTCCACCAGCAGATGGCCGCCGTTGGCGCAGATCGCGTACGTCGGCGCCGGACCCGGCAGGTTGATGCGCAGGTACTGCTTGCGGGTCCGGGTCGTGGTCGGCACGAACACCGCCGTGTCGGCGAGATCGGTGAGCAGCTGCGCCGCCGTCTCCGTCATGTAGGACAGCGGCCGGCTCTCGTGCACCTCCACGCACAGCAGCCGGGGCGCCCGGGCGTCCGGCATGGTCAGCGCGAGGGCCGCCGCGGAGTAGATGAGCGTACGGTCGAGGTCGCTCGCCACCAGCACCGGCATCAGAGGGCCACCGCCCGTCCGTCGGCGCCGGTCGCCCCGCGCGTGTACTTCGGATGGATCAACCCCACGCAGGTGTACGGCAGTTCGCCGACCTCCTCCACCGGCACCCCGCGCTGCTCGGCGAGCAGCCGTACGTGGTCCAGGTCGGCGCCGGCCCCGGCCCGCGCCAGGATCTTCCACGGCACCCGGCGCAGCAGCACCCGCGTGGTCTCGCCGACGCCGGGCTTGACGAGGTTCACGTCGTGGATGCCGTACTCCTCGCTGATGCGCTCCACGGCCGCCCAGCCCTCCCAGGTCGGGGTGCGGTCCGCGGCCAGCAGTTCCTTGACGGCGGTGCCGACGCCGTCCGCGACCTCGGCGAAGCGGGCGGAGACCGCGTCGAGGAAGGCCGTGGAGACGTCCGCGCCGGCGAGTTCGCGGTAGAACTTCGCGCCGTGGAAGTCGTGCGGGCCCACCAGGTCGGCGCGCAGCACGGTGCGCGAGATCAGGCCCGACACGGTGGAGTTGAGGCAGGCGGAGGGGATGAGGAAGTCCTCGCGGGTGCCGTACGTCCGCACGCACGAGCCCGGGTCGGCGAGCACCGCGATCTCCGGGTCGAAGCCCGTGACGCCCTCGCGTCGCTCGAACTCCTCGATGGCGTCGGCCAGTTCCCGGGTGATAGCGCCCTTGCCGGTCCAGCCGTCGACGAAGACGACGTCGGCGGGGTCGTGCCGGTCGGCCAGCCAGCGCAGGGCGTTGGCGTCGATGCCGCGCCCGCGCACGATGGAGACGGCGTAGTGCGGCAGGTCCAGGCCGTGCCGGAACGCGGCCCAGCGGCGCATCAGCACGCCGACCGGGGTGCCCGCGCGGGCGAGCGAGACCAGGACGGGGCGCGGGGACCGCTCGGCGAGCACGGTCTCGGTGACCACGCCCACGGCCTGGGCGAGACGGGCCGCCGAGGACTCCAGGGCGGTGTGGAAGAGCCGCTGGTAGCGCTCGCTGGGCTGGTACTCCACGGGGAGCGACTCCGCGTAGTGCGCGCCGCCGCTCTGGATGGCCTCCTCACGCTCCTCGGTCGGCGCCTCCAGCGTCACCTCCGAGAGGTCCCGCAGCAGCCAGCCGACCTCCTCGGGCGCGTACGAGGAGAAGGCGGGGCCGCGGAGGGGCTCGGACAGCATGGGGGGCCTTTCGGAGGCGTGCGGGGCGTGGCGGGCGTCCGGTTCCGGCTCCCCGGGGACGTACGACGGCACGACGGCGAGCAGGACGTGCGGGGTGTGCGCGGCGAGCTGGGCGAGCAGTCCGTCGGCCGCGTGCAGCGCGGGGCTGTCGGCGACCGAGTCGACGACGGCGACGACGGCGTCGAAGCCGCCGCCCGCGACGTTGTAGGCGTAGCGCTCGCCGGGGCCGTCGGCCGGGTCGTCGTGCGCCGGGAAGACCAGGCGGGTGCGGATCGCGTAGCCGGGGTCGTCGACGGCGAGGACGGGCGAGCGGGTGGTGGTGGAGTAGCGCACGTCGGCGCCGACGGCCCGCTCCAGCTCGCGGGCGAGCCGCAGCGGCGCGTACATCAGCTCCTCGAAGCCGAGGACGAGCACCCGGCGGGCGCGCGCGGGCAGCGACTCGGCGATCCGCGCGGCCATCGCGGGCAGCTCCTGCTCCAGCCGGTCCCGGTGCGCGGCCGTGAATCCGTGCCGTCCCCCGTCGGGCACCTCCCGGGGCCAGCGCAGTTCGACCCGGACCGCCCCGCGGCGGGCACGCTGCGCGGGGAGCGCCGCCGGTTCCGCCCCGGCGACGAGGGCCGGGCCCGATGCCGGGCCGCCCGCTCCGGGAGCGTCCCCCGCGGGCGCGGGCCGGTTCGCCGCGGAGCCGCACGGCTCCGCTCCGTCCGGCTCCGCCCGGCCGGGCGCGGTCGCCCACGTGCTCGCCGCCGGCGAGTGCGGCTGCCGCTGCGGAGGCGTCGCGGCCTCGTGCCGGGCGACCAGTTCCTGCCCCTTCTCCAGGACGCCCTCCGGGAGCCGTACCGTGCCCGAGGCGGCGGCCACCAGGTCCACCCGGGCCCCGACCTCGTCGGCGAACTCCGCCAGGCGGTCCATGTCCGCGGCGGAGCGCATGTCGACCAGGGCGACCACCACGTACCGCCGCCGCGGATGACGGGCGTGCAGGTCGCGGATGGTGTTCAGAACCGTGTTGCCGGTGGAGAACTCGTCGTCGACGAGGACCAGCGGGCCGTCCCCGGCCAGCAGCGCCGGATCCTCCGGCAGCAGCAGGTGGGAGGTCGCGTGCGAGTGGGACTCCTCGAAGCCGCCGGCCGGGTCGACCCCGGCCACCGGGCGCCGGGTGGAGTGCAGGTAGGGCGCGGAGCCGAGCCCGTCGGCAACCGAGTGGCCGAGCCCGGTGGCGGTCTCCGCGTACCCGAGCACGACCGCCGCGGCGGCCTCCTCGGCGCCCAGCAGCGCGCGCACCCGCCGGCCGAGGGCGAGTCCGTGGCCGTACACCACGGACGGCGACTGCGGGACGTGCTTGCCGAGCACGTTGGAGACGAGCAGGTGCGCGCGCTTGGGGTTGCGCCGCAGCGCGAGCCCGAGCAGGCCGGTCAGTTCGTCGTCGCCGACGAGTTCGACCCCGAGCCGCTCGGCGACCCAGGTGCCGGACCAGACCCCGTTGTTGACTGCGTTGTTCATGCGTTCCCTGTGGTGAGGCGTGTGTCAGCCGGGTATTCCGGCGGCGAGCAGTTCCACGAACCCGACGTCCTCCCTGGCGACGCCGAACACCTCGGCGCGCAGCATGGTCCGCTCGGCCCAGGCGCGGTGCGGCTTCACCTCGTTCATCTTGTTCGTGTACGCCGACCTCATGACACCCCCGCCGCCGCGCTCCGGCCGCAGGATGTCCGCCGCGTCGCTGAACTCCTCGTGGCTGACGACCGAGAGGGCGTGCACGGGGAGCACGTGCGAGGGGTGGATGCAGGTCTTGCCGAGCAGTCCGTTGGCCTGGTCGAGGGAGATCTCCCGCAGCAGCCCGTCCATGGCGTGCTCGATCAGTCTCTCGCGCAGCTCGACCGCCTGCACCTCAAGGAAGGGGCTCTGCCGCAACTGCGGCTTGAACATGCGCTCCGGTGCCCGGAAGTACTCCCACACCGGCCCGGTCACCGTGAACCCGGTGCCGTCGGCGCGCCCCAGCATGTTCACCACGTCGGCGATCACGGAGGCGACGACCTGGACGTCGTAGGCGGTCATGTCGGGGGCCCGGCGCAGGCCGTAGGAGGAGCAGAAGTCGGTGACGCCGAGGCGCAGCGCGAGCACCCGGTCGCGGTACTTGTCGACCGCGCGGAAGATGCCCTCCAGGGTCTCCACGCGCGACTCCCGGTACAGCAGCTCCGGCGACTCCAGCACCGGCATGGCGAACAGCCGCCGCCCGACGGCCGCCGCGGCCCCCTGGAGCGCCTCCAGGAAGGGGACTCCGCGCTCCTCGGTGAACTTCGGCAGGACGAATCCGGACAGCAGCTCCACGGTGGGGCCGAGGCGACGGACCAGGTCGGGGACCTGCTCCGGCGTGCGCACCCGGATGAACAGCAGCGGGAGGTCGGTGTCCGCGCGGGCGGCCAGGTCGGCGAACTGGCGGACGAGGTTCTCCTCGCCCTCCACCACGTCCGCGTCGTCGATCGAGTCCTCCAGGCACAGCACCATCGAGACCACACCGCGCCCGGCCTGCTTGACGATGTCGTCGGCGAGCCGGGGCCGGGTGGCCGGGCTGTAGAGCGTGGCGCCGAGGGCCGTGGAGAGCAGGCGGGCCGGGGAGTCGGCGGTGAACACGCCCGGCTCCCGGTGGAAGAGGCGCCGGCGCACCTCAGGGGCGATGTGCCCGAAATGACGCATGAATCTCCCCCGTGGTGACGTGAGTCGTGTGTGAAAGATGGCGAAGTGTGGCCGGTAATAGTACGTAGAAAGCCATGTCAGGGGTTCCCGCAGGGCGTGAACTTCTGGTAACCGGGCCCTGTCGACGCCTGTTCGACGGGGGTCGTATACCCGGCCTGCTTCCGGCCACCCCCGCATTGTCGTGACCAGGACCGAGAGGGCAGGATGACCGCATGACGCACGCGATGCTGAAGGGGTCGAACGTCCCGCTGGAAGCCACGACGGTGCGCGCCGTGCTGCGCTGGACTCCCGGGCAGGGGATTCCGGACGTCGACGCCTCCGCGCTGCTCCTCGGCCTCGACGGCCGGGTGCGCTCCGACGAGGACTTCGTCTTCTACAACCAGCCCCGGCACCCCTCGGGGAAGGTCTGGCGGCTGGGCAAGAAGCGTGTCGCCGAGCATCTGACCGACACGATCCAGACGGACCTCGGCGGGGTCGAGTCCGGTGTCGGGCGCATCCTGCTGGTGGCCTCGGCCGACGGGGTCGCCTTCGACCGGGTGCGTTCGCTGTGCATCCTGCTGTACGACGCGGCCGTCGCCGACGCGGAGCCGCTGGCCTCCTTCGAGATCAAGCCGGAGACCGGCCAGGAGACCGCGCTGATCTGCGGCGAGCTGTACCGGCGGGGCGAGGGCTGGAAGTTCCGGGCGCTCGGCGAGGGCTACTCGAACGGGCTGAAGGGGCTCGCCACCGACTTCGGCATCTCCGTGGACGAGTCGGAGGAGCCGGACACGCCGGAGCAGCCGGTTCCGGGCCCGCGGCCGGTGCCGCCCACGACCGCCCAGCCCCTGCCGCCGGAGCAGCCGACGTACGCCCGTCCCCCGCAGCAGCCGCCGGCGACCGCGGCCGCACAGCCGGCCTACGGCTATCCGGAGCCCGCGTACGGCTACCCGCAGCAGCCCGCACCGGCCGTCACCGCGGGGGCTCCGTCGGGCTACGGCTATCCCCAGCCGGTGACGACCGCGCCCGACCCGGAGTTCCGGCTGCCGCCGCAGGGTCCGCAGTTCATCGGCCGCTGAGCCCGCCGCGCCGGCCGGGCGGGCCCGCGGCCCAGGACCGGACGGTCACCTGTCGGCCGTCGACTTGTAGCCGCGCCCCCACTGGAGCCCCCAGCCGTAGAGCCGGTCCAGCTCGGCCTGGAAGCCGTAGACGAACTTGACCTCGCGTCGGACGAGCAGTTCGCCCTTCACGTTCTCGATCAGCACCACCGCGCACGACCGCGCCTGGGGGTGCCGCTCGTCGAGGCCGATCTCGATGCGCGGGCCGTTGCTCGGGTACAGGGTGACGATCGCGTGGGTGCGGTCGAACGCCGGCGTCTGGTCGTAGATGTAGACGAAGACCAGGAGCCGCTTGATGGCGTCCCGGTGGTCGAGATTGACGTAGATCGTCTCGCCGGACGCGGAGCCGAACCGGTCGTCGCCGCTGAGTTTCACGTACGGCGGCGCGTTCACGTCCCCCAGGAAGCCGCCGAGCGGCTGGACGACCCCCTTGGTGCCGTCGGCGAGTTCGTAGAGGCAGCCGAGGTCGAGGTCGACGTTCACCATGCTCTGGCTGTGCCCCATCACCTCCGGCGGCTTGAGCGCCTTGAAGGGATGCCGCAGCAGGCTCTCGCGGGCGGAGCCGCCGATGTCGGAGGTCCGCATCCGCCAGGTCAGGTTGACGCGCAGATGCCCGGTGGCCGCGCCCTGCTTGGTCAGCGACACCTGATGGTGCCGTTTGGTCAGCTCGATCGCGTTGGTCGCCGCGCTGCCCGAGTCGAAGTCGGCCACGCGTCCGCCCAGCAGCCCGTCGAAGAACCCCATGTCCTGCCCGCCCCCACCTTCACCCGCACATCGGCCCCGCACACATGCCGCGGGGCGGCCCGAGGACGTGTCCCCGTCGGCCGCCCCGCACAGAGCGTTCCCCTCCCGGGAGGGCGGTCACACCCCGGAGGAGACCTCAGTCCTCTCGTCCGAGCCCGCCGCTTTTCCCCCGCCGTCCGCGAGCGCGCGGTTGCGGCGCACGGAGGACCAGAACGACCAGGCGATCAGCACCACGCCGACGAGGCCGGTGATCACCTCGTTGATCTGGTACTGGATGGTGACCATGAGGATCACGGCCAGCGCGCCGATCGCGTAGTGCGCGCCGTGCTCCAGGTAGACGTAGTCGTCGAGGGTGCCCTGGCGGACCAGGTAGACGGTGAGCGACCGGACGTACATGGCGCCGATGCCGAGGCCGAGGGCCATCAGGACGATGTCGTTGGTGATGGCGAAGGCGCCGATCACGCCGTCGAAGGAGAAGGACGCGTCCAGGACCTCCAGGTAGAGGAACATGAAGAACGCGGCCTGACCGGCCAGGACGACCGCCGAGCGCTTCTTGCCGGTGCGCGCGGCCTCTTCCTCCTCCTCGTGCTCCCGCTCCTCCTCTTCCTCCAGCTTGTCCTCGAAGTAGCCGGAGAGACCGCCGACGATCATGTACGTGATCAGACCGGCGATGCCGGCGATCAGCACCGTCTGGGCCTTGTCGACGTGCGCGCCGCCGTGCTGGTGGGCGTGGGTGGCGAAGGTGAAGGAGGTGATCAGCAGGACGATCAGGGAGATGCAGACCGACAGCATGTCGACCTTGCCGAGCTTGGCCAGCGGCCGCTCGATCCAGCGCAGCCACTGGATGTCCCGGTCCTCGAAGATGAAGTCGAGGAAGATCATCAGCAGGAACATGCCACCGAACGCGGCGATCGCCGGGTGGGCGTCGGTCACCAGCTCCTGGTAGCGGTCCTTGTTGTTCAGCGCCAGGTCGACGGCCTCGATCGGGCCCATCTTGGCGCTGATGGCGACGATCACGACCGGGAAGACCAGCCGCATGCCGAAGACGGCGATGAGCACGCCGACCGTGAGGAAGATCTTCTGCCAGAAGGCGTTCATCTTCTTCAGGATTCCGGCGTTGACCACCGCGTTGTCGAACGACAGCGAGATCTCGAGGACGGAGAGGATCGCCACGATGCCGAGGGCCTCCCACCCCCCGTAGAAGACCGCAGCGACCAGACCGATCGCGGTGACCGCGAACGACCAGCCGAAGGTTTTCAGAAGCACTGGCTACCCCATCGTGTGTTGGGGGTCCCTCCCAGACGAATCTGGGGGAGGGTCTCCCCCGCGCCGTACCCGGCTTTACCCAACATTGACCCCGAGTCTAGAGGCGAAACCGCCGTCCGAGGGAGCTGGGGCCGTCCCCGACCGGAACCCGCGGCCCCTAGCGGCCGCCCCCGGGAGCGGGGGCGCGCCTCGCGCGCGGCGCTGCTTCAGGAGACGTTGACCCCGAAGTCCAGGGCGATCCCCCGCAGTCCGGACGCGTACCCCTGGCCCACGGCGCGGAACTTCCACTCGCCCTGGTAGCGGTAGAGCTCGCCGAAGATCATGGCGGTCTCGGTGGAGGCGTCCTCGCTCAGGTCGTAGCGCGCGAGCTCCTGGCCGTCGGCCTGGTTGACGACGCGGATGAACGCGTTGCTGATCTGGCCGAAGGTCTGGCCGCGCTCGTCGGCCATGTGGATCGAGACGGGGAAGATGATCTTCTCGCACTGCGGCGGCACCTTGGCCAGGTCCACCAGGATCGACTCGTCGTCGCCCTCGCCCTCACCGGTGAGGTTGTCGCCGGTGTGCTCCACGGAGCCGTCGGGGCTCTTGAGCTGGTTGTAGAACACGAACCACTCGTCGCCCAGCACCCGGTTGGTCCCGCCGCACAGCAGCGCGCTGGCGTCCAGGTCGAAGGGTGCTCCGGTGGTGGAACGCGCGTCCCAGCCGAGCCCGACCATGACGTTGGTCAGATTGGGTGCGGCCTTGGAGAGGGAGACATTGCCCCCCTTGGCGAGCGTGACGCCCATGATGCTGGTCCTCCCCGAGATGGTGCTGCTGTGGTTGTCCTGCGCGTCCGGCGCCGCACGCAAACCGTGCGACGCCGGACAGATGCGGTTTCGTGCCTCAGGCGCGTACGCCTCAGACGTTGACCCCGAAGTCCTGGGCGATGCCGCGCAGGCCCGAGGCGTACCCCTGGCCGATGGCGCGGAACTTCCACTCCGCGCCGTGGCGGTAGAGCTCGCCGAACACCATGGCGGTCTCGGTGGAGGCGTCCTCGCTCAGGTCGTAGCGCGCGATCTCCTGGCCGCCGGCCTGGTTCACGACGCGGATGAACGCGTTGCGCACCTGGCCGAAGGACTGCTGGCGGTTCTCGGCGTCGTAGATGGAGACCGGGAAGACGATCTTCTCGACGTCGGCCGGCACCCCCGCGAGGTTGATCTTGATCTGCTCGTCGTCGCCCTCGCCCTCACCGGTGATGTTGTCGCCGGTGTGCTCCACGGAGCCGTCGGGGCTCTTGAGGTTGTTGAAGAAGACGAAGTGCTGGTCGCTGGCGACCTTCCCGGAGTTGTTCAGCAGCAGCGCGCTGGCGTCCAGGTCGAAGTCGGTACCGGTCGTGGTACGGACGTCCCACCCCAGGCCGACGACGACGGCCGTCAGTCCCGGGGCCTCCTTCGTCAGCGATACGTTGCCGCCCTTGCTGAGGCTGACTCCCACGAGTCCTCCATTGGTGTCCGGGGGCGGGAGCCCCGTCGTGCATCGGATAGGGGATCAACGTGTCGATCCTAGTGACGGGTTCCCGCACCCCGCAGGCCCTGGAGCCGACGGGTCACAGGTGTCGGATCACAGGGTGCCGAGCGCCTTCACGTAGTCGTTCAGGTCGCGCGCGTCCGGCAGCCCGTTGACCACGGTCCACCGCACGACGCCCTCCTTGTCGATGATGAAGGTCCCGCGCACGGCGCAACCCTTGTCCTCGTCGAAGACGCCGTAGTCGCGCGAAGTGTTGCCGTGTGGCCAGAAGTCGCTCAGCAGGGGGTACTCCAGGCCCTCCTGCTCGGCGAAGACGCGCAGGGTGTGGATGGAGTCGTTGGAGACCGCGAGGAGCTGCGTGTCGTCGTTGACGAACGTCGGCAGGTTGTCGCGCAGAGCGCACAGCTCGCCCGTGCACACGCCGGTGAAGGCGAACGGGTAGAAGAGCAGCACCACGTTCTTCTCACCGCGGTAGTCGGACAGGCGCACGGTCCTGCCGTGGTTGTCCTTGAGCTCGAAGTCGGGGGCCTTGTCGCCGACCTGGATCGCCATCGTCCTGGAATCCCTTCGGTGGGGCTGTTCGGGTGGGTCCACCCTACGCAGCGATCACCGGGAGCAGGCGGACGGGCCGGGCGCGGGCCGGCCCGTCCGGCGTGCGGGGGCCGCGGCCCGGGCGGGCCGCGGCGGGGGTCCGGGTACGCCGGACCCCCGGACGGTCACTTCTTGGACTTCGCGGCCTTCGGCGTCGCCAGCCTCGATCCGCTCCAGTCCTTGCCCACGCTGACGCTCTTGCTGGCCGTCAGACCCGCCGTGGTCGCGGCTTCCGAGATGTCGCTCGGCTCCACGTAGCCCGAACGGCCGGTCTTCGGCGTGAGGAGCAGGATGGCCCCGCCCTCCTCGATGTACGTGGTGGCGTCCACCAGCGCATCGGTCAGATCGCCGTCCTCGTCGCGGAACCACAGCACCACGGCGTCGGCCACGTCGTCGTAGTCCTCGTCGACGAGCTCGGTGCCGACGGCCTCCTCGATGGCCTCGCGGAGCTCCTGGTCGACGTCGTCGTCGAAGCCGATCTCCTGGACCACCTGCCCGGGCTGGAAGCCCAGCCTGACGGCCGGGTTAGTCCGCTCCTCCGCGTGGTCCGCGGTCGCGCTCACGGGTTGCCTCCTGATGGTGTTGCGTTATGGGGTCTTCAGCCACGCGCGTGCGCGAAGCATTGGCCGTAGTCCACACGGGCGGGCCCGATCGCGCAAGTACCCGGCGGTTCGGACCGCCGAAACGGTGACGATCCCGGCTGTGTCGCCGCAACTCCTGACACGGTATCGCGATCAGCGGTGACACACACCACACCCTTCTGCCCGGTTTGCGCCCTTGAGAACCCGGCGCGGACAGCCGTTGGGACAGGAGTTCCCCGATTACCCCTCGGTAGAGATGACGTTTGCCTCTTACGAGGTACACGATGGGGAACGGTGCAGGCACAGGGAGAGAAACCCCAGAATAAGGCAGCAAAACCCCCGAAAGACCAAGAAAAGTCGCCCTCTGACAGGTAAGGAACAGCGTGGCTTCCGGATCCGATCGAAACCCGATCATCATTGGCGGCCTTCCGAGTCAGGTTCCTGACTTCGATCCCGAAGAGACCCAGGAGTGGCTCGACTCGCTCGACGCCGCCGTCGACGAGCGGGGCCGCGAGCGGGCTCGCTATCTCATGCTCCGGCTGATCGAGCGCGCCCGGGAGAAGCGCGTCGCCGTGCCGGAGATGCGCAGCTCGGACTACGTCAACACGATCCCGACCAAGAGCGAGCCGTTCTTCCCGGGCAACGAGGAGATCGAGCGCAGAATCCTCAACGCCACACGCTGGAACGCCGCGGTGATGGTCTCCCGCGCCCAGCGCCCGGGCATCGGCGTCGGCGGCCACATCGCCACCTTCGCCTCCTCCGCCTCGCTCTACGACGTGGGCTTCAACCACTTCTTCCGGGGCAAGGACGAGGGCGACGGCGGCGACCAGGTCTTCTTCCAGGGGCACGCCTCGCCGGGCATCTACGCGCGCGCGTTCATGCTGGACCGGCTGAGCGAACGGCACCTCGACGGCTTCCGCCAGGAGAAGTCGAAGGCCCCCTTCGCGCTGTCCAGCTACCCGCACCCGCGTTCGATGCCGGACTTCTGGGAGTTCCCCACGGTCTCCATGGGCCTCGGCCCGATCGGCGCGATCTACCAGGCCCGGATGAACCGCTACATGCAGGCGCGCGGCATCGCGGACACCTCCCGCTCGCATGTGTGGGCCTTCCTCGGCGACGGCGAGATGGACGAGCCGGAGTCGCTCGGGCAGCTGTCCATCGCCGCCCGTGAGGGCCTGGACAACCTGACCTTCGTGGTCAACTGCAACCTCCAGCGCCTGGACGGCCCGGTGCGCGGCAACGGCAAGATCATCCAGGAGCTGGAGTCGGTCTTCCGGGGTGCCGGCTGGAACGTGATCAAGCTGATCTGGGACCGCACCTGGGACCCGCTGCTGGCGCAGGACCGGGACGGGATCCTGGTCAACAAGATGAACATCACGCCGGACGGCCAGTTCCAGACCTACGCCACCGAGTCCGGCGCCTACATCCGCGAGCACTTCTTCGGCGACGACCACCGGCTGCGCGCGATGGTCGAGAACATGACCGACGACCAGATCCTGCACCTGGGCCGCGGCGGTCACGACCACCGCAAGATCTACGCCGCGTTCAAGGCGGCCGTCGAGCACAAGGGCCAGCCGACGGTCATCCTGGCCAAGACGATCAAGGGCTGGACGCTCGGCCCGAACTTCGAGGGCCGCAACGCCACCCACCAGATGAAGAAGCTGACGGTCGACGACCTCAAGCGCTTCCGGGACCGGCTGCACCTGCCCATCCCGGACCGGGACCTGGAGTCCGGCGCGCCGCCGTACTACCACCCCGGCCGGGACTCGGAGGAGATCCAGTACATGCACGACCGGCGCAAGTCGCACGGCGGGTACGTCCCGACGCGCGTCGTGCGCTCCGAACGGCTGGCCCTGCCGGACGACAAGACGTACGCGTCCGTGAAGAAGGGCTCGGGTCAGCAGTCCATCGCGACGACCATGGCCTTCGTCCGGCTTCTGAAGGACCTCATGCGGGACAAGGAGCTCGGCAGGCGGTTCGTGCTGATCGCGCCCGACGAGTACCGCACCTTCGGCATGGACTCGTTCTTCCCGAGTGCGAAGATCTACAACCCGCTCGGTCAGCAGTACGAGTCCGTCGACCGCGACCTGCTGCTGGCGTACAAGGAGTCGCCGACCGGGCAGATGCTGCACGACGGCATCTCCGAGGCGGGCTGCACCGCGTCGCTGATCGCGGCGGGCTCGGCGTACGCCACGCACGGCGAGCCGCTGATCCCGGTGTACGTCTTCTACTCGATGTTCGGTTTCCAGCGCACCGGCGACCAGTTCTGGCAGATGGCCGACCAGTTGGCGCGCGGATTCGTCCTGGGTGCGACCGCCGGACGCACGACCCTGACCGGTGAGGGTCTTCAGCACGCGGACGGCCACTCGCAGCTGCTCGCCTCGACCAACCCGGCGTGCGTGGCGTACGACCCGGCCTACGGCTACGAGATCGCGCACATCGTGCAGGACGGCCTGCGCCGGATGTACGGCGGCGACGAGGAGCACCCGCACGGCGAGGACGTCTTCTACTACCTCACCGTCTACAACGAGCCGATCCAGCAGCCGGCCGAGCCGGCCGGTGTGGACGTCGAGGGCATCCTCAAGGGCGTCCACCGGATCGGTGTGGGCTCCGCGGGCGAGATCCCGGCGCAGATCATGGCCTCGGGCGTGGCCGTCCCGTGGGCCCTGGAGGCGCAGCGGATCCTCGCCGAGGAGTGGAACGTGAAGGCCGACGTCTGGTCGGCGACCTCCTGGAACGAGCTGCGGCGCGAGGCCGTGGCGTGCGAGGAGCACAACCTGCTGCACCCGGAGGAGGAGCAGCGGGTGCCCTGGGTGACGCGGAAGCTGAGCGGGGCCGAGGGGCCGTTCGTGGCCGTGTCCGACTGGATGCGGTCGGTGCCGGACCAGATCGCGCGGTGGGTGCCCGGGACGTACCAGTCGCTGGGCGCCGACGGCTTCGGCTTCGCGGACACCCGCGGGGCGGCGCGGCGGTTCTTCCACATCGACGCGGAGTCGATCGTGGTGGCCGTGCTGACGGAGCTGGCGCGCGAGGGGAAGGTCGACCGGTCGGTGCTCAAGCAGGCCGTGGACCGCTACCGGCTGCTCGACGTGACGGCGGCCGACCCCGGTACGGCGGGAGGCGACGCGTAGGGGTTTCCGGCGGGGCCGGGGCGCGGCGCGCGCCCCGGCCCCGGGCCGCCGGACGGGCGGCGGGGCCGACGGCTCAGCCGCCCTCGTCCGTGTTCGTTTCCTTACGATGCGGCCATGGAGCAAGACTCGGCGCAGGCCCGTTGGGAACGGCGCACGCAGCGACCCCTGCTGGCCCTCGCGGTGGCGTTCGCCGCCGCCTATGCGGTGCCGATCGTGGACAGCGCGGCGAGCCGGTCCGTGACGACCGCGTGCACGGTCGTGGAGTGGGTGGTCTGGGGGGCGTTCGCCGTCGACTACCTGGTGCGGCTCTCGCTGACCGGGCGGCGCCGGGAGTTCGTCCGCCGCAACTGGCTGGACCTGTGCGCGGTGGTGCTGCCGCTGCTCCAGCCGCTGCGGCTGCTGCGGGTGGTGGCCACGGTGCTGCTCGTCGGGCGGCGGGCGCGGCTGGCCGAGCAGGTCCGGCTGACGACGTACGTGGCCGGGGCCGTGGTCGGGCTGCTGATGTTCGGTTCGCTGGCCGTGCTGTCGGTGGAGCGGGACTCGCCGAACGGGAACATCAAGACGCTGGGTGACGCGGTGTGGTGGTCGTTCACCACCATGACGACCGTGGGGTACGGGGACCACGCGCCCACGACCGGGCTCGGCCGGATGCTGGCCGTCGGGCTGATGCTGTCCGGGATCGCCCTGCTGGGTGTGGTGACCGCGAACATCGCCGCCTGGTTCATCTCCCGGTTCGAGAAGGACGACGTGGAGGAACGGCGCCAGACGGCGGCGATCGAGCGGCTGACCGAGGAGGTGCGGGAGCTGCGGGCGCATGTGGCCGCGCTGACCGCGCAGGCGGGCCCCCGGGCGACCGCCGGGGGCCCGTCCCGCACCGCGCCCGGGTCAGAACATGCCGCTGCCCGGGGCGGCCGCTCCGGCGAGCCAGAGGATCGCCAGGAGCGTGTCGATGGCGCCCAGAACGAGGGCGACCAGGGCCGGTACCGAACGGTCTCCCGTCCAGCTGCGGCCCATCGCGAGCCAGCCGCAGACGACCGCCGCCGGGCCGAGGACGATCCCCAGCACGAAGAATCCGGCGATCGCGCAGACGACTCCGATGATTCCGAGCGTCGCGCGATCCGGCCCGTTCCGTGACCACGTACGGCTACGTGAACGGGGGTACCCGCGCGTTCCGTGTCCGAAGCCCGCCATCATCAACTCCTCGAACCCCTGGCCGAGTTGGTGTTTCGAAGGGGTTCGTGGAATCGGGTACCCCGGTTCAGCCGGGCAAGTCACCCGCTTCTCGCGCCTCTTCGCGGGTCCGGCCTCCCCGCGAACTTCCGCTGCCGCGCGGGTGCTTGCGCTGCCTGCGCGCTGCCCCCCTCCGGCAGCGCGCCGCAGTCGGTCGCCCTCCCTCCCCTGCGGAGGACGTGACCCACTGTGACCCGCGGCGCCCGGCCGGGGCGAGCGGTCTTCGGCGGAGTCACCCTGATGGGGGAACCGGGCCGGTCCGCTCCGCGGGGACCGGCCCGGCCCGGCCGTCAGATGTGGCCGACGCCCGCGCCCGCCTCGGCGTTCTCGCCGCGCTTGGTGAGCAGCGCGACCAGGACCGCCACGGCCGCGACCCCGGCGGCGACGAGGGAGGCGAGGCTCATCCCGGAGACGAACGTGTCGTGCGCGACCGAGGTGATCTTCACGGCGAACGCCTCGGGCGTGCCCGGGGGCACCGGGGGGACACCGACCTGGACCGCCTCGGAGGCCTGGTCGAGCTGGGCCGGGGTGAGCGGCGGGAGTCCGGCGTCCTTCCAGTTGCCCGCGAGGTCGTTGTCGACCTTGGAGGCCATCACGGCGCCGAGCACGGCGGTGCCGAGGCTGCCGCCGATCTGCATCGCGGCCTGCTGGAGACCGCCGGCCACACCGGAGAGCTCCATGGGCGCGTTGCCCACGATGACCTCCGTGGCGCCGACCATGACCGGGGCGAGGCCGAAGCCGAGCAGGGCGAACCAGAGCGACATGGTGGCGCTGCCGGTGTCCGCCTCGAGCGTCGACATGCCGTACATGGCGACCGCGGTGGCGACCATGCCGCCGGCCAGCGGGATGCGCGGGCCGAGCTTGGTGATCGCGAAGCCCGCGAGCGGGGAGCCGACGATCATCATGCCGGTGAGCGGCAACAGGTGCAGACCGGCGTCGATCGGGCTCATGCCGTGCACGTTCTGCAGGTAGAAGGTGACGAAGAACAGGCCGCCCATGAAGGCGATGGCCATCAGGACCATCAGGACCACGCCCGCGGACAGCGGGACGGAGCGGAACAGCGTGAGCGGGACGAGCGGCTCGCTCACCCGCGTCTCCCAGAAGGAGAACAGGGCGAAGCCCAGGACGGACACACCGAGGAACGCCCAGGTCCGGCCGTCGCCCCAGCCCCAGGTCGGCGCCTTGATGAGCGCCCAGACCAGGCAGAACATCGCGCCCGACAGCAGGGCGATGCCGAGGAGGTCGAAGGAGCGCGGCGCCTTGGCCGCGCGGTGGTCGGTCAGGATCAGCAGGCCCAGGAGCAGGGCGAGGGCGCCGACCGGCACGTTGATGAAGAACACCGACTGCCAGTTGACGTGCTCGACGAGGACACCGCCGAGGATCGGGCCGCCCGCGGTGGAGGCGCCGATGACCATGCCCCAGATGCCGATGGCCATGTTGAGCTTCTCGGCCGGGAAGGTGGCCCGCAGCAGGCCCAGCGCGGCCGGCATCAGCAGCGCGCCGAACAGGCCCTGGAAGACGCGGAAGGTGACGACGGCGGCGATGCTGTGGGACAGCCCGATGGCCCCCGAGGCGGCGGCGAAGCCGGTCACGCCGATGAGGAACGTCTGCCGGTGCCCGAAGCGGTCGCCGAGCTTGCCCGCGGTGATCAGGGCGACCGCGAGGGCGAGGAAGTAGGCGTTGGTGATCCACTGCACGTCGGCGAAGCTGGCGTGCAGGTCCTTCGCGATGGCCGGGTTGGCGATCGCCACGATGGTGCCGTCGAGGGCCACCATCATGACGCCTACGGCGACGGTGATCAGGGTGAACCACGGGTGGCCGCGCAGCCCCCCGGCCGGAACGGGGCCCGACGAGGCGGCCGTCGCCCGGTCCCCAGGTCCCGTCGTGTCGATGGTGGTCTGACTAGTCATGGGTTCGACATTAATGTCAGCGACTGACAGTTGACAAACGAGTTCACTAGTCGGTAACTGACATGTCGCCCCCGTATAGGCTGAACAGGGGAAACACTGGGACTTCGAGATCCGGGAGACGCATGGAGAGGGCGGGGACCGCCGAGGCGGCACCGCGGCCGGGACTGCGCGAGCGCAAGAAGCGGCGCACCCGGGACGCGCTGCTGCGCGCCGCGCTCGAACTCTTCACCACCCAGGGGTACGAGCGGACCACGGTCGACGAGATCGCCGAGGCCGTCGACGTCTCGCAGCGCACCTTCTTCCGCTACTTCGCCGGCAAGGAGGAGGCCGCCTTCGCCGTGCAGGAGATGGTGGAGGCGCACTTCGTCGAGTCGCTGCGCACCCGGCCGCCCGGGGAGGCGCCGCTGGAGGCGCTGCGCGGGGCCGTGCTGGAGGGCTGGGACACGATCAGCGACGCGGTCGGGGCGGTCGTGCCGGTGGAGCTGTACCTGCGCATGTTCCGGGTGATCGAGTCGACGCCCGTCCTGCTCGCCGCGCATCTGCGCCGCTCGGCGGAGACCGAGGAGCAGATCGCGCGGCTGCTCGCCGAGCGC
This sequence comes from Streptomyces sp. NPDC086766, assembly GCF_044746005.1. NCBI lineage: Bacteria > Bacillati > Actinomycetota > Actinomycetes > Kitasatosporales > Streptomycetaceae > Streptomyces > Streptomyces sp. NPDC086766. The sequence goes on along the minus strand of NZ_JBIVBI010000001.1, from coordinate 240,251 downwards.
GAGGGGCTCGACGTGGCCGCCGATCCGCGGCCGCGGCTGGCGGTGGCCGTCTTCGGGGCGGTGATGAGGGTCACGGGCCGCCAGTGGAGCACGCGCGAGAACGCCGGGCTGGAGGCGATCCGGGCGCTCACGGCCGCGTACCTCGACCAGGTGGGACCCGCGCTGACCGGGAACTGGCGGGCGACCGGCCGACCTTGACGCGGGGTGCGCTCCACCGATCTTGAACTGGCGTACGGATGACCGATCTTGGACTGATGTACGGACTGAGAAACTTGTCACTCCGGCCCAAACGTGATCCCCGTCACTGGATTCACGCGAGACCCTCTCGTTCTCCTAGTGTGTCCTCCCAGTGACTTCCTTCGACACCTCCTCGCCCCTGAACGTCTGGCGTGCGCTGCTCGCCCTGGCCGTGGTCTTCGTGATGCTCGCGACCACCGGCTGGACCGCCGTGCGCAGCCACGGCGGGAGCGCCGCCGTCCAGGCCTCCGTGTCCAAATGGGAGCACGGGCGCCTGCACGGCCACCGGCTGCCGGACCCGGAGGCGTCACCGGCCCGGCTCGCGCGGTTCTTCGCGTCCCTGACCGCCCGGGACGGCGCCCGGCTCGCCCACCGCTATCCACTCGCGGTCGGCAACATGAACGGCGCTCCGGTGCGGCTGCGCTACCAGGCGAACCGGGAGGCGCTGCGCCAGGCGCGCGCGGACGAGTTGGCCCGGATGCACGACTCCGGGCTCACCCCGGCCGGGCAGCAGGACGCGGGCCGCCGGATGCACCGCTACACCGCGCTGCTCGACCAGGGCCGGCAGATCCTCGCCTTCGACCCCGAGGGGTCGGGCCGGGTCGCCGAGGTCTTCGGCGACCTGCAGCGGGCCGACCGGGTCTCCGTCGTCGTCCCCGGCGTCGACACCGACCTGCTCTCCTTCCAGAAGAGCAACCGCCCCTACTCGGCGCCGGTCGGCATGGCGAAGTCGCTCTACCGCGCCGAGCGCACCGCGCGGCCCGGGACGCGTACGGCCGTGATCGCCTGGGCCGACTACACCGCCCCGAGCGGGCTCGGCGTCGACGCGGCCACCGCGATGCGCGCCGAGGAGGGCGCCGTCCGGCTGAACGCGCTGTTGCGCGCACTGCCCGGCCGCTCCCCGGTGGCGCTGTTCTGCCACAGCTACGGCTCGGTGGTCTGCGGGGTGGCCGCGCGCTCGCTGCCGCAGCGGGTGTCCGACGTGGCGGTGGCCGCCAGCCCCGGTATGCGGGTCGGCGACGCCGCGCAGCTGCGCACCTCCGCCCGGGTCTGGGCGATGCGCGACGACACCGACTGGATCCAGGACGTGCCGTACCTGGAGCTCGGCGGGCTCGGCCACGGCGCCGACCCCGTCTCCTCGGCCTTCGGCGCGCGGGTGCTGTCGGCGCACGGAGCCGTGGGGCACGCCGGCTACTTCGAGCCGGGCACCGACAGCCTCACCAACTTCGCCGAGATCGGGGTCGGGGCGTACGACTCGGTGCGCTGCGCCCACGACGACAACGGGTGCCGGGCCGATCTGCCCGGCACGGCGAAGGCCGGACGCGCGTAGAGACAGCAGGAACTGCGGTCCGCGCGAGGAGGGACGAAGAAGCCCGTGCCGCCTACGATGACCCGCATGGGTGACGTGCTGGCCGGATTTCATGCTGCCTGGGAGTTCGAGTCCGATTCCGTGCTCATCCGCTACGAACGGGGGATTCGAACACCGAAACTCTTCCAGGTGCTCGGTGAGCGCCGGATCCCGCTGGCCGCCCTGGCGGACGTGACGCTCGCCCCGGGCAGACGTGGGACGGTGGTGCTGCGCGCCGAGCCCAGAGCGGGCGCCGACCCGCTGATGGAGGCGGCCGCGGGACAGCTCAAGGAGGGCTGCGACCCCTACCGGCTGGTGCTGCCCGCCGAGCGCGAGACGCTCGCCGAGTACTACGCCGACGAACTGCGCGCGCACCTCACCGGCGCCGGTCCCTCCGAGCGCCATCTGGTGGCCGCGCCCGAGACGCCGCTGCGGTTCAAGGCGTACGACGGGAAGGCGTCCTTCGACGGCACGGCCGTGCGGTACCGGTGGTCGTGGACCGGGGCGTCGTCGGAGAAGTGGAAGGCCGGCGACCAGAGCTTCCCGGTCAGCGGCCTGGGCGGGGTGGAGTGGCGCTCCCCCGAGGTCTTCGAGGGGCATCTGCGGCTGCTGCCCCGCGACGCGGGCGCCGCGCCGCCACCGGAGCCGGACCGGGATCCGGCCGCGGTGGTGTTCGGGCTCGGATACGGCCCGGTGCACGAGTCGCTGCCGTTCGCCGCGGCGGTGCTGGCCGCGGTGCGGGCGAACGGGCCGACCGCCCCGGCGCCGGTGCCGGCGGGGCGCCGCGATCCGGCCGACATAGCCGAGCGGATCCGGCACCTCGGCGAGCTGCACCGGGCGGGGCTGGTGACGGACGAGGAGTTCTCGCTGAAGAAGGCCGAGCTGCTCGCGGAGCTGTAGCGCAGCCCGGCCCGCTCCTCCCCCGGCCTGCTCACGCCCGCCACGCGACCCGCCCTGCTCACGCCCGCCACGCGACGGCCGAGCTCCCGCCCGCCGCGCGACCCGCCTACTCCCGGCCGCGCGACGCGAACGACATGTCCGGGTAGCGGGTGCCCACGACCTTCGCCGCGATCGGCTCCAGCAGCGCCAGCTCCTCGTCGGTCAGGACGATCCGGGTCGCCGCCACGTTCTCCTCGACCCGGTGCGGCTTGCGGGTGCCCGGGATCTGGACGACCGGCAGCCCGTGCACGGCGGACCGCTGCTGCACCCAGGCCAGCGCGACCTGCGCGGGCGAGGCGCCGTGCGCCTCGGCGACGGCGCGGACCGGCTCCAGCAGGGCCGCGTTCGCCGTGGCGTTCTCGCCCTGGAAGCGGGGCATCGTCCGGCGGAAGTCGTCGCTCGTCAGCTCCTTCGCGGCGTCGGTGAAGCCGCCGGTCAGGAAGCCGCGGCCGAGCGGCGAGTACGGCACCAGGGCCACGCCCAGCTCGCGGGCCGCCGGCACGACGTGCGCCTCGATGTCCCGGCTGAACAGCGACCACTCCGACTGCACCGCGGCGATCGGGTGCACCTCCTGCGCCGCCCGCAGCTCGTCGGCCGTGACCTCGCTCAGGCCCAGGTGCTTGACCTTGCCCTCGCGCACCAGCTCGGCCATGGTCCCGACGCTCTCCTCGATCGGGACCCGCACATCGCGCCGGTGCATGTAGTACAGGTCGATCTCGTCGACGCCGAGGCGCTTCAGGCTCGCCTCCACGGCCTGGCGGATGTACGGCGGGTCGTTGCGGATGATCCGCTTCGTCGGCTCGTCCGGCGGGATCGTCAGGGCGAACTTGGTGGCGATCACGACCTCGTCCCGGTGCGCGGTGAAGAACGGCGACAGGAACCGCTCGTTCTCGCCCGCGCCGTACGCGTCCGCCGTGTCGAAGAGCGTGACGCCCAGCTCCAGGGCCCGCTCCAGGGTGGCGCGCGACTCCCCGGCGTCCGACGGCCCGTAGGCGAAGCTCATGCCCATGCAGCCGAGGCCCTGGACACCGACCTCCGGTCCGTGGTCGCCGAGCCGTACCGTCGGGATCCTGCTGTCGCTCATGGAGTCCTCTCCGCTGTGTGCGGACGTCCGGCGTCCGCGTAGAAACCGATCTTCCGGTCCAGTACCGCGACCGTGTCCTGGAGTTCTGCGATCCGGGCCAGGACGTCCCGGCGGGTGGCCTGGAGCAGCTCGAACCGCTCGGCGTAGGTGCTCTCGCCCGCGCGCACCAGCTCGGCGTACCGGACCATGTCGGCGACCGGCATACCGGTCAGCCGCAGCTTGCCGACGAGGTCGAGCCAGTCCAGGTCGCGGTTGGTGTAGCGGCGCTGGCCGGTGTGCGAGCGGTCGACGTGGGCCATCAGCCCGATCCGCTCGTACCAGCGCAGGGTGTGGGCCGTCAGGCCGGTGAGGGCGACGACCTCGCTGATCGTGTAGCCGTCCTGCCCGTCGGGGCGGGGGTGCCGCGGGCGCGGGGCGGCGCAGAGGTCGCCCCGGCCGGCGGCCGGCTCCGCGCCCTCCCCGGTCGCCTCGCGGGCCGCGGCCGTGGTCTGCATCACCGTCATGGCCTCCACGCTAAAACCTTGGAGCACACTCCAAGCAAGCGAAATCGGTGAGAAAAGCACAGGACGCGCCACCGCCGCGGTCACTACCGTGCGGCCCATGAGTCTCGTACGACGTGCCCTGCCCGAGGACGCCGAGGAAGTGCTGCGGCTGCGCCAGGTGATGCTCGACTCCGTGTTCGCGGCCGGCGGGTCCACCGACTGGCACGCCGAGTCCCTGCCCGCCCTGCGGGCCCGGCTGACCGAGCCGGACGGCGACTTCGTGGCGTTCGTCGTGGACCACCCCCGGCGGCCGGGCGCGCTGGCCGCGCTGGCCGCCGGGTCGCTGGAGTACCGGATCGGGCGGGCCGGGAACCCGCGCGGCCGGGTGGGGCACGTCTTCAGCGTGGCGACCGACCCGGACGTGCGGCGCCGCGGGTACGCGCGCGTGTGCATGGAGAGCCTGCTGGACTGGTTCCGCGAGCGCGACGCCCGGCAGGTCGACCTGAACGCGTCCGCCGAGGCGGAGCCGCTGTACGCCTCGCTGGGCTTCGTGCGCAAGCCCGACCCCTCGATGCGCCTGGCGCTGTGAGCCGCATAGGCTCGGCGTCATGTCGTTGAACAGCTTGGCGTCGATCGAGAACTGGCCGGTTCCCACCGCCGCGGCGGGTGTCGTACGGGCCGACGGGACGGTCCTCGGCACCCACGGCCCGGCCGGGCGGCGCTTCCCGCTCGCCTCGGTCACCAAGCCGCTCGCCGCCTACGCGGTGCTCGTGGCGTACGAGGAGGGGGCGATCGAGTTCGACGAGCCGGCCGGGCCGCCCGGAGCCACGGTCCGCCATCTGCTCGCGCACACCTCGGGCCTGGCCTTCGACGAACACCGGGTGACGGCCTCGCCCGGGGAGCGGCGGCTGTACTCCAACGCCGGGTTCGAGCAGCTCGGGGACCATGTCGCCAAGGCGACGGACATCCCCTTCGCCGAGTACCTGCGCCAGGCGGTGCTGGAACCGCTGGGCATGACGGCGACGACGCTGGACGGCTCCCCGGCGAAGGACGGCGCCTCCACCGTCGACGACCTCCTCCGCTTCGCCGCCGAGATCCAGGCGCCGCGGCTGCTGGACCCGCGGACGGTCGCGGAGGCGATGACGGTGCAGTACCCGGGCACCAAGGGCGTCCTGCCGGGCTACGGCCACCAGAACCCGAACGACTGGGGCCTCGGCTTCGAGATCCGCGACGCCAAGTCCCCGCACTGGACCGGCGCTTCGTCCTCGCCGCGCACCTTCGGCCACTTCGGCCAGTCCGGCACGTTCCTGTGGATCGACCCGGACGCGCGGGCGGCCTGCGTGGCGCTCACGGACCGGGCGTTCGGGCCGTGGGCGGTCGAGGCGTGGCCCCCGTTCACGGACGCGGTCCTGGCCGAACTGCGCCAGTGATCAGGCCCGCGCGGCCATCTCCCAGGCGAGCAGCTCGGCGTCGGTTTCGGCGTCCGCCTCCAGGTCCTGCGCGTCCGTGATGCGGGCCGCGTCCCCCGGGCCCAACCGCTCGCCGCCGAGCCGTACTTCACCGCGTACGACGTGGACGTACACGTACGCGCCGTCCGGCACCGCCGTCCGCTCGCCCGCCGACAGCCTCCGGACGTGGAGCATGGCGGCCGCCTCCGGCACCGCGTACGGCGTGGAGTCGGCGATGCCGTGGACGATCTCGTAGCAGGGGTCGCCGCCGGGCTCCAGCGGGGCCAGCCACATCTGCACGAAGGTCAGCGGCCCCGTACCGTCGTTGCGCTCCACGTGGCGGACCCCGCCCGCGGAGCTGAGCCGCTGCACGTCGCCGGGGCGGACCACCGTCTCGTGGCCCGTGGAGTCCCGGTGCGTCAGCTCGCCCTCGACCACCCAGGTGACGATCTCGGTGTGGCTGTGCGGGTGCTCGTCGAAGCCGGCGCCGGGCGCGAGCCGTTCCTCGTTGCAGGCGATCACCGCGCCGAAGCGGAGGTTGTCCGGGTCGTAGTGCGGGCCGAAGGAGAAGGCGTGCCGGGACTCGATCCCGGCCGCCGCCTCACCGCCCTCGAAACGCTCTGCCGCGCGCCGTACGTCCATCACGGACACCACCGTAGCTCCGGGCCGAACGGACCGGTCCCCACCCGGCGGCACGCGCCCGAGTCCCGATAAGGCAGTCTTGTCCCCGTGCCCGAACCCGAATCAAACACGCCCGAGGCCGCCGCGCACGGCATCCATACGCACGCCGCGACCCTGAGGCGGCTGGAGAAGTCCTCCGGATCGCTCGCCGCCCAGGCGATCGCGCGCATGGACGAGACGCTGTCGTGGTACCGGGCCATGCCCCCGGAGAACCGTTCCTGGATCGGGCTGGTCGCCCAGGCGGGCATCGCCGCCTTCACCGAGTGGTTCCGGCACCCCGACGCCCCGCAGGCGATCTCCACCGACGTGTTCGGGACCGCGCCGCGGGAGCTGACCCGGGCGATCACGCTGCGGCAGACCGTGGAGATGGTGCGCACCACGATCGAGGTCATGGAGTCCGCCATCGACGAGGTGGCGGCCCCCGGGGACGAGTCGGTGCTGCGGGAGGCGCTGCTCGTCTACGCCCGCGAGATCGCCTTCGCCACCGCCCAGGTCTACGCCCAGGCCGCCGAGGCACGCGGCGCCTGGGACGCCCGGCTGGAGTCGCTCGTCGTCAACGCCGTCCTCTCCGGCGAGGCCGACGAGGGGGCCGTCTCGCGCGCCGCCGCCCTCGGCTGGAACTCCCCGGAGCACGTCTGCGTAGTGCTGGGCACCGCCCCGGACGGCGACTCCGAGCTGACCGTCGAGGCCATCCGGCGGGCCGCCCGCCACGCCAAGCTCCAGGTCCTCACGGGGGTGCTCGGCGACCGGCTGGTCGTCATCGCGGGCGGCAGCGACAACCCGCTCGCCGTCGCCAAGTCGCTGATCGGCCCGTATGCCGCCGGTCCCGTCGTGGCCGGGCCGATCGTGCCCGACCTGCTGGCGGCGACCCGCTCCGCGCAGGCCGCGGCCGCCGGGCTGAAGGCGTGCTCGGCCTGGCAGGACGCGCCGCGGCCGGTGCTGGCGGACGATCTCCTGCCGGAGCGCGCGATCGCCGGTGATCCGAGCGCCCGCGAGCAGCTGGTGGAGGAGATCTACAGACCGCTGGAGGAAGCCGGCTCCGCGCTGCTGGAAACGCTCAGCGTCTATCTGGAGCAGGCGAGCAGTCTGGAAGGCGCGGCCCGGATGCTCTTCGTTCACCCGAACACCGTGCGCTACCGGCTCCGACGTGTGACTGACGTCACCGGCTGGTCACCCTCCGATGTACGATCCGCCTTCACACTGAGGATCGCGCTGATCCTGGGGCGTCTGGCCGATGGAGATCCTCAGGCCTAGCCTTTTGTCGGGGGCCCACAAAACCCCTCCGTGTTCTTCGTCCCTGTCCCCACGGGCGGCCGTGCCCGTCCCCAAGAGAGAGTGTGAGAGTGCTCGTACTCGTCGCTCCCGGCCAGGGCGCCCAGACGCCCGGCTTCCTGACTCCCTGGCTCGAACTCCCCGGTGCCGCCGACCGCGTGGCCGCCTGGTCGGACGCCATCGGACTGGACCTCGCCCGTTACGGCACCCAGGCCGACGCGGACGAGATCCGCGACACGGCCGTCGCCCAGCCGCTGCTGGTCGCCGCCGGACTCCTGTCGGCCGCGGCACTCGGTGACATCTCGCCGGGCGCGGTCGCCGGCCACAGCGTCGGCGAGATCACCGCCGCCGCCTTCGCGGGCGTCCTCGACGACGTCTCCGCGCTGACCCTGGTGCGCAAGCGGGGCCTGGCCATGGCCGAGGCCGCGGCGATCACCGAGACCGGGATGTCGGCGCTGCTCGGCGGCGACCCCGAGGTGTCCGTCGCGCACCTGGAGAAGCTGGGCCTGACCCCGGCGAACATCAACGGCGCGGGCCAGATCGTCGCCGCGGGTACGCTGGAGGAGCTCGCCGCGCTGGCGGAGGACAAGCCCGAGGGGGTGCGCAAGGTCGTCCCGCTGAAGGTGGCCGGCGCCTTCCACACGCGTCACATGGCCCCCGCGGTCGACCGGCTGGCCGAGGCCGCCCGGCAGCTCGCCCCGGCCGACCCGAAGGTCGCCTACGTCTCCAACAAGGACGGCGGGGCCGTGGCCACGGGAGCCGAGGTGCTCGACCGCCTGGTGGGCCAGGTCGCCAACCCGGTCCGCTGGGACCTGTGCATGGAGACCTTCAAGGAGCTCGGCGCCACCGCGCTCATCGAGGTGTGCCCCGGCGGCACGCTCACCGGTCTCGCCAAGCGCGCGCTGCCCGGTGTGAAGACGCTGGCGCTGAAGACCCCCGACGACCTCGACGCGGCCCGCGAGCTCGTCGCCGAGCACACCCGCGCCTGACGCCCTAAGGAGCCGACCGATCATGTCGAAGATCAAGCCCAGCAAGGGTGCCCCGTACGCGCGCATCCTGGGCGTGGGCGGCTACCGCCCGACGCGGGTGGTGCCCAATGAGGTGATCCTCGAGACGATCGACTCGTCCGACGAGTGGATCCGTTCGCGCTCCGGCATCGAGACCCGGCACTGGGCGTCGCCGGAGGAGACCGTCGCGGCCATGTCGATCGAGGCCGCCGGCAAGGCGATCGCGGACGCCGGGATCGGCGCCGAGCAGATCGGCGCCGTGGTCGTCTCGACCGTCTCGCACTTCAGCCAGACCCCGGCCGTCGCCACCGAGATCGCCGACAAGCTGGGCACGGACAAGGCCGCCGCCTTCGACATCTCGGCCGGCTGCGCGGGCTTCGGCTACGGTCTCACCCTCGCCAAGGGCATGATCGTCGAAGGCTCGGCGGAGTACGTACTGGTCATCGGCGTCGAGCGGCTGAGCGATCTGACCGACCTGGAGGACCGGGCCACGGCCTTCCTGTTCGGTGACGGCGCGGGCGCGGTCGTGGTGGGCCCCTCGCAGGAGCCCGCGATCGGCCCGACCGTGTGGGGTTCCGAGGGCGACAAGTCCGAGACGATCAAGCAGACCGTCCCGTGGGACCGCTTCAGGATCGGCGACGTGTCCGAACTGCCGCTGGACAGCGAGGGCAACGTCAAGTTCCCCGCGATCACGCAGGAGGGCCAGGCGGTGTTCCGCTGGGCCGTGTTCGAGATGGCGAAGGTCGCGCAGCAGGCGCTGGACGCGGCCGGGATCAGCTCGGACGACCTGGACGTCTTCATCCCGCACCAGGCCAATGTGCGGATCATCGACTCGATGGTGAAGACCCTGAAACTGCCGGAGCACGTCACGGTCGCCCGTGACATCCGCACCACCGGCAACACCTCGGCCGCCTCGATCCCGCTCGCGATGGAGCGGCTCCTGGCGACCGGGGAGGCGAAGAGCGGCGACACCGCGCTCGTCATCGGCTTCGGGGCGGGTCTCGTCTACGCCGCGACGGTCGTTACCCTCCCCTAGGCACTCCGTGCCGGATCATGCATCCGGTACGGACACGCACCAACCTGCCGCTGCCGCGGCGGGCGCCACACCCTCTGGATATCTACGAAGGAGCGCCGACATGGCCGCCACTCAGGAAGAGATCGTCGCCGGTCTCGCGGAGATCGTGAACGAGATCGCCGGGATCCCCACCGAGGACGTCCAGCTGGACAAGTCCTTCACCGACGACCTGGACGTCGACTCGCTGTCCATGGTCGAGGTCGTCGTCGCCGCCGAAGAGCGCTTCGACGTCAAGATCCCGGACGAGGACGTCAAGAACCTCAAGACGGTCGGCGACGCGACCGACTACATCCTCAAGCACCAGGGCTGATCGACCGATCACCTGGGCTGAGACCCCAGGCCCCGGCCGGTCTCCCGGCCGGCGCCTCGGGCCACCTGCCCCGCCACCCGGCGGTGGCGCCGCTGAATCCTCGTATCCGTTGGAGAAAGAATTCCCGTGAGCCCGACCAATCGCACCGTGGTCGTCACCGGTATCGGCGCAACCACACCGCTGGGTGGCGACGCGGCCTCCACCTGGGAGGGTCTGGTCGCCGGTCGTTCCGGCGTCAAGGCCCTGGACCAGGAGTGGGCCGCGGAGCAGGCCGTCCGCATCGCCGCCCCCGTCGCCGTGGAGCCCACCGAGGTCATCCCGCGGCCGCAGGCGCGCCGTCTGGACCGCTCCGCCCAGTTCGCGCTGATCGCCGCCCAGGAGGCCTGGAAGGACGCCGGCTTCGAGGGCCGGGCCGGTGAGGACTCGAGCATCGACCCGGACCGGCTCGGCGCGGTCATCGCCTCCGGCATCGGCGGCGTGACGACCCTGCTGGACCAGTACGACGTGCTCAAGGAGAAGGGCGTCCGCCGCGTCTCCCCGCACACCGTGCCCATGCTGATGCCGAACAGCCCGTCCGCCAACGTGGGCCTGCTGGTGGGCGCCCGTGCGGGCGTGCACACGCCGGTCTCCGCCTGCGCGTCGGGCGCCGAGGCCATCGGCTACGCCATCGAGATGATCCGCACCGGCCGCGCCGACGTCGTCGTCGCGGGTGGCACGGAGGCGGCGATCCACCCGCTGCCCATCGCCGCGTTCGGCAACATGATGGCGATGTCCAAGAACAACGACGACCCGCAGGGCGCCTCGCGTCCCTACGACGTCGCCCGCGACGGCTTCGTCATGGGCGAGGGCGCCGGCGTGATCGTCCTGGAGTCCGCCGAGCACGCCGCCAAGCGCGGCGCCCGCGTCTACGCGGAGGCGGTCGGCCAGGGCATCTCCGCCGACAGCCACGACATCGTGCAGCCGGAGCCCGAGGGCCGCGGCATCTCGCACGCCCTGCAGAACCTGCTGGAGCGCACCGGCCTGGACCCGGCCGAGATCGTGCACGTCAACGCGCACGCCACCTCGACGCCGGCCGGTGACATCGCCGAGCTGAAGGCGCTGCGCAAGGTCTTCGGCGACGACGCCGACCACATGGCGGTCTCCGCGACCAAGTCGATGACCGGTCACCTGCTCGGTGGCGCGGGCGGCGTGGAGTCCGTGGCGACCGTGCTGGCCCTGTACCACCGGGTCGCGCCGCCGACCATCAACGTCGACAACATCGACCCCGAGGCCGAGGCGAACGCGGACGTGGTCCGCGGCGAGGCGCGGAAGCTGCCCGTGGAGGGACGGATCGCCGCGCTGAACGACTCGTTCGGGTTCGGCGGCCACAACGTGGTGCTCGCGTTCCGCACGGTCTGAGGCGCACCCCCGCACGTGTGAAGGGCCCCCACCGGACGGTGGGGGCCCTTTCCGCGTGTCCGGGGGTCACACCACCTGGTGCAGCCAGCGGACCGGCGCGCCCTCGCCGGCGTACCGGAACGGCTCCAGCTCGTCGTCCCAGGGCTTGCCCAGGAGCTTGGCGATCTCCGCCTCCAGGTCCGTCTCGCCGTGCTGGGACCGGGTCAGCGCGGCGCGCAGCCGGTCCTCGGGGATCAGGATGTCGCCGTGGATGCCGGTGACGGCGTGGAAGATGCCGAGGTCGGGGGTGCAGCTGTAGCGCTCGCCCTCGGCGGTGGGGCAGGGCTCGGCGGTCACCTCGAAGCGCAGCAGGTGCCAGCCGCGCAGCGCGGAGGCGAGCTTGGAGGCGGTGCCGGCCTGACCCTGCCAGGAGAACTCCGAGCGCCAGGTGCCGGGCGCGGCGGGCTGCCGGATCCAGTCGAGGTTGACGCGCGTGCCGAGCACCCCGGCGACGGCCCACTCGACGTGCGGGCACAGCGCGCGCGGCGCGGAGTGCACGTACAGAACTCCACGTGTCGTCACCTGGACCTCCGGGCTGAGCGGGACGTGTTGCGGGCGGGCGGACGGCGGCGGCCTGAGGGCCACGTTGATGGCGAGGCTACCGTGCGGCGGCGCAAGGAGTGTGACGTACCGTCGGTCCGGGGGGCCGGAAAGGTCCGCCATTCACCCGGGGGGACGCTTGTACGGGTGCGCGTCGCCGCACCGGGCGGCGCCGGGAACCCCGGCGCGTTGTCATGAGTGGAGAGCACCGCACACCGACCGAGGGGACCACCAGGATGCGGAAGCGAAGCGACCGTACGCGGGCCTGCCTCGCCGTCGTGGCGGCGGCGGTCCTGGCGGCCGCGGGATGCGACGCCGGCGGGGGCGCGGGGGCGGGAGGCGGCACCAAGGCGGGCCGTCCGTCGTCGCGGCCGGTCCCGGTGTGGGACCGCAGCCCGGACTCGATGGCCGCGGTCGGCGACTCCATCACCCGCGGCTTCGACGCCTGCGCGGTGCTGTCCGACTGCCCCGAGTCGTCCTGGGCGACGGGCAGCGACGCGGCGGTGGACAGCCTGGCCGTGCGGCTGCTCGGGGTGACCGGGGCGGCGCGGCGGAGCTGGAACTACGCGGTGACGGGCGCCCGGATGTCCGACCTGCCCGGCCAGGTCAGCGAGGCGGTGCGGCGCAGGCCCCAGCTGCTGACCGTGATGGCCGGGGCGAACGACGCCTGCCGGGTCTCCACCGCCGCGATGACGCCGGTCGCGGACTTCCGGGCCTCGTTCCAGGAGGCGATGGACCGCCTGCGCGCGGCGCTGCCGAAGACGCAGGTGTACGTCGCCAGTGTGCCGAACCTGAAGCGGCTGTGGTCGGAGGGGCGGACCAACCCGCTGGGCAAGCAGGTGTGGAGGCTGGGCGTCTGCCCGTCGATGCTGGGCGACGCGGACGCGCTGGACGCGGCGGCGGTGCGGCGGCGGGACCGGGTGCAGGCCCGGGTGGAGGCGTACAACGAGGTGCTGCGGGACGTCTGCGCCAAGGACCGCCGGTGCCGCTTCGACGGCAACGCGGTCTTCGAGTTCCGCTTCGGCACGGAGCAGCTCAGCCAGTGGGACTGGTTCCACCCGAGCCGGAACGGCCAGGCCCGGCTGGCCGAGATCGCCTATCGCACGGTCACCGCGAGGGAGCCTGTGGCCTAGGGTTTTCCAGATGACTGAACTTTTCGGCACACTTTCCGACGGCACCCCGGTGCACCGCTGGACCCTGGAGCGGGGCGGGGTGCGGGTGCGGGTGCTGTCGTACGGGGGGATCGTGCAGTCAGTCGAGATCCCGGACCGGGACGGCCGCCGGGCGGACGTGGTGCTGGGCTTCGCCGGTCTCGACGGCTATCTGGAGCACCCCGGGCCGTACTTCGGCGCCCTGGTCGGCCGGTACGCGAACCGGATCGCCGGGGGCCGCTTCGCCCTGGACGGGCGCACCCACACGCTCGCCCGCAACGACGGGGACAACTCGCTGCACGGCGGCGAGCGCGGTTTCGACAAGCACGTGTGGGAGGTGACCCCGGTCGCGCACGGCGTGCGCCTGAGCCGGGTCAGCCCGCACGGTGAGGGGGGATTCCCGGGCCGGCTGGAGGTCACGGCGACGTACACACTCGACGAGGCGGGCGCGCTGCGCATCGCCTACGAGGCGGTCACGGACGCGCCGACCGTCGTCAACCTGACGAACCACTCCTACTGGAACCTGAGCGGCTCGGGCGACACCGCCGGCCACGTGCTGCGGCTCGCCGCCTCCCGCTACACGCCGGTCGGCGCCGGGCTGATCCCGGCCGGCGGACCCCGGGAGGTGGCGGGGACGCGCTTCGACTTCCGGCGGCCCCGCGCGGCCGGCGCCGGCATCGACCACAACTTCGTCCTCGACAAGGGCGTCACCAAGGCGCCCGAGGAGGTCGCGGAGCTGCACGACCCGGCGTCCGGGCGGGTCCTGACGGTGGCGACGACCGAGCCCGGCGTCCAGGTCTACACCGCCGACCACCTCGGCGCCCCCTTCGCCCCGGGCGCGGGCATCGCCCTGGAGACCCAGCACTTCCCGGACTCCCCGAACCGGCCGGAGTTCCCGAGCACCGAGCTGCGGCCCGGCGAGGTGTACCGCTCGGAGACGGTGTACGGCTTCGGGGTACGCGCGGGCGCCCGCGCCTGACCCACGAGCGCCCGACCCACGAGCAGCCGCGGTCCGGGTGTCAGGTGCCGGACCGGGGCTGCCCGCGGGCGGACTTGTCCCGGATCAGACGTTAATCGCCGCACCGGCCCGGCGGACGGTGATCGGGCGCGGCGCGGCAACCTCGTACGAACCCTTCACACACGCCCACGAGTTCGCCTCCCCGCCCCGGGCCGGGCGGGCCGGGGGCCGACGCCCGGGCCGGGCGCAGCGGACGCGACGAGGGAACAGGCGGTGGACGCGGCGGACCGAGGGACGCGACGGCGGAGTCGGCCTCCGCGCCGTTTTGCGGGTGACGCGGTCTCAGCGGTCCGTCCCGGCCTCCGCCTCGCTGTCGGCGGCGGCCTCCCGCTCCCGCGCGGCGCCGTCGGTGATCTCCTCCCCCAGCAGGTCGCGGGCGAGCAGGGTCGCGCCCGCGACCGCGCCCGGCATCAGCAGCACCGCGACGAACGGGACCAGGAAGGCGAGGGCCAGCGGTGTGCCGAAGCCCCAGACCAGGGTGCGGCGGGAGCGCAGCAGGGCGAGGCGGGCGCGCAGGTCGACGCCCCGGCGCTGGAGGGCGACGGAGGCCAGTTCCTCGGTGAGGAAGAAGCCGGTGACGAAGAAGCCGAGCACCGGGATCACGGTCTGGCCGACGAAGGGCAGGAAGCCGAGGGCGAACAGCAGGATCCCCCACACCGCGGCGCGGACGACGATGCGGAGGCTGTCGCGGGCCGAGATCCACAGTTCGCGCCAGAGCGGCAGGCCCGACTCCGGCGCGGTGCCGTCGGGCGAGACGTCGCGGTCGACCGTCTCGGAGAGGTTCTCGTAGAAGGGCTGGCCGACCAGCAGCGTGACCGCGGTGAAGGTGACCACCGCGAGGAGCAGGCCGAGGGCGAAGAGCACGGCGGTGAGGAAGCCGCGGAAGAGGCCGAGCCACGGGCCCGGCCAGCCGTCGGCGAAGGGGGTGGCCCAGGTGACGGCGTCCTCGCCCCACAGGGCGAGCGCGATGAGCGCCGCCGCGTAGAGGACCAGGGTGATCAGGCCCGGAAGCAGGCCGAAGCCGTACGACTTTCCGTGCCGGGCCATCCAGCGCTGGCCGTCCAAGAGATACCGGAAACCCGCCCCAAGATCGCGCATGGGCGGAACTTTACCGAGGCGCTCCGGCACCGGGCGGGCCGGTGTCACGACCGTCGCCCAACCGTCTCCGGTCCGTGGCCGGCCGTATCCGCCCCGTGCCCGGCCACTGCCCCGACACCGCGTCCGGCGGCGCGGTTGAGTCGATCGGGGCCGCCTCGCCGTACCGGAACAGGGAACCCCCCCACGGTGTCAGCAACGGCAGCGGTCAGGTTGAGGAGAGCGGATGACCCAGGAGATCCACGGCGCCGTCGCCGACGGCTACGAGCCGGTGCGGGAGGAGTTCGCCGCCTTCGTGGCGGAGGAACGTCCGGACTACGAAGGGCAGTTGTGCGCCTACGTGCACGGACGCAAGGTCGTCGACCTGTGGGCCGGGACGGCGGACGGCGGCGGCTCGCTGTACGGGGTGCACTCGTCGACCAAGGGCGCCGCCCATCTCGTGGCCGCCCTGCTCGTGCAGGACGGCACGCTGGAGCTGGACCGCAAAGTGACGTACTACTGGCCGGAGTTCGCGTCCGAGGGCAAGGGGTCGGTGACCCTGCGTGACCTGATCACGCACCGGGCGGGACTGGTCGGCACCGACACCGGGTTCACGCTCGCCGAGCTGGCCGACGACCGGGTGGTGGCCGAACGCCTCGCCGACCAGCGGCCGTTCTGGCGGCCCGGCACCGCGTTCGGCTGCCACGCCCTGGTCATCGGCGCGCTCACCGGTGAGGTCGTGCGGCGCGCGACCGGCCGGACGATCCAGGAGCTGCACGAGGAACGGGTCCGCGCCCCGTACGGCCTGGACTTCTTCCTCGGCCTGCCCGCCTCGCAGGAACTCCGCTTCCGCACCACGCAGCCGACGGCGCCGACCCCGAAGCAGCGGGCGCTGCTGGAGGAGCCGCCCGGCGGGCCGCACTCGCTCTCCTCCATAGCCTTCAACCGCCAGGGCCCCGAACCGACCGACCTGGGGACCCTGCCCAACGAGCGCGTGATCCGCTCCCGGGGCCCCGCCTCGATCGGCGGGGTGGCCTCCGCGCGCGGGCTGGCCGGGCTGTACGCGGCGGCGATCAGCGAGGTCGACGGGAAGGCGCCGCTGCTGAAGCCGGACACGGTCGCGGAGTTCGGGCAGATCCACTCCGCCGGGTACGACCTGGTGGCGCGGTGCCACAGGTCGTACGGGCTGGGCTTCCAGGCGACGGCGGACACCTGGCATCCGTTCCTTGGCGCCGGCGCCGTCGGGCACGGCGGCGCGGCCGGCTCACAGGCCTTCGCCGACCCGGCGAGCGGCCTCGCCTACGGCTACACCCGCCGCCGGTCCGCCTTCCCCGGCGACGCGGCCCCGGAGAACGACAGGCTGGCCCGCGCGGTGCAGCGGGCGGCCCTCACCGGGTAAGGGCCGCGCCGCCACGTCGGCGCCCGGCGCCCGTCCAGGGCCCGGCGAGCGTCAGAGCTTGACGATCATCTTTCCGGTGTTGTCGCCGCGCAGGACGCCGAGGAAGGCCTCCAGGGTGTTCTCGACGCCCTCGACCACCGTCTCGCGGTACTTCAGCTCGCCGGAGCGGACCCAGGGACCCACCTCTCCCACGAACTCGGGCTGGAGGTCGTAGTGGTCGCCGACGAGGAAGCCCTCGATGCGGCCGCGGGTCTGGATCAGGCGGGCGAGGTTGCGCGGGCCGGGGGCGGGCTCGGTGTTGTTGTAGACCGAGATCATCCCGCAGACCGCGATCCGGCCGCCCTGGTTGAGGGAGCCGATGGCGGCCTCCAGGTGGTCGCCGCCGACGTTGTCGAAGTAGACGTCGATCCCGTCGGGGGCGGCGGCGCGCAGCTGCTCGGCGACCGGGCCGTTCTTGTAGTTGAAGGCCGCGTCGAAGCCGTACTCCTCGACCAGGAGCTTGACCTTGTCGTCGGAACCGGCGGAGCCGATCACGCGGGAGGCGCCCTTGAGGCGGGCGATCTGGCCGACCTGGCTGCCCACGGCGCCCGCCGCGCCCGAGACGAACACGACGTCGCCCTCCTTGAAGGCGGCGGTGCGCAGCAGGCCCGCGTAGGCGGTGAGGCCGGTCATGCCGAGCACGCCGAGATACGTCGACAGGGGCGCGGCCTCGGGGTCGACCTTGACGGCGTGCTGGGCGTCCACGGCGGCGTACTCGCGCCAGCCGCCGAAGTGCAGCACGTGGTCGCCGACGGCGATCCCCTCGGCGCGGGAGGCGACGACCTCGCCGACCGCGCCGCCCTGCATGACCTTGCCCAGCTCGAACGGGGCGACGTACGACTTGGCCGCCGACATCCTGCCGCGCATATAGGGGTCCACGGAGAGGTACTCGTTCCGTACGAGGACCTGGCCCTCGCGCGGCTGCGGGAGCTCGGCCTCGACCAGGGCGAAGTCCTCCGGCTTCGGCCACCCGACCGGGCGGCTGAGCAGGTGCCATTCACGGCTGACGGCGGGGAGCGTGGGGGTGTCGGACATGGTGCGCCTCTCCTCGGTGCGGGACGGCAAATGCTTCAGTACCTGAAACAACCATGCTCCTTGATATTTCAGGATGTCAAGCAAGGGGGTATTCTCCCGACCATGGCCACACCACCCAAGACCCGCCGCCCCGACGCGCTGACCATGGAGGTCGTCGAGCTCATCGGGGACGTCGTGGCCCGGTTCTACGAGGACTACGAGGAAGCCGCCGGGGAGCACGCGCTGACGGGGCCCCAGGCGCGGCTGCTGAGCCTGCTGTCGCTGGAGCCGCTGCCGATGCGCAGGCTGGCCCAGAAGCTGAAGTGCGAGCCGTCCAACGTCACCGGGATCGTGGACCGGCTGGAGGCCCGGGGGCTGGCCGAGCGGCGGCCGGACCCGGCCGACCGGCGGGTGAAGGTGGCGGCGGCGACGGAGGAGGGCCACCGGGTCGCCCGTGACCTGCGCGAGGGGCTGCGTTTCGCGCGCGAGCCGCTGGCCGGCCTCTCCGACGAGGAGCGCCTGTCGCTGCGGAACCTGCTGCGCCGGATGCTGGAGGCCTGAGCCGGCCTGAGCCGGCCTGAGCCGGCCTGAGCCGGCCTGAGCCGGCCTGAGCCGGCCTGAGCCGGGCCGGGCCGGGCCGGGCCGGGCCGGGCCGGGCCGCGGAAGCCGCTTCAGGCCCGGCCTCGGGCTTCATGCCGCAGGAACAACCGGGACCGAGGCCCCTCAGGAACACCACCACAGGAACCGCTGGCACGTCTTCGTCGGCGACGGCTGCGGGCTCGGATCCGACGCGGTCGGCTGGCTGGTCGGGGTCGCCGTGGGCCGCGGCGCCGACGTGGTCGCCGGGGCCGCCGTCGCGCCGGTGCCGGACGTCGCCGTGGCCGACCGCCGCGGGTCGCCCGTCGCACTCGCCTCGGGCTTCGGCTTCTCGGACCTGGCCGACTTCGACGACGACGGCGAGGCCGATGCGTCCGGCGACGCCGTGCCCGTAACCGCCCCGGCGCCCGCTCCGCCCGTCGGCCGGGCGCTCTCGCCCTTGCCGTCGGACGCGCCGCCGTCCGCCGCGTCGCCCCCGGCCGCCGCCGGTTCCGTGTGGGAGAAGCCCGGCAGGTCCGGCGCGTCGACGCCGAGTTCGGCCAGCCCCAGCCCGCTCGCGGCCAGCACGAGACCGGCGGTGATCACCACGGTCCTCCGCCTGCGCCTGCGGTGCGCGGCGGCCTTGCGGTCGCGGCGGCTCGCGGCCGCGCCGGCCGGGCCCTCGTCGTCGCGCCCGCGCGCCCCGCGCCCCGTCCGGCCCTGTTCCCGGCGCCGGGCCGCCCGCCCTCGCGGCTCGCCCCGGCCGTCGCCGTCGTGGCCGTCGTCGTAGTCGTCGTCATGGCCGTCGTCGCCGTAGCCGTCGTCGGCGTCGTTTCCGGCATCGTCGCGGTCGCCCCCGGCGTGGACCCCGGCATCGCCCCCGGGGTGCGCGAAGCCACCGTTCGCGTGCGGCTGTTCGGGGGTGCGAGCCGCCGGGCGCGCGTCCGCCGCCGGCGCGTACGCGGCGAGGCTCTGGGCGGGTGCGCCGCACCCCGGGCAGGCGAGGGCGCCGTTCAGGTGCCGTCGGCACGGGTGGCAGTAGTCCATGACGCGGGAAGACTAAGTTGGCGGTAGGTAACGTTCCTAGGCACCTCTGTGAAGGTTCTGTGGGAGACCGGAAGGGCTCTCGACGCGGTTGCCGAAACCGTTACCGGCACGACCCATTGACACCCCCCTCGCCCCCTCCTTACTGTCACGCCAACATTTCGAACAGGTGACGAAATATCGAACAGCGAGAGGCAACCGCCGTGCGTATCACCGGAATCAGCACACACGTGGTCGGGACGCCGTGGCGCAACCTGACGTACGTGCAGGTGCACACCGACGAGGGGATCACGGGAGTCGGCGAGACCCGGATGCTGGGCCACACCGACGCGCTGATCGGCTACCTGCGGGAGGCCGAGGCCAATCACGTTCTCGGCTCCGACCCGTTCGCCGTCGAGGACCTCGTCCGCCGGATGAAGTACGGCGACTACGGCCGTGCGGGTGAGATCGTGATGTCCGGCATCGCGGTCGTGGAGATGGCGTGCTGGGACATCAAGGGCAAGGCGCTCGGCGTCCCCGTCTGGCAGCTGCTCGGCGGCAGCGTCACCGACCGGGTGAAGGCGTACGCCAACGGCTGGTACACCACCGAGCGGACCCCGGAGGCCTACCACAAGGCCGCCCAGGAGGTCGTCGCCCGCGGCTACCGGGCCCTGAAGATCGACCCCTTCGGCACCGGGCACTTCGAGCTCGACCACGCGCAGACCCTGTACTCCGTCTCGCTCATCGAGGCCGTCCGGGACGCCATCGGCCCCGAGGCGGAGCTGATGCTGGAGATGCACGGCCGCTTCTCCCCCTCCACCGCCGTCCGGCTGGCCAGGGAGATGGCCCCCTTCGAGCCGGCCTGGCTGGAGGAGCCGGTCCCGCCGGAGAACCTCAAGGCCCTGGAGAAGGTCGCCGCCAAGGTGGACATCCCGGTCGCCACCGGCGAGCGCATCCACGACCGCATCGAGTTCCGCGAGCTGTTCGAGAGCCAGTCCGTGGACATCGTCCAGCCCGACGTCGGCCACATCGGCGGCATCTGGGAGACCCGGAAGCTGGCCGCCACCGCCGAGACCCACTACATGCTGGTGGCCCCGCACAACGTGGGCGGCCCGGTGCTCACCGCCGCCTCGCTGCAAGTCGGCTTCACCTCACCGAACTTCAAGGTCCTGGAGCACTTCAACGACTTCGCGGACGCGGAGATCAAGAAGGTGGTCAAGGGCGCCCCGCAGGTCGTCGACGGCTACTTCCACCTCTCCGACGCGCCGGGCCTCGGCGTCGAGCTGGACACCGACGCCGCCGCCGAGTTCCCGCAGCAGCAGGCCCGGTTCGACCTGTGGGCCGAGGGCTGGGAGCAGCGCAGGCCGAAGGGGGCGCGGTGAGCACAGGGGACGCGGTGGGCACCGCGGTCGTCGTCGAGGGGCCGGGCGAGCACCGGCTCGCGGACCACACCCCGCGCGACCCCGGACCGGGCGAGGCGCTGGTCGCCGTGCACGCCGTCGGGATCTGCGGCAGCGACCGCGAGGTGTACCAGGGCAACCGGCCCGAGGGGTACGTCCGTTACCCGCTGACCCCGGGCCACGAGTGGTCCGGCACGGTGCGCGCGGTCGGTGCCGGGGTGCCGGCGGGCCTGGTGGGCCGCAAGGTCGTCGGCGAGGGCTTCCGCAACTGCCAGGTCTGCGACCGCTGCCACGCGGGCGAGACGACCCTGTGCACGGCCGGGTACGAGGAGACGGGCTTCACCCAGCCGGGCGCGATGGCCGGCACCCTCACCCTGCCGGCCCGGCTGCTGCACGTCCTGCCCGGGGACGCCGACCTGACCGCCGCCGCCCTCCTGGAGCCGGCCGCCTGTGTCGCGGCCGCCGCGATCAGGGCGAACGCCCGGCCCGGCGAGCGGGTGGCCGTGGTCGGCACCGGCACCCTCGGGATGTTCGCCGTGCAGTTCCTGAGGGCCGGCTCGCCCGCCGAGTTGCTGGTCGTGGGCACCCGTACCGACCGGGAGGCGCTGTCGCGGCGGTTCGGGGCCACCGACTTCCGCACCAGGGACCGGGAACTCCCGGACGACATGGACGTCGTGATCGAGAGCGCCGGGTCGGCGGACGCGGCACGGCTGGCCGCCTCCCTGCTCAGGCGGGGCGGGCGACTGGTCCTGACGGGCATCCCGGCGCCGGGCGCCGAGGGGCTCGACCCGACCGACCTGGTGGTGCGGCAACTGGAGGTGCACACCGTCTTCGGGGCGCCGCCGGCCGCCTGGGCGCACGCGGTGCGGGTGTTCGGGGCCGGACTGCTCGATCCGCTGCCGCTCGTCACCCACGAGCTGCCGCTCGCCGAGTTCTCGCAGGCCGTCGAGCTGGTCGGGTCCGGCGACCCGAAGGTCGGCAAGGTCCTGCTCCGTCCCTAGGCCTCTCCCCCTCAAGCCCTTCTCCGCCCCTGGCCGTGCGCCGGTCACGGCGCGACCTGACGGCGGCGTGACCGGCGTACGCACCCCGCTCGACGCACACCCAGAGACGCGAACCTTGTACGAAATATCGAACGTGAAGGACGACTCGTGACCGACGCTTCCGCCACGGCAGCCCGCAGGCCCGGTGAGCCGGCGCTTGCCGCGCTCGGCCTGGGCGCCCCCGTCCCCGACCCCGCCGACGCCTCGCCCCACACCTTCCCCGGCGGGGGCCGCTGGCGCACCGAGGTCCCCTCGTGCGAGGGGCCCGAGGCGCTGGCGGTGGTCCTGAAGGAGTCCTCGCGGCTGGACGTGCCGATCCACCGGATCAGCCAGGGCAGCGGCGTGTGGATGCTGACCGACACCGAGATCACCGAGATGGTCGAGGCCACCGCCGAACGCGACATCGAGCTGTGCCTGTTCACCGGCCCGCGCGGCACCTGGGACATCGGCGGCTCGGTGCGCTCCGACTCGCGCGGCGCGGGCCTCAGGGCGCGCGGCCACGACGCCGTCGCCGGGTGCGTCGAGGACGCCGTACGGGCCACGGAACTGGGCGTGAAGTGCCTGCTGGTGGCCGACGAGGGCGTGCTGTGGACGCTGCACCGGGCGCGCGCGACGGGCGTCATCCCGGCCGACACCACGCTCAAGGTGTCCGCGCTGATCGGACCGGTGAACCCGGCGTCGTACGCGGTCTTCGAGCGGCTGGGCGCGGACTCCGTCAACGTGCCCAGCGATCTGACGCTCCATCACCTCACGGAGATCCGCCGGGTCTCCGCCGCGCCCATGGACATGTACATCGAGGCCCCCGACGATCTCGGCGGCTATGTGCGGATGTACGAGGTCGCCGAGCTCATCCGGCGCGGCGCACCGCTCTACCTGAAGTTCGGGCTCTCCAAGGCGCCCGGGATCTACCCCTACGGACACCATCTGCGGGAGCTGACCCTGGCCACCGCCCGGGAGCGGGTGCGGCGCGGCCGGCTCGCCCTGGACCTGCTCGCCCGGCACGGCGCGGACGGCGGCATGGCGCCGCTCGGCTCGCGGCTGCCGGGCGTCCTGAAGCGGTTTGACACCCCGTCATAACGTTCCGGACACGCGGCTTCACACAAGCCCACAGAGCCGCGCACAATCCCACACAACCCTTCTCGGTCGCCCATCCCCGCACTGCCCCCGGAGCGCCCTCGCCCCGCAGACCGAGCCGTGCACACACATCAAGGATGATGATCATGCGCAACCGCAGAGCCGCCCTCGCCGCGACAGCCGCAGCCGCCTCCCTCGCCCTGACCCTGTCCGCCTGCGGGCAGAACAGCCAGGGCGGCAGCAAGGAGGACAAGGGGAGCGCCAAGGGGGGCACCATCGGCATCGCGATGCCGACCAAGTCCTCCGAGCGCTGGATCGCCGACGGCAGGAACGTCGTCAAGGACCTGCAGTCCAAGGGGTACAAGACCAAGCTGGTCTACGGCGAGGACGACCCGGACACCCAGGTCTCCCAGATCGAGAACCTGATCACCCAGGGCGTCAAGGGCCTGATCGTCGCGGCCATCGACAACAAGTCCCTCAACAACGTGCTGCAGGAGGCCGCGGACGCCCACATCCCGGTCATCTCCTACGACCGGCTGATCCTCGGCAGCAAGAACGTCGACTACTACGCCTCCTTCGACAACGAGAAGGTCGGACGCCTCCAGGCCGGCTACATCGTCGACAAGCTCGGCCTGAAGAACGGCAAGGGCCCCTTCAACATCGAGCTGTTCGCCGGTTCCAACGACGACAACAACACCAAGTACTTCTTCAACGGCGCGATGAGCGTCCTCAAGCCGTACATCGACGGCAAGAAGCTGGTCGTCCGCTCCGGCCAGACCGCGCTGAACCAGGTCACCACCCTGCGCTGGGACGGCGCCACCGCCCAGAAGCGCATGGACGACATCCTCACCTCCGCCTACAAGAGCCAGCGGGTCGACGCGGTCCTGTCGCCCTACGACGGCATCTCCATCGGCATCCTGTCCGCGCTGAAGTCGGACGGCTACGGCTCCAAGGGCAAGCCGCTGCCGGTCCTCACCGGTCAGGACGCCGAGCTGGCCTCGGTGAAGTCGATCATGGCCGGCCAGCAGACGCAGACCGTCTACAAGGACACCCGCAAACTCGCCGAGGTCGCCTCGACGATGGTGGACGACGTGCTGAACGGCAAGAAGCCGCAGGTCAACGACACCAAGACCTACGACAACGGCACCAAGGTCGTGCCCGCCTACCTGCTCCAGCCGGTGAGCGTCGACAAGGCCAACTACAAGGAGGTCCTGGTCAAGGGCGGCTACTACACCGAGGCCGAGCTCAGGTAACCCCGCCGCAGCCCACCGACCGCACACGACTGGAAGGCACGACCATGGCGGGACCCGTCCTGGAAATGCGCTCGATCGTCAAGACCTTTCCCGGTGTCAAGGCACTGTCGGACGTCACGTTGACGGTCCGTCAGGGCGAGGTCCACGCCATCTGCGGGGAGAACGGCGCCGGGAAGTCCACCTTGATGAAGGTGCTCTCCGGCGTCCATCCGCACGGCACCTACGAGGGTGAGATCCTCTTCGACTCGGAGGTCTGCCGCTTCAAGGACATCCGGGCCAGCGAGCACCGCGGCATCGTCATCATCCACCAGGAGCTGGCGCTGGTGCCGTATCTCTCCATCGCCGAGAACATCTTCCTCGGCAACGAACACGCCACGCGCGGGTTCATCAACTGGAACGACACCCTCAGGCACGCGACCGAACTGCTGCGCCGCGTCGGCCTGGACGAGCACCCGGAGACCCGGGTCGCCGACATCGGCGTGGGCAAGCAGCAGCTGGTGGAGATCGCCAAGGCGCTGTCGAAGCAGGTGAAGCTGCTGGTCCTGGACGAGCCGACCGCGGCCCTCAACGACGAGGACAGCGGGAAGCTCCTCGATCTCATCCTGGAGCTGAAGAAGCAGGGCATCACCTCGATCATCATCTCCCACAAGCTCAACGAGATCCGCAGGGTCGCCGACTCGGTGACCATCCTGCGCGACGGCCGGACCGTCGAGACGCTGGACGTGAAGGCGCCGGAGACCACCGAGGAGCGGATCATCTCCGGCATGGTCGGCCGCGACCTCGACCACCGGTTCCCCGAGCGCACCCCGCACCATCCGGAGGAGGGCGCGGCCCCGGCGCTCGAGATCCGCAACTGGACCGTGCTCCACCCGATCGACCAGCAGCGCAGGGTCGTCGACGACGTGTCGATCGAGGTGCGGCGCGGGGAGATCGTCGGCATCGCGGGGCTGATGGGCGCCGGCCGCACCGAGCTGGCGATGAACGTCTTCGGGCGCGCCTACGGCCGCTACGCGGGCGGCACGGTCCTCAAGGACGGCAGGGAGATCCGTACGAAGTCCGTCGCCGAGGCGGTCGGCCACGGGATCGCCTACGTCACCGAGGACCGCAAGCACTACGGCCTCAACCTCATGGACACCATCCACCGGAACATCTCGCTGACCGCGCTGCGGAAGGTCGCCCGGCGGGGCGTGGTCGACGAGCACGAGGAGCGGCAGGTCGCCGAGGGCTACCGCGCCTCCATGAACATCAAGGCGCCGACCGTCTTCGAGCCGGTGGGCAAGCTGTCCGGCGGCAACCAGCAGAAGGTCGTCCTCAGCAAGTGGATCTTCGCGGGTCCGGACGTGCTGATCCTGGACGAGCCCACGCGCGGCATCGACGTGGGCGCCAAGTACGAGATCTACACGGTCATCGACCAGCTGGCCGCCCAGGGCAAGGCGGTCGTTTTCATCTCCTCCGAGCTGCCCGAACTGCTCGGCATGTGCGACCGCATCTACACGATGGCCGCGGGACGGCTGACCGGTGAGGTGCCGCGGGCCGAGGCCACGCAGGAAGCGCTGATGCGTCGGATGACGAAGGACACCCAGGACAAAGAGGTATCGCGATGAGCACGGATGTCACCGCCAAGAGCCCGGCCCCGGCGCCGCCGGGCGGCAGCGGACCGGCCGGGGGCGGGGGCCTGCTCCGGCTGATGCTGGACGGCCTGCGCCGCAACATGCGCCAGTACGGGATGCTGATCGCGCTCGGTCTGATCGTCGTCATCTTCGCGGTCTGGACGGACGGGGACCTGCTGCTGCCGCGCAACGTCTCCAACCTGGTGCTGCAGAACAGCTACATCCTGATCCTCGCGATCGGCATGATGCTGGTGATCATCGCCGGGCACATCGACCTGTCGGTCGGCTCGCTCACGGCGTTCGTGGGCGCGTTCGCCGCCGTGCTGACGGTGCAGCACGGGATGTCCTGGCCGCTCGCCCTGGTGCTGTGCCTGCTGGTGGGCGCGGTCGCGGGCTCCGTGCAGGGCTTCCTGATCGCGTATCTCGGCATACCGTCGTTCATCGTCACCCTCGCCGGGATGCTGATCTTCCGCGGTCTGACGGAGATCCTGCTCAAGGGGCAGACGCTCGGCCCGTTCCCGGACGGCCTGCAGAACCTCGGCAACGGCTTCCTGCCGGAGGTCGGCCCGACCACCAACTACCACAACCTCACGCTGCTCCTCGGCCTGGTGCTGATCGCGGCCGTGGTGTGGCAGGAGGTGCGCGACCGGCGCAGGCAGCAGGAGTTCTCCCTCGACGTGCTGCCCGGACGGCTGTTCGCGCTGAAGCTGGTCGCCCTGGTCGCCGCGATTCTCACCCTCACCCTCCTGCTCGCCAGCTACAAGGGTGCGCCGATCGTCCTCATCGTCCTGGGCGCGCTGGTGGTGGGGTACGGCTACGTGATGCGCAACGCCGTCTTCGGCCGCCACATCTACGCCATCGGCGGCAACCTGCCGGCGGCGAAGCTGTCCGGCGTCAAGGACAGGCGGGTCACCTTCCAGGTCTTCCTGAACATGGGTGTGCTCGCGGCCCTCGCGGGTCTGGTGGTCGCCGCCCGGCTGAACGCGGCCTCGCCGAAGGCGGGCGTCAACTTCGAACTCGAGGCGATCGCCTCCTCGTTCATCGGCGGCGCGTCCATGAGCGGCGGTGTGGGCACCGTCCTCGGCGCGATCATCGGTGGTCTCGTGCTCGGTGTCCTCAACAACGGCATGAACCTCCTCAGCGTCGGCACCGACTGGCAGCTGGTCATCAAGGGCCTGGCCCTGCTGGTGGCGATGGGCTTCGACGTGTGGAACAAGCGCAAGTCCGGTGCGTGAGCGGCGCGGGCCCCGCCGGAGGGCGGGCCCGGCCTTCCGCACCCGTGTTGAACGGCGTCCCCCGCCCCCGCGTATGTAAGGGCGGCCCGTGCTCCCCCGCACGGGCCACCCGAAGACGACGGGCCCGGCTGTCCCCCGGCCGGGCCCGCCCCATACGGAGGCTCCATGACCGGCAACGTCACCTCGCTGTTCCGCGGCAACGCGGCCCACAGCCCGTCGATGGCGGCGCTGGCGCGAGAGGGCGACGGAGCCGGACCGGTGGACTTCTGCATCCCGTGCAACCCGTACTTCCCCACCCCCGAGATGTTCGAGGAGATGGCGGCCCGGCTGCGGGACATCATCACGTACTACCCGAGCGGCGCGGACACCATCGCGGCCGAGCTGTGCGGTCTGCTCCAACTGCCGCCCCAGTGCGTGGCCATGGGCAACGGCTCGACCGAGCTGATCACCTGGCTCGACCACCTGATGGTCCGCGAGTCCCTCGCGATCCCCGTGCCCACCTTCGGCCGCTGGACCGACCAGCCCATGGAGACCGGCAAGCGGGTGGACATGTTCCCGCTCCAGGAGTCCAGCGGGTTCGCCCTGGACCTCGCGCAGTACGCCGAGTTCATCCGCAAGCGGGGCACCCGGGTCGCCGTGATCTGCAACCCGAACAACCCCGACGGCGGCTTCCTGCACCGGCACGACGTGGTGCAGTTCATGGACGCCATGGCCGATCTCGACCTGGTCGTCGTCGACGAGTCGTTCCTGGAGTTCGCGGACGCCGAGGCCGAACCCAGTGTGGTCCAGGAGGCGATGCTGCGCCCGAACGTCGTCGTGCTGCGCAGCCTCGGCAAGAACTTCGGGCTGCACGGCGTCCGCTTCGGCTACCTGGTCGCCAACCCAGCGCTGGCGGGCCGGGTCCGCGCCATGCTGCCGAAGTGGAACCTCAACGCCTTCGCCGAGCACGTGGTGTTCATGCTGCGGGAGAACGGCGCGGAGTACCAGCAGAGCCTCCAGCAGGTGCGCCGCGACCGCCTGGAGATGGCCAGCCACCTCTCCGCCCTGCCCGGTCTGACGGTCTACCCGTCGCAGGGCAACTTCCTCTTCGTGCGCCTGCCCGTGGGCGCCGAGGGCACCGTGGTCCGCGACCGGCTGCTCACCGAGCACCGGATCCTGGTCCGCGAGTGCGGCAACAAGATCGGTTCGTCCAGCCGCTTCCTGCGTCTCGTGGTGCGCCCCCAGGTGGACGTGCGTCGCCTGGTGTCCGGCCTGGAGTCGGTGCTCTACGGGGCCAGGAGGGAAGCCGCCGTATCCGAGCTGGGTACCGGGACCACCTACAGCTCGGGTACGGCGGCGGTGGACCGCCTGATGAACGAGACCAACGGGGCCGGTGTGCGGGAGCCGGCCGATCAGGCCGCCGCCGGCGCCTCCCCGGGGATCGCCGCCGCCCCGGCCCCCGGCCCCGGCATGCCGCTCCCCGCCGCCGCGTCCGCCGCGCAGACGCCCGGCGGGATGCCGATGCCGGCGGCCCGCCCCGCTCCCCAGCCGACGGCCCCGGCACCGATGCCGACTCCGGCCCCTGTCCCCGCCCCGATGCCGGCTCCGGCTCCTGCCCCCGCCCCGATGCCGGCTCCGGCTCCGATGCAGCCCCTGGCCCCCGCGGCGGCCCAGCAGATGCCGGGCCCGATGGGCGTGCCGGTGCCGCCGCCGATGCCGGTCCCGCCACCGATGCCGGTCCCGCCGCCGATGCAGCCGGCCCCGGTGCCGGCTCCGCTGCCCGCCGCGACCGGCCCCACTCCGCCGGGCGTCCCGGCCCGCGGCGGCCTCACCGCGGCCCAGGTACGCGGCATGACCGCTCCTGCCCCCGGCCTGACCCCGGCCCCCGCCACCGGCTGGCCCAGCCCGCAGAACTGGCCGAACGCGGCGGGGATGGGGCAGGCGGGCTAGTAGGTGCGCCGACGACGGTGGGCGCCTGGTGACGGGCGCGCCGCGACGGTGCGAGTCCCGGTGGGAAGGCCGGGCCCCCGGCCGGTCACGTCCTGAGCAGCGCGGCCGTCACGGTCGCCAGGTACGCGGGATCGGCCTGCACGGAACCCGGGACGGCGTGGGCCAGTTGAGCATGGCCCACGTAGCTGGTGTAGGCGAGGAGACCGCGCCGGCGGGCCTCTGACGTCGGGAAGCCGAGCAGTTCGAAGAGGTGGGCGAGGTAGCCGACCCGGCGCTCGGTGACGCGGGCCAGCGCCGCCGCGACCTCGGGGTGGTCGGCGGCGGCGAGCAGCCGCACCTCCAGGGGGTCCTCGGCGGCCGAGGCGGTGGCGCCGCGCAGGAGCGCGCCGAGCCGGGCGGCGGGGTCGGGCTCGGCGGCCTCCATGCCCTGGATGATCCGCTCGGTGGACAACTCCTCCCAGCGGGCGAGGGCCGCCGCGACGAGCGCGTCCCGGTTGGCGAAGTGCCAGTAGAAGCTGCCCTTGGTGGTGCCCAGACGGACCGCGAGCGGTTCCACGG
The DNA here is from genome assembly GCF_044746005.1 of Streptomyces sp. NPDC086766. NCBI lineage: Bacteria > Bacillati > Actinomycetota > Actinomycetes > Kitasatosporales > Streptomycetaceae > Streptomyces > Streptomyces sp. NPDC086766. Next base: position 210,998 of record NZ_JBIVBI010000001.1, on the reverse strand, counting down.
CGACCCCGGCGAGACCGCGCTCGGCGAGCGCGGTCAGGGCCGCGTCCGCCCAGTCGTCGGCGGTGAGGCGCTTGCGGGGGGACCGCTTCGGCGGGGACGGCTGCTCGTGCATCTTCCATACGCTACCGTACGGTTCAACATACGCTCCCGTATGGAGGTGTGGCATGCCCACGCTACGCAACGTCCACGAGCGGATCGTCCAGGCCCCGGCCGAGACCGTCGGCGCCCTCGTCGACCGGCTCTCCGCACCGGACGACCCCCTGTTCCCCACTCCGGTCTGGCCCGCGATGGTCCTCGACCGCCCCCTCGGGGTCGGCGCCGACGGCGGCCACGGCAGGATCCGTTACCGGGTCACCGCCTACGAACCCGGGCGGTCCGTCCGCTTCGACACGACCGAGGACGGCCTCGGCACCGGCTACCACCGGTTCGACGTCGAACCCCTCGGACCCCACCGCTGCCGGATCTCCCACGTCCTCGAAGTGTCCATGAGCGCGGGCAAGTTCGCCTTCTGCAAGCTGGCGATCGAGCCGGTGCACGACACCATGGTCGAGGAGATCCTCGACAACGCCGAGCGGGCCGCCCTCGGCGCCCTGCCGCGGCCGCCGGCCCGGCGGCCGCGGCGCGCCCTGCTGGTCAACCGGCTCCTGTGGGTCCGCGCGACCGGGTCGCCGGTCCCGGCGAGCGCCCGGCTGCTCCACGGCGCCTTCGAACGGGCCGACTTCACCGACGCCTGGCGCATGCCGCTCGCCCCCGGCATGCCCCGCGACCCGCGGGCCTGGCGGCACGTCCTGCCCTTCACCGAGCGGGGCGCCGGGGACCACGAGCTCATGCTCGGCGAGGACGCGTCCCACCTGGACTTCCGCGCCTCGATCCTGGTCGACGGCGACTCCGTGACGCTGGCCACCGCCGTGCGGCTGCACAACACGCGCGGCCGGCTCTACTTCGCGGTGGTGCGCCGCCTCCACCCCTACATGGCCCGCCGCGCACTCCGCCGGGCGCACCGCCGCGTCGCGTTCGCGGCCCGGCCCTCCGGGGAGCGGAACGCGCGCCCCACACCCCCGCCGCTCAGGTGACCCCGGTCAGTCGCGGCGGCACCCGCTCCGCAGATCCACCTCGGCCCGTACGGTCTTGCCCGGCGGGTCGCGGTCGACCACCTCCCAGCGGTCGGCCAGCGCGTCGACCAGTACGAGGCCGCGTCCCGCCTCCGCGAGGGGCGCGGGCTCGCGTACGTCCCGGGCGCCGGGCGGGCGCCGATCGTCGCGGGTGTCGGTCACCTCGATGCGGACGCTTCCCGGGAGGAGGGCGAGCAGCAGTTCGAAGTCGCGGCCCGGTACGCGCCCGTGGGTCACGGCGTTGGCGGCCAGCTCCGCGACGATCACGGCGACGGCGTCCGCCGCCTCCGAGTCGCGCGGGACGCCCCACTCGTCGAGCTGGGCGAGCACGAGGTGCCGAGCCAGGCGGGCGCCTCGCGGAGTCGGGCTGAGGCGCTGGCTGAACATACGTACGGTGACCGGCCCTTGGGCGGCGATGTGCGGTGCCATGCGCCCAATCTGGCGGCCGCGCGGGGCACTTCACCAGGTCGGAGCCGCGTACGCGGGGGCAGCGTACGCGGTCACGGAATGGACAGTACCGGTGACCCGACGTGACCATGAGTGCGGGAGGTGACCGACAGTGGTCGATGGTGGCGTGGGAACGGGTACGGGCACGGGGGGCGAGCCGGTGTCCTCGGACAGTCTGCGGACGTTCGGCGCGGTGGTCCAGGGGCTGCGGGAGCACGCCGGGCTGAGCCGGGAGGAGTTCGGCGAGCTGGTGCGCTTCTCCAAACACACGGTGGCGTCGGTGGAGTTGGGTCGGCGGATGCCGGACCCCGCCTTCGTGGAACGGGCGGAGGAGGCTTTGGGGAACACGGGGGCGTTACGACGGGCGGCGGGGCATCTGGCCCGGCAGCCGGGACTGGCGGCTTGGTTCCGGCAGTGGGCGCGGCTGGAACAGGCGGCGATCACCCTGTACACGTACGAGTGCCGGTTGATTCCGGGGCTGTTGCAGACGGAGGCGTACGCACGGCAGTTGTTCGTGGACCAGTTGCCCCCGCTGAGCGACGAGCAGATCGAGGCTCAGTGGACCGCGCGGGCGGAGCGGCAACGACTGCTCCGGGAACGTCCGAACACGGCCTTCGGATTCATCCTGGAGGAGCAGTTGTTCCTGCGGCGCACGGGCGGGGCGGAGGTGACTCGCGGCCTCATCGATCATGTTCTGGCGATGTGTCAGCTGAGGAACGTCGAGCTTCAGGTGATGCCGTTGGTGCGCTGGTCGCACGCGGGGCTGCACGGGCCCATTCGCTTGCTGGAGACTCCGGAGAATCGCTGGTTCGCGTACAACGAGGGCCAGGAAAGCGGCCAGCTCGTCTCCGACGCGAAGGTGGCCAGCGTGCTCCAGAGGCGTTATGCCAGGATGCGTGCACAGGCTCTCACTCTCGATGACTCCGTGAGCCTGTTGCAGCGGATGCGAGGAGCGTTATGAGCACGAGTGAACTTAAGTGGTTCAAGTCGAGCTACAGCAGCGGCTCCGGTGACGACTGCGTAGAAGTCGCCCTCACCCCCGCCAGCGTCCACGTCCGTGACTCCAAGGACCGGCAGGGTCCTCGGTTCGCCGTCTCCCCCACCGCCTGGGGCGACTTCCTCGCCCTGGCCGCCGCTAGCTGAGGTACTCCACCGTCACCGGCGCCGTGTTGTCCGTCTGGTTGGGGTCGGTGGCCGGGTTCGAGGTCACCGTGACGCTGCCGCGGGCGCCGTCCACCCGCCGGTCGATGCGCACCCGCATCACGGTGCCGGGCGCCGCCGGGCCGGGACACAGCACGGAGCCGTCCCCCGACGGGTTCCGGTAGCAGTAGGGGATGTCGCTCTCGTGCTCCCCCGGGCCCACCTCGACCAGGGTCAGGCCACGCGGGAGGACCACGCGCATCGTGGTGCGGCCGCCGGCCCCCCAGTCGTCGCCCTTGGGGTAGGGCACGGTGAGGTCGACCACCTGGCCGACCCGGCCGCGGACGGTGAAGCCGACGGCCTCCACGTCGTGCACCCGGGTGGTCGCGAAGCGCACCCCGTCACTGTCGGCATACTCGCTGTGCCGCGGGTCGCCGATCTCCTCGAAAGCGCGGCCGTCGACCGGCCGCAGCCGCAGCGGCCGGCCGGTGCCGTGCGGGGCCGAGGCGGGGACGGCGGCCAGGGCGAACACGTCGGTGGTGCGGTACACGCTGAAGCCCAGGTGTCCGCTGTGCGCGTCGTCGTCGACCGTGGCGACCACCGGGGCGTCCGTCTCGAAGGCCGTCCCCGCCGCCAGCGGCCCCGGGAAGTCGCACTGGGCGCTGATGCGATCGCCGACCGTGTCGTAGCGGCAGTTCCGGTACCGCTCGGCGAAGGTGGCCCCCTCGGCGATCACCAAGACGCTGACACCGCCCCGGACGGCGATGTCCCCCTTGTTGCCGAAGGCCGGGACGATCCCCACCTTCGCTCCAGGACGCACACCGGTGAGCGCGGGATAGCGCGGCCGCGCCGTCAGGACGGGATCGCCGACGATCACTCGGGTGGTGTGCCGGACGGTGGGCGTGTGCGCGGCCCGCGCGGTCATCGTGACCGTCGCGGTGGCGCCCCGGACCGCGCCGGGAGCGGGCCGAAGATTGAAGGGAGTGAACGTCCAATCCGTTCCGCCGGGCGGCCTGCACCGCACGCGGAGACCCGTACGGACGCATCCCCACCCCTTGGCCACCCAGTCGATCTCGGCCTTTCCGGCCAGGGACGACAGGTCGATCGTCACCTCGGGACTGAGGCTCGGGCCCGGGGCCGAGGCGGGCGGCGCGGTGGACGACTCCAGGTCGATCCCGAACTCGGCGGCGTAGGGCGGCTTCCGGTTGGTCCCGTAGCGGGGGAGGTAGTAGACGTTCGGCGCGGACCGGAGGGTGAGTACGGCCGGGCCGGACGTGCTCGGGGCCGCGGGCGCGGACGCGATCCGTATCGGGGCGGGACTCGAGGGTGCGGGACTCGTGCGACCGGCGTCGGCGCCGCCCGCGCGCTGCCCGTCGCCGCCGTTCACCACGAGCGCCAGGACCACCACGAGCACGACGAGCGCGGCACCTCCCGCAGCCAGGTGCCGCCACAACCCGTTCCCCCGCCATCGGCTCATACGCCGTAAGACGGCCCACACGCCCCCGCGGTTGCTCCAGGACACCCGAAAGGAGAAATCCAACACACGTCGGCCGTACGGCACTTATGCGGATGACTCGGTATCGCCGGGATCGTAGAGTGATCACTTCAGCAGAAGAACGATCCGAGAGGGCCCATGCCTCACACCAGCGCATCCCGCACCGTCGCCGCCCTGTTCGGCGCGGCCGCCCTGGCCACGCTGACCACCGTCACCGCGCCGTCCGCCGTCGCCGCCGTCGCGCCGCCCAGCGGCACCTCGTGGGACCACGTCTACTCCGGCGCGGGCGTCAAGGTCTACGTGAAGGAGCGCGGGGACATCGTCTCCGTGTGCGACACGTCCGCGAACGGGCACGCGGCCTGGGTGACGGTCACCGACATGGACGCCAACCTCGCGGGCTACAAGCTCACGGCCCGCGGCGGAAAGGGGTCGTGCGCCTCGCACCTCGCCAGTGAGGGCTACCGATACAACATGATCGAGTACGACCGGATCGGCCTCAACTTCGAGGGCGGGGCCAACAACGGCTCCTACTTCGTGAGTTTCGTCAACGACCACTGACAGCCGCGACGGCCCGTGCGCGCCGCGCACGGGCCGCTCCCGCGGACGACCGGACCGGATGCCGGACCGGCCCCGGCAAGGGCCGTGAACCGTCCGCACGGAGGTTCGTCCGGTCGATCAGCCCGCGTACTCCACCGTCACCGGGGCCGTGTTGTTCTCCTGGTCCGGGTCGACGGCCGGATCGGACGCGACCGAGATGCTGCCGCGCGCTCCCTCGACGCGCCTGTCGATGCGCACCCGCAGGAAGGTGCCGCCGACCTCCGGCCCGGGGCAGGCGACGGGGCCGCCCTTCTTCGGGCCGGGCACGCAGTAGAGGAAGTCGCCGGAGTGACTCTCCGGGTCCACGGGGACCAGGCTGACGCCCTCCGGGAGGGTCACCCACATCGTCGGGTTGCCGACCCCGGCGCGCCCGTAGCTCCTCGGGTACGGCACCTGGGTGTCGACCACCTGGCCCATCCTGCCCTTGATGGCGAAGCCGACGGGTTCGAGGTCGTTGAGCTGGGTGGTCTCGAAGTCCAGTGAGGCGGTGCCCACTTGGGCGGCGTCCAGCCGGACGCCGGTGAACCGGGTCCCGTCGACGGGGCGCAGCCGCAACGGGGCACCGCTGCCGCGGGGAGCCGACGCGGGCAGCCGTGACCGGTGGTCGAGGTCGCCGGTGCGCCACACGCCGTAGCCGACGCTGCCGTTGCGCGCCGTCCGGCCGGCCACGGCGGTGAACGGCCCGGTGGCCTCGTACGCCGTCCCCGCCCGCAGCGGCCCGGGGAAGTCGCACTGGGCCTCGGTCGCGCCCTTCGGCTTGTCGTAGCGGCAGTTGCCGTACCGGGGCAGCAGCGTGGCGTCCGAAACCGACACCAGGACGCTGACGCCGCCGTCGACGTCGGTGTCCCCCTTGTTGCCGAAGGCCGGGGTGAGCCGCACCTCGCCGCCGGGTCGCACCCCGGTCACCGTCCCGGAGTTCTGCCGCGCGGTCAGGAACGGCGATCCCACGATCACGCGGGTGGTGTGGTGGACGGTGGGAGCGTTGGCGCTGCGCACGGTGATCGTGACGTCTCCGGCCGGACCGCGTTCCGCCGCGGGTACGGGCTTCACGTTGAAGGGAACGAGGAGCGCACCCTCCCCGAAGTCGATGTCACGCAGCGAGCAGGTGACGCGGGCGCCCGAACGGACGCAGCCGTAGCCCTTGTTGACGCCCCAGATCTCCGTCCTCCCGAGGAGGGCGGCCAGACCGAAGGTGACCCGGATGCCCCGGACCGCTCCTCGGGCCGTGCCGGGTGAGGCCGCCGTGGCACCCAGGTCGACCTGGTACTGGATCGGCAGGGTCTCCGGGCCGGAGCGGGTGTCCCGCGGCACGTAGTAGGTGTTCGGCGCGGACCGGATGCTCAGGACTCCGGCGGCTTCCCCGGCCGGTGCGGCGGACCGGCCGGAATCGGGCCGCAGTGCGGCGAGAAGCCCCGCCCCGGCCGCCACCAGTGCCACGGCGCACACCACCGCCGTGTACCACCACGTCCTCGTTCTCCACCGGCCGCCCATATGAAGGGAGATGCCCGGGGACGCGGCAGGGTTGCCTGCCGGAGGGGGCGGTCCGGCCGCGGGCCGCCCCTTCCGGCCGCCGGGTCAGGCCTTCGGGCACTCCTTCCACGCCAGGTGGTAGACCGTGCTGATGTCGCCGTCCGTGGAGTCCATGGTCATGAAGCTGACCTTGCCGGGCGCGCTGGTGCCCGCGTTGACTCTCAGCTCGGTGTTGATGTTGAAGTTGCGCAGCACTCCGCAGGGTGCCCACACCAGTTGGGCCCAGTCGGTGCTGTCGGTGGCCTGCCAGTCGTCGTTGTACGGGCCGCTGAACGGGTGGGTCTCGACCGCGGTGTTCGGGGACCCCTGGAAGTAGTACGAGGCCTTCTGGGTGGCGCTCGCGCCGGACTGGAGCGAGGCGAAGCCGCGGTAGTCGGCGCTGGCGATGGCGTAGGTGAAGCCCTGCGGGACGTGCACGACCAGGTTGAGCTGGCAGTTCTTGCGGAACGCGGTGGGGTCGGAGTTGCCCCCGGCCTGGGCGAGGTACTCGCTGTAGGTGACCGTGAAGGCGGTGTTGTCCGGGGACACGGCGACGGCGGCCGTGCCCTGCGGACAGCCGGAGCCGTTCACGGTGGCGACGTCGATGACGATCTTGTCCGGCGGCGGGTCGGTGACCACCGGGGACGAGGGCTGCGCGGGCAGCGCGGAGGTCAGGAGCGCGGCTACCGCGCCGCTCAAGAGCAGTCCACCAGCCATGGTTCTCCCATCCGTTCGGTCCGTGGGGGGTGCTGGGACGTGAACTAGCGTGTCCATGCCAAGCGCAGGCACGGGCGTGCCCCCGCCCATGGAGAAACCATGGATGCGCGGTGAAGGCGGGGAGCGGTCGCATCGTACGCATCCGGTCAGGGGGCGCGTAGGTCGCTGTCCGGCCATTCACACCCCCGTGCCCCGCGGCCGTCCGGCCGCGCGGCGACCCCGTGTGCCCGTGGCGGGTCCCGGACCCGTGGAGAATGGCCGGGCCCGCGCCCCGTAAGATCGCCGCCCGGGAGGCACACCTTTGGCGCTCAGCAGACGTTCTTTCAGCGCCCTCGCCGGCACCGCCGCGCTCGGACTGGCCCTGGGCGGCAGCGGCGGCCCGGGGGCACCCGCGGCCTACGCCGCGCGCTCCGTCCCCACGGGCCCCCCGCCCCCCGAGCCGCACGCGGACGGGCGGCGGCACACCGTCGGCTTCGACCACTACTCCCTGCTGGTGGACGGCAGGCGGCTGGTGCTGTGGTCCGGCGAGATGCACCCCTTCCGGCTGCCGAGCCCGTCCCTGTGGCGGGACGTGCTCCAGAAGATGCGGGCGCACGGCCACAACGCCGTCAGCATCCACGTGGCGTGGAACTACCACTCCCCCGCGCCGGACCGGTACGACTTCACCGGCGTGCGCGACCTGGACCTGTTCCTGCGCACGGCCGCGGAGACCGGCCTCTACGTCGTCGTGCGCCCCGGCCCCTACATCGGCGCCGAGGTCGACGGGGGCGGCTTCCCCGGCTGGCTGACGGTCGCGCCGGGCACCGCCCGGACCGCCGACCCGGACTATCTGCGGCACGTCGACACCTGGCTGACCCACGTCGACGCCATCGTGTCCCGGCACCTGTACACCCGGGGCACCGGCACGGTGCTGCTCTACCAGATCGAGAACGAGTACGACTCCCACGTCGACGAGCCGACCGGCCGCGCCTACATGGCGCACCTGTACCGGAAGGTGCGCCGCGACGGCATCGACGTGCCGCTCTTCCACAACGACAAGGGTCGCAACGGCCACTGGGTCCCCGGCTCCTTCGACACCGGCGGGGAGAAGGGGCGTTGGCTGTACGGCTTCGACGGATCCCCCTCGCCCTCCCGGACCCCGCCCGACTGGGGGCACTTCGGAACCGGCGGCAGGACCGGCGGGGCGACCGCCAGTCCGCACACGCCCGGCTTCATGCCCGAGTCCGGCGGCGGCTGGTTCGACCCGTGGGGCGGCGTCCTCTTCCAGGGCAAGGGGTACGCCGAGGCACGGCGCACCCGGGACGCGGCCTACGAGCGCCGCTGCCACCTGACCGACCTCGCCAACGGCATCACCCTGCACAACGTCTACATGGCCTTCGGCGGCACCTCCTGGGGCTGGCTGCCCGCGCCGGTCGTCTACACGTCGTACGACTACGGGGCGGCCCTCGACGAGGGGCGGCAGCCCACCGACAAGCTGGTGCCGCTGCACCAGATCGGGCACATGCTGCAGCGCGTCCCCGACTTCGCCAAGCTGGACCGGGCGCCCGAGGTGAAGGCGGCCGGACTCACCACGTACCACCTGACCAACCCGGACACCGGCGCCCACGTCCACGTCCTGCGCAACGACCACGACAAGGACGTCACCTCGACGCTGCCCGTGGGCGGCACCGACCTGCCGGTCACCGTGCCCGCCCGGGACGCCCGGCTGATGGTGGCCGGGCTGCCGCTGGGGCAGCGCAGGCTGCGCTACTCCACCGCGCAGCCGATGCTGCTGATGTCCGCCGGACGGCAGGACATCGCCGTGTTCACCGGGCGGAGCGGGGAGATGGTGAGCCTGGCCCTGGAGGCCGCCGAGGAGCCGCTGGCCACCCGGCTGGACCCGGACGTCGCCTACGTCTACGACCGGGGTCTGATGCGGGTGACCGCTCCCCTCGGCGGCGGCCGGCTGCTGCGGATGCTGGTACAGGGCGACGAACAGAACCGGCCGCTGCTGCTGCTCTTCGCCGACGAGGCGGCCTCCGTGCGCCTGTGGCCGCGCGACACCCCGTCGGGCTCCCTGCTGGTGTACGGCCCCGAACTGCTGCGCACCGCCGCGCTGCGCGACTCCGCGGTGCACCTCACCGGCGACACCGTCGAGGCCGCCGGCCTGGAGGTGTGGGGGCCGCGCGGCGTCGAGCGGGTGGTGTGGAACGGCGGCGCGCTGCGGACCTCGGTCAGCGGCTCCGCGAGCCTGTGCACCGCCGCGCCGCTGCCCGGGGTGCCGAAGGTGGAGCTGCCCGCGCTGGGCGGCTGGCGGGCGCGCACCGAGAACCCGGAGTCCGAACCCGACTTCGACGACTCGGCGTGGCGGCTCGCCGACAAGTCGGCCTCGTACAGCACCACTGAGGTCCCGAAGGGCCGGCCGGTGCTCTTCGCCGACGACTACGGCTTCCACTACGGGGACGTCTGGTACCGGGGCACCTTCACCGACTCCACCGGCGTCGAGGCGGTCGAACTCGCCTACAGCACGGGTACCCAGGGCCTGCTGATGGCCTGGCTGGACGGGGAGCCGCTCGGCACGCACCGGATGCCCGTGCCGGACAGCGGGACGATGCGCAAGGGCAGTTGGGCCGGCACGGCGGTCCTCCCGGTCCGGCCGGAACGGCGCACGCCCGGCCGGCACGTGCTGTCGGTCCTGGTCCGGCGGATGCAGCACGACCAGGACGGCGGGGCCCAGGACACGCACAAGGCGGCGCGCGGCCTGACCGCGGCCTCCTTCACCGGCGCGTCCCCGGCGGTGCGGTGGCGCATCCAGGGCGAGGCCGCGCCCGACCCGGTGCGCGGGCCGATGAACAACGGCGGGCTGTTCGGGGAGCGGGAGGGCTGGCACCTGCCGGGCTTCCCGGACCGCGACTGGGAGCCGGTGGACCTCCCGCGGGCCGAGCGGCGCCAGGGCGTGACCTGGTACCGGACCACCTTCCCGCTGGCCGTGCCGCCGGGGGTCGACGCCTCCGTCGGGCTGGTCCTGGAGGACGAACCGTCCCGCGCCTACCGCGCGCAGATCTTCCTGAACGGCTGGAACATGGGCCAGTACGTCAACGACGTGGGCCCGCAGCACACCTTCGTACTGCCGAACGGAATCCTGCGCACCCGGGGCGCCAACACGCTGGCCCTGGCGGTCCTGTCCGAGTCCACCACGCTGTCGGGACCGGGCCGGGTGCGGCTGACGCTGCTCGGCGCCGCGGCGGGCGGGGTGCCCGTGACACCGGTGGCCTCGCCCGGACGCTGAGGCGGGCGGGACGCGGCCGCGTCAGGCGGCGCGGCCGAAGTCGGCCGGTACGCCCTCACCGGTGCACCGGCCGTCTCCGCGCACCCGCTTCTCCCGGGCCCGCAGTACCGCCCACAGCAGCGCCCACACCGGGACCAGGCACCAGGGCAGCGGCCACCCGGCCCGCCACCAGCCGGCCGCCGGAGCGAAGACGGCGTCGACCGCCGCGGCCGCCATGGCGACGGCCAGCGTCCAGCACAGCAGGCGCCCCGCCCACCGCACGGCGGTGCCGATCCGGTGTCCGCCCGCGCGTCTGCCGGGATGGTTCATGACGGGATCCCCCCACGGGACGGGGCGGCGGCCGTACAGGTGTGACGGCGCTCACCTTCGGTCGCAAGTGTGCAACATGTGAACTTCGGTGCACAGACAGCGGACGGGCGGAGTCGAGCACAACGGTCGTTCCGGGTTGAACAACGGTCGCCGGATCGCATGACGCGAACACTTCCGGCCGCGTAGGCTCGGACGACCTGCCTCGGCACGGGCAGCGGAAGGGGTGACGGTGATGGCGTTCGCGGGCGCGCGCGGTACGGCGGCCCGGCTCGCCGGGGCGCTGCGGCGACGGCGGTCCCTCCGCGCCCGGGAGACCTCGGGCATGCGGGCCCTGACGGCCCACCTCGTCACCGCGCTGGCATCCCGCCCCCACCCTCCGTCCGGAGCACGCGAGTTGTGCCACGCCCTGTGCGAGGAGATGACCGCCCGCCGGGGCGGCCGTCCCGTGGAGCTGCGCTTCGAGCGCATCCCGGACGACTTCGACGTCACCGGGCTGTGGGTGGAGTTCCAGGAGTTCGACCTGGTCATCGTCGAGGAGCGGGCCGAATCCGTGCAGCAACTGGTGATCCTGGGCCATGAGTTGTGGCATCTGCACGCCGGGCACCGGCATCTCCACCCCACGCGCGCCGCGGCCGCCCGGGCACTGGCCGCAGAGCGCGGCGGGCGCGGCCCCGGGCTCTGGCCGAGACTCTCGGCCGCGCTGGAGCAGGGCGGCACGCCCGTGGCCGCCCGCGACGGCTCGCGCGAGCGGGACGAGGCCGAGGCCGACGACTTCGGCCACCGCCTGGCGACCGCCTTCCGTCCCTACCTCACCGCGCCGGACGCCGGCCGGACCCTCGACCCCCTCCAGCGCACCCTCGGGTACCGCGGCCGCCCGGCCGGCGGACGGGGGATCTTCGACGCCCGGCTCGGCACCGGCGGCGGGCGCGGCGGCGACGCCGTGCGCGAGACCGGCGGCGTGCGGGGAGGTGGCCCCCGGTGACGCCCGTGTCCGCGCTGGCCGGACTCGACCCGGCCGCGCTGGCCGGACGGTTCTCCATCTCCTTCTGGATCCCCACGGCGGTGCTGACCGCGGCCCTGGCGATCAAGCTGCCCACCATCATCCGGCTGTGGAAGGACCCGCTGCTGCGGGCGGTCGGCGGGCTGCTGCTGCTCGCCTGCGCGGTGTTCGTGTTCGTGGCGCCGCCGACGATCGCCTGGACCAACCGGGTCACCGGGGTGCCCAACATCGCCGCGCCCTGGGTGTATTCGCTGCTCACCGCGTTCTGCGGCTCGTGTCTGCTGCTGATCATCGCCTGGCGCAACGGCCTGTCGGACCGCTCGGCCGCGACCCGCCGCGCCCGGCGCTGGGTCGTCTCGGCCTACGCGGGCGTGATCGTCGCGCTGTGGGTGCTGTTCGCCCTCGCCGACACCCCCGTGGAACGGCTGCGGGACCTGGACACCTACTACGCCGACACGCCGTTCATGCGCGAGGAGATCCTGCTCTACCTCGTCGCGCACGCGGTGGCGGTCCTCATCACCGGGCGGCTGATCTGGAACTGGGTGCGCACGGACGGGCTCGACGCCTGGCTGCGGTGGGGGCTGAAGTCCCTCGGTGTCGGCTACGGACTGAACCTGATCTTCGACGCCTCCAAGCTCACCGCCGTCGTGACCCGCTGGACCGGACACGACCTGGACTGGCTCAGCACCGCCCTCGCGCCGCCGGTCGCCTGCCTGTCGGCCATCCTGATCGCGGTCGGCTTCATCCTGCCGCACGCCGGGCAGTTCCTGCAGCAACGCTGGCGCGTCCGGCTCGCCCACCACGAACTGCGGCACCTGTACGCGCTGACCCGGACCGTGGGCGGCGGCGGGGTGCCGGTGGGGCTGTGGGCCAGCCCGGAGCTGCGGCTGACCCGGCGCGAGACGTTCATCCGGGACGTGCTGCTGCCGCTCGCCCGCCGTATCGACGAGGATCTGCGCCGCCGGGCGTACGACGCCGCACTCGCCCTCGGGTACGCGCCCGACGCGGCACGCGCGGCCGCCGCCGCGGTCGCGATCCTGGACGCCGCCGACGCCCGCGCCCGGGGCCCGGAGGGCGACGGCGCCGCGGGCCCCGACCCGACCGACCTGCTCCGGGAGATCGGCCCGGTCTCCCGCGCCCTCGGCGACCCCGACCGCCTGGCGCGCGTCCGCGCCCGCGCCGCCGCCCCAGCCCCGGCACCGGCCCAACCCGCCGCCCCCGGCGCGGCGGCCGGGGAACCGGGAACGGGCGGCCCCGCGCGGTCGGCACACGAGCGGGGGGACGACCGGGCCGTCAGCCCCTGAACGGGGGCTGGGGCAGGCCCTCGCCCGCGCCCGGGAGGACCAGGAGCGAGCCCGCCAGGGCGGGGGGCGCGGACAGGCCCGTGCGGGCCGTGGTGACGTAGAGGTCGGTCAGGCCGGTGCCGCCGAAGGCGCAGGCGGTCGGACGGGGGACGGGCAGTTCGACCACGCGGTCCAGCGTGCCGTCGGGCGCGTAGCGGCGGACCGCGCCGCCGTCCCACAGGGCCACCCAGACACAGCCGTCGGCGTCGACGGTGAGGCCGTCCGGGAACCCGGCGCCCTCCTCCACCACCGCGAACCGCCGCCGTCCCGCGACCCGTTCACCGTCGTGGTCGAAGACGTCGATCCGGCGGGTCGGCGAGTCGACGTAGTACATCAGCCGCCCGTCGGGGCTCCAGCCGGTGCCGTTGCTCACCGTGACGTCGTCGAGCACCACCTCGGCGGAGCCGTCACCGGTGAGGCGGGACAGCGTGCCGCCGCCCGGGGCCTCGTCGTAGCGCATGGTGCCCGCCCACAGGGAGCCGTCGGGCGCGACGGCGGCGTCGTTGCCGCGGCGGCCCGGGACCGGGTCGCGGTGCAGCCAGCGGAAGGAGCCGTCGGGGTCCAGCAGGCCCACGCCGTCCCGCAGGTTCAGCACCAGCCCGCCCGCGGCGCGCGGCTTGGCCGCGCCCACGTGCTGCCCGGTCGTGCGCACCGAGCGCCGGCCCGACCCGGGGTCGTAGGTGTGCACCCGGGAGCCGAGGATGTCCACCCAGATCAGCCGCCCGGCCGCCGGGTCCCAGGTCGGCCCCTCGCCGAGCAGGGCCTCGGCGCGCACCGCCGCCTCCCAGGTCACGCGGCGCCCCGGTGGCCGAGGCGCTCCGACAGCTCGGCGGCCCCCTTCGCGGCGAGCTGCTCCAGCTCCGCGCGGCGCTCCTCGCTCCAGCGGATCATGGGCACGGAGATGGACAGGGCGGCCACCACCTGGCCGGTGCGGTCGCGCACCGGGGCGGCCACGCAGCTGACGTCCGGGTTGGATTCGCGGCTCTCCACGGCGATGCCCCGCCGCCGGATCTCGCCCAGGGCCTCGCGCAGGGCGGCCGGGTCGGTGATGCTGTTGGGGGTCATGGCGGCCAGGTCGGCGTCGTCGGGGACGCGGGCGGCCAGCTCCTGCTCGGGAAGGGAGGCGAGCAGCATCTTGCCGACCGAGGTGCAGTGCGCGGGCAGCCTGCGGCCGGCCGCCGACACCATGCGCACCGCGTGCGTGGAGTCCACCTTGGCGATGTAGATGACGTCGGTGTCCTCCAGGATCGCCACGTGCACCGTCTCGTCGCACGTCTCGGCGACGGAGCGGGCGACCTGCTGGCCCTCGGCGGCGAGGTCGAGCTGCTCGGCGTAGCGGCTGCCGAGCTGATACGGGCGCACGCCGAGGCGGTAGCGTCCCGGCTGCCCGGCCAGCGGGACGATGTACTGGCGGGCGGCGAGCGTCGTGACCAGCTCGTGCACGGTGGTGCGCGGGAGCTGGAGCCTGCGCACGATGTCGGGGGCGGAGAGCGTGCCGTCCCCGTCGAGGAAGAGCTCGAGGATGTCGAGAGCCCGGGTCACAGCAGGTACGAGACGTCCCACGACCGGCCCCCTCCCTTGCGTCTAGGCCTATGTTCGAAATATCAACAGGCGATCGGCATGACGAACACAGGCTAGTCACCGTGGGGGACCCGGGCAATGGGCCGGAGGGCCCGGACCCGGGCGGGGGCGGCGTGGGCGACGATGGGGGCATGTCCTCCGGAACGCGCCCCGCCGGCCCCGCCGGCTCCTTCGGCCCGCTCGGTTTTCAGCTCGTGCTGCTGCGCCGCATGGCCGACCACAATCCGGACCTGGTCGAGGACGCCCGCCACCGGCTCGGCGTGTCCCTCACCGAGATGCGCGAGGCCAACAAGCGGTGGCAGGCCATGGTCCGTTCACCGCGGTCGAGGTCCGCCGCCGCCCGGTACCGCTCGGTCCTCGGGAGCCCCGAGTCGGTGGCGGCCCGCCGGATCGGCGACCTGGACTGCGAGGCCCGGCGCTGGCCCGTACCGCTCTGGCCGGACCTGCGCTTCGAGGTGCTGTCCGGGCCGGACGGCCGGGTCTGGAACGAGTGGCTGGTGCGCGCCCCGGACGCCCCGGCACCCCGCCTGCGCACGGTGGAGGACCTCGCCCCCTGGTCCTGTACGGTCGACGAGGCGGCCCGCGCCTTCGCCCCCGCCCGCCCCCTGGAGGGCACCGCCCCCACGCGCTGGGGGCTGGCGTTCACCGCCCCGGACGCGGAGGGCGCGCCCCACGAGGTGGTGGCGGAGTTTACCTGGGGGCTGATGCAGCGGACCCGGGTCGGCGGGTAGCGGCCGCCAGCGTCGCCCGCACCACCCGCGGCCGCGAGTCCGGGTGCAGGAACAGGAACAGGTTCGGCTCGACCAGCTCCAGCTCCATCACCCGGGGCTCGCCGTCCTCCCCGTCCACCAGGTCGACGCGGGCGTAGAGCAGGTCGGGCGCGCCGGGCACGGCGGCCAGCGCGCGTTCGGCGGTGGCGAGTTCGGCCGGGGTCGGAGTCCAGGGCCGGAGCTCGGGGTGGGCCACCTTCTTGTGGTCGTAGGGCGTGCCGGGGGCGAGGACGGCGCCCTTGCGGCTGGCGTGCAGCAGCCGGCCGCCGAAGAACTGCAGCGCCCGCTCGCCGGTGACGTCGATGCCCCGGAGGTAGGGCTGCACCATCGCGGTGAACCCCTCGGCGTGCATCCGCGCGAGGTGCCGTACGGCGGTGTCCCGCTCGGCGGGCGTGTAGCGGGCGGCGAACCGGGCGCCGGCCCCGGAGGTGGGCTTGACGACGTACTCGTGGCCGTCCGGGAGGCCGGCCGCCTCTCCGGGGGCCAGGTACCGGGTGGGGACGGTGGGCACCCCGGCCGCGGCGAGCTGCCCCAGGTAGCGCTTGTCGGTGTTCCACCGCACGACCTCCGGCGGATTGGCGAGCCGGGTGAGCGTGCCGCACCGCTCGGCCCAGGCCAGGAACTCGGCGGCCCGCCAGCTGTAGTCCCAGGTCGACCGGATGAGGGCGAGGTCGAATCCGGCCCAGTCGGCCTCCGGGTCGTCCCACTCCACGGCCGCCGCCTGCGCCCCGGCCGCCGCGAACGCCTCCACCAGGGTGGGCAGGTCGGGGTCGGCGCTGACCTCGGGTCCGGGCCGGCAGGTCACGAGCGCGATGCGGGGCACGACGGGCTCCCCCTCTTTTCGTACGGCGGTGCGGTGCGGCCGGGTGCGGCCGGGTGCGGTCCGGTGCGGCCGGTCCGTGCGGTCCGTCCCGTGCGGTCCGGTGCGGTGCTGACCGCCTCGCAGGCTAACAACCGGCGGGGCGGGGGCAGCGGGCGGTGGGCGGTGGGCGCCGGGCGAGGGTGCCGGGCGGTCGAGGGGGCGGGGTCTGGTGTAGGAACGGGGGTGGGCGCCCGACTCGCGGTGCGCCGCGGTGTGGTCCTGACGGTGCCTGGTGGTGCCTGGTGGTGCCTGGTGGTGCCGTCCTCGAGCGTGTGAGGAGTCCTCGCGTGTCCTCCCTCTTTCCGGCCCTGACGGACGGTCCGGGCGAACGGGTCGCCCTGCGGTTCGGCGACCGGACGCTGACGTACCGGGACCTCGCGTCCGCCGCGGGGGCCACGGCCGCCCGGATCCGGGAAGCCGGCCGGGTCGCCGTGTGGGCGACCCCGGCGCCGGAGACCGCGGTCGCGGTCGTGGGCGCGCTGCTCGCCGGGGTGCCCGCCGTACCGCTCAACCCGAGATCCGGGGAGAAGGAACTCGGGCACATCGTGTCCGACAGCGCGCCCACGGCGGTGCTGGCGGCGGCCGGTGACGACCTGCCCGCCGCCCTCGCCGGCCTGGCGCGCCTCGACGTCGACATCGACGGCGCCCTGGGCCACGGCGGCGGGTCCGTCCCGGAGGACCGTGCGGCCGACGGCGACCCCGCCCTCGTCGTCTACACCTCCGGCACCACCGGCCCGCCCAAGGGCGCCGTCCTCTCCCGCCGGGCCGTCGCCGTCACCCTGGACGCCCTCGCCGACGCCTGGCAGTGGACCGGCGCGGACGTGCTGGTGCACGCGCTGCCGCTGTTCCACGTGCACGGGCTGGTGCTCGGCGTCCTCGGACCGCTGCGCCGCGGCGGGGCCGTGCGGCACCTGGGCCGGTTCACCACGGAGGGCGTGGCGCGGGAGCTGGGCGACGGGGCGACCATGCTCTTCGGCGTGCCGACCATGTACCACCGCATCGCGGAGGCGCTGCCCGGCGACCCGGAACTCGCCCGGGCGCTCGCCGGGGCGCGGCTGCTGGTCTCCGGGTCCGCCGCGCTGCCCGTGCACGACCACGAGCGGATCGCCGCCGCGACCGGACGGCGGGTCGTCGAGCGGTACGGCATGACCGAGACCCTCATGCTGTGCTCATCCCGGTGGACACCCCCGGACCCCCGGCCCAGCGTCCGGGCGGACGGGGAGCCCCGGGCGGGCACCGTCGGGGTGCCGCTGCCGGGGGTGGAGCTGCGGCTCGTCGAGGACGACGGCACGCCTCTCGCGTCGTACGACGGGGAGAGCGTCGGCGAGATCCAGGTGCGCGGTCCGAACCTGTTCACCGAGTACCTCAACCGGCCGGACGCGACGGCCGCCGCCTTCACCGCCGACGGCTGGTTCCGCACCGGGGACATGGCGGTGCGCGATCCGGACGGCTACGTCCGCATCGTCGGCCGCAGGGCCACGGACCTCATCAAGAGCGGCGGGTACAAGATCGGCGCGGGCGAGATCGAGAACGCGCTGCTCGAGCACCCCGGGGTCCGCGAGGCCGCCGTCACCGGGGAGCCCGACGCCGACCTCGGTGAGCGGATCGTCGCCTGGATCGTCCCGGCCGACCCTCAGGCCCCGCCCGCCGCACGGGAGTTGGCGGACCACGTGGCGGGCCGGCTCGCCCCGCACAAGCGGCCGCGGGTGGTGCGCCTGCTCGACTCCCTGCCCCGCAACGACATGGGGAAGATCATGAAGCGGGCGCTGACCCAGGGCTGAGCGGCTCCCCGCCCGGCGGGCCCGCGTCCCCGCGCCGCCCACGAGCCGGTGAGGCGGGCGAGTTGGCCGAAACCGGCGGGTCGACGCCGTGGCGCGTTTTTGCGGGCGGCGTATCTGCGGGATCATCTGCTCCCGGACGACACCCGCACCGTCCGTAACGGTGGAGACGCTCACAGACAGCACGACGGGGGCACGATGGAAGGCTTGGTCGACTTCAGGACCGCCGACGGCACGGTGGTCCGGGTCGAGACCCCGGAAGACGAGTACGGCTCCCGCCTGGTGGCCCGAGGCGACGACGGCGCGCTCCAGGCGACCCGCACCTTCGAGGGCGCGCTGGACGGGGTGCGGGCGGCCGCCGAGTCCGCGCTGCGCGTCTTCCGGGACGGCTCGCTCAAACCGGACTCGGTCGACATCGAGTTCGGCGTGAAACTCACGGCGGAGGCGGGCGCCCTGATCGCGAAGAGCGCGGTCGAGGGGCAGCTCGTGGTCAAGCTCTCCTGGTCCCCCGGGCGGTCCGACGGCTCCCCGGAGACCCCGCCCGGCTCATGACGAGCGCTGCCTGGCACGCCAGGATCGGCTGCGGACGGGAGACGGGCGCCGGATTCCTCGTCACCGACTGCCATGTGCTGACCTGCGCCCATGTGGTGGCGCACGAGGACACGGACGCGGTCAGCGTGACCTTCGCCCACGGCTCGGCCGGCGCCGAAAAGCGGACGGCCCGGGTGGTGGGGCACGGCGGCTGGGCCGGGCGCGCCACCGACCCCGGCGACCTCGCCGTACTGGAACTCGACCGCCCCGTGCCCATGAAGCCGGCCGAGTTCGCCGCGCCCTGCGACGCGTACGGCGACCCCCCGCGCCGGCTGGTCGCGTACGGCTTCCCCAAGCGCTACGACGAGGGCACCCTCGCCGAATACCGCGCCACCGCCACCCAGTTGATCGCCGGGGAGTGGGTGCAGCTGGAGGCGTGGGCCGCGCACGGCCAGCCGCTGGCGCCCGGCTTCAGCGGCGCGGCGGTGACGCTCGCCGACACCGGCCAGGTCGTCGGCATGGTGTCCGCCGCCGCGCGCGGCCCCGACGTCCGCAACGGCCGGATGCTGCCCGCGCAGGTCATGGCCCGCTACTGGCCGCGGCTGGGCGAGCTGATCCCGACGCCGCATTTCGGCCGTGCGGACAAGGAGCGGCTGCGCGCGCTCATCGACGCGGTGTCCCGGCAGGACGCCCCGGCCTGCCCCCCGGAGCGGCTCTACCGCGAGGCCGTCGGCGCGCTCGGCCCGGAGCTGCCCGCGCACGGCTTCCGCTCGCTGTGGGACGCGGCCTGGTACATGCTGTCCGAGGTGCCCGACCCGGCCGCGGTGACCCGGTTCGCCCTGCGCCTGGCCGACTTCGCCGAGGACGCGCCGACCCGGTACGCGCTGCGCGCCTGGCCGCACACCGACCGCGCCCCGGCCCCGGCGGCGCGGCCCGCCGCACGGCCCGGGTGGTCCCCCATCCTCGTCGAGATCGCGCCCAGCGGTCTGGGCGACGACCGCTTCCTGGTCGAGGTGTCCGCCTACACCGACCGGCACCGCCGCGTGGTGGGCTCGCGCACCCTGCCGATGCGGGGCGTGCGCGGCTACGCGCTGGAGCGCATCGACGAGGCCTACCGTGAACTGGACCCGGACGCACGGGAGCTGATCGCCTTCGTACTGCCGCGCCGCTGGCTCAACACGGACGTGGCGCACTGGCAGCGCAGCGCCGACGACGACAGCCCGCTCGGCTCCTTCGCGCCGGTCGTCGTGCTGGACCTGGAGCGGCGGCGCAGCGGCGGGCTCCAGCACAAGCTGGTGCGCAAGTGGCGGCAGCTCGACGACCGGCGGTCGGCCCGGCTGCACCGGGTCGGCTGCGGCGCGCTCGGCCAGGACCCGGTGAAGCTGACCGTGGGGCTGCGCCGGCACGACGCCGACATCGTCGGGTTCGGCACCCCGCCGCGCGCCGACGGCACCCGGCGGCTGTTCACCGCGAGCCTGAACGCCGCCGTGCCGGTGCTGCTGTGGCCCCGCTCCGGCTGCCGCGGCGGCCCGGCGCACGAGGACTGCCGGGGCGCGGAGTTCCTCGACCGCCTGGCCGAGCACCTGGCGGACCTGCCGCCGAGCGAACTGCCCTCGTACGTCCACGAGCTGCGGGAGGCCGCGTACGCCTCCGACGGCCCCGAACCGCACTGGGCGCACGACCTGGCACTGCTGTGGGAGGACCCCCGCTGCCTGCCCGACCCCGTCGCCTACCAGCACTCGCCCGTCGGCTGAGCCACGGCGACCCTAGGGAGAACGCATGTCCTTGTGGCCCGTGTACACCGGCGCGAGCGCGCCCCACGACGGCATCGGCCGGCTTCCCGCGCCGCCGCCCTGGCGGGACTTCGACGGCGGTCCGGTCCTGCCCACGCCCACCGAGGACGCCGACCGTGCGGCCGCCTCGCCCGACCGCCGCCACCGGGCCCGCTCCTACCGCCCCGGCGACGAGACGGTGCAGCTCGTCAACGCCGCGCTCTACCTGCGCCGTCCGCTGCTGGTCACCGGCCCGCCGGGCAGCGGCAAGTCGAGCCTGGCCTACGCGGTGGCCCGGGAGCTGCGGCTCGGCCCGGTGCTGCGCTGGAACGTCACCAGCCGCACCACCCTGCGCGACGGCCTCTACCAGTACGACCCGCTCTCCCGCCTGTACGCCGCCGGCCGCGCGGCCGCCCGCGAACTGCCCCCGGACGGCGACCTCCAGGACCATCTGCGCCTCGGCCCGCTGGGCACCGCGCTGCTGCCCTACGGCCGCCCGCGCGCCCTGCTCATCGACGAGATCGACAAGAGCGACCTCGACCTGCCCAACGACCTGCTGAACGTGCTGGAGGAGGGCCAGTACGAGATCCCGGAGCTGGTCCGCGCCGCCCGCCACACCCCGGCCGCGGAGGTGATGGTCGACGGCACCGACGACCGGGTGACGGTCTCCAGGGGCCGCGTCCGCTGCCGGGCGTTCCCGTTCGTGGTGCTCACCAGCAACGGCGAACGCGAGTTCCCGCCGGCCTTCCTGCGCCGCTGCGTCCGGCTGGAGCTGCACCAGCCGCGCGACGCCCACCTGGAGAGCATCGTCCGCGCCCACCTGGGCGAGCCCGGCCCGTACGCCCGTGAGCTCATCGACCGCTTCCTGGCCCGCGGGACGGAGGGCGAGCTGGCCACGGACCAGTTGCTCAACGCGATCTACCTGACCGGCGCCGCCGGTGCCGAAGCGGGCTCGCTGGACGAGCTGGCGGAGCGGGTCATGCCGTATCTGAGCCGTACCCGGGACGACGCGGATGCCTTCTGAGGAGGGGGCGCCGGGGGGTGTGGCCCGGCTGGCCGACCTGCTCGCCGAGACGAGCGGCGGCCACCGGCCGACATCGGTGGAACTGGCGGAGGTCCTGTGGCTGGCGGGACATCTGCGGGGCCCCGGGACGCCCGAGCCGACGGCGGAGGCCGAACGGCCCGCGGAGCGCGGACCGTTCCCGCCCCCTCCCGAGGACGGACCGGGGCCTGCGCTCCCGCCGGACGGCCCCCCGCGGCCGCCCGCCGACCGTCCGCACCGGCAGCCCGGCCGGCGCGTACCGCTCAGCCTGCCCGGCGCCCTGGACCGGCCCGGCGCCCACCGGGCGCTGCTCGCCCCCGCTCCCCCGATGCTGTCCCACCCGCTGGCGCTCCAGCGCGCCCTGCGTCCGCTCAAGCGCCTGGTGCCCGCCCCCCACGGCCGGGAGGTCGACGAGGAGGCGACCGCCCACCGCATCGCCCGGCTCGGCGCCCACCCCCGCTGCTGGCTGCCCGTGCTGCGCCCCGCCACCGAACGCTGGCTCACCCTGCACCTCGTGTACGACGCCGGGCCGACGATGCCCGTGTGGCGCCCGCTGATCCGCGAACTGCACACCGCTCTCGGCCAGTCCGGGGTGTTCCGCACGGTGGAACTGCACCGGCTGGCGGCCGACGGCACCGTCCGGCACGGCAACGCGCCGCCGCTGCACACCGCGGGGCGCAGCGCCGCCCTCGTGGTCAGCGACTGCATGGGCGCGCAGTGGCGGGAGGGCCCGGAGGGGAGCCGCTGGTACCGCACCCTGCGCCGCTGGGCGGCCGCGATGCCGGTCGCGGTGGTCCAGCCGCTGCCGGAGCGCCTGTGGCGGACGACCGCCCTGCCGACCGTGCCGGCCCTGCTGTCGGCACCCGGGCGCGCGGCCCCCAACTCGGCCTGCGCCGTGGACGCCTACGGGTCCGGGGAGCTGCCCGACGGGGTCCTGCCGCTGCCCGTCCTGGAGGCGTCGGCGCCCTGGCTGGCGCACTGGGCGGAGCTGGTGGGGTCCGCCTCTCGGGCCGCGCTGCCGGGTGCGGTGGGGCTGTTGGGCGGCGCGCCGCCGCCCGCCCCGGTCGACGAGGAGGGCCGCGGCGACGTGGCCCGGCTGTCCCCGGAGGAGCTGGTGCTGCGCTTCCGCTCCATCGCCTCGCCGCAGGCCTTCCGGCTCGCCGGCCATCTGGCCGTGGGCAGGCCGGAGTTGCCGGTCATGCGGCTGGTCCAGGCGGCCATCGAGGACGCCCCGCACCCGCAGCACCTGGCCGAGGTGATCCTCAGCGGGGTCCTGACCACCGCGGACGGCCCGCCGGGGTCGTACGCCTTCCGCCCCGGCGTGCGCGAGGTCCTGCTGCGCACCCTGCCGCGCACGGACCGCTCCCGTACGACGGAACTGCTGGCCCGGGTGGGCGCGGTGATCGACGCGCGCGCGGGGGTGCGGGCCGGTGAACTGCGGGTGCTGGCGCCGGGCGGCGGGCAGGACGCGGCCGGGGACCCGATCGCCGCCGTGCGGCGGCGAAGCGTACGGCGGCTCGGCGGTACGGACGCGGACGACTCCCGCGAGCTGATCGGGGGGCGGTACCGGCTGGTCGACCGGCGGGGCGCCGGCGAGCGGGTGTGGGAGGCGGTGGACGAGCGGACCGGCCGCCCGGTGGTGGTGCACCTGTACCCGGAGCAGGCGTCCGCGGAGCGGTTCCTGCGCCAGGCCCGGGAGCTGGCCGCGGTCCACAGCCCGCACGTGGTGCCGGTGACGGCGTACGGCGTCGAGGGTGAAACCCCTTATCTCGTCGCGGAGTTCGTGGACGGGGTGACGCTGACGGAGCTGGAGGCCGGCAGCGGGCCCGGGGTCTGCTTCCGGGTCTTCGCCCGGCTGGCGTGCCAGACCGTCGCGGGACTCCAGGCGCTGCACGCGCGCGGTCTGGTACGCGGTCAGGCGGGGGCGGACGGGCTGCTGCTGCGGCCGGACGGCACCGTGGTGCTCAGCCGGTTCGCGCTGGGCGAGGAGTCCGAGGGCATGAGCCCGGCGCGGGACTTCCGTGTCCTGGACCGGCTGCTGCGCCGGCTGCTCCCCACCGTGCGGGCGCCCCGGGAGTTCGCGCTGCTGGCCCAGCTCGACGGCCGCCGGCTGACCGCCCGCTCCGCGGCGGCCCTGCTGGACTCGGCCCAGCACGCCGACCGGCTGCGCTTCACCCTGCTCGGGCGGCCCGCCGTCTTCTCCGGCGGACGGCTCCCGGCCGGTCCGCGCCCCGAGTCCGCCGAGGCCTGGGCGCTGCTGTGCGTGCTGCTGCTGCGGCACGGACGGCGGGTGACCTGGCACGAACTGGCCCACGGCATCTGGTCCGACCCGCCCGCGCCCACCGGGCCCGCGACCCGCGAACGCGTCGCCCGCCTCGCCGAGGAGCTGGTGCGGCACCTCGGCCCCGGCACCCTCGCCGCGCTCCCCGACGGCTACGCCCTGCACACCGCCGGCGGCTACCTCGACGTCGCGCACTGCGAGGAACTCCTCGCCCGCCGCCGCCGTACGCCGTGGCAGGACCTGCGGGCCCGGCGCGCCCTGACCCAGGAGGCCCTCGGCCTCTTCCGCGGCGACCCCCTCGACGGGGTCCCGGGCCCCTTCGCACAGTCCACCCGCGCCCGGCTGCGCGCCCTGCACCGCTCGCTCACCGCCGGCCCCGAGGACCTCGAACCGGCGGAGACCGGCCCGCCGGGCGGGGACCGCGTCCGCCCCGTGATCGCGTTCGAGTCCGACGCCCTGCCCGGCCGGCCGCTGCTGCGCGACGCCCTCGTCCGCACCGTCACCGGGCTGGTGGCCCGGGGCGATCTCGACCCCGGCCGGTGCGCGGTCCTCGGCCGCCGCAACGGCTGTGTGGTCGTCGCCGAGCCCGGCGTCTCCGTCCTGCCCCTGCTGGTCGCCGTACTGCGCCTGCTCCCCGGCGCGGGCGGCCCGACCGCCGGAGTCCCGCGGCTGCGGGTGTCGTTCTGGCGGGCCCCCTGGACCGGCGATCCCGACCTGTCCGTCCTGTCCCGCTCGGCGCGGTCGGCGGTGCGGCGGGTCACCGAGGACGCGGTGGTCGTCGTGTGCCCGGCGCTGTACGAGGAGTACGCCCGCAGCTCCGCCGCGCCCGGCTTCCCGTCCTTCCGGCCGCTGTACGGGGGCACCCCCCAGGATCCGCCGCTCGCCTGGTGCCTCCCGGTACGCGGGGCGGCCGGACCGGAGGGCGGCGACCTGGTGCGCGGCCCCTTCGGCACCGGCGACCCCGCCCGGCTCCATCACCGCGTCCCCGGTGGCACGGCCCTCGTGATGGCCCCGCCCAGCGGCCCGCCGGCGCTGCTGGACCCGGCGCGGCCGCGCGGCGACCGCGCGCAGCGGGTCACGACGTACTACGAGGTGGACCTCACCACCCACCGGGCCACCCACGAGGTGTCCCTGCCGAGTGCGGGCAAGGGCGCCTTCCGGGCGACGGTCGAACTGTCCTGGCACGTCGACGATCCGGTGGCCGTGGTCCACGGCCGGCCCTCCGGCGTCGGCGCCCGGCTGCTGCGCCGCTTCGTCGACGAGGCGTCCCGCATCACCCGCCGCTATCCCGTCCGGCACGCGAGCGCCGCCCAGCGCGCCGCGCAGCACGGGGTGCGCCACTGGCCGGTGCCGGGGCTCACCGTGACGTGCGCGGTCCGGCTGACCTCGGAGCGGCAGGCCCTGCTGCGGCCGCGGCGGCCGGACACGGGCCGCTCGCCGTGACCCCGGCCGTCCCGGCAGCACCACGGCCACCGTCACCGGAACGGCCGAACACCCCCGTTCGGCGGCCCCCGCCCGGCCCCCTCCAGAAGGCGCCAGGGCCCCGCTCCCCCGCACGATGCCAGGGAGGCCCCGACCGCCGGCGGCCCTCACGGTCCGTGCTCTCGGGAGGATCCGCCATGACCGCCAATCTGGAGCAGTTGCGCCGCTGCCACTTCGCCGTCGATCTCGGAGCGGCCCGGACCCGCGTGTACGTCAAGGGCGCGGGGCTGGTCGTGGACCAGCCCTCGGTCGCCGCGATGAACACCCGCAACGGCGCGCTGATCGCCGTGGGCGAGTTCGCGGAGAAGATGACGGGCCGCACCCCCGACTACATCCGCGTGATGCGCCCGGTCTCCGGCGGCACCGTCGTCGACATCGAGATGGCGCAGCGCATGTTGCGGCAGCTGCTCGGCGACCGCCTGCGCCGGTCGCTGCGCCGCCGGCCCCGGCTGCGGGCGGCGGCCTGCACCCCGCACGACGCCGATCCGCTCGCCCAGCGGGCCACGATCGAGACGCTCGTCGGGCTCGGCGCCCGGCGCGTGGAGCTCGTCGACACCCTGATCGCCGCCGCCGTCGGCTGCGGGCTGCCCGTGGAACAGCCCGAGGCCACCATGATCATGGTGTGCGGGGCCGCGGCCACCCAGGTGGCCGTCCTCTCCCTCGGCTCGATCGTCACCGCCCAGCGCATCCCCGTGGGCGGCGAGGCCGTCGACCACGCGATCGTGCAGCACCTGCGCCACGAGCACGCGCTGATGCTGCCCAGCCAGTCGGTACGGCCCCTGCAACTGGCGCTGTCCGGCAACGGCCTCACCCCGCACGGCCCGCAGTCCACGGAGATCCACGGGCGGGACGTCGCCACGGGGCTCGCCCGCTCCGTACGGGTGGACACCGCCGCCGTGCGGGACGCCATCCAGACCCCGCTGACGGCCGTGCTCGACGGCATCGGCAGGGTGCTGCGGGAGTGCCCGCCGGACCTGGTGGCCGACCTCGCCGACCGCGGGATCATGATGGTCGGCGGCTCCGCCCTGCTCCCGGGCCTCGACCAGATGCTGCGCGAGGCGACCGGGGTGCCGGTGCACATCGCCGAACGCCCCGACGTGTGCGCCGTACAGGGGCTGGGCGAGATGCTGGAGGGCAGGATCGAGCCCCTGGTCCTGGACCCCCTGAGCGCCTGAGGCCGCCCGGTTTCGGTCAGCCGTCGAACCAGCAGCGGATGGTGGTGCCCGTCTCGCCGGTGTGGACGCGGACCAGGTCGGCGACGAGGTTGACCAGCAGCAGGCCGCGACCGCCGCGCTGGTCGCGGGAGGCGGGCCGGCGGCCGGCCAGCGGGTCGGTCAGGCGGCCGCGGTCCCGCACCTCGCACAGCACCCGTCCGCCCTCCGCCCACACCCGCAGCTCCCCCGAACCCCCGCCGTGCACCACGCTGTTGGTGGTCAGCTCGGCGACGACCAGGGCCAGGTCCGCCAGCCGGGTGCCCGCGAGACCGTGCCGCGCGCCCTCGGCGGTGGCGACGTGCCGGGCCAGCGGCAGCGTCGGTGCGGCGAAGCCGAGGACGGGCGCGTCCGGCGCGGGCGGCAGCGGCTCGTTGCGATGCGCGACGACCTGTTCGGGGGCGTAGGCGGCACTCTCCCGCCACTCGTCGGTGCCGGCCGGGATCACGACGGGGTGGGTGGCGTGGGCGTCGGCGAGGGCCCGCTCGTCGAGGCGCACGGCGTCGTACGGGCACAGGATGGTCGCCTCGCGGCCCCGGAAGGCCAGGTTGATCAGCGCCTCGTGCTGGGCGCAGGCCGGGTACTCGTCGGGCGTGCGCCCGGCCCAGACCGGCTCGCCGATGATGCGCACCCGGCGTCCGGGCCGATGGGCGTCGGCGAAGGCGTGCAGCACGCCGGGGAGGATCCGGCCGGGGTTGCGCCCGGCCTCCCGCATGTCCAGCAGCCGCACCTCGGCCGCGTCCGCGCCCAGCTCCGCCTCGATCAGCCGCAGCCGCTCGCCGGGCACGGCCACCGCCACCGGCTCGCCGGACTCCAGCCCGGCCCGCACGAAGGGCACCGTCCCGGCGAGGTACTCCCCCTCGCTGCGGTAGAACAGCGCGGGATGGACGAAGGCGCCGGCGCGGTCGGTGGCGGTCGGGGCGCCGGTCATGGCGCCGCCACCCCGGTCTCCGGCGGATCCGGGCAGAACGTCCGCGGGGTCCGGCGCGGCGGGGGCGGCGGACGGCGAGCGGGGTCCGGGATGTCCATGCGTCTCCCTAGCTGTTCCTGGACACCTGGAGGTGGGACCCAGTATGCGTGCGTCGGCGGGGACCCGCGGGGCCCGCGGGTCCGGTGTGGTGAGGATCGCCCGCCCTCGCGCGGCCTCATCCCCGACCTCGCGCGTCCTCATCCCCGCCCTCGCACGTCCTCTCCCGCCACCACACGTCCTCTCCCGCCACCACGCGACCTCTCCCGCCGTCGCGCCCACGCGCCGCGCGCGTCAGCGGCGCGACCGCCTCCTCGTGCCTGCCGTCGCGGGCCGGGGACGCGGTCCGCGGTGCGGAATGGCGTCCTCCTCATGGTGATTAGTCCCCCCGGAAAGGGGCAGGCGCACAGATGCGCCACCGCCCGGCGGCGGCGGGGGACGCGGCGTCACGAGGACGCGCGAGGAGGACGTTCGGGGAGACGACAAGGCGGGGACATGGCCTCAACGGCATCACCACCGCTCATGCGGCGGACGCACATCCTGGTCGACACTCTGGTCATCGACGTCCGCAGAGAGGCGGACGGCCGGGCCGTGCTCACCCCGCGCGGGGAGCTGGTCCACGGCTGCGCGGGCATGCTGAGCAGAGCCCTGGCCGGGGTGTCGCCGGGTTCGCCCCGGATCGACCTGGACCTGGCCCGAGTGACCTACATGGACACCGCGGGGCTGCAGTTCCTGGACACCCTCGACGCGTACGGCCGCCGGCACGCGATCCCGGTGACGGCCACCGGCTGGACCGGCCAGCCCCGCCGGATCCTCGAACTGGCGGGCCTGGACACCACCGACCCGCTGAACCCCGCGCAACGCCCGGCCCGGCCGCGGTCCACGCCCCCGGTCTCCTCGGTGGTGGCCGCGGAGCGGACGGAGCAGCTCCTGCTGTTGCGCCAGGAACTCGACCAGTTGCGCGAGGCGCTCACCACCCGCCCGGTGATCGACCAGGCGCGGGGCATCCTGATGGCCGCCCACGGCTGCACGTCCCGCCAGGCCTGGGACATCCTGCGGGAGGTCTCCCAGCGGTCCAACACCAAGCTGCGCGCGGTGGCCGCGATCATCACCGCCGGGACCCAGCCGGACGCTCCCCCGCCGCCGGAGGAGATCCGCACGGCGCTGCGCGGGGCGAT
Organism: Streptomyces sp. NPDC086766; assembly: GCF_044746005.1. Classification (NCBI taxonomy): domain Bacteria; kingdom Bacillati; phylum Actinomycetota; class Actinomycetes; order Kitasatosporales; family Streptomycetaceae; genus Streptomyces; species Streptomyces sp. NPDC086766. The sequence goes on along the minus strand of NZ_JBIVBI010000001.1, from coordinate 182,606 downwards.
CGAGTCCTGCCGGCCCTGAGACGCGGGCGGTTCACCCGTCCGCCGTACGCGGGGTAATCACATCGGGTGAATGGGGGACGCCCTGCGGAGCGGCGTCCCCCCGATTCTGCGTCGCCGCAGCTAGAAACGCTTCTGCACGCGTAGCGTGCGGTGGGGCGGGTGGGACTCGAACCCACGGCCGACGGATTATGAGTCCGCTGCTCTAACCGGCTGAGCTACCGCCCCGTAACGGCGCGTCGCGTACATGTGTGCGCGCCGTCTGCCGCAGCATAGCCGCTCATACGATCTCCTGCTTCGCCATGGTCGGCTTCCTGCGGCCCCTCACGACCTCGAGGACTTCACCGTGGGTCCGGCGGTTCCCGCGGGCATGAGGACGACATGAAAAAGGACCCCGAAGGGCCCTCGTTCGACATGCTCCCCCGACTGGACTCGAACCAGTAACCTGCCGGTTAACAGCCGGCTGCTCTGCCAATTGAGCTACGGAGGACCGAGCTCCCCCGACTGGACTCGAACCAGTAACCTGCCGGTTAACAGCCGGCTGCTCTGCCAATTGAGCTACGGAGGAATGCCTCGTTGCATCGAACGCACCCACCTGGGTATTCGCCAGAGGGCGCGCGCTCGCTGCGACACATACATTAGCGCAAGCAGGGGGGTGCTCCGCCAATCGGTATCCCCGGGCTTGGACCACGACGCAAGGGAAGGGTGGCCGCCATGCGTTACCGGCTCACGTTCATCGCCGGGCTCGCTCTGGGTTACGTCCTGGGCACGAAGGCCGGACGTGAGCGCTACGAGCAGCTGAAGAAGTCCGCCCGCCAGGTCGCGCAGAACCCGGCGGTGCGCAACACCGCGGAGTCGGCGGCACAGCAGGGCCGCCAGTTCGCGGGCAAGGCGTACCACGCGGTGAGCGAGAAGGTCGGCGAGCACATGCCCGAGTCGGTGACCCAGCGCGTGCACTCCCTGCGCGGGCGCCACACCAACGGCAACCGCCCCGACGACTGGGGCACCAGCGACACGTAGCGCCCACGACGCCTCGACCGACGGGCCGCTCCCGGCACACGGGGGCGGCCCGTCGAGACGTACGTCACAGGTGCACCCCGCGCCCCGGCGCTCCCGGCGGCACCGCCCCGGCACGGCCACCCCTCGCGGTGCGGCAGAATTTTCGCCATGGGGATAGTCGCCGGGTTGGACAGTTCGCCCGATTTCACTCGCATCGTGGTCTGCGACACGGACTCGGGGGCCGTGCTCAGGCAGGGCTATGCACCGCATCCGGTGGAGAACCCCGAGGGCGGACGGCCCGCCGACGTCGATCCGCAGGCGTGGCTGCTGTCGCTCGGCGAGGCGGCCGGCGGCGGCCTGCTGGAGGGCGTGCAGGCCATCGGCGTGTCCGCGCAGCAGAACGCGCTGATCCCGCTGGACGCGCAGGGCAACACCGTGCGGCCCGCGCTGGTCGGCGGCGACCGGCGGGCCCAGGTGGCGGCCGCCGACCTGATCGACGCGCTCGGCGGGCGCGAGGCGTGGGCGCAGGCGGTGGGGTCGGTGCCGCAGGCCGCGCAGCCGGTGACCAAGCTGCGCTGGCTCGCCAGGAACGAGCCGGACGCCGCCCGGCGCGTCGCCGGCCTGCTGCAGGCGCACGACTGGCTGGTGTGGCAGCTGCTCGGGCGGCCGGCCCGCCGGACCACGGACCGCGGTGGCGCGTCCGGGACCGGCTACTGGTCCGCGGCGACCGGCGCCTACCGGGCCGACCTGGTCGAGCTGGCGCTCGGTCAGCAGGTCTCGCTGCCCGAGGTGATCGGGCCCGCCGAGGCGGCCGGCACGACGCCGGAGGGCCTGCTGATCTCGGCCGGGACCGGGGAGACGATGGCCGCCGCCTTCGGGCTCGGGCTGGGACTCGGCGACGCGGTGGTGTCGCTCGGCGCCTCCGGGTCGGTGATGGCCGTGCATCCCGAGGCGCTCGTCGACCAGAGCGGAATGATCACCTCGCTCGCCGACGCCACCGGTATGCACCTGCCGGTCGTCACCACGCTCAACGCCGTACGGACCCTGCGCGGCACCGCCGAACTGCTCGGCCTGCCCGACCTGGAGAGCCTGTCCGACCTTGCGATGAAGTCCACGCCGGGGTCCCACGGGCTCGTCCTGCTCCCCTATCTGGAGGGCGAGCGCACGCCGAACCTGCCGCACACGGCCGGCACGCTGGCGGGCCTGAGACGGGAGTCGATGAAGCCGGAGCACCTGGCGCGGGCCGCCTTCGAGGGCATGTTGTGCGGGCTCGCGGACGCGCTCGACGTGCTGCGCGGCCGGGGCGTGGAGGTGCGCCGGATCTTCCTGCTCGGGCCGGCCGCCGAGCTGTCCGCCGTGCAGGCGGCGGCGCCCCCGCTGTTCGGGACGCAGGTCGTGGTGCCGCAGCCCGCGGACTACGCCGCGATCGGCGCCGCCCGGCAGGCCGCCTGGGCGCTCGGCGTCTCGCAGGGCGCCCTCGACCCGCGCACCCCGCCGGCCTGGCAGGGCGCGGTCGCCCAGGTGCTGGAGCCCGGCGAGGACCTGGCGGTGGGCCAGGCGGTGCGCCAGCAGTACGTGTCGGTGCGCGAGCAGACCCACCCGGGCGCGCTCCGGTCGTGAACCCGGGGGCGAAGGGCCGAGCCTCGGGCTGAGCGCCGGGGCCCGGACCGGGCGGGCGGTCACCCTTACGGGGACGTTTCCCTCCGCTACGGTCACCCGTTCAGGGGCAAAGCGGAAACCGGAGACCCGGGACCGATGGCTGACGGGCCGTCGGTCCTCGGCACGCTGTCGGGTTAATCGGTTGAGGTAACACGGGTGGAGTGTCCGACGATAGGGGCCAAGGGACATCGACCACTCCCCACCGCCGACTCCGAGAGACCCAGCGTGCTCATACGACTTCTGCGGACCTATCTCAGGCCGTACCGAAAACCCATCGCCGTGCTGGTGCTGCTGCAGTTCGTGCAGACCTGCGCCACCCTCTACCTGCCCACCCTGAACGCCCACATCATCGACGAGGGCGTCGTGAAGGGCGACACCGGTTACATCCTCACGTACGGCGCCCTGATGATCGGCATCTCGCTGGCGCAGGTCGTCTGCAACATCGGTGCCGTCTACTACGGCGCCCGGACCGCGGCGGCGGTCGGCCGGGACGTGCGCGCCGCCGTCTTCGACCGGGTGCAGTCCTTCTCCGCGCGCGAGGTCGGCCACTTCGGCGCGCCCTCCCTCATCACCCGGACCACCAACGACGTCCAGCAGGTGCAGATGCTGGCGCTGATGACGTTCACCCTGATGGTGTCGGCGCCCATCATGTGCGTGGGCGGCATCGTGATGGCGCTCGGCCTGGACGTGCCGCTGTCCGCCGTGCTGGTCGCGGTCGTTCCCGTGCTCGGCGTCTGCGTCACCCTGATCGTGCGCCGGCTGCGCCCGCTGTTCCGCTCCATGCAGAAGCGCCTGGACACGGTGAACCGGGTGCTGCGCGAGCAGATCACCGGCAACCGGGTGATCCGCGCCTTCGTCCGCGACGACTACGAGAAGGACCGCTTCCGCCGGGCCAACACCGACCTGACCGACATGTCGCTGGCCACGGGGCGGCTGCTCGCGCTGATGTTCCCGATCGTCATGACGGTGGTGAACCTGTCGTCCATCGCCGTGGTGTGGTTCGGCGCGCACCGCATCGACAGCGGCGGGATGCAGATCGGCGACCTGACCGCGTTCCTCGCCTATCTGATGCAGATCGTGATGTCCGTGATGATGGCGACCTTCATGTTCATGATGGTGCCGCGCGCGGAGGTGTGCGCCGAGCGCATCCAGGAGGTCCTCGGCACGGAGTCCAGCGTGGTGCCGCCGCTCGCCCCGGTCACCGAGCTGCGCCGGCACGGCCATCTGGAGATCCGCGCGGGCGGCTTCCGCTATCCGGGGGCCGAGGAGCCCGTGCTGAGGGCCGTCGACCTGGTGGCCCGGCCCGGTGAGACGACGGCCGTCATCGGCTCGACCGGCAGCGGCAAGTCCACGCTGCTGGGGCTGGTGCCCCGCCTGTTCGACGCCACCGAGGGCGAGGTGCTCGTCGACGGGGTGGACGTGCGGACCGTCGATCCCGAACTGCTGGCCCGGACCGTCGGGCTGGTGCCGCAGAAGCCGTACCTGTTCGCCGGCACCGTGGCGACCAACCTGCGCTACGGCAATCCGGACGCCACCGACGAGGAACTGTGGCACGCGCTGGAGGTGGCGCAGGCCAAGGACTTCGTGACCGCGCTGGAGGGCGGCCTCGACGCGCCGATCGCGCAGGGCGGCACCAACGTCTCCGGCGGCCAGCGCCAGCGCCTGGCCATCGCCCGCACCCTGGTGCAGCGCCCGGAGATCTACCTCTTCGACGACTCCTTCTCCGCCCTCGACTACGCCACCGACGCGGCGCTGCGGGCGGCCCTGGCCGAGGAGACGGCGGAGGCGACCGTCGTCATCGTCGCCCAGCGCGTGGCCACCATCCGGGACGCCGACCGGATCGTCGTCCTGGACGAGGGACGGGTCGTCGGCACCGGCCGCCACCACGAACTGATGGCGGACAACGAGACCTACCGGGAGATCGTCCTCTCCCAGCTGACGGAAGCGGAGGCTGCCTGATGGCCGGGCCGATGGGGCGCATGATGGCCGGGGGCGGCCCCGACAACCGCTCGATGGACTTCAGGAAGTCGGGCGCACGGCTCGTCGCCCGGTTCCGACCCGAACGGGTCACGATCTACGGGCTGGTCCTGTGCGTGGTCCTCAGCGTCACCCTGAGCGTGATCGGCCCGAAGATCCTCGGCCGGGCGACCGACCTCGTCTTCGCGGGGATCGTCGGACGGCGGATGCCGTCCGGGCCGACCAAGGAGCAGGTCCTCGACTCCATGCGGCAGCGGGGCCAGGGCGGCATCGCCGACATGCTGAAGGGCACGGACTTCACCCCCGGCAAGGGCATCGACTTCGGCGCGGTCGGGAACGTGCTGCTGCTCGCGCTCGGCACGTTCCTCCTCGCCGGCCTGCTGATGGCGGTGGCGACCCGGCTGGTGAACCGGTCGGTCAACCGGACCATGTTCCGGATGCGCGAGGACGTCCAGGCGAAGCTGTCGCGGCTGCCGCTGTCGTACTTCGACAAGCGACAGCGCGGCGAGGTGCTCAGCCGGGCCACCAACGACATCGACAACATCGGGCAGACGCTCCAGCAGTCGATGGGGCAGCTCATCAACTCGGTTCTGACCATCGTCGGCGTGCTCGTGATGATGTTCTACGTCTCCTGGCTGCTCGCGCTGGTCGCCCTGGTGACGGTGCCGCTGTCGTTCGTCGTCGCCACCCGTATCGGCAAGCGGTCGCAGCCGCAGTTCGTGCAGCAGTGGCGCTCCACCGGCACGCTGAACGCGCACATCGAGGAGATGTACACGGGACACACCCTGGTGAAGGTGTTCGGGCGGCAGGCGGAGTCGGCGCGGCAGTTCGCCGAGCAGAACGAGGCGCTGTACGAGGCCGGGTTCCGGGCGCAGTTCAACAGCGGGATCATGCAGCCGCTGATGATGTTCGTGTCGAACCTGAACTACGTGCTGGTCGCGGTGGTCGGCGGGCTGCGGGTCGCCTCGGGCGCCCTGTCCATCGGTGACGTGCAGGCCTTCATCCAGTACTCGCGGCAGTTCTCGATGCCGCTGACGCAGGTCGCCTCCATGGCGAACCTGGTGCAGTCGGGCGTCGCCTCGGCCGAGCGGATCTTCGAACTCCTGGACGCGGAGGAGCAGGAGGCGGATCCGGTGCCGGCCGCGCGGCCGGAGGAACTGCGCGGACGGGTCGCGCTGGAGCACGTCTCCTTCCGCTACGACCCCGACAAGCCGCTGATCGAGGACCTGTCCCTGAAGGCGGAGCCCGGCCACACCGTCGCGATCGTCGGCCCGACCGGCGCGGGCAAGACCACGCTGGTCAACCTGCTCATGCGGTTCTACGAGGTGTCCGGCGGGCGCATCACCCTCGACGGCGTCGACGTCGCGCGGATGTCCCGGGACGAACTGCGCTCCGCGATCGGCATGGTGCTCCAGGACACCTGGCTGTTCGGCGGCACGATCGCGGAGAACATCGCCTACGGCGCCTCCCGCGAGGTCACCCGCGGGGAGATGGAGGAGGCGGCGCGGGCCGCGCACGCGGACCGGTTCATCCGCACCCTGCCCGACGGCTACGACACCGTGATCGACGACGAGGGCTCCGGGGTGAGCGCGGGCGAGAAGCAGCTCATCACCATCGCGCGGGCGTTCCTGTCCGACCCGGTGATCCTGGTCCTCGACGAGGCGACCAGTTCCGTCGACACCCGTACCGAGGTGCTCATCCAGAAGGCGATGGCCAAACTCCAGCACGGCAGGACGTCGTTCGTCATCGCGCACCGGCTCTCCACGATCCGGGACGCGGACACGATCCTCGTCATGGAGGACGGGTCCATCGTCGAACAGGGCGCGCACGACGAACTGCTGGCCGCCGACGGGGCCTACGCACGGCTGTACAAGGCCCAGTTCGCGCAGGCGGTCGCCGAGGTCGACTAGCCGCGTGAGTCCGTACGCCGTCATGGGGCCGCTCGCCCGGGGTGAGCGGCCCCCCGGTCAGTCCAGGTAGCCGCGGAGCTGGTCGGCGAAGGCGTGGTCGCGCAGCTTGCTGAGGGTCTTGGACTCGATCTGGCGGATGCGCTCCCGCGTCACGCCGAAGATGCGCCCTATCTCCTCCAGGGTGCGCGGACGGCCGTCGACGAGGCCGTAGCGGAGCTGGACCACCTTCCGCTCCCGCTCGCCGAGGGTCGACAGGACGGCCTCGAGGTGCTCCCGGAGCAGCAGGAACGCGGCCGACTCCACGGGTGAGGCGGCGTCGCCGTCCTCGATGAGGTCGCCGAGGGCGACATCGTCCTCCTCGCCGACCGGCGCGTGCAGGGAGACCGGCTCCTGGGCCAGCCGCAGCACCTCCCTGACCCGCTCGGGCGGCAGGTCGAGCTGGCCGGCGACCTCCTCCGGGGTGGGCTCGTGGCCCCGCTCCTGGAGCATCCGGCGCTGGACGCGGACGACACGGTTGATGAGTTCGACGACGTGGACCGGGACGCGGATGGTGCGGGCCTGGTCGGCGAGGGCGCGGGACATCGCCTGGCGGATCCACCAGGTGGCGTAGGTGGAGAACTTGTAGCCGCGGGCGTAGTCGAACTTCTCCACCGCCCGGATCAGGCCGAGGTTGCCCTCCTGCACCAGGTCGAGCATGGTCAGCCCGCGGCCGATGTACCGCTTGGCGACGGAGACGACGAGCCGCAGGTTCGCCTCGATCAGGCGGCGCTTGGCCATTCGGCCCAGCACCACGAGCCGGTCCAGGTCGAGCGCGAGCCGGCTGTCCAGGTCCGGGGTGCTGCCCAGCTTCTCCTCGGCGAACAGCCCGGCTTCCACCCGGCGGGCCAGTTCGACCTCCTCGGCCGCGGTGAGCAGCGGAATCCGGCCGATCTCGCGCAGGTACTGGCGGAAGAGGTCCGAGGAGGGGCCGCCGGTCTCGGTGCGGGTCGGGGCCGGTGCGGCGGGCTCGGCCGGCTCGGCGGCACCGGCGCCCTCCAGGGCGTCGGCGGGGGGTTCCTCCAGCGCGCCGGCGGGCGGTTCCCCGGGGTCGGCGGGTCCGGCGGGATCCGCTGCCGGGCCGTCCGGCTCCGCATCCGGGTGGAGCGTGACCCGGTCCTGCGGGGGTACGGCGGCGACCGCGAGGCCGCCGGCGGCGTCGGTCTGGGCGAGGGTCTGGGTCTGCACGGGGGCGACCTCCAGGATGATCGCTGCCAGGGGGAGCGGCAGCGGTACTCGGGGGGCGGAGTCGGCGGCCACGCCGCTGTCCGTCCCGTACGCGATGAGTGGAACCGCGGGGGTGTCGGACCCGTGGGGGACGGATCGGCCGCGCTCCGAGGACTCAGGCACCGGACCCAGTGTGGGGTACGACACATCACTGCCACGAGGGGCGTGCGGTGACTTTTTGCGATCGGCCCGTGACCGCGCGGTTACGGTGACGGCCGACCCGGATTCCCCGACCCGTACTGATCCGGCGAGACCCCCGGGCGCCCGCCTCCCGGTACGAAAGCCGATGTGACGGTACGTCGAGTGGAGGCACGTCGTCGTGGAGTGCCCGCGGTACCGGGACGACGAGCAGAGGTTCGTCGACCGGCTGGCCCGTGCCGTCGCCCCGCCCTTCGGGGGCGGGTCACAGGGCGTCGGTGCCGTGCACCCTCAGCGCCTGGTCGTACTGCTGGAGCACCCACAACTCGTTCTGCACGGCGGCCAGTTCGGCCGGGTCGCCGCCGGCGCCCAGCCGGGTGAGCCGGGACTGGATGTCGCGGACGCGGCGCTCCACCGCGCGGCGGCGCACGGTGACCAGCTGGGCGCCCGCGTAGACCTCGTCCGCCCCCTTGGCTCCCCTGGGCATCATGATCGCCTCGACGGCCAGTTCCGTGACCATCGCGCGGACGCTGTCGTCGGGGGCCAGCTCCCGGACCCGCACGAGGTACTCCTGGGGGTCCTGGACGCCGTACTCCGCGCCGCCCGCGTCCAGGACGGCCTGGCGTACGGCGGCGTAGGGCGGGGCGGTGAACTCGTCGACGCCGTACGCGTCGAAGGCCGGGGAGACCAGCTCGGGGCGCTGGAGGGCGAGCTTCAGCAGCTCGCGCTCGGTGGCGTGCACGGGGTTGCGCAGGTGCAGGGCGGGACCGCGGGCCGGGGACGCGGCGGCGGCGTACCGCTGCGGGGAGCGCTGCTGCTGCCGGTCCGGCGCCTGGCCCCGGCCGCCCTCACGGGCCCAACGGGCGAGCTGGGCCACCCGCTTGACCACGAACTGGGTGTCGAGGATGCCGAGCATCCCGGCGAGCTGCACCGCGACCTCGTGCTGGGCGCCGCTGTTCTTGATCCGCGCCACGATCGGCGCCGCCTCGTCCAGCGCGGCCGCGCGGCCCGCGGGAGTGTCGAGGTCGTAGCGCGCCACGATCTGACGCAGCGCGAACTCGAACAGCGGGGTGCGCGGCTCGGCCAGGTCGGCGACCGCCTCGTCGCCCTTGGCCAGGCGCAGTTCGCAGGGGTCCATGCCGTCCGGGGCGATCGCGATGTAGGTCTCGGCGGCGAACTTCTGGTCGTCCTCGAAGGCGCGCAGGGCGGCCTTCTGGCCGGCCGCGTCCCCGTCGAAGGTGAAGATCACGCGGGCCGAGCCGTTGTCCATCAGCAGCCGGCGCAGGATCTTGATGTGGTCGCCGCCGAAGGCCGTGCCGCAGGTCGCGATCGCGGTGGGCACCCCGGCGAGGTGGCAGGCCATGACGTCGGTGTAGCCCTCGACGACGACGGCGCGGCTGGACTTGGCGATCTCCTTCTTGGCCAGGTCGATGCCGTAGAGGACCTGGGACTTGCGGTAGATCGCGGTCTCGGGGGTGTTGAGGTACTTCGGGCCGCTGTCGGCCTCGTAGAGCTTGCGGGCGCCGAAGCCCACCACCTCGCCGCCGATGTCGCGGATCGGCCACATCAGGCGGCCGCGGAAGCGGTCGATCGGGCCGCGGCGGCCCTCCTGGGACAGGCCGGAGAGCAGGAGCTCCTTGTCGGTGAAGCCCTTGCCGCGCAGGAAGCGGGTGAGGTGGTCCCAGCCCTGCGGGCTGTAGCCGACGCCGAAGTGCTGGGCGGCGGCCTGGTCGAACCCGCGCTCGGCGAGGAAGACCCGGCCGGTCTCGGCCTCGGCGCCGGTGGCGAGCTGCTCGGCGTACCACTCGGCGGCCAGTTTGTGCGCCTCGACCAGGCGGATGCGCTCGCCGCGCTGGTGGGAGGGGTTGTACCCGCCCTCCTCGTACCGCAGGGTGATGCCGGCCTGGCCGGCCAGGCGCTCGACCGCCTCCGAGAAGGAGAGGTGGTCGATCTTCATCACGAACGTGATGGTGTCGCCGCCCTCCTGGCAGCCGAAGCAGTGGAAGAGCCCCTTGCTCGGGCTGACCTGGAAGGACGGGGACTTCTCGTCGTGGAACGGGCACAGGCCTTTCAGGTTGCCGCCGCCCGCGTTCCGCAGCTGGAGGTACTCGGACACCACGGCGTCGATCGGGACCGCGTCCCGTACCGCCTTCACGTCCTCGTCGTTGATCCGTCCTGCCACGCGTGAATTCTACGGGGCGGGACGGACACTCCCCGCGCTACGGGACCAGGCTGTCCAGCGGGACGTGCGGGTCGGCGAGCGCCTCGGTGTCCACGGGCGCCTTGGCACGGATCAGCCGCTGCACGGTCTCTGTGACGTCCCACACATTCACGTTCATCCCGGCGAGGACCCGGCCCTCCTTCACCCAGAACGCGATGAACTCGCGCTTCCCGGCGTCGCCGCGGATCACCACCTCGTCGTACGACCCCGGGGGCGCCCAGCCGGAGTACTCCATGCCCAGGTCGTACTGGTCGGAGAAGAAGTAGGGCACGCGGTCGTAGGTGACGTCCTCGCCGAGCATCGCGCGGGCCGCGGCCGGTCCGCCGTTGAGCGCGTTGGCCCAGTGCTCGACGCGCATCCGGGTGTCGAAGAGGGCGTGCGGGAAGGCGGCGACGTCCCCGGCGGCGTGGATGTCCGGGTCGGAGGTGCGCAGCCGCTCGTCGACGACGATGCCGCCGCCGTGCTCGCGGCCGGCGATCTCCAGGCCCGCGGCCTCGGCGAGCGAGACGCGGGGCGCGGCGCCGATCGCGGCGAGCACGTCGTGGCAGGGGTGCTCCTCGCCGTCGTCGGTGCGGACGGCCAGCACCATGCCGTCCTGCCCGACGATCTCGGTGAGCCGGGCGCCGAAGTGGAAGCGGACGCCGCGCTCGCGGTGCAGCTCGGCGAAGAGCTGTCCGAGCTCGGGGCCGAGCACGGCGTGCAGGGGCGTGGCGGACGGCTCGACGACGGTGACCTCGGCGCCGTACTCGCGGGCGGCCGCGGCGACCTCCAGACCGATCCAGCCGGCGCCCGCGATGACCAGGTGGCCGTTGTCCCGTCCGAGGTGGGCGAGGACGCCCTTGAGGCGCTCGGCGTGCGCGAGGCGGCGCAGGTGGTGGACGCCCGCGAGGCCGGTGCCGGGGATGTCCAGGCGGCGCGGCTCGGCGCCGGTGGCCAGCAGCAGCTTGTCGTAGCGCACATGGGTGCCGTCGTCGCCGTAGTGGACGGTCTTCGCGGCGCGGTCGATCGCCACGACCGTCTGGCCGAGGTGCAGCTCGACGTCGTTGCGCGCGTACCAGGCGGGCTCGTGGACGAAGACGCTGTCGCGCTCGTCCTTGCCGAGCAGGTAACCCTTGGACAGCGGCGGGCGTTCGTAGGGGTGGTCGCGCTCGTCGCAGATGAGGATGACGCGGCCGCTGAAGCCCTCCGCGCGGAGGGTCTCGGCCGCCTTCGCGCCGGCGAGACCGCCTCCGACGATGACGAATGTCTGATCCGCGTCGACCACTTGATGCCTCCTCGTAACGGTGCCGCCATCTGCGAGCGTCCCGCACGGAGCGTGATGCGGGAAGAGGGAGTGACCCGATCAGGCCACGGAGGGTCACCTTCGGGCCCCCTGGATCACCTGGGTCCCGTGCGTACCTGCGGGGCCCTCGCCAGTGTCATATGTGCCCCGTCAGACGGGCGTGAAGCGAACGGGCCGAGGCGTCGGTGAGGGAGGCGATCTGGTCGACGACGACGCGCTTGCGGGCGCGGTCGTCGCCCGCCTCGTCGAACAGGGCGCGGAACTGCGGGTCGAGGCCGTCGGGGGCGCGGGCGGTGAGGGCCTCGGCCAGCTCGGCGACCACGATCCGCTGGTCGGCGCGGAGCCGCTCCTGCTCGGCGCGCTGCATCACGTACCGGTCGGCGACCGCCTTGAGGACGGCGCACTCCATGCGCGCCGCGCGCGGGACGACGAGCTCGGCGCCGTACCGCGTGAGGCGGCCGCTGCCGTGCTCCTCCCGGGTGGCGCCCTCGGCGGCCAGGCAGAAGCGGCCGATGAGCTGGCTGGTGGCGTCCTTCAGGCGGGCCTGGGCGACCGCCGAGCCGTCGTAGCCGTGCGGCCACCACTCCTGGTCCAGGAGGCGGTCCAGGGCCTCCGCGAGTTCCTCCGGGTCGGTGTCCGCGGGCACGTACCGCCCGACGGCGACCTCGAAGACCGCCTGCCGCTCGGGCTCGGCGTGCAGGCAGTTGGGGTCGATGTGGCCGGCGTGCAGGCCGTCCTCCACGTCGTGCACCGAGTACGCCACGTCGTCCGACCAGTCCATGACCTGGGCCTCGAAGCACGTGCGGGTGCCGGGGGCGTCCTTGCGGACCCAGTCGAAGACGGGCCGGTCGTCCTCGTAGACGCCGAACTTGCCGGACGCCGGGTCGGTGGGGTGGGCGCCGCGCGGCCAGGGGTACTTGGTGGCGGCGTCGAGGGTGGCCCGGGTGAGATTGAGGCCGACGCTGACGAGGCTGTCGGTCTCCGGGTCGCGGACGAACCGCTTGGGTTCGATACGGGTGAGCAGCCGCAGCGACTGCGCGTTGCCCTCGAAGCCGCCGCAGTCGCGCGCGAACTCGTTGAGCGCCTGTTCGCCGTTGTGCCCGAAGGGCGGGTGGCCCAGGTCGTGGGAGAGGCAGGCCGCCTCCACCAGGTCGGGGTCGCAGCCGAGGGCGGCGCCCAGCTCGCGGCCGACCTGGGCGCACTCCAGCGAATGGGTGAGCCGGGTGCGGGGGCTGGCGTCCCAGACCTGACTGCGCGCCCCCGGGGTGACGACCTGCGTCTTGCCGGCCAGGCGCCGCAGGGCGGCGGAGTGCAGCACGCGCGCGCGGTCGCGCTGGAAGGCGGTGCGGCCGGGCCGCTTGTCGGGCTCGGGGGCCCAGCGCTCGACGGCCGACGCCGCGTAGCCGACCGGTGGTACGTGGTTCTCGTAGGTCTGCGTTTCCGTCTCGTACGTCCGCGGTGCCCCGGGAGCGATGCCTTCCATGCCTCGACAGTAAGCGCAGGCAGTGACATCGGGGACGTCGGCGTCCGTTTCCCGTGGCGCTTTCAGGCCGAGGCGAGCGCGGGTCCGGCCGCGGTCTCCGGCGTGGCGAGGACCTGGTCGTAGCGGTGCAGGACCAGGCGGGCCATCGCCGGGTGGTCGCCGAGGGGGGCGGCGGCGATCCCGGGCGCGGCCTGCGCGCACTGGGTGGCGAAGCGGCCGGGGGCGGTGAAGCAGGAGGCGACGGCGACGCGGTGGCGGCCCCGGGCGGCCAGGGCGCGCAGGGCGTCCGGGACGGTGGGCGTGGCGGCGGAGGCGTAGGCGGGGACGACGGGCACGCCGAGGCGCTCGGCCAGCAGCCGTGCGGTGGTGCCGGTGTCGGCCGCGGACTCGGGGTCGCGGGAGCCGGCCGCGGCGAGGACCACCCCGCTCGCGCGCCGGGCGGCGCTGCCCGTGCCCGGGCGCCAGCCGGCCTCCACCAGCCGGTCGTGCAGGGTCTCCACGAGCAGCGGGTGCGGACCGAGCGGGGCGGCCACGCGCGTGTGCACCGGGGCGGCCGCCGCCGTCTCGGGGATGTCCCGCTTGACGTGGTGGCCGCGGCTGAGCAGCAGTGGCACCAGGACGGCGGGGGCGCCCGCCAGGTCCGCGAGGGTGTCAGGGAGCAGCGGCTCGTTCAGTTCGATGTGGCCGAGGCGCACGGGCAGCCCGGGGCGCAGGTCGCGGACCCGGTCCATGAGGGCCCGGACGGTGGTCAGCGCGCGCGGGTCGCGGCTGCCGTGCGCCACGAGGACGAGGGCGGGCGGGCCGGGGTGGCGCCTGCCGTCGAGCGCGACCAGGCTGAGCCGGCCGGCCAGGTGACTGCTGATGCTGTTCATGATCTGCGCCGTGCTGTCGAGGTGGACGCGACCGGGCGGGGGGCCGCCGGGGCGCTGGAAGGACTCGTCGCGAGGAGGGTTCGACGCCGTCATGCAGGGATTCTCCCGGCCGCGGATTGCGCCGCCGTTGCGTGGCCGTGACAGGTGTTTTCCAGGGGATCACCGGACGGCGCGAGGAGGTGTGAGGGAGCGCGGGGGCGCGTACGAGGCGTACGGGCGTCGGTGTCCGCCGTGCGCGGGCCGTCGCGAAGGGTGTGCGCGGGAGGCGAACCGTGGGCCGCGCGCCGCGTCCTCCATGACCGGGGCAGGCCCGGGCGGGCCGCCCGGGGAGGGGACGTCCGATGCGCCGACCGAAGCCGCCACGAGCGCGCCTGCCACGTCTGCCGCGCCTGCCGCGCACGCGGGACGGGCGGCGGCGCCTGGTGCAGGCCCTGGTGGCCGGGTGCGTGCTGGCACTGCTTCCGGCGACCTGGATGTACACGGTGACCGGCGACCGCCTGCGCACCACGGCGGACGTGCCGCGTACCGAGGTCGCCGTCGTGTTCGGGGCCGGCCTGTGGGACGGCGAGCCGTCGCCGTACCTGGCGCACCGCCTGGACGCGGCGGCCGGGCTGTACCGCGCGGGCCGGATCAGGGCCGTCCTGGTCACCGGCGACAACAGCCGCGACGACTACGACGAGCCGGACGCCATGCGGGCGTACCTCACCCGGCACGGCGTCCCCGGCACCCGGATCGTGACCGACTACGCCGGCTTCGACACCTGGGACTCCTGCGTGCGGGCGAGGAAGATCTTCGGGGTGCGCCGGGCGGTGCTGATCAGCCAGGCGTTCCACATCCGCCGGGCCGTCGCCCTGTGCGACGCGGCGGGCGTCGCCTCCTGGGGCGTCGGCGTGCAGGACAAGCACGACGTGACCTGGTACTACGGGGGCACCCGCGAGGTCTTCGCGGCGGGCAAGGCGGCCCTGGACGTGCTGTTCCGGCCCGATCCGAGGTTCCTCGGGCCGAAGGAGCCGGGGGTGGCCCGCGCCCTGGCCGACGGCCGCTGACCTCCACCTCACGGCGGGCGGGGGCGGACGGGGAGGTCACCGTCCCGGCCGTGTAACAGCGGGCCGCCCGGGCCCGTAACACGCCCGACGCACGCTGGGCGGCATGCAGACCTCCGCGACGCCCACGCACTGCCCGTACTGCGCCCTGCAGTGCGGGATGAATCTCACGCCCGTCCCCGGCGGCGGCGTCGAGGTGACCGAGCGCGCGGACTTCCCGGTGAACCGGGGCGCGTTGTGCGGCAAGGGCCGTACGGCGTCGGCGGTGCTCTCCTCCCGGGTGCGGCTGACCTCCCCGCTGGTGCGCTCCGGCGACGGCACGCTCACGCCCGCGACCTGGGAGGAGGCCCTGGACCGGATCGCCGAGGGGCTCTCCCGGGCGCGGACCGCGCACGGGCCGGACGCCTGCGGGGTGTTCGGCGGGGGCGGTCTGACCAACGAGAAGGCGTACGCGCTCGGCAAGTTCGCCCGGGTGGTGCTCGGCACCTCGCAGATCGACTACAACGGCCGCTTCTGCATGTCGTCGGCGGCGGCCGCCGGGACGAAGGCGTTCGGGCTGGACCGCGGGCTGCCGTTCCCGCTGGAGGACATCCCCCGGACGGGCTGTGTGATCCTGGTCGGCTCCAACCCGGCGGAGACGATGCCGCCGTCGCTGCGGTACTTCGACGAGCTGCGCGAGAACGGCGGCACACTCGTCGTCGTCGATCCGCGCCGCACCCGGACCGCCGAGCGGGCCGACCTCCATCTGGCCCCCCGTCCGGGCACCGACCTCGCGCTGGCGCTGGGCCTGCTGCACCTGGTCGTCGCCGAGGGCCGCGCCGACGAGGCGTACATCCGCGAGCGCACCACCGGCTGGGAGGAGGCGCGGGCGGCGGCGATGGCGCACTGGCCGGAGCACGTGGAGCGGATCACCGGGGTGCCGGTCCCGCAACTGCGCGATGCGGTACGGCTGTTCTGCGAGCCGGAGGCCGCGATGGTGCTCACCGCGCGCGGCCCCGAGCAGCAGTCCAAGGGCACCGACACCGTGGGCGCGTGGATCAACCTGTGCCTGGCGACCGGGCGCGCGGGCCGCCCGCTGTCCGGGTACGGCTGCCTGACCGGGCAGGGCAACGGGCAGGGCGGACGCGAACACGGCCAGAAGGCCGACCAGTTGCCCGGCTACCGCAAGCTGACCGACCCGGCTGCGCGGCGGCACGTGGCCGAGGTGTGGGGCGTGGACCCGGACACGCTGCCGGGTCCGGGGCGCAGCGCGTACGAACTGCTGGACGCGCTCGGCACGGACATCCGCACGCTGCTGCTGATGGGGTCCAACCCGGTGGTCTCGGCCCCCCGCGCCGCCCACGTGGAGGAGCGGCTGCGGTCGCTGGACTTCCTGGCGGTGTGCGACGTGGTGCTGTCCGAGACGGCGGCCCTCGCGGACGTCGTCCTGCCGGTCACGCAGTGGGCCGAGGAGACGGGCACGACGACCAGTCTGGAGGGGCGGGTGCTGCTGCGGCGGCGCGCGCTCACCCCGCCGGACGGGGTCCGCGGCGACCTGGAGGTGCTGCACGAACTCGCGGCGCGCCTCGGGGTGGAGAAGGGCTTCCCGACCGACCCCGAGGAGGTCTTCGAGGAGCTGCGCCGGGCCAGCGCGGGCGGCCCGGCGGACTACTCGGGGATCACCTACCGCAGGCTGGCGGACGAGAACGGCGTGTTCTGGCCCTGCCCCGCGCCGGCCGAGGACGCGGAGGGCGCGGAGGACGCAAACGGCGGCGGGGGCGACGGGGTCGCCACGCCGGCCGCCACCGCCACCGCCACCGCCACCGCCACCGCCACCGCCACGGCCGCCTCCACCGCGCCCACCGCCTCCGCGGCGGACGGCGAGGACGCCTGCCTGGACGTCGCCCCGGACGACCCGGCGCGCGACGACGTCTCCGGCACTCCCCCGCCGCTCGGAGCCCCGTCAGGCGCCCACCGCTGCGACGCCTCGACCGGCCGTCCCGGTCCCGGCGCCCGCCGGCCCGGCGCCCCGTCCCGCGCCCCCGGGCCGGAGGCCCACCCCGGCACCCCCCGGCTGTTCCTCGACCGGTTCGCCACCGAGGACGGTCGGGCCCGGTTCGCGGCGGTGTCGCACCGGCCGGCCGCGGAGGAACCGGACGACGAGTACCCGGTGCTGCTGACGACCGGGCGGGTGGTGGCCCAGTACCAGTCCGGCGCCCAGACCCGGCGGGTCGACGAGCTGAACGCCGCCGCGCCCGGCCCGTTCGTCGAGCTGCACCCGCGGCTGGCGGCGCGGCTCGGGGCGGCCGAGGGCGACCCGGTCGCGGTCGTCTCACGGCGGGGGCGGGCGGTGGCCCCCGCGCGGATCACCAGCGGCATCCGGCCGGACACGGTGTTCATGCCCTTCCACTGGGCGGGTGAGGGACGCGCCAACACCCTGACCAACCCGGCGCTCGACCCGGCCTCGCGGATGCCGGAGTTCAAGGTGTGCGCGGTACGGCTGGAGGCCGTGAAGCCCTGAGGACCGGACGGGCGCTGAGCCTCCGTCAGCGCCGGATCCGCCAGTCGCCGCCCTCGATCCGATTCCCGCCCGCCCGCAGCCGTGCCGCGACGGGCGGCGCGGCGACGTACACCCAGGCCTGCACCACCAGGCCGTCGCGCGCGCGGACGACCCCCCGCTCCACCCGTTCGTACAGGTTCCGCGCGTCGCCGGGCGCGTACTCCTCCAGCCGGTCCAGGACGGCCAGCAACTCCCGGTACTCCCCGGGCCGTGCGGTGACGAGCTCACCGTGCACCACGCCGCCCGACTCGTCGACGGCGTACGGATAACCGGGCCCGTCGTAGAGAACGGATCCGGTCAGTCTGCCGGGCTCCTCGGAGGCGGTGCGGCCGCGCAGAAACCGGTCGTGGTTGGTCTCACCTGGGCGAAGAGTGCCGTAGACGAAGAACGG
Source organism: Streptomyces sp. NPDC086766 (assembly GCF_044746005.1). NCBI lineage: Bacteria > Bacillati > Actinomycetota > Actinomycetes > Kitasatosporales > Streptomycetaceae > Streptomyces > Streptomyces sp. NPDC086766. The sequence continues at coordinate 164,832 of NZ_JBIVBI010000001.1, read as the reverse complement.
GAGAGTCACAGAAACGATTCTGTCCCCTCACACATCCCCCCGCCTGCGCTATGGACATGACATGTCATGGCCCCTTAAATCTCAGTCATCACCAGCGCCACCCCCACGCGCCCGAGGGCGCCCGCGCTCAAGGAGAACGATGAGTCGGACACGGCACTCCCGAGGCTCCCGTCTCGCCACGGCCGGCATAGCCGCCACCGCAGCCACCCTGCTGGCCGCCGCACTCTCCCCCGCCGCGCACGCGGTCGACAGACCGACCCGGTCCACCGCCATCCAGAACGCCGCCTCCGCGCTCGCGGACCACGCCGCCGCCCTGGGCCTGACCGCGGCCCAGGACACCACCGTACGGGACGTGGTCGTCGACAAGGACGGCACCCAGCACGTCCGCTACGACCGGACGTACCAGCAGCTCCCGGTCCTCGGCGGTGACTTCGTGGTCCACCTGGCCCCCGACGGCGCCTACCGCAGCGCCAACCGGGCCACCAGGAGCGCCATCTCCCTCCAGAGCGTCACCCCGAAGGTGAGCGCGCCCAAGGCCGCCGACCTCGCGGTGAACGCGCTGCGCGCCGCCAACCTCGGCGAGACCCTGCGCCGGGTCACGGCCAAGCCCCACCTCGTCGTCGACGCCCTGCACGGCACCCCGCGCCTGGCCTGGCGCACCGACGCGGTCGCGCAGGACTCCAGCGGAAACCCGGTCGCCCGTACGGTGCTGACCGACGCGCGCACCGGCGCGCAGATCGACAGCTGGGACAGCATCGAGACGGCCACCGGCGACGGCAAGGGGCTCTACAGCGGCACGGTGCCGCTGGAGACCACCCTGTCGGGATCGACGTACCAGCTGAAGGACCCGACGCGCGGCAACACCTACACCGGTGACGCCGCGAACAAGACCGACCTCTGCTTCCTCGGCATCTGCTTCCAGCGCGCCCCCGCGACGCTGTTCACGGACGCCGACAACCACTGGGGCACGGGCACGACGTCGGACCGGGCGTCGGCGGCCGTCGACGCGCAGTACGGCACCGACGCGACCTGGGACTACTACAAGAACGTCCACGGCCGCAACGGCATCGCGGGCGACGGCAAGGGCTCGTACAACCGCGTCCACTACGGCAGCAACTACAACAACGCCTTCTGGGACGACAGCTGCTTCTGCATGACGTACGGCGACGGCGACGGCAGCACGTTCGGGCCGCTGGTGGCCCTGGACGTGGCCGGGCACGAGATGTCGCACGGCGTGACGTCGAAGACCGCGGCGCTCACCTACTCGGGCGAGTCGGGCGGCCTGAACGAGGCCACCTCGGACATCTTCGGCACCCTGGTGGAGTGGTACGCCAACAACTCCTCCGACCCCGGTGACTACCTCATCGGCGAGGAGATCGTCCGCTCGGGCTTCGGCAAGGCGGCCCTGCGGTTCATGGACAAGCCGTCCAAGGACGGCAACTCGGCCGACTGCTGGAGCAGTTCGGTGGGCAACCTCGACGTCCACTACTCCTCCGGCGTCGCCAACCACTTCGCCTACCTGCTCGCCGAGGGCAGCGGCGCGAAGACGATCAACGGCGTCAGCTACGACTCCCCGACCTGCAACGGGTCCTCGGTCACCGGCATCGGCAGGGACAAGCTGGGCAAGATCTGGTACCGCGCCCTGACCGTCTACATGACGTCGTCCACGAACTACGCGGGCGCGCGCACCGCGACGCTCAACGCGGCGAAGGACCTGTACGGCGCCGGCAGCACGGAGTACAACGCGGTGGCGGCGGCCTGGAGCGCGGTCAAGGTCGGCTGACCCGGCACGACGCACCACCCCCTGCGCATGACGTACCGCCCTGAGCGGACGACGCGCCACCCCGCGTGAAGGAGGCCGGCCCCGGTGGGGGCCGGCCTCTCGCGCGTGTACGGCACCGGAGTGAGCGCCACGGAGGCGGCCCGGCGCACCACGGCGGACCGGTCACCCGTTCACCCCCGTGGCCCGCACCCTTCGGGTTGTTTTCGACGGGCCGTCAGCATGACCGCCGTGACCTGCCCAAACTTGCTCCGCCCGGCCCCTCCGGCCGCCTCGCGGACACCCATTCATCCTACTTTCTGACTCTTTGTCGAAAGGCGATCCCGCCCCGGGGCGGCTTATCTCGGAAGGGCAGGGGCGCGACCGACACGGCGGCACACGGAGATGCCGCGGGCCGCGACCCCACCGCAGAGCTCGGAGGAGCACCGATGCGACGACCCGCCCGTCCGCTGACCGGGGCCGCGCTCGCCGTAGCCGCCGCGAGCGGCCTCGCCGCGCCCGCGTACGCCGCGGACACCGCCGGCCTGGAGGTGTACCCGTCCTCGGTGGTGCCGGGCGGTCAGGTGACCGTGAACACGAAGGCGTGCGGCGAGAAGGCGACCGCGGCGGGCGACGCCAGCGCGGTCGGCGCCGGGCCCTTCACGCTGGCGCCCAGCGCGCACGAGGGCGACGCGATCGGCCAGTTCCGGGTGCCGGAGAGCGCCCAGCAGGGGACGTACGAGATCGTCGTGCGGTGCGCCGAGGGCGGCAAGGAGGTCAGGGGCGACCTGGTGGTCACGCTGACCGCGGTGCGCGGGCAGGTGCTGCCCCGAGGAAGTGTGAAGACGGGGGTCGGTGGGGCACTGGGCCCCGACCCCGTGCAGTCCGCGGCCGGCGTGGCGGCTCTCGCCGTCGCCGCCGCGGGCGGTACCTGGCTCCTGCATCGCCGGGCCAGAGGCGACGGGATCTGACGGGCGCCCTCCGCTGTCCGTCCGCCGGTACCGCACGCCCCTGCCCCTCCGGGTCCGACGCCCCTCGTGGCCGGGAGGGGGCAGGGGCACCGAGTCCGGGAGAGAGTGCGTATGCGCAGGATAGGCAACACCTCCATAGCCACCGTCACCGTGGCCGCCCTCTGCGGCGGCGCCTGGCTGCTGCACGGCGCCGGGCACGCCCCGCCCCAGCCCTCCGTGGCCGAGGGCCTGCCCGACCCCGGTGAGGCACGGCTCACGGCCCCCGCGCTGCCGCCGTCCCCGCCGGACCGCATCCGCATCCCCTCGATCCGGGTGAACGCCCCGCTCATGGGCCTCCGCCTCACCAGCTCCGGCAGCCTCGACGTCCCGCCCGCCAGGGAGAAGAACCTCGCCGGCTGGTACGAGGCCGGCACCACCCCGGGCGAGACCGGCACCGCGATCGTCGCCGGCCACGTCGACAACACCGAGGGACCGGCCGTCTTCTACGACCTCGGCGCCCTGAGGAAGGGCAGCGCCATCGAGGTGGACCGGCGGGACGGCTCCGTGGCCCGCTTCACCGTGGACGCGGTCGAGGTCTACGCGGCGAAGAACTTCCCCGACGACAAGGTGTACGGCGCCGCGAAGCGCCCCGAGCTGCGGGTGATCACCTGCGGCGGCGGCTACTCGCGGAGCACCGGGTACCAGGGCAACGTGGTCGTCTTCGCCCATCTGACCGGGAGCAGCTGACCCGGCAGCCGCCGCGCCGCCCGTCCCCCCTCGAACGGTCCGCGCCGCCGACCGGCCCGCGCCTCCGGCCGTCCCGTCCACTCCGGCCACCCCGGCCACCCCCACCGCGGCCACCGCGGCCGACGCCCGGTCGCCCGGGGCTCGGGCCCTAGGCCACCCACTGCTCGTACGCCAGGTTCGCCACCAGCGCGAACACCACCGTCAGCAGCACCACGCGGACGAAGCCGCTGCCCTTCTTCAGCGCGGTGCGCGCGCCCAGGGTGCCGCCCGCCAGGTTGAACACGGCCATCAGCGCGGCCAGTTGCCACAGGACCGTGCCCTGCCAGGCGAAGGTGGCCAGGGCGCCCGCGTTGGTACAGCAGTTGACGATCTTGGCCGTGGCGGAGGCGGTCACCAGGTCGAGGTGCAGGACCGCGGTGAGCGCCAGCACCAGGAAGGTGCCGGTGCCGGGGCCGACGAAGCCGTCGTAGAAGCCGATGCCGAGACCCGCGAGGCCGATCGCGGCCAGCACCTGGCGGCGGGGGGCCGGGCCGGGCGCGGGGGCGGTGCCGAACGCGGGCCGCAGGATCACGAAGGCCGCGACCGCGAGCAGCACCACCATGATCAGCGGCTTGAGGACCTCGGTGCTCATCCCGGCGGCGAAGAAGGCGCCGGCGCCGGACCCGGCCAGCGCCGCGAGACCGATGCGGACGGCGGTGCGCACGTCGACGGGCGCGCGGCGGGCGTACGTCACGGCCGCCCCCGTGGTGCCGACGATGCCGACCGCCTTGTTGGTGCCGAGCGCGTACGCGGCCGGGGTGCCGCCGGGCAGCCCGAGCAGCAGCGCGGGCAGCAGCAGGAGCCCGCCGCCGCCGACCACGGCGTCGATCCACCCGGCCGCGAGGGCGGCGAGGCACAGCAGGGCGACCACGGTCGGCGATATCTCGGGCATGATCGCGACCCTAGGGACGCGATGCGTGTGCCGTCCACGCACCTGAGGGACTTCAGAGCTTCGCCGCCCGCGCACCCCGTACCCCTCAACGGCACCGTCCCGGCCCGCGCGCACCCCTCACAGCCCCGCCCCAGCCGCCCGCGCACCCCTCACACCTGATCCCCGCTCCCGCTGAGGGCAGCGTTCCTCGGGGGAAACAGACGTGATGCGGCCGGGTAACGTCGACGCCGCACGCTGCGGTACATGACCTCGAATACGCGTGTGGTGGTGATCGGCGCCGGACTCGCGGGTGTGACGCTCGCCCGGCGGCTGGCCGAGCTCGGCACGCCCGCGCTGCTCGTCGGCGAGGAGGAGCACCGCCCGTACAACCGGGTCCTGCTCGCCGAAGTGCTGGCCGGCCGGTACGCCCCCGAGGTGATCGCCCTTCCGGCGCCCGCCGGTCTGGTCCGCGCCCGGGTCACCGGCATCGACCGCGCCGCACGGCGGCTGCGGTGCGCGGACGGCACGGAGATCGCATACGACAGGCTGGTCCTGGCGACCGGCTCCAACCCCGTGCTGCCGCCGCTGCGCGGCCTGTTCACCACCGGCCGGCACGAACTGCCCGAGGGCGTGCACGCGTTTCGGACCATGGACGACTGCCTCGGCCTGTCCAAGGCGGTCCGGCCGGGAGTGCGGGCGGTCGTCATCGGCGGCGGTCTGCTCGGGGTGTCCGCGGCGCGGGCGCTGGCGGTGCGCGGCGCCCAGGTGGTGCTCGCCCAGCAGGCCGAGCGGCTGATGGAACGGCAACTGGACCCGGAGGCGTCGCGGCTGGTGCTGCGGCACCTGACGGACCTGGGCGTGGAGGTCCACACCGAGTGCCGGGTGCGGGACGTGCGCTGCGCCGGCGGCGCGGTCCGCTCGGTGGAGATGGCCGACGGCTACGCGCTCGACGCCGACCTCGTCGTCCTGGCCTGCGGTGTCCATCCACGGGTGGGGCTCGCCGAGGACGCCGGGCTCGCGGTGCACCGGGGCGTCCTCGTCGACGACGCGCTGCGGACGTCCGACCCGCGCGTCCACGCCGTCGGCGACTGCGCCCAGCACGACGGAACGGTGTACGGCCTCGCCGCGCCCGCCATCGAACAGGCGTACGCGCTGGCCGAGTCGCTGGCCGGGGACACGGACGGCCCGGCCGCCCGCTACACCGGCACCCGCTCCCTGACCCGGCTCACCCTGGCCGGGCGGGACGCGCCCTTCGACCTCGCCGCGTTCGGCGAGACCGAGCCGCTGCCCGGCGACGACGTGGTGCGGCTCGCCGACGCCACCCGCGGCACCTACCGCAAGGTCGTCGTCCGCGACGACCGCCTGGTCGGCGGGGTCCTCGTCGGCGAACTCGGCACCGTCGGCGCGCTCGCCCGCGCCTGGGAGGGGGCGGAGCCGCTCCCCTCGAACGGCGGCCCCCTGCTCCATCTGCTCACCAACGACGGAGGCTCCTGATGTCCACGACGGCCGCCCGGCCCCGCCCCACGATCGTGCTCGTCGGCCACGGCATGGTCGGCCAGCGCTTCCTCGAAGCGCTCGCCGAGCGCGGCCTGACCGCCACGCACCGCGTGGTCGTGCTGTGCGAGGAGCCACGGCCCGCGTACGACCGCGTGCAGCTGACCTCGTACTTCTCGGGGAAGACTCCCGAGGACCTCTCCGTGACCGACATGGGGTTCATCGGGGAGCACGGCATCGAGCTGCACGTGGGCGATCCGGCGGAGACGGTCGACCGCGAGGCGCGCAGGGTGACCGCCCGCTCGGGGCTCGTCGTCGGCTACGACGTCCTCGTGCTGGCGACCGGCTCCTACCCCTTCGTTCCCCCCGTCCCCAACAAGGAGGCCGAGGGCTGCTTCGTCTACCGCACGATCGAGGACCTGCTCGCGATCGAGGAGTACGCGCGGGCCCGCGCCACGACCGGCGCGGTGGTCGGCGGCGGCCTGCTCGGACTGGAGGCGGCCGGTGCGCTGAAGGGCCTGGGGCTCACCAGCCACATCGTCGAGTTCGCGCCGCGCCTGATGCCGGTGCAGGTGGACGAGGGCGGTGGCGCGGCCCTGCTGCGCACCATCGAGGACATGGGCCTGACCGTGCACACCGGCGTGGGCACCCAGGAGATCGTGACGGACGCCTCGGGCGCCGTGACCGGCATGAAGCTGTCCGACGGATCCGAACTCGCCACCGACCTGGTGGTGTTCAGCGCCGGAGTGCGGCCCCGCGACCAGCTCGCCCGGGACTGCGGGCTGGCGGTCGGCGAGCGCGGCGGCATCACCGTCGACGAGCAGTGCCGCACGGTCAGCGACCCGCACGTGTTCGCGATCGGCGAGTGCGCGCTGGCGTCGGACGGCCGGGTGTACGGCCTGGTGGCCCCCGGCTACGAGCAGGCGGAGACGGCCGCCGCGACCATCGCCGAGGACGAGGCCTCCTTCACCGGCGCCGACCTGTCCACGAAGCTCAAGCTGCTCGGCGTCGACGTCGCCTCCTTCGGCGACGCGCACGGCACCACCGAGGACTGCCTGGACGTCGTCTACTCCGACTCCCGCGCGGGTCTGTACAAGAAGCTGGTCATCGGCCGGGACGGCACGCTGCTCGGCGGCATCCTGGTCGGTGACGCGGAGGCCTACGGCACCTTGCGCGCGCTCACCGGCTCGGTGCCGCCGATCTCGCCGGAGCAGCTGGTCCTCCCGGCGGGCGCGGGCGCCCCGGACCGGCTCGGCCCGTCCGCGCTGCCGGACGAGGCGGTGGTCTGCTCCTGCCACAACGTCACCAAGGGGGCCGTCCGCGGCGCGGTCACCGAGCACCGGTGCACCACCGTGCCGGCGGTCAAGAAGTGCACCAAGGCCGGTACCGGCTGCGGCAGTTGCGTCAAGGTGCTCACCCAGCTGGTCAACGACGAGCTGGAGGCGGGCGGCGTCGAGATCGACAAGGGGCTGTGCGGCTGCTTCCCGCAGACCCGCGAGGAGCTCTACGAGATCGTCCTCGCCCTGCGCATCACCTCCTACCAGGACCTGCTGGACCGCTACGGCCGCGAGGGGGCCCGCGGCGGCGACGGCTGCGAGACCTGCAAGCCGGCCGTCGCCTCGGTCATCGCCTCGCTCGCCCCGGCGATCGGCGCCGACGGCTACGTCCTGGACGGCGAGCAGGCCGCCCTGCAGGACACCAACGACCACTTCCTCGCCAACCTCCAGAAGAACGGCTCGTACTCGGTGGTGCCGCGCATCCCCGGCGGCGAGATCGCCCCGGAGAAGCTGATCGTGATCGGCGAGGTCGCCCGGGACTTCGGCCTCTACACCAAGATCACCGGCGGTCAGCGCATCGACCTGTTCGGGGCGCGGGTGGAGCAACTGCCCCTGATCTGGGCCCGGCTGGTCGACGCGGGCTTCGAGTCCGGCCACGCCTACGGCAAGTCGCTGCGCACGGTGAAGTCCTGCGTCGGGCAGACCTGGTGCCGCTACGGCGTCCAGGACTCCGTGCGGATGGCGATCGACCTGGAGCTGCGCTACCGCGGACTGAGGTCGCCGCACAAGCTCAAGTCGGCGGTCTCCGGCTGCGCCCGCGAGTGCGCCGAGGCGCAGTCGAAGGACTTCGGCGTGATCGCCACCGCGAGCGGCTGGAACCTGTACGTCGGGGGCAACGGCGGCGCCACACCGCGCCATGCGGACCTGCTCGCGCAGGACCTGTCCGACGCCGAACTGGTCCGGCTGATCGACCGGTTCCTGATGTTCTACATCCGCACCGCCGACCGCCTGGAGCGCACCTCGGTGTGGCTGGAGCGGATCCCGGGCGGCCTCGACCATGTGCGGGACGTGGTGGTGCACGACTCGCTGGGCATCTGCGAGGAGCTGGAGTCGCTGATGGCCGCCCATGTGGCGCACTACCGCGACGAGTGGGCCGAGACCATCGAGGACCCCGAGAAGCTCGCCCGGTTCGTGTCCTTCGTCAACGCCCCCGACACCCCGGACCCGGTCGTCGGCTTCGTCCCCGAGCGCGACCAGATCAAGCCCGACCTGCCACTGCTCTCCATCGGCAGCCGCCCTGCCCACGACGTCCTGGAAGGAAGCGCCCAGCGATGACCCTGGCCCCAGAGACCACCGACCTGAAGGTCCGGCTCCAGCTCGACGCCGGCTGGCTCACCGTCTGCGACCTGAGCGCGCTGCTCCCCGGCCGCGGCGTGGCGGCCCTGCTGCCGGACGGCCGCCAGGCGGCGCTGTTCCGCGACCGGTCGGGCCGGCTGTACGGCATCGACAACCGCGACCCGTTCACCGGCGCGGCAGTCCTCTCCCGCGGCCTGACCGGCACCCACCGGGGACGCCCGTTCGTCGCCTCCCCCCTGCTCAAGCAGCGTTTCGACCTGGTCTCCGGCCAGTGCCTGGACGACGAGGGGGTGCGGGTGACGGCGTACGAGGTGCGGGCCGGCTGACCCCCGGCACCACGTCGGCGCACGCCGAAGGGGCGGCACCCCCGCACAAGGGTGCCGCCCCTTCTCTCTGTGCGCCGGAGTCCTCGTCGCGTCGGTGGTGAGGGTCGGGGACAACGACGAGGACCCCGGGGTCCTTACCGGTGGTCGCTGCCCTCGGCGCTCACCGCGGCGCGGCCGGCCTCCAGGCGGGCCACCGGGATGCGGAAGGGCGAGCAGGAGACGTAGTCCAGGCCCACCTCGTGGAAGAAGTGGACGGACTCCGGGTCACCGCCGTGCTCACCGCAGACGCCGAGCTTCAGGTCGGGGCGGGTCTCCCGCCCGGCCTTCACGGCGGACTTCACCAGGGAGCCGACGCCGTCCTTGTCGATGGTCTCGAACGGCGACACCCCGAAGATGCCCTTCTCCAGGTACGCGGTGAAGAACGAGGCCTCCACGTCGTCCCGGCTGAAGCCCCACACCGTCTGGGTGAGGTCGTTGGTGCCGAAGGAGAAGAACTCGGCCGCCTCGGCGATCTGGCCGGCGGTCAGCGCGGCGCGCGGCAGCTCGATCATCGTGCCGATCGCCAGCTTCAGCTCCGTGCCGGTCGCCTCCTGCACCTCGGCGATGACCCGGTCGGCCTCCTCGCGCACGATCTCCAGCTCCTGGACCGTGCCGACGAGCGGGATCATGACCTCGGCGCGCGGGTCGCCCTTGGCGGCCTTGCGCTCGGCGGCGGCCTCCGCGATGGCGCGGACCTGCATGGTGAACAGGCCGGGCACCACCAGGCCGAGGCGTACGCCGCGCAGGCCCAGCATCGGGTTCTGCTCGTGCAGGCGGTGTACCGCCTGGAGCAGGCGCAGCTCGTTCTCGTGCGGCTCCTGGCGGGACTCCGCCAGCGCCACGCGGACCGACAGCTCGGTGATGTCGGGCAGGAACTCGTGCAGCGGCGGGTCGAGCAGGCGGATGGTGACCGGCAGGCCGTCCATCGCCTCGAACAGCTCGACGAAGTCCTGCTTCTGCAGCGGCAGGAGCTGCTTGAGGGACTTCTCGCGCTCGGCCTCGGTGTCGGCGAGGATCAGGCGCTCGACCATCTCGCGCCGGTCGCCGAGGAACATGTGCTCGGTGCGGCACAGGCCGATGCCCTGGGCGCCGAAGCGGCGGGCGCGCAGCGCGTCCTCGGCGTTGTCGGCATTGGCGCGCACCCGCAGCCGGCGCTTGCGGTCGGCGAAGGCCATCATCCGGTGCACGGCCTCGACGAGCTCGTCGGCGTCGTCGGCGCCCGGGTGCATCCGGCCCTCGAAGTACTCCACGACCGGCGACGGCACGACCGGGACCTCGCCCAGGTAGACCTTGCCCGTGGAGCCGTCGATGGAGATGACGTCGCCCTCCTCGACGACGTGCCCGCCGGGCACGGTCATCCGGCGGCGCTTGGTGTCGACCTCCAGCTCCTCGGCGCCGCAGACACAGGTCTTGCCCATGCCGCGGGCCACCACGGCCGCGTGGGAGGTCTTGCCGCCGCGGGAGGTGAGGATGCCCTCGGCCGCGATCATGCCGTCCAGGTCGTCGGGGTTGGTCTCGCGGCGGACCAGGATGACCTTCTCGCCGGAGCGGGACCACTTCACCGCGGTGTAGGAGTCGAAGACGGCCTTGCCGACCGCCGCGCCCGGCGAGGCGGCGATGCCCCGGCCGACCTGCGCAACCTTCGCGCCGTCGTCGAACCGCGGGAACATCAGCTGCGCGAGCTGCGCGCCGGAGACGCGCTGGAGCGCCTCGGCCTCGTCGATCAGGCCCTGGTCCACCAGCTGGGTCGCGATGCGGAAGGCGGCGCCCGCCGTGCGCTTGCCGACGCGGGTCTGCAGCATCCACAGCTGGCCGCGCTCGATGGTGAACTCGATGTCGCAGAGGTCCCGGTAGTGGTTCTCCAGGGTCTCCATGATCTGCATGAGCTGGTCGTACGACTTCTTGTCGATCTGCTCCAGCTCCGCCAGCGGGACGGTGTTGCGGATGCCCGCCACCACGTCCTCGCCCTGGGCGTTCTGGAGGTAGTCGCCGTAGACGCCCTGGTGGCCGGAGGCGGGGTCGCGGGTGAAGGCGACGCCGGTGCCGGAGTCCGGGCCGAGGTTGCCGAACACCATCGAGCAGACGTTGACGGCGGTGCCGAGGTCGTGCGGGATGCGCTCCTGACGGCGGTAGAGCTTGGCGCGCTCGCCGTTCCAGGAGTCGAAGACCGCCTTGATGGCGAGGTCCATCTGCTCGCGCGGGTCCTGCGGGAAGTCCCGCCCGGCCTCGGTCTTGACGATCTTCTTGAACCGGGTGACCAGCTTCTTCAGGTCGGCCGCGTCCAGCTCGGTGTCGACGGTGACCTTCTTGGCCTCCTTGGCCTTCTCCAGCGCGTCCTCGAAGAGGTCGCCGTCGACGCCGAGGACGGTCTTGCCGAACATCTGGATGAGGCGGCGGTAGGAGTCCCAGGCGAACCGGTCGTCGCCGGCCTGCTTGGCCAGTCCCTGCACGGACTTGTCGGAGAGGCCGATGTTCAGGACGGTGTCCATCATGCCGGGCATGGAGAACTTCGCCCCGGAGCGGACCGACACGAGGAGGGGGTTGTCGGGCTGGCCGAGCTTCTTGCCCATCTTCTGCTCGAGGGCGTCGAGGTGCGCACTCACCTCGTCACGCAGTGCCACCGGCTCCTCGCCGCTGTCGAGGTAGACCTTGCAGGCCTCGGTGGTGATGGTGAAGCCGGGCGGGACGGGGAGCCCCAGGTTCGTCATCTCGGCGAGGTTCGCGCCCTTGCCGCCCAGCAGGTCCTTGAGGTCCTTGTTGCCCTCGGTGAAGTCGTAGACGAACTTCACCCCCTCAACGCTGGTGCCCTGCCCGGCTACCTGGGGATCTTTGTTTTCCGACACGGGTCTCGACTCCTCGAGGACGCGGTGGCTGCCCTGACGGCGAGGAACATACCCAGATCGAAGGCGCATGGGTACGTCCACTCGCGCGTCATGTGCCTGTAACCGATCGTCAGCCAGCAGATCGAAAGTCAAGGCAGGGCACAGAGTCGGGGCTCGATGTTTTCATTTCTTGAACGCATCATGGCCATTGAGCCCGCCTTTTCGCTCACATGAGCGGCATACGTTACGAGTGAGTTCGATCGATGAACGATCAAGGGGTGGCACTGAGTGCCACCCCTTGGAGAAGTGCAGCCGCTCAAGATCCGCTCATCTGAGCGCAACCCTTATCAGGGGTGGCGAGAATCACGCTGCCACACGGACGCGGATTTCACCATCCGGACGCGCGTTCGGACAGGTGCCGGAGAGGAAACCGCGGGTCACAGGCCGGTGCGGGCGGCGGGCACGGCCCCGGACGACGGCACGGACCCGGACGACGGCACGGAGCCGGACGACGGCACGGACCAGGGCGGCCGCTCACACACCGAGCGCGAGCAGCCGCTCCTCCGCCCGCTCCGGCGCGTACAGGTGCTCCACGACCAGCGCCCCGGCCCCCACCAGCCCCGCCCGCTCGCCGAGCCGCGAGGTCACCACGGCCAGATGCGCCGTGGAGCGCGGCAGCGCCCGCTGGTACAGCAGCTCCCGTACGCCGGTCACGAAGGGTGTGCCGGCCAGGTCGCCCGCGATCATCAGCACCCCGGGGTTGAGCAGGGTGACCACCGTGGCCAGCACGTCCCCGACCAGCCGCCCGGCCTCGCGCGCGAGCGCGGTGGCTTGAGGGTGCCCGGCCGCCAGCAGGTCCCGTACGTCCGAGCCGGAGGCGGCCGGCACCCCCGCCTCCGCGAGCCGCCGTGCCACGGCGCCGCCGCTCGCGACGGCGGCGAGGCAGCCGTGGGACCCGCACCGGCACAGCGCCTCGGCGCCCACCCGGATGTGCCCGATGTCGCCCGCGCCCCCGTCGACGCCGCGGTAGATCGAGCCGCCGACCACGACGCCCGCGCCGATCCCGGTGGACACCTTGACCAGTACGAAGGCCGAGCAGTCGGGGTAGCCCGTGCGCTGTTCGCCGTACGCCCGGAGGTTGGCGTCGTTGTCGACGAGCACCGGCACCGGCGGGGCGCCCGTGTGCTCGGTGAAGGCCCGGGCCAGGCGGCCTCTTATGTCGTAGCCGTCCCAGCCCGGCATGATCGGCGGCTGCACCACCCGGCCGGTCTCGCTGTCCACCGGCCCCGGCACCGCCAGGCCGATGCCGCACACCTCGTCCGGGCGGTGGCCGGTCCCGCGCAGCAACTCGGCGAACCAGCAGCCGAGTTCGCCGAGCACCGCCTCCGGGCCGTCCTCGACGACCAGGGTGCCGCCGTGCTCGGCGAGGATCTCGCCGGTGAGCGACAGCACGGCGGCGCGCGCGTGCCGGGTGTCGAGGTCGGCGGCGAGGACGACCGCGTGGGCGTCGTCGAACTCCAGGGTGATGGACGGGCGTCCGCCCAGCGGGGAGTCGACGGGGCCGCCGGCGCCCTCGCGCAGCCAGCCCGCGCGGAACAGCCGGTCCAGCCGCTGGCCCACGGTCGCCCGGGACAGACCGGTGGCCTGCTGGAGCGCGCCGCGCGTGATGGCCCGGCCGCTGCGCACGAGTTCGAGCAGGTCGCCGGCGCCGACCTGGTTCCGAGCCGTGCTCCGTCCCGTCATGCGCACCCCCTTGTGTTTCCCAACCCTGCATTACATATTGGGTTTTGCGTGTTAAATAGACGTAACTCTACGGTGGCCGCGACCGAACCGGTCGGGCCGGACGTCTGTCGGGGAGCCCCGAGTGGATCGCACCGCACAACTCACCGCCCGCCACGGCGGGCACACCGCGCCCGCCGTCGCATACGATCCCCCCTCCGCCCCGGACCCGCTGCACGTCAGGGCCGCCCGGGTGCTGGAGGACAACTGGACGGGCGGCTCCACGGTCCCCTCGCGCGGCCTGTATCCGCACCAGTGGTCCTGGGACTCCGCGTTCATCGCCGTCGGCCTGCGGCACATCTCCCCGTTACGGGCCCAGACGGAACTGGAGACGCTGCTGGACGCCCAGTGGGGCGACGGGCGGATCCCGCACATCGTCTTCAACCCCTCCGTGCCCCTCGACGCCTACTTCCCGAGCCCCGACTTCTGGCGCTCGTCGACGGCGGGGCGCACCGCGGGCGCCCCGCGCACCGTACAGACCTCGGGCATCGTGCAGCCACCGGTGCACGCGCTGGCGGCCTGGCTGGTGCACTGCGCCGACCCGGGGCTCTCCCGCGCCCGCGGCTTCCTGGCCCGGGCGCACCCGCGGCTCGCGGCCTGGCACCGCTATCTGCTGCACCGGCGCGACCTGGGCGGCGGCGGGCTCGCGTCCGTCGTGCACCCCTGGGAGCAGGGCATGGACAACAGCCCCTGCTGGGACGCCCCGCTCTCCCGGGTCGCCCCGGCCCCGGCCCGCTCCTTCCGCCGCGCCGACCTCGACCACGGCGCCCCGCAGGACCGGCCCACCGACCTGGACTACGGGCGGTACGTGCGGCTGGCGGCGGACTACCGGGACCGGGCCTACGCCGACGGGGCGGGCGCCTTCGCGGTGGAGGACCCGGCGTTCAACGCCCTGCTGATCGCCTCGGAACACGCGCTGGCGCGGATCGCCCGCGAACTGGGCGCCACCGGCACGGCCCGGCACGCGCGCGCCGAGCGCCTGACCGCGGCGCTGATCGAGCGGCTGTGGGACCCGGCCGAGGGCATCTTCCTCTGCCGGGACGTGCGCACCGGGCGGCCGATCCCCGAGCGGGGCGTCTCCGGCCTGGTCCCCCTGCTGCTGCCGGACCTGCCCCGTGCGGTCGCCGCCGCGCTGGTGCGCACCCTGCGCGGGCCGCACTTCGGGCTGGGCGCCGGCACCCGCCTCGTCCCGAGCTACGACCTGCTCGGCGAGGCCTTCGACCCGCACCGCTACTGGCGGGGGCCGGCCTGGTTCAACACGTGCTGGCTGGTGGAGCGCGGGCTGCGGGTGCACGGCGAGGGGGAGACGGCCGACGCGCTGCGGGACGCGGCCCTGCGCACCGCGGACGCGACCGGCTTCGCGGAGTACGTCGACCCGTACACCGGCGAGGCCTGCGGGGCGCTCGGCTTCGGCTGGACCGCCGCGCTCACGCTCGACCTGCTGCACGAGCCCCTGGGACACGCCGGGCCCCCCACGGGCGCCGGCATGTCCGGCGGGCACGACGGGGCAGCCCAGGACGTCAAGGGAGGGGACCGGGGATGACGGACCGGCATCATCTGCTCGTGCACGGGACGACGTTCGCCGCCGTGGGCGACGGCGGGGACATCAGCGGCGTACGCGGCGGCAGCTCCCCCGACGGGCTGTTCGTGCGCGACGCCCGGCATCTGAGCCGCTGGCAGCTCACCGTCGACGGGGCCGTCCCGCAGACGCTGGCGCCGGTCGGGGACGGGGACGCCGCGCGCTGCGTGCTGGTGCCGCGCGGCGGGCGCAGCGAGCCGCCGGCGTGCACGCTCTTCCGCGAACAGGCCGTCGCCGACAGCGCGTTCGTGGAGTGCCTGCGGGTGACCAGCAACCGCCCGGTCGCCACGACGGTCCGCCTCGCGGTCACCGCCGACGCCGACTTCGCCGACCAGTTCGAGCTGCGCGCCGACCACCGCACCTACGCCAAGACCGGCGTCGTGCGCTCCCGTCAGATCCTGTCCGACGGGGTGGAGTTCCGCTACCGGCGCGGCGAATGGCGGTCCTGCACGACGGTGACCGCCGCCCCCGCCCCGGACGGCGTGGAGGAGACCGGCACCGGCGCCCGCCGCCTGGTCTGGACGCTGGAGCTGGCGCCGCACGGCACGGCGGGGCTGACACTGCGGGTGATGGCCCGGCCGCACGGGGACCGGCGGGCCGTGCGGGTGCCGCGCTCCCCCGCCGCCGTGGCCGGACAACTCCGCTCTCTGGAGGGCGCGTTCGCGGAGGGCGTGGCCTTCCCGACCGGCTGGCCGGAGCTGGCGGCGGCCTGCGCCCGCGGCCTCGCCGACCTGGCCGCGCTCCAGGTCCCTGCGTCCGGCCCCGACGGCGAGGAGCTGCGCGTGCCGGCCGCCGGAGCCCCCTGGTTCCTCACCCTGCTGGGCCGCGACGCCCTGCTCACCTCGCTGTTCGTGCTGCCCCACCACCCCCGGCCGGCCGCCGCCACGCTGCTCGCCCTGGCCGCCACCCAGGCCGGGGAGAC
This sequence comes from Streptomyces sp. NPDC086766, assembly GCF_044746005.1. Classification (NCBI taxonomy): domain Bacteria; kingdom Bacillati; phylum Actinomycetota; class Actinomycetes; order Kitasatosporales; family Streptomycetaceae; genus Streptomyces; species Streptomyces sp. NPDC086766. Next base: position 148,872 of record NZ_JBIVBI010000001.1, on the reverse strand, counting down.
CAGCACCGGGCCGGTGGCCCAGCCGGGGAAGATCGTGCACGAGGTGCGGCACGGGGAGCTGGCGCACTTCGGCCAGGTGCCGTTCGGGCGGTACTACGGCTCGGTCGACGCCACCCCGCTGTTCCTCGTCCTGCTGGGCGCGTACGTGGAGCGGACCGGCGACACGGCGCTGGCCCGCCGCCTGGAACCGCACGCCCGCGCCGCGATCGGCTGGATGCTGGACCACGGCGGACTGACCTCGCGCGGCTACCTCGTCTACCGCGCCGACCGGGGCGGCCTCGCCAACCAGAACTGGAAGGACTCCCCCGGCGCCATCTGCTCGGCCGACGGCACCCGTGCCTGCGGCCCGGTGATGGCGGCGGGGGCCCAGGGGTACGCGTACGACGCGCTGCGCCGCACCGCCTGGATCGCGCGCACGGCGTGGGAGGACGAGGTCTACGCGGCGCTTCTCGAACAGGCGGCCGGTGATCTGCGGGACCGCTTCCAGCGGGACTTCTGGATGCCGGACCGGTCCTTCCCGGCGCTGGCGCTGGACGGCCAGGGCCGCCGGGTGGACGCGCTGGCCTCGGACGCCGGGCATCTGCTGTGGTCGGGGTTGCTGGACAAGGAGTACGGGGAGGCCGTGGGGCGCAGGCTGCTGGAGCCGGACTTCTTCTCCGGGTGGGGCGTACGGACACTGGCCGCCGGGCAGCCGGCGTACCACCCGCTGTCGTACCACCGCGGCTCGGTGTGGCCGCACGACAACGCGCTGATCGCGCTGGGGCTCGCCCGTTACGGCCTGCACGACGAGGCGCGCGCCGTCGCCCACGGCCTGGTGGACGCGGCGGCCGCCACCGGCCACCGCCTCCCCGAGGTGCTCGCGGGCTACGGCCGCGACACGCACGCCGAACCGGTCCCCTACCCGCACGCCTGCGTCCGCGAGGCCCGCTCGGCCTCGGCCCCCCTGGCCCTGCTCACGGCGGTGGGAGGGGCGTAGTTCTCACGATCGGCCGGTGGTTTGCCGGGTGTTTGCCGAGTGCCGTGAACAGGGGAGGCGGGCAGGCCGTACGGGAGTGCGGCGGGCCCCTCCTCCCCAGCGTGGCCCGCCGCTTCGCCACGTCGCGCACGGAAGGACCTCCGGGGTGCCTCAGCACACGAGTACACGCCAGTCATCGGGTACGGCCGGGGCGGGCGAGGCCGAAGTCCTGCCACCGGAGGAGCCGCCGACGGGCGGGAAACCGGAGCACGGGAAACCTGCGGACGGAAGCCCGGCAGGCGGGGCGCCGGATCACCGGGCGCGGGAAGCGGAGGCGGACGGAGAACCGGAAGCGAAGACGGCCGCGACGACCGACGCGGCCGAGAAGGCCGAAACGACCGTCACGGCGGGGGCGGCAGAGACGACCGGGCCGGAAGCGGAGGCGACCGGGGCGACGGGGGCGACCGAGCCGGAGACGGAGGCGACCGGGGCGACCGGGCCGGAGACGGAGGCGACCGGGGGCGAGATCGCCACCCCGGCGACCGGGGAGGCGTCCGCCGCCCCGGCAGCCGGAAACGCGTCCGCCGCATCGGGCGACGCGGCCGGGAGGACGCCCGCGCCGAGCGGCGAAGCCGACGGCGAGCCCGGCGCGGCCGACGCCGCGGAAGGCGGCCCCGCCCCGGCCGACGGGCCGGACGGCGAACCCGCCCCGGACGACGGACCGGACGGCGGGCGACGCGTGGCCGACGGAACCGAAGGCGAGCCCGCTCCGGATGGCGAAGCCCAGAGCGAGCCCGGCGCGGCCGATGCGGCCGACGCGGCCGGAGGCGACGCCGCCCCGGCCGACGCCCCCCGCGCCCTCCCCCTCCGCTTCCTGCGCGCGCTCCGGCCCCGGGCCGTCCGGCGGGCGTGGAGTGGGTGGAAGGCCGCGCATCCGGTGGCCGCCCGGGGGCTCTCCCTCGCGCTCACCGGACTGGCCCTGGCCGTGGTCCTCGTCGCACTGCTGCTGCCGAACAAGAGGGAGCAGTTCCGGATAGCGGAGTTCACCCGTGTCCCGGTGGAGGCGCTGCTCGGCGCGGCCTTGCTGATCGCGCTGCCGCGGCGGGCGCGTACGGTCGTGGCGGCCCTCGGCGGGGTGGCGCTCGGCGTGCTGACGGTGCTGAACCTGACGGACATCGAGTTCAACCAGTACCTCGGCCGCAGCTTCAACGTGATCCTGGACTGGCAACTCCTCGACGACGCCCAGTCGTACCTGGTCGACACGATGGGCCGGACGGTGGCGCTGCTCGCCACCGCCGGCGTGGTCGTCCTGGTGGTCGCCCTGCTCGCCCTGATGGCCCTGGCGGTCGTCCGCGTCGGCACCTGGCTGGGGCGTCACCGGGCCCGCTCCACCCGCGGGCTGCTGCTGCTCTGCGCGCTCTGGATGACCTGCGCGTCCCTGAACCTGGAGGTCCGCGGGGTCCCGCTGGCCGCCGAGCACACGGTGGCGATGCTCAAGTACCACGAGCAGGCGCTGCGTTCGACGATCCGGGACGAGCGGGAGTTCGCGAGGACGGCGCGGGCGGACGCGTTCGGCGGCACCCCGGGCAGCGAGTTGGTGCCCGACCTGCGCGGCAAGGACATGATCTTCACGTTCATCGAGAGCTACGGCCGCAGCGCCGTGGAAGACCCGATCATGGCGCCCGGTGTCGACCGTACGCTCGACACCAGTACCCAGGCGCTCGCCAGGGCGGGCTTCCACGCCAAGAGCGGCTGGCTGACGTCGGCGACGTACGGCGGCGGGAGCTGGCTCGGGCACTCCACGTTCATGTCGGGCCTGTGGATCGATAACCAGTACCGCTACCGCACGGTGACCGCCGGGGACCACCTCACCCTCACCGACGCCTTCAAGAAGACCGGCGCCTGGGACACGGTCGGGGTCATGCCGGGAGTGCAGAAGGGCTGGCCGGAGGCGAAGTGGTACGGCCTGGACAAGGTCTACAACGCCTTCCAACTGGGTTACAAGGGACCGAAGTTCAGCTGGTCCACCATGCCGGACCAGTACGCCCTGGAGTCCTTCCAGCGCCTGGAGCACGGCCGCAAGCGCGACAAGCCGCTGATGGGCTTCGTCATCCTGACCTCCAGCCACCAGCCCTGGGCGCCGATCCCGAAGACGGTCGGCTGGGACCAGCTCGGCGACGGCTCGGTCTACAAGGGCATCGAGGCGGCGGGCACCAAACCGGCGGACATCATCACCGACCCCACCCGCTCCCGCGAGGAGTACGGCAAGTCCGTCCAGTACTCGGTGACCGCCCTCACCCAGTGGCTGGAGCGGTACGGCAACGAGAACACGGTGCTGGTCTTCCTCGGCGACCACCAGCCCATCGCCCGGGTCAGCGGCGACCACGCCAGCCGTGACGTGCCCTGCGCGATCGTCGCCAAGGACCCGAAGGTGCTGCGGAAGATCGCCGGCTGGGGCTGGTCGGACGGGCTGCGCCCCGCGCACGACGCCCCGGTGTGGAAGATGAGCGCCTTCCGCGACCGGTTCCTGACCGCGTACGGCTCCACGCCGCACCCGACGAAGCGCTGACCGCGCCGGATCCGCCAGGGGGCCGGGCCGCGGGCCGGTCCAGCCCGCTGAGTGCTCGGCCCGGCAACCGGCCCCCTGACTGCTCGGACCCACCCGTAGGGGAATTCAGCCCCCGGACGTGTCCAGCTCGGCGTCCTCGGAGACGCCCGAGCAGTCGTAGGGGTCCTTCAGCCAGCCGTCCGGCAGCACCACGCGGTTGTTGCCGGACGTGCGGCCGCGGGGCCCGTCGGCGCCGGTGGGCCAGGACTGGCCGAGGTCCAGCTCGTCCAGGCCGGCGCGCAGCTCGGCCAGCGAGGAGGTGACGGCCAGCCGCTTGCGCATCTCGGAGCCGACCGCGAAGCCCTTGAGGTACCAGGCGACGTGCTTGCGGAAGTCGATGACGCCCCGTGCCTCGTCGCCGATCCACTCGCCGAGGAGCGTGGCGTGCCGGACCATGACGTCGGCGACCTCGCGCAGCGTGGGCCGTGCGACGTCCTGCGTACGCCCCTCGAAGGCGGCCACCAGATCGGCGAACAGCCACGGCCGCCCCAGGCACCCGCGGCCGACGACCACGCCGTCGCAGCCGGTCTCCCGGACCATCCGCACCGCGTCCTCGGCCGACCAGATGTCGCCGTTGCCGAGCACCGGGATCTCCGGAACGTGCTCCTTCAGGCGGGCGATCGCCTCCCAGTCCGCGGTGCCGCCGTAGTGCTGGGAGGCGGTGCGGCCGTGCAGCGCGATGGCGGTCACGCCCTCCTCGACCGCGATGCGGCCGGCGTCGAGGTACGTGATGTGGTCGTCGTCGATGCCCTTGCGCATCTTCATCGTGACCGGCAGGTCACCGGCGCCGCCGACCGCCTCGCGCAGGATCGCCCGCAGCAGGTTCCGCTTGTACGGGAGCGCGGAGCCGCCGCCCTTGCGGGTGACCTTCGGGACCGGGCAGCCGAAGTTGAGGTCGATGTGGTCGGCGAGGTCCTCCTCCGCGATCATGCGGACGGCCTTGCCGACGGTGGCCGGGTCCACGCCGTACAGCTGGATCGAGCGCGGCTTCTCGGTCGCGTCGAAGTGGATCAGCTGCATGGTCTTCTCGTTGCGCTCGACCAGGGCGCGGGTGGTGATCATCTCGCTGACGAACAGCCCCTTGCCGCCGCTGAACTCCCGGCACAGGGTGCGGAAGGGCGCGTTGGTGATCCCGGCCATCGGTGCGAGCACGACGGGCGGCCGCACCGTGTGCGGGCCGATCTGCAACGGGGACACGAGGGTGGTGGTCGGCGTGGACATTGCTCCATTGTCCCGTACGCCGGCGGATGCTCCCCCCGGCCTGTGGACAACCGGACAGGCACCGGGCAAAGATCATGTATCAGTCATTAGTTAACCGCACTATTGAACCGCGTACCATGGTCCCCATGCCCGAGCTCAGCCACCGACGACGGCTGCTGGTGCTCGCGATCTGCTGCATGAGCCTGCTGATCGTGAGCCTGGACAACACCGTCCTGAACGTCGCCCTGCCCTCCCTGCAGCGCGAGCTGCACGCCGCCACCTCCGGCCTGCAGTGGACCATCGACGCGTACACCCTGGTCCTGGCCTCGCTGCTGATGCTCGCGGGCTCCACCGCGGACCGGATCGGCCGCCGGCGCGTCTTCACGGCGGGCCTGGTCGTGTTCGGCGTCGGCTCGCTGCTGTGCTCCCTCGCACCCGATCTGGAGCTGCTGGTCGTCTTCCGCATGGTCCAGGCGGTCGGCGGCTCGATGCTCAACCCGGTCGCCATGTCGATCATCACCAACACCTTCACCGACATGCGTGAGCGCGCCCGCGCGATCGGCGTCTGGGGCGCCGTGGTCGGCATATCCATGGCCGCCGGTCCGCTGGTGGGCGGGCTGCTGGTGGAGTCGGTCGGCTGGCGCTCGATCTTCTGGGTCAACCTGCCGGTGGCTCTCGCGGCACTGCTGCTCACCCTGCGCTTCGTCCCCGAGTCGCGGGCGCCGAAGCCCCGCCGCCCCGACCCGGTCGGGCAGGTGCTGGTGATCGCCCTGTTCGGCTCGCTGACCTACGCGATCATCGAGGCGCCGGACGCCGGCCCCGGCACCGTGCTGCCCTTCGCGGCCGTGGCGCTCGCGGCCCTGCTCGCCCTGCTGTGGTACGAGCCGCGCCGCGCCGAACCCCTCATCGACCTGCGCTTCTTCCACTCCGCGCCGTTCAGCGGGGCCACCGTGATCGCGGTCAGCGCGTTCGCGGCGCTCGGCGGCTTCCTGTTCCTGTCCACACTGTACCTGCAGAACGTGCGCGGCCTGGACGCCCTGCACGCGGGCCTGTGGATGCTGCCCATGGCCGTGCCGACGTTCCTGTGCGCGCCGCTGTCCGGACGGCTGGTCGGCAGCCGGGGGCCGCGGCTGCCGCTGGTGGTCGCGGGGTGCGCGATGACCGCGAGCGCGGTGCTCTTCGCGGTCTTCGAGGCCGAGACGTCGAACGTGACGCTCTTCGTCGGCTACGTCCTGTTCGGCGTCGGCTTCGGCTTCGTCAACGCGCCCATCACCAACACCGCGGTCTCGGGTATGCCGCGGGCGCAGGCCGGGGTCGCCGCGGCGGTCGCCTCGACGAGCCGGCAGCTCGGGCAGACGCTCGGGGTAGCGGTGGTCGGGGCCCTGCTGGCAGCGGGCGTGGGCTCGTCCTCGTACGCGGACACGTTCGTGACGGCCGCGCGGCCGGGCTGGTGGGTCCTGGTGGCGTGCGGGGCGGCGGTCCTGGCACTGGGCGCGGTGACCTCCGGACGCTGGGCCCGGCACACCGCCGAGCGGACGGCCCGGCGCCTGGAGTCGGCGGAGATCCGGCAGACGACCGGCGTCTCGGCCTAGGACACGGCGGAGCGGGTCACCTCGCCAGGGCGATGGCGTGCAGCTTCTCCAGGCGCTCGCGTGTCTCCTCGTCGGCCGGTGCGTACGTGACCATGCGCGGGCCCACCTCGGGGCTCAGCCACAGGTCGGTGTGGTCGAGGACGAGGCGGCCGACGTGGGCGTTGCGGAACTCCTTGCGCTTGGTACGGGCGCCGACCACCTCGTGCCGGTCCCAGGCCGCGCGGAAGTCCGCCGACTCCGTGCGCAGCCGCTTGAGCAGCATCTTCCAGGCGGGCTCGCCGAGGTGCCCGGCCATCGCGGCGCGGAAGCGGGCGGCCATGAGCCGGGTGGTCTCCTCCAGGCGCACGATCGAGGAGCGCCAGTCCTCGTTCGTGTAGGAGAGGATCATGCAGTTGCGGTCCTCCGGCGGCACCGCGTCCAGATCGCACAGCAGCAGGGAGTACGTGCGGTTGTAGGCGAGGATGTCGTACCGGCTGTTCTGCAGGCAGGCCGGGATCGGTTCGAGCTGCTCCAGGACGGCGCGCAGGGCCGGGGTGACCGACGGGCACGTGGTCGCCGGGGTCGGGTCCGTGGCGCCCGCGAGCTGGAAGAGGTGGGCCCGCTCGCTGGGGTCGAGCAGCAGGGTGCGGGCGAGGGCGTCGAGCACCTGCACGGAGACCTGGATGTTCCGGGCCTGTTCGAGCCAGGTGTACCAGGTGACGCCGACGGCGGAGAGATGCGCGACCTCCTCGCGGCGCAGCCCAGGCGTCCGGCGCCGGCTGCCGCGCGGCAGGCCGACCCGCTCGGGGCTGATGTGCTCGCGGCGGTGCCGCAGGAAGGCGGCGAGTTCGTGCCGCCGGATCGCCGAGGCGGCCGCCTCCGGGGCGCGCGGGGCCTGGGGTTCTCGTACCGGCGTCTCCTGGGCCATGGTCGTCATGGTTCCACAGTGCCCGCACCCGCAGCCTGTTTCCAGGTACTCCCGCTACCAGGACAAGAAGACTCTGGTACCACCCTGGGGGCGGGCGCAGGCTCGTGACCGTGACGACCGAAACCATCTCCTCACGCACCGTCCGGTCCATCGTGGCGCCACCCGCGCTCCGCGGACTCGGACTGTTCACGGTGCTGCTGGCCGCGGCACTGCCCCTGATCGACTTCTTCATCGTCAACGTCGCCCTGCCCACCATCGGCCGGGACCTCGGGGCGGGCGAGGCCGTCCTGGAACTCGTCGTCGCCGGGTACGGGGTGGCGTACGCGGTCCTGCTCGTCCTCGGCGGCCGGCTCGGCGACCTGTTCGGGCGCCGCCGCCTCTTCCTCGGCGGCATGGCGGCCTTCGGCCTGACCTCGCTGGCGTGCGGGCTCGCCCCCGACGCCTGGTCGCTGGTCGCGGCCCGCGTGGCGCAGGGCGCGGCGGCCGCCGCGATGCTGCCGCAGGTGCTCGCCACCATCCAGGCGGCCACCTCGGGCCCCCGCCGGGCCCGGGCGATGGGCCTGTACGGCGCGACGGCGGGCCTGTCCATGATGGCCGGGCAGATCCTCGGCGGCGTCCTCGTCGCCGCCGATGTCGCGGGCACCGGCTGGCGCTCGGTGTTCCTGGTGAACGTGCCGTTCGTGATCGCGGGCCTGGTGCTGGGGGCCCGGGCCGTCCCGGAGACCCGCTCCCCGCGACCGGAGCCGGTGGACGGCTCCGGCACCCTCCTGCTGGCGGCATCCCTGCTGGCGCTGCTGGTCCCGCTGACCGAGGGCCGCGCGGCGGGGTGGCCGCTGTGGACCTGGCTGTCGCTGGCCGCGTTCCCGGGTCTGGCGGCCGCGTTCTACGCCGTGGAGCGCCGGGCGGACCGGCAGGGCCGTACGCCGCTGGTGCCGCCGAGCCTGTTCGCGCTCACCTCGCTGCGGCGCGGGCTGGTGATCATCGTGCCGTTCTCCATCGGGTTCAGCGGCTTCATGTTCGTGGTCGCGGTGGCCCTGCAGCGCGGCGCGGGCCTCGGTCCGGTCCCGGCGGGGCTGACGCTGGCCCCCATGGCGGTCGTGTTCTTCTTCGTCTCGCTCGCCGGGCCGCGGCTGGTCGCCCGGTACGGCACGCGCGTGGTGACCGCGGGCGCGCTGATCCAGGCGGTGGGTGTGGGACTGCTGGCGCTGGCCGCCTGGCGGGACTGGCCGGGCCTCGGGCCGGCCGCACTGCTGCCCGGCGCGGCGGTGGCCGGCGCGGGTCAGGCGCTCCAGCTGCCGGTGCTCTTCCGGATCGTCCTCTCCGAGGTGCCGGCCGCGCGGGCCGGTGTCGGCAGCGGGGTGATGGTGACCACCCAGCAGTCGTCGCTGGCGCTGGGCGTGGCCACGCTGGGCACCCTGTTCCTCTCCCTGGTCCCGGGCCTGGGGATGCGAGACGCCCTGGTGGCGACGCTCCTCGTCCAGCTCGTGGGCGTGGCGCTGACGGCGCTGCTGAGCCTGCGCCTGCCGCGCACCGTGGGGTAGCCCCGCCGCGGGGTCAGGTCCGCAGTCCTCGCAGGACCAGGTCCAGCACGGCCTTGAACTCGTCCTCGACGCCCGCCTGTTCCCACTCCGGCGCGTAGCACGGGTCGTGGAAGCGGCCCGTGGCGTGGAAGAGGGCGCGGGCGGTGGCGGCCGGGTCGGCGGCGGTGAGGGTGCCGGCGTCGGCGCCCGCGGCGACGATCCGGGTGAGCTGGGCGGTCAGGTCGGCGATGTGCTCGCCGACCGCCGCGCCGTTCTCTCCGGCCAGGACCGAGTACGTGGCGAACAGCTCGGGATCGTCGCCCGCCTTGCGGCGCTTGGCCTCGAACAGGGTCGCGAACCAGTCCCGCAGCCGCGCCTCGGGGTCGCGGTCCTCGTCGGCCGCGATGCCGGCCAGCGCCTCGGAGGTGCGGTCCAGCCATCGCTTCGTCACCGCCTCCCGCAGCACCGCCTTGGTGCGAAAGTGGCGGTAGACGCTGCCGTGGCTGACGCCGAGCGCGCGGGCCACGTCCACCACGGTGGCCTTCGCCGGGCCGTGGCGGCGCAGCACCTCCTCGGTCGCTTCGAGGATGCGTTCGGCGGTCAGGGTCTCGGCGGTGGTGGCCATGGCATAGACCGTACCCGGCGCCCGGGTCAGCGCTCGCTGTCGAGGTGTGCCATCTGCGCCTCGGGGTAGCGCGCGCCCGCGGCGGCGTCGGCCGGCACGGCCTCCTCGATCGCCCTGAGGTCGCCCTCGTCCAGGGTCACGTCCAGCGCGCCGAGCGCCTCGGTGAGCCGCTGCCGGCTGCGGGCGCCGATCAGCGGCACGATGTCCTCCCCGCGGGAGAGCACCCAGGCGATCGCGATCTGCGCGACCGTCACGCCCTTCTGCTCGGCGACCTTGCGCAGCGCGTCGACGAGGTTCAGGTTGTGCTGGAGGTTCTCGCCCTGGAAGCGCGGGGAGTGGGCCCGGAAGTCGTGCGCGGCGAGCTGCCGGTCGCGGCCGAAGTGCCCGGAGATCAGGCCGCGGGAGAGCACGCCGTACGCCGTGATGCCGATGCCCAGTTCGCGGGTGGTGGGCAGGATGCGGTCCTCGACGCCGCGCGAGATGAGCGAGTACTCGATCTGCAGGTCCGCGATGGGCGCGGTGGCGGCGGCCCGCCGAACGGTCTCGGCGCCGACCTCGCTCAGGCCGATGTGGCGTACGTACCCCTTCTCGACGAGTTCCGCGATCGCGCCGACGGTCTCCTCGATCGGCACGTCCGGGTCGAGGCGCGCGAGCCGGTACACGTCGATGTGGTCGACGCCGAGGCGCTGGAGCGAGTACGCGGCGAAGTTCTTCACGGACGCCGGCCGTCCGTCGACTCCGCTCCAGCCGCCGTCCGGGTCGCGCAGGGCGCCGAACTTGACGCTGAGCAGCGCCTGTTCGCGCAGGGCCGCGGGGGCGGTCCGCAGGGCCTCGCCGATCAGCATCTCGTTGTGGCCCATGGCGTAGAAGTCGCCGGTGTCGAGCAGGGTCACGCCTGCCTCCAGGGCGGCGTGCACGGTGGCGAGGGACTCGGTCCGGTCCGCGTCGCCGTACAGCGCGGACATGCCCATGCAGCCGAGGCCGAGGGCGGAGACCTGGGGTCCGGTGGTTCCGAGGGGGCGGGTCTGGATCGTCATGCGCCTACCCTGGCATAACGACTGACAGATTTCAATATCTGTCAGTCGTTACTTGTCAGCGTCCGGCTGCCCGGTCGGCGACGAAGCCCGTCGGCGCCGCCGCGTTCGACACGGTCCGCCCCGGCTCGGAGAATGGGTGTTGTCGGCGAGCAGTCACCCCGGCGGCGCCTGCCGCCGGCCACGCGGCATCCCATGCGCCGCCGCAGGAGGCGCGCCATGACCATCCGCATCGCCACCTTCAACGCCGAGAACCTGTTCCGCCGCCCCCAGGCCTTCGGTCTCCCGGACGACGCCCACCGCAAGGAAGTCCTCGACGACTTCGACGAGTTGGTCTCCCTGCTCGGCAAGGCGGACTACCAGGAGGCGGACAAGGCGCGGATCGCCGCACTCGTCAGGAAGCACCGGGCCTACGACCTCGATCCGCACGACCCGCCGCCCATCTACGTCAACCAGACCCGCGGCGGCGCCGCGGCGCTCTTCCGCAGGAGCGGCGACCCGCGCGATCCGGAGATCCACGTCGTCGCCAAGGGCCGCGGCGCCTGGGCGGGTTGGGCCGAACTCGTGCGCGGCGACCTCGACTGGGCCGCCGTGAAGAACACCGGCCGGGTGATCGCCGAGATCGACGCCGACGTCCTGCTCACCGTCGAGGTGGAGGACCGGCTCACCCTGGACCGCTTCAACACGCAGGTCCTGAGCGGGGTGCTGGGCAGGCGTGCCTACCCCTTCAACATGCTGATCGACGGCAACGACAGCCGCGGTATCGACGTCGGCATCCTCAGCCGGCACCCGATCCGGTCCGTCCGCTCGCACATCTTCGACACCAGTCCGGAGCACCCGGGCGGTCCCGTGTTCAGCCGCGACTGCCCCGAGTTCGAGATCGAACTGGACGGGACGCCCCTGTGGGTCCTCGGCAACCACTTCAAGAGCAAGGCCGGCGACGACCCGGAGCTGCGCCTGGCCCAGGCGGAGCAGGTCGTGAGGATCTACCGGGCCGCAGCGGAGCGGTCCCCGAACGTGCTGGTCGCCGGGGACCTCAACGACTTCCTGGACAGCCCGCCGATCAGGACGCTGACGGACGCCGGCCTGCGGGACGCCATGAGCCACCCCGCCTACCGGGGCGACCCCGGCACCCACGGCTCGGGCACCAGGCCGAGCGACAAGCTCGACTACCTGCTGTTCCCGCCGCCGCTGTGGGACCGGGTGCAGCACGTCGGCGTGGAGCGGCGCGGGGTCTGGGCGCCGCCGGCCATCAAGTCCTTCGACACGGTGACGTCGAAGGCCGACGAGGCCTCCGACCACGCCGCCCTGTACGCGGACCTCGATCTGTGACCGGCGGCGCCGTCGCGGCCGGTCACGGATCGGCCGGGACGGGCTCGCCCCGGCTCACCGCGGCCGGGGCGCCGACGCGCCGGTGCCGGGCCCCCGGAAGGGACCCGGCACCGGCGTGACGAGCGGCAGGGGGCCTCAGCAGCCGAGCAGGCGGCTCGCGAGGTAGCCCTCGATCTGGTCCAGCGAGACGCGCTCCTGCTTCATCGAGTCGCGCTCGCGGACGGTGACCGCGTTGTCCTCGAGGGTGTCGAAGTCGACCGTCACGCAGAACGGCGTGCCGATCTCGTCCTGGCGGCGGTAGCGGCGGCCGATGGCGCCCGCGTCGTCGAACTCGATGTTCCAGTTCTGGCGCAGGGCCTGGGCGAGGCCCTTGGCCTTCGGGGACAGCTCCGGGTTGCGGGACAGCGGCAGCACCGCGACCTTCACCGGGGCCAGGCGGTGGTCCAGGCGCAGCACGGTGCGCTTCTCCATCTTGCCCTTGGCGTTGGGCGCCTCGTCCTCGACATAGGCGTCGAGCAGGAAGGCGAGCATCGCGCGGCCGACACCGGCCGCGGGCTCGATGACGTACGGCGTCCAGCGCTCGCCGGCCTCCTGGTCGAAGTAGGAGAGGTCCTGGCCGGAGGCCTTGGCGTGCGCGCCGAGGTCGTAGTCGGTGCGGTTGGCCACACCCTCCAGCTCGCCCCACTCGTTGCCGCCGAACTGGAAGCGGTACTCGATGTCGGCGGTGCGCTTGGAGTAGTGGGAGAGCTTCTCCTTCGGGTGCTCGTACCAGCGCATGTTCTCCTCACGGAGACCCAGGCCGGTGTACCAGTTCCAGCGCTGCTCCATCCAGTACTCCTGCCACTTCTCGTCCTCGCCCGGCTTGACGAAGAACTCCATCTCCATCTGCTCGAACTCGCGGGTGCGGAAGATGAAGTTGCCGGGCGTGATCTCGTTGCGGAAGGACTTGCCCATCTGCGCGATGCCGAAGGGCGGCTTGCGGCGCGAGGTGGTCTGCACCTGGGCGAAGTTGGTGAAGATGCCCTGGGCGGTCTCGGGGCGCAGGTAGGCGACGGAGCCGGAGTCCTGGGTCGGGCCGAGGTGGGTGGACAGCAGGCCCGAGAACTGCTTGGGCTCGGTGAACTGGCCCTTGTTGCCGCAGTTGGGGCAGTTGACGTCCGCGAGGCCGTTCTCCGGGACGCGGCCGTGCTTGGCCTCGTAGGCCTCCTCCAGGTGGTCCGCGCGGAACCGCTTGTGGCACGCGGTGCACTCGGTGAGGGGGTCCGTGAAGGTGGCGACGTGACCGGAGGCGACCCAAACCTCGGAGGCAAGGATCACGGACGAGTCGATACCGACCACGTCCTCGCGCGACGTCACCATGTAGCGCCACCACTGGCGCTTGAGGTTCTCCTTGAGCTCGACACCCAGCGGCCCGTAGTCCCACGCGGCGCGCTGGCCGCCGTAGATCTCACTGCAGGGGAATACGAAGCCACGGCGCTTGCTCAGGCTGACGATGGTGTCGATCTTGTCGGCGGCCACGGTGCTCTCTTCATTACGACGACGGGCGACGAAGCGAGACGCTTCACAGCGAATGCTTCAGCGTACCGGCGGGGGCTCCCCCTCAATCAAATCGGTGCCGGGTGCGGGCGGAATGCGGGCCTCCGGCGGGGCTCCGACCCGCCTTGTTGACAACGGTTTCCATTTTTGATGAAAATGACTGTCATGAACGTACGACGACGCCTCATATCCGGGGCGGCGGCCGCGGCGGCCGCCGCCCTCGGCCTCGGAGCCCTCTCCGCCTGCTCGACCGCGGGCGCCGCGGGGGGCACCGGCAAGTTCGACGTCGTCGCCTCGTTCTATCCGATGGCCTTCCTCGCCGAGCGGATCGGCGGGAGCCACGCGCACGTCACCACGCTCACCCAGCCCGGCCAGGAGCCGCACGACCTGGACATCAGCGCCCGGCAGACCGCCCAGCTCCAGGACTCCGACGCGGTCCTCTACCTCAAGGGGCTTCAGCCGTCCGTCGACGACGCCGTCGCGCAGTCGGAGATCGGGACGAAGATCGACGCCACCTCGCTGACCACGCTGGAGGAGCACGGCACCGAGGTCGGCGGGCACGCCGAGGCCCACGACACGCACGGGGGCGAGGGGTCCGGTGCCAAGGACCCGCACGTCTGGCTCGACCCGGTGCGCTACGCGCGCATCGCCGAGGGCGTGGGCAGCGCCTTCGAGAAGGCCGACCCGGACCACGCGGCCGACTACCGCGAGAACACCGCCGCCCTGGTCAAGGAGCTGAAGGCCCTCGACACCCGGTACGCCACCGGGCTCGGGAACACCAGGACCAGGGTCTTCCTGACCACCCACGCCGCCTTCGGCTACCTCGCCGAGCGCTACGGCCTGACCGAGGAGGCCGTCAGCGGCCTCGACCCCGAGTCGGAGCCCAGCGCGGCGCGGGTCAAGGAGCTGGAGCGGATGGCGAAGGCCGACGGGGTCACCACGGTCTTCTACGAGACGCTCGTCAACGACGGCACCGCCCGGACCGTCGCCCGGGACGCCCGGCTGCGGACGGACGTCCTCGACCCGGTCGAGGGCATCACCGGCAAGTCCCGCGGCCGTGACTACATCCAGGTCATGGACGCCAACCTCCAGGCCCTGCGCAAGGCCCTGGGCGCCAAGTGAGCGTGAAGGAGGGCGTCATGGACGCCAAGAACGTCGTGGACGAGCCCGTCGTGGCGCTGCGCGGCGTCCGCGCCGAACTGGGGTCGCGCCCCGTGCTGCGCGGCGTCGACCTCACCGTGCGCCGCGGCGAGGTCGTCGCGCTGCTCGGCGCGAACGGCTCCGGCAAGTCGACGGCCGTCCGCAGCGCCATCGGCCAGGTGCCGGTCAGCGCGGGCGAGGTCGAGCTGTTCGGCACGGCGCTGCGCCGCTTCCGCGACTGGGCGCGCGTGGGGTACGTCCCGCAGCGCACCAGCGCCGCGGGCGGGGTGCCGTCGACGGTCACCGAGGTCGTCTCCTCGGGGCGGCTCTCCCGCACCCGCTTCGGCGTCTTCCGCAAGGCCGACCACACGGCCGTACGGCGTGCCCTGGAGCAGGTCGGCATGGCGGACCGCGCCGGGGACCCGGTGCACGCCCTCTCCGGGGGCCAGCACCAGCGCGTGCTGATCGCCCGCGCGCTGGCCGCCGAACCCGAACTGCTGATCATGGACGAGCCGATGGCGGGCGTCGACCTGGCCAGCCAGGAGGTGCTCGCGCGCACCCTTCGGGAGCAGGTCGCGGCGGGGGCGACGGTGCTGCTCGTCCTGCACGAACTGGGACCCCTGGAACCCCTGATCGACCGGGCCGTCGTCCTGCGCGACGGCTGCGTCCTGCACGACGGCCCGCCGCCGAAGGCGGCGGCCAGCACTCCCCCAAGCTCTTCGAGCAGGGGGTACCCCCAGCCCGGCCACGACCATGTACACCCGCACGACGCCCCGGGCGCCGATCCGATCCGGACGGGACTGCTGAGCTGATGGACATCCTGAACTACGACTTCATGCGGCGGGCGCTGCTCGCCGCCGTCCTGGTCGGCGTCACCGCCCCCGCCATCGGCATCTACCTCGTGCAGCGCCGCCAGGCCCTGATGGGCGACGGCATCGGCCACGTGGCGATGACCGGCGTCGGCCTCGGCTTCCTGCTGTCCGCCTCCCCGGTGTGGATGGCGACGGCCGTCTCCGTGCTCGGCGCGGTGCTGATGGAGCTGATCCGCTGGTACGGCAGGACCCGCGGCGACATCGCCCTGGCGATGCTCTTCTACGGCGGCATGGCCGGCGGCGTCCTGCTCGTCAACCTCGCCCCCGGCGGCTCCAACGCGAACCTGATGTCGTCCCTCTTCGGCTCGCTGTCGACGGTCTCGCAATCCGACGTGACGGCGATCTGCCTGCTCGCCGCCTTCGTCGTGGTGGTCACCGTGGGCCTGCGCCGCCAGCTCTTCGCGGTCAGCCAGGACGAGGAGTTCGCGCGGGTGACCGGCCTGCCGGTGCGCGCCCTGAACCTGCTCACGGCCGTCACGGCGGCGGTCACGGTGTCGGTGGCGATGCGGGTGGTCGGGCTGCTGCTGGTGTCGGCGCTGATGGTCGTCCCGGTGGCCGCCGCCCAGCAGCTCAGCCGCGGCTTCGCGGCCACCTTCGCCATCGCCGTCGGCATCGGCGTCGTCGTCGCGATCGGCGGCACGGTCACCTCCTTCTACCAGGACGTCCCACCCGGTGCGACGATCGTGCTGCTGACCATCGCGGCCTTCGTCGCGCTGACGGCGCTGGCCGCACCGCTGGCCCGGCGGCGCGCGCGGGCGCTCGACGCCGGGCGGCCCGCCGGGGAACCGGCCGAGTGCGCGATTCCGGCCACCCGGGGCGCCGCGGACGAGGTCGGCGTCTGACCGCGCGCGGTCCGGGCTGGCACAATGGCCCGGCAGGCGCAGACGTGGCCGAGAGGGAGCCGACGGGGCGTGCCGGCGCGAGGCGCACCCCGCAGGCGAACGGGCCATCGAGAAGGAGGCATCCGGTGACGACCGCAGGACCGCCCGTGAAGGGCCGCGCCACCCGGCAGCGTGCCGCAGTCGCGGCGGCCCTCGACGAGGTCGACGAGTTCCGCAGCGCGCAGGACCTCCACGACATGCTCAAGCACAAGGGCGACTCGGTCGGGCTCACCACCGTCTACCGCACCCTGCAGTCCCTCGCCGAGGCCGGCGAGGTCGACGTGCTGCGCACCTCCGAGGGCGAGTCGGTCTACCGCCGCTGCTCGACGGGCGAGCACCACCACCACCTCGTCTGCCGCGTCTGCGGCAAGGCCGTCGAGGTGGAGGGACCGGCCGTGGAGAAGTGGGCCGAGGCGATCGCCGCGGAGCACGGCTACGTCAACGTCGCCCACACCGTGGAGATCTTCGGCACCTGCGCGGAGTGCGCGGCGTCCGGCACCTGAACCCGGCACCTCACGCCCGGGTCAGGTGGCGGTCCAGGATCTCCCGCAGCCGGTCGGCGTCGGCGGGGTCCGCGAGGCCCCGCTTGGGCAGGACCGTGAAGCAGCTGGCGTTCTTGTCGTCACTGAAGGTCACGAAGATCTCCGGGGTCTCCCGGTAGCGGGGCTGGGCGGCCCAGCCGACCGCCGAGGAGCTGTGGTCGGTGGCCACCGTCACGCCCGCGTCCGACACGGTGACGCGGTACACGCCGTTGCGTGCGGCGAGCTTCATGAACTGGCGGCCCTGCAACCACGGCGCGGCGACCAGCAGCAGTGCGAAGCACGGGGCCCAGACCAGCGGAAACCAGTGGACGCCCCCGCCGGTCAGCGCCTGGGCGGCCTCGAGGGCGAAGACGACGGCCGCCAGGACGACCACCAGTTTCTGTCTCCGCGCCGCCCGCCCGATCCGGCCGCGCTGGCGCAGCGCGGCCGTGAAGTCCTTCACCGTCGGCCGGTACGCCAGCTCGACCACGTCCTGCCCGGCGTCCCGCCCCATGTCCATGACCATGAGGCGGGATCGTAGCGGCAGTGATCAACTGTCTTCGCCGCGGCCCTCCATGGCCAGCAGCTCCTCGTTCGGGATCGCTCCGCCGAAGCGCCGGTCGCGGGAGGCGAACTCGAGGCACGCCCGCCACAGGTCGCGCCGGTCGAAGTCCGGCCACAGCACGTCCTGGAAGACCATCTCGGCGTAGGCGCTCTGCCAGAGCAGGTAGTTGGAGGTGCGCTGCTCGCCGCTCGGGCGCAGGAACAGGTCCACGTCCGGCATGTCCGGGTAGTACAGGTACTTCGCGAGGGTCTTCTCGTTGACCTTCGACGGGTCGAGCCGGCCCGCCTTCACGTCCTCGGCGAGCGCCTGGGCGGCGTCGGCGATCTCGGCCCGGCCGCCGTAGTTCATGCAGAAGTAGAGGGTGAGCCGGTCGTTGTCCTTGGTCTGCTCCTGGGCGGTCTGGAGCTCCTTGGCGACCGACTTCCACAGCTTGGGCATACGGCCCACCCAGCGCACCCGGATGCCCAGCTCGTCGAGCTGGTCGCGGGTCTTGCGGATGAAGTCGCGGTTGAAGTTCATCAGGAAGCGGACCTCTTCGGGCGAGCGCTTCCAGTTCTCCGTGGAGAAGGCGTACAGGGAGATGTTGCGGACGCCGATCTCGACGGCGCCCTGGAGCACGTCCAGCACGCGCTCGGCGCCCACCTTGTGGCCCTCGGTGCGGGGCAGGCCGCGCTCCTTGGCCCAGCGGCCGTTGCCGTCCATGACGATCGCCACGTGGTCGGGGACCAGCTCGCCGGGCAGCTTCGGCGGGCGGGCACCGGACGGGTGTGGCTCCGGCGCCCTGTACTCGCGGCGCCGGCGTCCCAGGAACCCGCTTACCACCATGTGTCTCTCGTCTCCTTCGTGTCAGGACCGTGTCAGGACGTCGTGTCGTTCAGGACTTCTCCACGTAGCGCAGGGAGCGCAGCCCGCGCTCCAGGTGCCAGTGCAGATAGGCGGACACCAGCCCGCTGCCCTCCCGGACGTGCCGCGCTTCGCAGGCGTCCGCGGTCTCCCAGTCTCCCGTGAGCAGCGCGCCCAGCAGTTCCAGGGTCTGCGGTGAGGGTACGACGCTGCCGGGCACCCTGCAGTCGACGCAGACCGAGCCGCCCGACGCCACCGAGAAGAACCGGTTCGGACCGGGCATTCCGCACCTGGCGCAGTCGCCGAAGCTCGGGGCGTAGCCGTTGACGGCCAGCGAACGCAGCAGGAAGGCGTCGAGCACCAGGTGCGGGGCGTGCTCGCCGCGGGCGAGGGTGCGCAGCGCGCCGACGAGCAGCAGGTACTGCTGCACGGCCGGCTCGCCCTCGTGGTCGGTGAACCGCTCGGCGGTCTCCAGCATGGCCGTCCCGGCGGTGTAGCGGGCGTAGTCCGCCACGATCCCGCCGCCGTACGGGGCGATGGTCTCGCTCTGCGTGCACAGCGGCAGCCCGCGGCCCACCAGCTCGCTCCCCCGCGCGAAGAACTGCACGTCGACGTGCGAGAACGGCTCCAGCCGGGCGCCGAACTTGGACTTGGTCCGCCGCACCCCGCGCGCCACGGCCCGCACCCGTCCGTGCCCGCGCGTGAGCAGCGTGATGATCCGGTCGGCTTCGCCGAGCTTCTGGGTACGAAGGACGATGCCGTCGTCCCGGAACAGACTCATGGCCCCATTGTCGCGTACGGGGCCGGCGTGGTGTCGCGTACGGGGTCAGCGTGGGCGGTCGGGGTGACGTATGGCGTCCCAGGGCGCGAGGTTCCACGGGCTGGCCCGGTTCCCCGGGTCCAGCAGGGAGCGCAGATGGGCGTCCGCGACGGCCTGCGGAGCGGGGAGACCGTCGTCGGCGGCACCGACGGCGCCGCTGCGGCCCCTGAGGTCGTCCCGCCACACCTTCCGCCCCAGGAGATAGTGGTCGGCGTACTCCCGCCAGGAGCCGTACGTCCCCGCGACCGACGGCACGATGTTCTTGAGCGCCGTCCACGCGTCGGCCTCGGTGATCAGCCCGGCGGCGAAGCCCCGGCGGGAGATGTCGGCGTACAGGGCGGCGTCCCAGGCCAGCGGCGCGACGCCGAGCAGCCGGTGCGCCCGCGCGCGGTAGCCGGCGCCCGCCAGCCAGTCGAGCCGGTCGGCCAGCTCCCCGTGGGTGGTGATCTCCCACTGGTCGGCCAGCCACCGCCGGGAGCTGTCGTCGTCGATCCGCCGCAGCGGGTAGAGCGTGGTCCGCGAGGCCTCCGGGCTACGGCTCACCGGCGCGCTCAGCGAGACCATCCACAGCTGGTGCCGGGTGAGCGGGACCGGATAGCGGCGACTGGCCCGCGGCCTCCTCCACCTCGACAGCCGCGACATGTTCAGCAAGGTCGACACGTTCCACGAACCCATGCGCCCGCACCCTACGGCAGGAGCGCGGACTCATGTCCATGTGATCCTCAAGGAACCTTCACCCCGGCTGCGCGCGTCGGCGTACGCCGTGGACCGCCGCCTCTAGGACACCGACACGAGCCCCGCCTCATAGGCCAGGATCACCAGCTGGACCCGGTCCCTCGCGTCCAGCTTGGTCAGCAGACGGGTCAGGTACGTCTTCGCCGTGGCCACGCTGATGCACAGCTCGGCGGCTATCTCCGTGTTGGACAGGCCCGTACCGACGAGGGTCAGCACCTCGCGCTCCCGCTCCGTGATGGCCGTCAGGTCCCGGCGTCCGCGCGCCCGCCCGTGGGACCCCGCGGCGGCGAAGTCCTGTATCAGGCGGCGGGTGACGCTCGGCGCGATCAGGGCGTCGCCGGCCGCCACGACGCGTACCGCGCCGATGATGTCGTCCAGGCCCATGTCCTTGACCAGAAAGCCGGAGGCGCCCGCGCGCAGGGCGCCGTACACGTGGTCGTCGTCGTCGAACGTCGTCAGGACGACGACCCGCGTCTCCGGCACCGCCCCCGAGATCCGGCGGGTCGCCTCTATGCCGTCCATTCCCGGCATCCGGATGTCCATCACCACGACGTCCGGACGGAGTTCCTCCGTCAGCCCCACGGCCTCCGCGCCCGTCTCCGCCTCGCCGACCACCTCCACGTCGTCGAGGTCGGCCATCACCAACCGCAGGGCCGTGCGGATCAGCGGCTGGTCGTCGGCGAGCAGCACGCGCACGCTCATCGCACGGCCGCCGGGAGGGGCAGCCGGGCGGCCACCCGGAAGCCGCCCTCCGCTCTCGGTCCCGCCGAGAACTCCCCGTGCAACAAGGCCACTCGCTCCCTCATCCCCGCCACCCCGAACCCGGTGTCCGTGCCCGTGCCACGCCCGCGCCCCTCGTCGGTGATCTCCAGGGCGAGTTCGCCGTCACCGTACGTCAGTGTCACCCGGCAGGAGCCGGCCGCCGCGTGCCGCACGACGTTCGTCACCGACTCCTGGACGATCCGGAACGCCGACAGGTCGAGGTCCGGCGGCAGTTGCCGCCGCTCGCCCCGCACCTCGATCTCGACCTTCACCCCTGCCGCGGTGGTCGTGGCCGCCAGCCGCTCGACGTCGTCCAGACCGGCCACGACCATGACGTGCTCGGGGGGCCCCGTCCCCTCGTCCGCACGCCGGAGCGCGACCAGCATCCGCCGCAGTCCCGCCAGCGTCCGCCGCCCTTCGTTCTCCACCGCCCGCATCGCCTCCCGCGCCGCCTCCGGGCGGGTGGCCGCGACACGGCCCGCGGCGCCCGCCTGGAGGGCGATGATGCCGATGCTGTGGGCGACGGTGTCGTGCATCTCGCGGGCGATGCGCAGCCGTTCGGCGTTCACCGCCCGGGCGGCCCGTTCGGCGCTGAGCCGTTCGGCGTGCACCCGGGCCTGGTGCGTGGAGTTGCCGAGCAGCCAGCCGATCACCGTGACCAGGGCCACCGCCAGCTCCGCCGAGGTGCCGACCACCCAACCGCACAGCAGCCGAACGGCGATGTAGGCCCCGAGGGTGCCGACTGCCGTGACCAGGGCGGTGATCGAGGTGCGGCGCGGCGTGTGCGCGGCGACGAAGTACAAGGCCACGATCGGTGGGAGGTACTGCGCCATCGGCAGCTCGCCGACGCCGAGCGTGGTCGTCTCGACGATCGCGGCCAGGATCAGCAGGGTGAGCGCCCTGAGCGGGCGGCGTTCGAGCAGCCGGGCGCCGCACAGTGCCAGGGCGGCGGACACCCCGTGGAAGACCAGGCCGTCCCAGCGGTACAGCTGGACCGCCGGCCACTGGTCCGGGTACGTCTCGCCGGGCAGCCTGACCCGCGCCAGGAGCGTGAGGAGCGTGCTCGCGCACCAGGCGAGCGCGACCCAGCCGCCGGGCGGCACACGTTTGATCAGGGGCGACGGCACGGTGGCGGACATGCAGTGAGCGTAGGCGCAGCCTCCCGCGGAGGGCATCGGCCGCGGGTCGTACAACCAGGGTCGACACCGGCGCCGGTCAAGTGTCCGCGGCCGGGCGATGCCCGGGACCGGCCTGACGCGCGACCGTGGACGGCATGATCGAAGTCAATCGGCTGACCAAGCGCTACGGCCCCACGACCGCCGTGCGCGACCTGTCCTTCTCCGTCCGCCCCGGCCACGTCACCGGCTTCCTCGGTCCCAACGGAGCGGGCAAGACCACGACCCTGCGGATGCTGCTCGGCCTCGTCGAGCCGACGTCCGGTTCGGCCACCGTCGGCGGGCACGTCTTCCGGCGGCACCCGCGCGGACTGCGGCACGTCGGCGCTCTTCTCGACGCCGGAGACGTGCACGGCGGACGGTCGGGACGGGCCCATCTGCACGCCCTCGCGCGCGGCAACCGCATCCCGCGGCGGCGGGTGGACGAGGTGCTGGAGGAGGTGGGGCTGGCGGGCGCGGCCGCCAGGAGACGGGTCGGCGGTTACTCGCTCGGCATGAAGCAGCGGCTGGGCATCGCCACCGCACTGCTCGGCGATCCGCCGGTCCTCCTCTTCGACGAGCCGCTCAACGGGCTCGATCCGGAGGGAGTGTCGTGGGTGCGCGGGCTGTTCCGCAAGCTGGCCGCCGAAGGGCGTACCGTCTTCGTCTCCAGTCATCTCATGTCCGAGATGGAACACACCGCCGACCAGTTGGTCGTCATCGGCAGGGGCGAGCTGATCGCCGCCGAGAGCCTCGCCGAGTTCGCGGCGCGCGGGACGCGGCCCGCCGTCACGGTGCGGTCACCGGACGCGGCGCGGCTCGCCCGGGTGCTGAGGGCCGAGGGCGCCGCGGTGGCCGCCTGTGACGAGCGGACCCTGAAGGTCACCGGACCCGACGCCGCCCGCATCGGCCAACTCGCCCTCGAACACCACGTGTCGCTCGTCGAGTTGACGCCTCAGACGGCCTCCCTGGAGACGGCCTTCATGGAACTGACCGCCGACAGTGTCGAATACCTCGCCAAGGACGGAGTGTCCCGATGACGGCCATCACCGCACCGAGCCCCCGCTTCACGGACCTCCTGGCCGCCGAATGGCTCAAGCTCCGGTCCCTGCGATCCACCTACTGGGCGCTCGGCGCGACCGCCCTCGCGGTCGTCGCCTTCAACGCGAACGCGGCCCGCGCCGATTACACGAACTACCCGCACTACGGCCACGTCATCCAGGCGCACTTCCTCTCCTGGGCGCTGCGCGACGCCTTCACAGCAGGCGCCGCGATGATCCTGATCCTGGCGGCGGCGAGCATCGGCGCCATCACCGTCGTCGGGGAGTACGCGACCGGACTGATCCGTACGACGTTCACGGCCGTCCCCGACCGGCGGGCGCTGATGGCCGCCAAGGTGACCGTCGTGGCCGCCGTGATGACGGTGTACGGAGCGGTCATCGCCGGGGCGTCCTTCGCCGCCACTCAGGCCATCCTGTCCGGCCGGGACCAGGGCGTGCCGATCGGTCACCCCGGCGCGCTGCGCGTGGTCGCCGCCTCGGCACTGCTCGCCCCGGTGGCCGCGCTGGCCGGCATGGGACTGGGCGCGCTGATCAGGCACAGCGCGACCACCATGGTGGTGACCACCGGGGTGCTGCTGCTTCTGCCCAGCTTCGTCACCGAGCGCTACCACTGGACGGCCTGCGTCCGCAACGCGCTGCCCTTCAACGCCTGGATCCGCCTGGTGAACGTCGAGTACGGCCACCAGGTGTTCACCCTCTCCCCGCGTTACCCGACCACGGTGGCGGGCGGCTGGACCGTCTACGCCGTGTGGGCCGCGGTCGCCGCCGTCGTCGCGGTCGTGGCCGTGGACCGTCGGGACGTGTGAGGAAGGCTCATGGCACCTCGCCGCGGCTGCGGGCGTTGGTGTAGGCCGTGGCCGCGCTGAGCCGCTCGGCCGGGGTCGCGGCCCGCACCAGCTCCGGCGCGCAGTCCCACTCCCGGCCGCCGCCGAGGGGCCGCAGCTGCACGTACGGCCCCTCGTGGCCCATGACGACACCGACCCGGCCCGTACCGGTGTCCATGGCGTACGACCCGACCGGTGGACGGACCGGGCTCACCGCAGCACCGCGACGAGCCGGGCGGCCGTCTCCACCGAGCAGCGCCCCAGCTCGACCAGCGGGCAGGGCGCCTCGCGGGCGAGCCCGGCCGGGTCCAGCCGCAGCGAGGGCAGGGTGATTCCGGCCTTTTCGAGTACGGCCCGCAATTCGGTGAGGGTCTCCTCCGCCTCCCGCACGCAGACCGCCGAGTGGACCGGGTTCCGTACTGCCACTGTTCGCTCCCTTTTTCCTCTTTCACGCTTCGTGTCTCCAGGGTGACTTTCCGCGTCTACGCTCGGAAAGGGCTTCAGTCCCTACAGGAGCGAGGCAGCGCAAGGGGGTTGGCGATGGCCAACGGTTCACGTCAGGCGGCGTGGGAGTTCTTCGGCGCGGAACTCAAGCGGCGACGGGAGGGCGCGGGGCTGACGCAGGTCGAGTTGGGGGCCCGCGTCTTCGTCTCCGGCGGCTACATCGGCCAGTTCGAGCAGGCCATCCGGAAACCTCAGTTGGACGTGGCCCAGCGAATGGACGAGATCCTGCAAACCGACGGTATTTTCGAGCGGTTGTGCAGGAAGCTGATTGACGATCCCCGGTACGCGGATTACTTCGCGAGAGCGGCGGAGCTGGAAACGCTGGCGACGGACATCTGCGAGTTCGCACCCGCCCTGGTGCCGGGGCTGCTGCAGACGCGGGCGTACGCGTGGGCGGTCACGGTGGCGACGAACCCGTTCGCGACGGACGCGTACATCGAGGAGAAGGTGTCCGGCCGCCTGGAACGCGCCCGCATCCTCAAGGACGCCGCCCGCCCCCTGTACTGGGTGGTCCTGCACGAGAACGTACTGCGCATCCCGGTCGGCGGGCCGGGGGCCATGGCGGAGCAACTGGGCCACGTCGCGCGGCTCGCCCGGGAGCGGACGGTGCGCGTGCAGGTGCTGCCTTACACGGCGGCGGCGTACGCCCTCATGAACGGGATGCTGGTGCTCATGGAGTTCGACGAAGCCCCGCCAACCGCCTATACAGAAGCGGTGTATTCGGGGAATCTGCTGGACGATCCGGCCGTGGTCAAGCGTTCCCGCGCGGCATACGATCAGATCAGGGCCGCCGCGCTGTCGCCTGAGGCGTCCCTGGCCCTGATCGAATCGGCGGCGGAGGACTTCGGACGATGCGCGAGTACGACCTGAGCAACGCCCGCTGGCGCAAGAGCAGCCACAGCGACGGCAACGGCGGCAGCTGTGTAGAGGCCGCATACGACTTCCCCGGCGCCGCCCGCTGGCGCAAGAGCAGCTACAGCAACGGCGAGGGCGGTAACTGCGTCGAGGTAGCCGACGGAGCCCCCGGAGTCGTCCCCGTCCGGGACAGCAAGGTGCCGGACGGGGGCGTGCTGGTGGTCGCGGGGCCGGCCTGGGCGGAGTTCGTCGGGGCCGTGAGGAGCGCGCGTCTGTGACGTGTTCCGGCCCGGCGGGGCGGCTATACAAGTCCTCATGACTCTTCCCACCCCGCTGACCGGTGTCGTCCCGCCCGTGTGCACGCCCCTGACCCCCGACCGCGAGGTGGACGTGCCCTCGCTGCTGCGGCTGGTCGGCCATCTGGTGGAGGGCGGGGTGCACGGGCTGTTCCTGCTCGGTTCGACGTCCGAGGCGGCCTTCCTGACGGACGGGCAGCGGCGGCAGGTGGTGGAGGCGGTCGTCGCGCACGTCGGCGGGCAGCTTCCCGTCATGGCCGGGGCGATCGACATGAGCACCGCGCGGGTGCTGGAACACGTCGCGGCGGTCACGGCGGCGGGCGCGCAGGGGGTCGTGGTCACCGCGCCGTTCTACGCCCGTACCCACCACCCGGCGGAGATCGCCCGCCACTACCGCCGGGTCGCGGCCGGCAGCCCGGTGCCGGTCCTCGCCTACGACATCCCGGTGTCGGTGCCCGCCCGGCTTCCTGCCGCCCTGGTCCTGGAGCTGGCGGCCGAGGGGGTCCTGGCGGGGCTGAAGGACTCCAGCGGCGACCTGGGGGGCTTCCGGGAGGTGGTCACGGGCGCCCGGACCGACCCGGCGACCGCCGCCTTCAGCGTGCTCACCGGCTCCGAGCTGATCACGGACGCCGCCCTCGCGGTGGGCGCGGACGGGGCGGTGCCGGGCCTGGCCAACGTCGACCCGCACGGCTACGTGCGCCTCTACCGCCTCGCCCGCGCGGGCGACTGGGACGGCGCCCGCACCGAACAGGAGCGCCTGTGCGCCCTGTTCGGCATGACCCGCGCCGGCGACGCCGGCCGCATGGGCCCGGGCTCCTCGGCGATCGGCGCCTTCAAGGCGGCGCTGCACCTGCGGGGCGTCATCGCCTGCCCGGCCACGGCGGACCCGCAGATCCCGCTGTCGCCGGAGGAGACGGAGCAGGTGGGCAAACACCTGGCGGCCGCCGGGCTGCTCTAGGGGCATCCGTCTCAGCGGATCAACCGACCTTGCGCAACTCTCCGTCAGCGAAGACGGCGACCATCACAAGGCTGCCTCCCAGCGCCTCCACATAGCGGGCCACGACATCCGTTCCGGAGACCTGGCCGCTCTCGATCTGTGAGACACGGCCTTTGCTCACGCCCATGCGCTCGGCCACTTGCGCCTGGGTGTATCCCCGTTCCTGGCGCATCTCGACCAGTCGCCAAGCCCGGGCTTCGGACAGCAGATGCTGGGCCCCCTGAAGAAACGCATCCGGGCCGCCGGCCAGCCCCTCCGCCCGCTCGCGGTGGCCGCCGGTGCCCGACCACGCGGTGTATCCGCTCACTTCCCCGACTCCTTCTTCCGATCGGCCAGGTACTCCGCATAACGGCGCTCGGCCAAGGGGATCGCCTCGTCGTACCAAGCGCTCCAGCGGCCGGCCTTGTCCCCTGCCACGAGCAGGATCGCGGAGCGCCAGGGGTCGAACATGAAAAGGATCCGCACCTCACTCTGCCCTGTCGACCCAGGGCGCAATTCCTTGAGATTGTGCAGGGTCGATCCCTTGATCCGATCGACCAGGGGACGGCCCTCGGCGGGGCCGTGGCAGGCAAGAATCCAGACGGCCTGGTTCACGAGCACGTACGTGTCGGCATCGACCTTCTCGAGATCGTGCAACCACTGATCCACCTCAGCCGTCAGGTAGACGTCCCACTGCTCTTCCAACCCTCGACCCTTTCCGCGAGTTTAGCATTCACTAAACATCGCGACGGTCGACGACGCGGAAGTTCCTGCGGGATCTTCATCCGAACGGGGGCGATTGCGTAGCAGGAGCTGACGCGGCCTCCACCGGATCGGGCGCGCGGCCCGCAACCCGGTCAGGCCCGGTCATGGCCCATCACGACGGCGTCCGTGCCGCCGCCAGCAACCGGGTCACGTCGTCCGTGCAGATGGTCAGGGCCGCGCCGACCGTGGTCAGGGCGTCGCGTTCGGCCGGGGTGTAGGGGCCGTCGGCCAGGGCGATGCGGGCGGCCTGCAGGAGGACGGACTCACGGCCGGCGGGGGCGAGGTGCGGGGCCAGCGGGTCGAGCGCCTCGTGCAGTTCTATGGCCAGACCGGGGCCGCACGGCTGCCCGTGGACCCGTCCGGTGTCCGCGGCGAGCCCCTCGACCAGGACGGCGAGCTGCTCCTCGGTGCAGTCCTCGAAGCCGGCCGCGCGGACCGCGGCCGCCGCGGTCTCCAGTGCGGGGCGGGCGCAGGTGCCGTCGGCGGCCAGCACCGCCAGGGCGACGGTGTGCACGGCGTCGCGGAGCATGGCGGACAGGCGGATGGTGGTGGGGTGGTCGAGGACGTCGGTGCCGAAGTGGCCGCGGCAGGCGGCGCACTCCACGACCGGGCCGGTCACCCCGCGCGGCAGCAGGGGCACGCCGAGGACGGTGAAGCGCCGGCGGCCGTTCAGGCGCTGGTAGTTGCGGTCGCCGCCGCAGCCGGGACAGAAGAACTCGCCGTCGCCGACGGCCGACCACGCGGTCCGGGTGCCCAGCACGCACGCGCGCCGGACCACACGGCCGTCTCGTCCCCGTCCAGGCAGCACGTCGCACCTCCGTAACCCCACGGCAACATTGCCGCGCAGGCGTGATGTTAGCCACATCGGTGAGGCGGAGTCAGTACCCCGGACGAGACCTTTCCGTGACCTGCACGGACACATGGCCGAGATGCGACGGGGCCCCGGCCGCCGCGGTGGGCGGCCGGAGCCCCGAATTCCCCGGTGGGACCGGTCAGCGGGCCGCGCGGTTGACGGCCGAGACGACCGCCTTCAGCGACGCACGCGTCGTGTTCGCGTCGATGCCGATGCCCCACAGGACCTTGTCCTCGATGGCGCACTCGATGTACGAGGCGGCCTGCGCGGAGGCGCCCTCGCTCATCGTGTGCTCCTGGTAGTCGAGCAGGCGTACGTCGACGCCGATGGACTCCAGGGCGCTGAAGAAGGCCGAGATCGGACCGTTGCCGGAGCCGGTCAGCACGGTGTCCTCGCCGTCGACGGTGGCCTCGACGGTGAGGGTGTCCACGCCGTCGGTGTCGGTGGTCGACTGGCCGGTCCTGACCTGGATGCGGCCCCAGGGGTTCTCCGGGTTGGGCAGGTACTCGTCCTGGAAGGCCGCCCAGATGTCCTTCGGCGTGACCTCGCCGCCCTCGGCGTCCGTCTTGGCCTGGATGATCTTGGAGAACTCGATCTGCATCCGGCGCGGCAGGTCCAGCTTGTGGTCGTTCTTCAGGACGTACGCGACCCCGCCCTTGCCGGACTGCGAGTTGACGCGGATGACGGCCTCGTAGGAGCGGCCGACGTCCTTGGGGTCGATCGGCAGGTACGGGACCGCCCACTCGATGTCGTCGACCGTGACGCCCTTGGCCTTCGCGTCGGCCTCCATGGCGTCGAAGCCCTTCTTGATGGCGTCCTGGTGGGAGCCGGAGAAGGACGTGTAGACCAGGTCGCCCACGTACGGGTGGCGCGGGTGGACCTCCATCTGGTTGCAGTACTCCCACGTACGGCGGATCTCGTCGATGTCGGAGAAGTCGATCTGCGGGTCGACGCCCTGCGAGAACAGGTTCATACCCAGGGTGACCAGGTCGACGTTGCCGGTGCGCTCGCCCTGCCCGAACAGGCAGCCCTCGACGCGGTCGGCGCCGGCCATCACGGCCAGCTCGGCGGCGGCGACGGCGGTGCCGCGGTCGTTGTGCGGGTGGGCGGACAGGCAGACGAACTCGCGCCGGGAGAGGTTGCGGTGCATCCACTCGAAGCGGTCCGCGTGCGTGGACGGCGTCGAACGCTCCACCGTGGCGGGCAGGTTGAGGATGATCTCGCGGTCCGGGCCGGGCTGCCAGACGTCCATGACCGACTCGCAGACCTCCAGGGCGAAGTCCAGCTCGGTGTCGGTGAAGATCTCGGGGCTGTACTGGTAGCCGAACTCGGTCTCCGGGCCCAGCAGCTTCTCCGAGTACTCCATGACCAGGCGGGTGCCGTCGACGGCGATCTGCCGGATGTCCTCCCTGGAGCCGCGGAAGACGACCCGGCGGAAGACCGGGGCGGTCGCGTTGTAGAGGTGGACGTTGGCGCGCCGGGCGCCCTTCAGGGACTCCACGGTCCGCTCGATCAGGTCCTCGCGGGCCTGGGTCAGCACGGAGATCGTGACGTCGTCGGGGATCGCGCCCTCTTCCTCGATGATCGAGCGCACGAAGTCGAAGTCGGTCTGGCCGGAGGCCGGGAAGCCGATCTCGATCTCCTTGTAGCCCAGCCGGACCAGCAGGTCGAACATGGCGCGCTTGCGGGCCGGGGACATCGGGTCGATCAGGGCCTGATTGCCGTCCCGCAGGTCGGTGGAGAGCCACCGGGGGGCGGTGGTGATCCGCTGGTCGGGCCAGGTGCGGTCGGGGATGTCGACCTGCTCGTACCGGCCGTACTTGCGGATCGGCAGGGAACTGGGCTGCTGGCGGTTGGCCATGGGGGCGTGGGCTCCTCGAAAAGTCCGCGGGTCCGCGGGTCCGGAAGGACGGCCGACGGCGCAACGCCACACTCCGCGGGGAGGGAGTCGGCCTCGACTACAGGCCCTCGCCGCGGCAGCTAAGAAGAAGCAGCCCGAAACGCATGATGCTCCGCAGCCTAGCCGAGCCGCGCCGGATGCGCGGGCCTGTCCCAGTATGCGAAACCAGAGGGACGAATAGGACAATCAGTGCGCCATATCACGCCGACCGCCCCGCCCGGGCGCTTCACCACGGAGCGTTACCTCGCGTGCCCGGATATTTCACCAATCATGGTTGCGGGTAGTGACATTGGCATAACCGAGTGCGATGGTGCCGGGCATGACCCACAACGGGGGCTTCGAGCCCGTCTTCTGCACGATCGTGCCGCCCCACGTCCTCGACCGCGTCGCGCGGCACGAGGACCCCGCGCTCGCCGATCCCGCGCGCCGCACCCTGGAACGCGACGCCTACGAGCGCACCCACCGCCGGCTGACCACGGTCATCGGCGCCCCGACCGTCGCCGCGCCCGCCGCGGCCGAGGCCGGCAAGCCGCACCGCACCATCTACGACCTCCGGCACGGCACCGACCTGCCCGGCACGAAGGTCCGCTCCGAGGGCGAGAAGGACAACAAGGACGCGACCGTCAACCGCGCCTACGACGGCCTCGGCGCCACCTTCGAGCTGTACCTGAAGGCGTACGAGCGCGACTCGATCGACGCGAACGGGCTGCCGCTGAACGCCACCGTCCACTACGACAACCAGTACAACAACGCCTTCTGGAACGGCGAGCAGATGGTGTTCGGCGACGGTGACGGCGAGATCTTCCTCGACTTCACCCTCCCGATCGACGTCATCGGCCACGAGCTGACCCACGGCGTCACCCAGTACACCGCCAACCTGACGTACTTCGGCCAGCCCGGCGCGCTCAACGAGTCGCTCTCCGACGTCTTCGGCTCGCTGATCAAGCAGTACTCGCTCGGCCAGACCGCCGCCGAGGCCGACTGGCTGATCGGCGCCGGGCTGCTCGCCCCGCGGGTGACCGGCAAGGCGCTGCGCTCCATGAAGGAGCCGGGCACGGCCTACGACGACGACGTCCTCGGCAAGGACCCGCAGCCGGCGACGATGGACGACTTCGTCCGCACCGGACGGGACAACGGCGGCGTCCACATCAACTCCGGCATCCCCAACCACGCCTTCTACCTCGCGGCCACCGCGCTCGGCGGCCACGCCTGGGAGCGGGCCGGGCAGATCTGGTACGACGTGCTGACCGGCGGCCGGCTCAAGCAGGACGCGATGTTCGCGGACTTCGCCACCCTCACGGTCTCCACGGCGCGGGAGCGCTACGGCGAGGGCGAGGAACTGGAGGCCGTGCGCAAGGCCTGGGAGCAGGTCGGGGTGCGCACGCTGTAGTTCCGTACTAGACAGGGACCCATGCGTATCGAAGTAAGGCGCACGGGCGGATTCGCGGGCATCGAGCGCCACGCCGAGGTGGACACCTCGGGGCGGCCCGACGCCGACGAGTGGCGAGCCCTGGCCGAGAAGGCGCTGGCCGACGGCCAGGGCACACCACCGCTCGGAGTACCGGACGGCTTCGGCTACGAGCTGACCGTGGACGGCAGGACGGTGTACTTCGCCGACCCCCGGCTGACGCGGGAGCAGCGCGAGCTGGTCGCACGCGTGCTGAAGGAGGGCGCGTGAGCGGCCCCCGCCCGCCGCGCCGGGCCCCGCACGCGCCTGCCTGGGACTGAACTTCCTTTTCCCGCACGGCCGTTGACATCCGTTACCGGCGGTACGGATGATCCGCGCATGGCGACGGACCCGATACCGCAGTTCCCGGCCGGTTTCCTGTGGGGCGTGTCGACCTCGGCGCACCAGATCGAGGGGGCGGCGGACGAGCGCCGCGCGTCCGTGTGGGACACGTTCACGGCCGAGCCGGGACGGGTGAAGGACGGCTCCACCGCGGCGGTGGCCTGCGACCACTACCACCGCCACCGCGAGGACGTGGCGCTCCTGGCCGGCCTCGGCGTGAACGCGTACCGCTTCTCGGTGTCCTGGCCCCGGGTGAGCTCCCCCGGCGGCCTCGACTTCTACGACCGCCTGGTGGACGAGCTGTGCGCGGTGGGCGTGCGCCCGGTGCCGACGCTGTTCCACTGGGACCTGCCGGCGGAGCTCGACTGGCTGGAACGGGACACCGCCGCGCGGTTCGCCGACCACGTGGCGGTGACCGCCGAGCGCCTCGGCGACCGCGTCCCGACGTGGATCACGCTCAACGAGCCGGCCGAGCACACCCTGCTGGGCCACGCCCTGGGCGTGCACGCGCCCGGCAGACGGCTGCTGTTCGACGCCCTCCCCGTCGCCCACCACCAGCTGCTGGCGCACGGCCTGGCGGTCCGGGCGCTGCGCGCGGCCGGGGCCGCGGACATCGGCATCGCCAACTCGCACGGACCGACCTGGCCCGCGTCCCCGGACCCGGCCGACGTGGCGGCGGCGGACTTCTACGACCTGCTGCTGAACCGCCTGTTCTGCGAGCCGCTGCTGCTCGGCCGCTACCCGGACGGCATCGGGGAGCTGATGCCGGGCGACGTGGAGGCGGACCTGAGGACCGTCGCCGAGCCGATCGACTGGTACGGCGTCAACTACTACGCCCCGGCGCGGGTGGGCGCCCCGCGGGGCGCGGAGACCGAGGTCGGCGGTGTGGCCCTGCCCGCCGAACTGCCCTTCTCGCTGCGCGAGATCGAGGACCGCCCGGTCACCGACTTCGGCTGGCCGGTGGTCCCGGAGGGGCTCACGGAGCTGCTCACCCACCTCGCCGACCGCTACGGCGACCGCCTCCCACCCCTCATGATCACCGAGAACGGCTGCTCGTACGAGGGCCTCGACGACCGGGAGCGCATCGCCTACCTCGACGGTCATCTGCGCGCCCTGCACCGGGCGATCGAGGCGGGCGTCGACGTGCGCGGCTACTTCGTCTGGTCGCTGCTGGACAACTTCGAGTGGGCGGAGGGGTACGCACGCCGGTTCGGGCTGGTGCACGTGGACTTCGAGACGCTGGAGAGGACGCCGAAGGCGTCGTACGCCTGGTACCGGGACGTGCTGCGGACGCAGCCCTGACCACGGGCCGGCCGGGCGGCGGGTCGCCGACCGCCGGCCCGGTCCGCGCCGGCGGTCCGGAACCGGTCTAGAACCCCAGCCGGCGCAGCTGCTTCGGGTCGCGCTGCCAGTCCTTGGCGACCTTCACGTGCAGGTCGAGGAAGACGGGGGTGCCGAGCAGGGCCTCGATCTGCTTGCGGGACTTGATGCCGACGTCCTTCAGGCGCTTGCCCTTGGGGCCGATGATGATGCCCTTCTGGCTGGGCCGCTCGATGAAGACGTTCGCGTGGATGTCGAGGAGCGGCTTGTCCGCGGGGCGGTCCTCGCGCGGCAGCATCTCCTCCACCACCACGGCGATCGAGTGCGGCAGCTCGTCGCGGACGCCCTCCAGCGCCGCCTCCCGGATCAGCTCGGCCACCATCACCTGCTCGGGCTCGTCCGTCAGGTCGCCCTCGGGGTAGAGCGCGGGGCCCTCGGGCAGCAGCGGGATCAGCAGGTCCGCCAGCAGGTCCACCTGCTTTCCGGCGGTCGCCGACACCGGCACGATCTCCGCCCAGGTGATGCCCAGCTCCTCGCCGAGCTGGTCGATGGCGATGAGCTGCTCGGCCAGCGCCTTGGGGTCCACCAGGTCGGTCTTGGTGACGATCGCGACCTTCGGGGTCTTCTTGATCCCCGCCAGCTCCTTGGCGATGAAGCGGTCGCCGGGGCCGATCTTCTGGTCGGCCGGCAGGCAGAAGCCGATCACGTCGACCTCCGCCCAGGTGGTGCGCACCACGTCGTTCAGGCGCTCGCCGAGCAGGGTGCGCGGCTTGTGCAGACCCGGCGTGTCCACCAGGATCAGCTGGGCGTCCGGGCGGTGCACGATGCCGCGCACGGTGTGCCGCGTGGTCTGGGGCCGGTTGGAGGTGATCGCCACCTTCTGCCCGACCAGAGCGTTCGTGAGGGTGGACTTGCCCGCGTTGGGGCGGCCCACGAAGCAGGCGAAGCCGGCACGGTGAACGGTCTCGGCCGGCTGCTCGGATGACTGGGTACGCACGCTCATGGCGCCCATTCTCCCTGATCCACGAAGCACCGCCGCACCCCGCGTCCCCAGGCCGTCCGCGGTGAGCTTCCGGAAACCCCCGCGCAACACGAAACGTCATGGAAACACGGCCGTACGCGACAGGAAACGCGGGCCGGTGAGGCTCGGACGAACCCCCGTTCCGAGGAGACCCGCCCGTGGAATCCGTGCCCCTGGCCGCCGCGCACATCGACACCGGTGACACCGCCTGGCTGCTCGCCGCCACCGCCCTCGTCCTGCTGATGACCCCGGGGCTCGCCCTCTTCTACGGCGGCATGGTCCGCACGAAGAGCGTCCTCAACATGCTGATGATGAGCTTCGTGTCGATCGCCCTGGTGACGGTGGTGTGGCTGGCGGGCGGCTACTCCCTGGCCTTCGGCGACGACGCCTTCGCCGGACTCGTCGGCGGGCTGGGGCACGCCGGCATGGCGGGCCTCGGCCCGGACAGCGTCCACGGCACCGTGCCCACCGTGCTGTTCGCCACCTTCCAGCTCACCTTCGCGATCATCACGGCGGCGCTGATCAGCGGGGCCATCGCCGACCGGGCCAAGTTCGGGGCGTGGCTGCTCTTCGTGCCGGTCTGGGCGCTGCTCGTATACGTTCCGGTCACCCACTGGGTGTGGGGTCCCGGCGGCTGGATCGGGGCCGACCTGGGCGCCCTCGACTTCGCCGGCGGGCTGCCGGTCGAGATCACCTCCGGTGCCTCGGGGCTGGCGCTGTGCCTGGTCCTCGGGCCGCGGCTGGGCTTCAGGAAGGACGCGATGCGCCCGCACAACCTGCCGATGGTGGTGACGGGCGCCGGGCTGCTCTGGTTCGGCTGGTTCGGCTTCAACGCGGGTTCCGCGCTAGGCGCGAACGGCCTCGCGGCCGCCGCCTTCCTCAACACCCTCGCCGCGGGCTGCACCGGCCTGCTCGGCTGGCTGTTCGTCGAGCAGAAGCGCGACGGGCACCCGACGACGCTGGGCGCCGCCTCCGGCGCGGTGGCGGGCCTGGTCGCGATCACCCCGTCGTGCGGCACGGTCTCCCTGGTCGGCGCCCTGGTCGTCGGGCTGGCCGCCGGTGTGCTGTGCAGCTACGCCGTGAGCTGGAAGTTCAAGCTGAACTACGACGACTCGCTCGACGTCGTCGGCGTCCACCTGGTCGGCGGCATCGTCGGCACGCTCCTGATCGGCCTGTTCGCGGTGAAGGCGATGACCGGCGGCGCCGAGGGGCTCCTCTACGGCGGCGGGCTCGCCCCGCTCGGCAAACAGCTGGTGGCGGTGGTGGCCGTGGCGGTGTACGCCTTCGCCGCGACCTACGGCCTCGGCAAGCTGCTCGACAAGCTGATGGGCTTCCGGGCGAGCGAGGACGAGGAGCAGACCGGCCTGGACCTTACGGTGCACGCCGAGACGGCCTACGATCACGGGGTCCTGGGCCACGGCGCCCCGGTCGCCGCGTCCGCTCTCGTCTCCGCCGCCCAGAAGGTCAAGACCCAGTCATGAAGCTCATCACCGCCGTCGTCAAGCCGTACCGCCTCGACGAGGTCA
The DNA here is from genome assembly GCF_044746005.1 of Streptomyces sp. NPDC086766. Lineage (NCBI taxonomy): Bacteria > Bacillati > Actinomycetota > Actinomycetes > Kitasatosporales > Streptomycetaceae > Streptomyces > Streptomyces sp. NPDC086766. Next base: position 113,580 of record NZ_JBIVBI010000001.1, on the reverse strand, counting down.
AGACCGCGCTCCAGGAGCTCGGCGTGCACGGGCTGACCGTGACCGAGGCGAGCGGCTACGGCCGCCAGCGCGGCCACACGGAGGTCTACCGCGGCGCCGAGTACCGCGTGGACCTGGTGCCCAAGGTCCGTATCGAGGTGGTCGTGGAGGACGCGGACGCCGAGGCCGTCATCGAGGCGGTCGTGAAGGCCGCGCAGACCGGGAAGATCGGCGACGGCAAGGTGTGGGCCGTGCCCGTCGAGACGGTCGTCCGGGTCCGCACGGGCGAGCGCGGCCCCGACGCGCTCTGAGCCCCCGGCACCGCACGCCGCACCCCACGGACCACGGCGAACACCGAACGCCGGACACCACGACCCCGTCGACACACGGTCGGCGGGGTCGTCGGCGCCGGCCGGCCGGATCGGCAGGACGGCCGGATCTGCGGGATCCGCGGGCTACTGGGCGGCCGGGCCCGCCGGCACGGTCAGCCGGACGGCTCCGTCCGGACCGGCGAGCAGCACCGGCGTCCTGGGCCCGCCGAGGTCCGAGACGGCGGCCAGGTCCGCGGGCGCGACGCCCTCCGTCTCGCTGACCAGCGCCGCCGCCTCCAGCGACTGCGCCCCGGACGCCACCGCCATCGCCACCGCCGTCTGCAGGGCGCTCAGCTTCAGCGACGCCAGGTGAACCGTCCCGGCGACGTAGGTGCGGCCGGTGTCGTCCCGCACGGCGGCCCCCTCCGGCACACCGTTGCGGGCCCGCGCCGAGCGGGCCAGGGTGACGATCTTGCGGTCCTCGGGATCGAGCGCGTTGCTGTCGGTCATGCCCCGAGCATACGAAGCCGTACCGGACGCCACGCACACGGAGCCCCACCCACGGCCGCCGAGGTCACCCCGGCACCGGGTCCCTCGCGTCCTACGGACGGTCCAGGCGCAGGCGCTCGGCGCGCGGGAGGCCCGCCACCACCAGGTCGTAGGAGTCCTCGACGAGTTCGCGCAGGAGCCGGTCGGGGAGGCCGCCGTCGGCGGTGACCGTGTTCCAGTGGCGCTTGTTCATGTGGTAGCCGGGGACGATCAGGCCCTGGTACCGCGCGCGCAGGCGGATCGCGTCCTCCGGGTCGCACTTGAGGTTGACCGTCAGCGGGCGGGCGTCCAGGGCCGACAGGGCGAAGAGACGGCCCTGGACCTTGAAGACGGAGGTCTCGGGGTTGAACGGGAAGTCCTCCACCGCCGCCTCGAACGACAGGCAGAGGGCGCGCAGTTCCCGCGGGGTCACGCCGCCTCCGTCTCCTGCGGCGGGTCCGCCGGTCCGACCGGCTCCACCAGCACCGTCACGATCTTGTTGCGGCGGCCCGCGGCGGCCTCCGCCGTCAGTCGCAGTTCGCGGCCGTCGGGCAGTTCGACGACCGAGGAGGCCCCGGCGATGGGCACGCGGCCCAGCGCCTTGGCGAGCAGCCCGCCGACGGTCTCCACGTCCTCGTCGTCGTACTCCTCCAGGCCGTACAGCTCGCCGAGGTCGGTGATGTCGAGGCGGGCGGTGACGCGGTAGCGGTCCTCGCCGAGGTCCTCCACGGGCGGCAGCTCGCGGTCGTACTCGTCGGTGATCTCGCCGACGATCTCCTCAAGGATGTCCTCGATGGTGACGATGCCGGCCGTGCCGCCGTACTCGTCGATGACGACGGCGACGTGGTTGCGGTCCTTCTGCATCTCGCGCAGCAGGTCGCCGGCGTTCTTGGTGTCGGGCACGAAGACCGCCGGGCGCATGGCCGTGGAGACCAGTTCGCTCTCGGCGTCCCGGCTGATGTGCGTCTTGCGGGCCAGGTCCTTCAGGTACACGATCCCGACGATGTCGTCCTCGCTCTCGCCGGTCACCGGGATGCGGGAGAAACCGGAGCGCAGGGCGAGGGTGAGGGCCTGGCGGATCGTCTTGTAGCGCTCGATCACCACCAGGTCGGTGCGCGGGACCATGACCTCGCGCACCAGGGTGTCGCCGAGCTCGAAGACCGAGTGCACCATCCGGCGCTCCTCGTCCTCGATCAGCGACTCCTGCTCCGCGAGGTCGACCAGCGCCCGCAGCTCCGCCTCGGAGGCGAACGGGCCGCGGCGGAAGCCCCTGCCGGGGGTGAGCGCGTTGCCGATGAGGATCAGCAGGGGCGGGATGGGCCCCATGATCCGCGCCAGCGGCAGCAGCACGTACGCCGCGGCGGTCGCCGTGTTCAGCGGGTGCTGGCGGCCGATGGTGCGCGGGGAGACCCCGACGGCGACGTACGAGACCAGGACCATGACGGCGATGGCGACGACCAGCGCCTCGGCCGTGCCCGCGAACTCCTGGAGGCAGGCGTACGTGACGAGCGCGGCCGCCGCCATCTCGCAGGTGACGCGGACCAGCAGCGCCACGTTGAGATAGCGGGTCGGGTCGGCGGCGACCTGGGCGAGCTTCGCGCTGCCGCGGCGGCCGGACTTCACGGCCTCCTCGGCACGGAAGCTGGACACGCGCGCGAGGCCCGCCTCCGCGCAGGCGGCGAGCCACGCGACGACGACGAGCGCGATCGCGCCGAGGACGATCTGCGGGCTCATGAGACGGTCGGAGCCGGGGACGGGCCGGTCAGGCCCCTCTCCGCGCGCCAGCCGTCCACGATGGCGGCCTGCAGGCCGAACATCTCGGCCTTCTCGTCCGGTTCCTCGTGGTCGTAGCCGAGCAGGTGGAGCACGCCGTGCACGGTGAGCAGCTGGAGCTCCTCGTCCATGGTGTGCCCCGTCGGAGCCTCGGTGCCCTGCTTCGCGGCGACCTCGGGGCAGAGCACGATGTCGCCGAGGAGGCCCTGCGGGGGCTCCTCGTCGTCCTTCGACGGCGGACGGAGCTCGTCCATCGGGAAGGACATGACGTCCGTGGGCCCCGGCAGGTCCATCCACTGGATGTGCAGCTGCTCCATGGCGTCGGCGTCCACGACGATCACCGAGAGCTCGGAGAGCGGGTGGATGCGCATCCGCGCGAGTGCGTAGCGGGCGATGTCGAGGATCGCCTGCTCGTCGACCTCGGTTCCGGACTCGTTGTTGACGTCGATCGACATGGCGCTGTGCTTGTCTACTTCCCCTTGTGCCCGGACTTCGCCCGGCCGCCCTTGTGCGCGCCGGTCTCCGCTCCGTGCTTGGTGTCGTACTTCTCGTACGCGTCGACGATACGGCCGACGAGCTTGTGCCGGACGACGTCGTGGGACGTCAGCCGGGAGAAGTGGACGTCCTCGACGCCCTCCAGGATCTCCTGGACCTGGCGCAGCCCGGACTTCGTGCCGTTCGGCAGGTCCACCTGCGTCACGTCACCCGTGATCACGATCTTCGAGTCGAAGCCGAGCCGGGTGAGGAACATCTTCATCTGCTCGGGGCTGGTGTTCTGCGCCTCGTCCAGGATGATGAACGCGTCGTTCAGGGTGCGGCCGCGCATGTACGCCAGCGGCGCGACCTCGATCGTGCCCGCCGCCATCAGGCGCGGGATCGAGTCGGGGTCGAGCATGTCGTGCAGGGCGTCGTACAGCGGGCGCAGGTAGGGGTCGATCTTCTCGTAGAGGGTGCCCGGGAGGAAGCCCAGGCGCTCTCCCGCCTCGACCGCGGGGCGGGTCAGGATGATGCGGTTGACCTGCTTGGACTGCAGGGCCTGCACCGCCTTCGCCATGGCGAGGTAGGTCTTGCCGGTGCCCGCGGGGCCGATGCCGAAGACGACCGTGTGCTTGTCGATCGCGTCGACGTACCGCTTCTGGTTGAGCGTCTTGGGGCGGATCGTGCGGCCGCGCGAGGACAGGATGTTCTGCGTGAGGACCTCGGCCGGGGTCTCCTGGCCGTCGCTCTCCCCGTTGTCGCTCGCCTTCAGCATGGCGATCGAGCGTTCCACTGCGTCCTCCGTCATCGGCTGCCCGGTGCGGAGCACCAGCATCATCTCGTCGAACACGCGCTGGATGAGGGCGACCTCCGCCGGGGCGCCGACCGCGCTGATCTCGTTGCCCCGGACGTGGATGTCGGCCCCCGGGAAGGCCTTCTCGATCACGCGCAGGAGGGAGTCGCCGGAACCCAGCACGGTCACCATGGGGTGCTGGGCGGGGACGGTGAACTGCGCTCTCGCCTGCCCCTGCGCGGGGCTGCTGGCTGTGGGTGTCTGAGTCATGGGCCGGCGCTGAAGGCCTGCGGTTCCTCCTCTTCACGGCCGCGTAGCTGAGGGCGGCCTCGCGATTCCAAGGGTACGACGCGGAGGTGACAGGGCCGAAGGGCTTTTCGACGGACCGGTCAGCGCAGGGCGCGCAGGGCCTCGGCCGCGCCCGGGGCGCCCTCCCTCACGAAGACGGGGGTGACGCCGAGCGGGGTGGCGTAGCCCGTGAGGGTCCTCGGGCCGTGGATCCGCCGGCCCTGCCCGGCGTCGTACCAAGTGCCCGCGGGCAGGTGGACGGTCCTGGTGGGGCTGTCGGAGAGCTGGGGGGCGGCCAGGACGGCCGGGCCGAGCATCCACTCGTCGGTGACGGTGTAGGCGGCCGCGTCCCGCGGGAAGTCGAAGAACAGCGGCCGCATGATCGGGTCGCCGGTCCGCAGGGTGTGCCGCACCTGGTCGAGGATGTAGGGCGCGAGGCGCTCGTGGCGCGCGATCGCCGCACGGTACAGCGCGACCGTCTCCTCGTCGTAGGTCACCTTCCGGCCGGTGGTCACGTCGATGGTGTCGACCGGCGAGGTGGAGGAGTACATCAGCGGCTGGAGGGCGGCGGACTGGGCCCAGCGGACCAGGACCTGCTTGCTCGGGGCGGGCTGGCCGCTGGAGCCGCCGATCATGTCGGTGGTGACGAACGGGTAGCCGATCGTGGAGATGGCCAGGTTCTGGGTGACGGAGGCGCGCAGCGAGTTCCAGCCGGTGCCCTTGTCGACCTGCCGGGTGACGAATCCGGCGCGGTGGGCGGTGCTGTCCCAGTGGACGCGGATGCCGACGCCCTGCAGGTCGAACTCGTCGGCGAGCTCGGCGCCGAGCCGCTGGTAGTCGGTGGGTTTGTGGCCGGGGCTCGGGGCGCACCGGTCGTCGAAGAAGCGGGTGTCGAACTTCAGCCCGTCGATGCCGTAGGCGCTCATCAGGTTCTTGAGCCGGCCGACGTACCAGGCGCGGGCGTCCGGGTCGGCGAGGTCGACGATCCCGGCGGTGCCGTTCCACCAGGTGACCCGGCACGGCGCGTCCGGGTGGGCGGGGTCCCTGAGCAGGTAGCCGTGGTCGGCGGCGTACCGGTACTGGTCGGAGTCGAGGTTGATCCACAGGGTCACCCAGAGGCCGAAGTCGAAGCCGAGGTCGTGGATCCTGCGCGACATGGCCTTGGGGTCCGGGTAGGCCTTCTCGTCGAAGGTCATGTTCCCGTAGTTGGACTCCCACTTGTCGTCGAGCTGGATGGTGTGCCCGCGCACGCCGTGGTCGTGCAGGTCCTGCGCGTAGTCGAGCAACCTGGCCTGGTCGACGTGGGTGTAGAACTGCGCCCAGGAGTTCCACACCGGCCGGGCGTACTGCGCGTCGGTGGCGTCGCTCTTGGCGGGCCGGCCGACCACGCCGACGTAGTCGCGGTAGACCTCCAGGGGCGTGGACTCCACGAAGACGGTCGCCCGGTACGGCTGGGCGGAGTCGATGTCGAACCGGCCGAGGCCGTCCTCGCTCTCGTTGATCCCCACGGACATGACCTGACCGGTGTCGACGTGCAGCCCGGTGGCGCTGGACGTGAACCAGAACGGGTCGATCATGTAGTAGGAGGCGGGGCTGAAGGACGGGTGCACGACCTGTCCTGTGTCGAGCGGCCAGGGCTGGTCGGTGGCGGGGCCGCCCTTGGGGGTCTGGGCCTCTCCGTGGCCGTACCAGTGCCCGGCGGACTTCAGGTCGTAGGCGAGCCCGAGGCGGTCGGGGGTGGTGCCGCGGACCTGCCAGTCGAGCAGGTAGCGGTCGGCGCGCGGGGTGAGGCGGGCCTCGACGGTGGCGCCGGGGGCGGTGGTGGCGGCGGTGAGGGTGAGGACGCCCTTCGTCCAGGACCAGCCGGTGAGCCGCGTGGCGTGCTGCCAGTCCTCGCCGGTGCGGAAGCGCAGGGCTCCGGTGTCGCCGTCCGCGGTGGCGAGAAGGGTGCGGCCGGACCGGCGTACGGCGAAGGAGAGTTGACGTGCCGTCACATCGACGGTGTAGCCGGGGGCGTCGCCGCTGCGCGGGACGGTGAGGGCGAGTCCGCCGGCGGTGGGGTGGACCCGGGGGGCGCCGGCGGGTTCGGGGGCGGCCTGCGCGGTGGTCCCGGCCGAGGTGCCGACGGGGAGGGCGAGGGCCAGGAGCAGGGCGGCGAGGAGCAGTCGGGGCGTGGGTGATGGTCTGCGCACGACGCATGTCCTTCGACGGAGGGAGTCACGGCGGGAGTCATGGGACAGGAGGTGCCAAAGCCCGTGCAGTATCGTGCTTGATTCCGCGGATAATTGAGCAGCAAACGTCACCTGTCAATGCCGGGCTCCGGGTCGGAGCATCGCACGAACGGTTTACGGGCAGGCCGCAACGACATGGAGACGCGCCGAACTCGGGCCCGGCCGGTGAGGGTCCGTCAGACGGGTATGAGGGTGCCGGGGCGGGGCCGGGCCCCGGGGCGGCCCGTCACCTCGACCCGCGGAAGCCGATGGTCGGCACGGCCCGCCTGCGCGGCCACGGCTCGACGCTCACCCCGGGCACCAGGGCGTCCAGGAACGCGTACCGCCGCAGGCCCGCCGGGTCCTGGCCGTCCACCGACTGCACCCGGCGCCACCAGGCCGCGATCTCGGACCAGCCGGGGGCGGACAGCGAGCCGCCGAACTCCTGCACGGAGAGCGCGGCCGTCAGGCCCGCGAAGGCGAGCCGGTCGGCCAGCGGCCAGCCGGCCAGGGAGCCGGTGACGAAACCGGCGACGAAGACGTCGCCCGCGCCCGTGGGGTCCAGCGCCTCGACCTCGATCGCGGGCACCTCGGCGCTCTCCCCCGTGCGCCGGTCCACGGCGTAGGCGCCCTCCGCGCCGAGGGTGACCACGGCCACCGGGACGTACGCGGTGAGCGCGTGGGCGGCGGTGCGGGGGCAGCCGGTGCCCGTGTAGCGCATCGCCTCCTCGGCGTTGGGCAGGAACGCCTCGCAGTGCTCCAGGTCGGCGAGGCCCGCCAGGTCCCAGGCCCCGGTGTCGTCCCAGCCGACGTCGGCGAAGACGCGGGTGCCCTTCCGTGCGGCCGCCGTGATCCAGGGGGCGCGACTGCCCGGGGTCAGGGAGGCGACGGCGGCCCGCGCGCGGGGCGGGCAGTCCGGCGCGGGCTCCTCCGGGGGCGGCTCGTGGCCGTGGGAGACCATGGTGCGCTCGCCCTCGTACGCCATGGAGACGGTGACCGGCGAGTGCCAGCCGGGCACCGTGCGCGAGGGCGAGAGGTCGATGCCCTCGCCCTGTTCCAGCTCGTCCCAGCAGTACTCGCCGTAGTGGTCGTCGCCGAAGGCGGCCGCCAGCGAGGTACGCAGGCCGAGGCGGGCCAGTGCGGTCGCCATGTTCGCCACGCCGCCGGGGCTCGACCCCATCCCGCGCGCCCAGGACTCGGTCCCGCGCACCGGGGCGGAGCCGAGCCCGGTGAAGATGATGTCGAGGAAGACGGTGCCGGTCAGGTAGACGTCCCACGGCGGGTCGTCCGGGGTGCGCAGGGCGGCCAGGGGGTCGACCTGGGCGTGGGCGTGCGGTGTTCCGACGATGTACTCCGGTCCCTCTCCGGCGGACGCGTTGGACGCGGTCACGGTGCGCTCCCTGACGTGGTGCGGATCAGGCCAGTGTGCACCACCGTGCGGGGGACGGGGCAGTCACCAGCGGGCCCCGCACCCGGCGTTGAGCGTCCGCTACTACCCGGACTTCGAGGGTGCAAACAGAATGTGTCTCAGATCACACCTTCTGGATTCCCGTCCACGACTCCGTGCTTGATACAAATTTCGCGCGCGTTCCTGTCCGTCGACGGTCGGCGCCCCTTCCCCCTCTTCTTGAGCCCTCCCCTTCGCATGCCCTGGGAACGCCCGTGTCCGCCGCTCGCACCCTCCCCTGGCCGCTCGTCGCCCTGTTCACGGCCGGCTACCTCGCTCCGTATCTGCTGCCGACGACCGTCGGTCGCCTGGACACGGGACTCCCGCTGTCCGCGACCCAGGCGGGAGCCGTCGGCAGCGCCCTGCTGCTGAGTTCCGCCGCGGCCGGGTTCCTCCTGGCCTCCCGGGTCGAGCGCTTCGGGGCCCGCACGCTCGCCCGCGTCGGCCTCGCCCTCGCCGTCCTCGGCTACGGCGGGGCCGCGCTCACCGACGCGGTTCCGGCGGTCGTCGCCGGCCTGGTCGTCGGCGGGTTCGGCTCCGGTACGGCCACCACGGTCGCCGCCACCGGGATCGCCGCACACCGGGACCCGCACCGCATCTCCACGCTCGGGCTGCTCGCCGTCTCCGCGCTCGCGGGCGCGCTCTACCTGACGCTGCCTCACCTCGGCCCGGGACACGGTCAGCCGCCCGCCGCGATCGCGCTGACCGCGCTCGCCGTCTGGCCGCTGACGGGCCGTCTGCCCCTGCGCACGGCCGCCCGCACGGCCGTGCAGGAGGGCTCCCGGCTGCCGCACCGTCGCTCGGGCCTGGTGCTCGCCGCCGCCATGCTCTGCTGGTCCCTCGCCCAGAACTCCCTGTGGGGCGTGAGCGGCCGCATCGGCCTGACCCAGGCGCACCTGGGCGAGGTCACCGTCGGCGCGGTGTTCGCGGTGTCGCTCGGCGCCGGACTGCTCGGGGTGATCGGGGCCGGGGCGCTCGGTCCGCGCCTCGGCCGGGCGCTGCCGGTCGGCGCGGGCACGGCGCTCATCGCGGGCTGCATCGTGCTGAGCGCGTCCGCGACCGATCTGACGTCCTTCGCGACCGGCGAGATCTCCTGGAACACGCTCTACCCGATCGTCCTGTCGTACCTGATCGGCCTCGCCGCCTCCCTCGACCCGCGCGGCCGCTGGGCGGTGCTCGTCGGCTCGGCCTCCTCGCTGGGCACGGCCGCGGGTCCGCTGGCCGGCAGCGTGCTGTCCGCGCGGGCCGGGTTCCCGGTGATGGGCTCGGTGCTGGCCGTCGGGCTGCTGGTGATCGCGCTGCCGATGACCGCGGTGGCCCTGCACACGGGCGGACGCGCGCTGCTGCCCGGCACGGTCCGCCGCCGCGGCGGCACCCCGGCCGCCGTGGTCGCCGCCTCCGCCGGTGCCCCCTCGGGCGCGGTGCCGCAGATCGGCGCCCCGGAGCAGCCGGTGGTGGAGATCGCGGTGGACGGCACCGCCGCACCCGTGCGGCCCGCCTACGGCACCGCGGGGCCGCGGCACGCCACGGCGGGCGCGCCGGGCGCCGGCGTCCGCTGACCCCGGGCCGCCCCGGAGCGAACCTCGCCTACGGGAAGGCGTACGCCTCCACCTCGGCGAGGTAGCGCTGCCGCCGCTCCTCGTCGTGCTCCAGGAAGGAGGCGGCGAAGGAGTTGCGGGCCAGCTCCCGCAGGCGGTCCTCGGTCAGGCCCAGGGTCCGGCGCACCGCGTCGAAGTTGTCGCCCGCGTAGCCGCCGAAGTAGGCCGGGTCGTCGGAGTTGACCGTGCAGACCAGGCCCGCGTCCAGCATCGCGGGCAGCGGGTGGTCGGCGAGGGTGTCGACCGTGCGCAGGCGGACGTTGGACAGCGGGCACAGCGTCAGCGGGATGCGGTCCCGGACCAGCCGGGCGACCAGCGCGGGGTCCTCCATGCAGCGCAGGCCGTGGTCGACCCGCTCCACGCCGAGCACGTCCAGCGCCTCGGTGATGTACTCCGGCGGGCCCTCCTCGCCGGCGTGCGCCACGCGCCGCAGCCCGAGGGCGGCGGCGGCCTCGTACACCTCGCGGAACTTCACCGGCGGGTGGCCGACCTCGGCCGAGTCCAGGCCGACGCCCACGATGCGGTCGAGGTAGGGCTTCGCGGCGTCCAGCGTGCGCATCGCCGACTCCGCGGACTCGTCGCGCAGGAAGCACATGATCAGCTGGGTGGAGACGCCGTGGCTGCGCTCGCTGCGGCCCAGCGCCCGCCACAGCCCCTCGACGACCGTGCCCATCTCCACGCCGCGCGCCAGGTGCGCCTGCGGGTCGAAGAAGATCTCCGCGTGCCGCACTCCCTGCGCGGCGGCGCGGGCGAGGTAGGCGTCGGCGAGGTCCTCGAAGTCCCGCTCGGTGCGCAGCACGGCCATCAGCTCGTAGTACAGGTTCAGGAAGGACTGGAGGTCCTCGAACCGGTACGCCTCGCGGAGCGCGTCGGTGTCGGCGTAGGGCAGCGCGACGCCGTTGCGGGCGGCCAGGCCGAAGGCCAGCTCGGGTTCGAGGGTGCCTTCGATGTGGAGGTGCAGTTCAGCTTTGGGGAGGGGCATCGCAGCATCGTACGGGCGTCCGGCGGGCGATACGGAACATCCGGTTCAGCGCCGTTTCGGGACCGGCACCCGCAGCAGGTCGTGCGCCACGGTCAGCTCCCCCTCGAACCCGGCCGCCCGCGCCTGCCGTTCGAACTCTCCCCCAGACTCCGTCCGGGAGGTGCCCCCAGGCTCGGAGTACCGCTGGCTGAAGTGGGTCAGCACGAGATGCCGTACGCCCGCCTCGCGGGCCACCCGCGCCGCCTGGCCCGCCGTCAGGTGGCCGTGCTCCACGGCGAGTCCCTCCTCCTCGTCGAGGAAGGTCGACTCGATGACGAGCAGGTCGCAGCCGTCGGCGAGGGCGTACACGCCGTCGCACAGCCGGGTGTCCATGACGAACGCGAACCGCTGCCCGCGCCGCACCTCGCTCACCGCCTCCAGCGGAACCCCGCCCAGGGTCCCCTCGCGCTGGATGCGGCCCACGTCCGGCCCCTTGATCCCGTGCGCGGCGAGCCGCTCGGGCACCATGCGGCGCCCGTCGGGCTCGACGAGCCGGTAGCCGAACGACTCGACGGGATGGGAGAGCCGGCGGGCCTGGAGGGTGTACGCGGGGGTCACCGCCAGGTCGCCGTCGGCGTCGACCGGCGCCTGGGTGAGCGGGACGGTCTCCCGGTAGGCGGTGGCGTACCGGAGCCGGTCGAAGAACCGCTGCCCCGAGCGCGGGTAGTGCGCGGTCACCTCGTGCGGCACCTGGTCGAGGTTGATCCGCTGGACGACCCCGGGCAGGCCCAGGCAGTGGTCGCCGTGGAAGTGGGTGACACAGATCCGGTTCAGGTCGTGCGCCGCGACCCCGGCGCGCGCCATCTGACGCTGGGTGCCCTCGCCGGGGTCGAACAGGATGCCCTCGCCGTCCCAGCGCAGCAGGTAGCCGTTGTGGTTGCGGTGGCGGGTCGGGACCTGGCTGGCGGTGCCGAGGACGACCAGTTCACGGACGGACACGGCACCTCACCCGGGGGGCCACTCGAGGCCGCGGCCGCCGAGGACGTGGGCGTGCGCGTGCCAGACCGTCTGCCCGGCGCCGTGGCCGGTGTTGAAGACGATGCGGTAGCTCTCCAGCTTGTCCTCGGCGGCGACGGCCTCCGCCTCCCGCAGGACGTCCGCCGCCGCGGCCGGGTCGGCGGCGGCGAGCGCGGCGGCGTCCTTGTGGTGCGCCTTGGGGATCACCAGGACGTGGGTGGGCGCCTGGGGATTTATGTCACGGAAGGCGACGGTCGTCTCGGTCTCACGGACGATCGTCGCCGGGACGTGCCCCGCCACGATCTTGCAGAACAGGCAGTCGTCCTGCGGCTCCCCTGCCATACGGGTGCCTCCTCACGCCGGTTGATCGCGTACGGGGGCATGCTATCGAGCCGTGCGCCGGCCGGGCTCCGGCAAGTCCGGCGGCGTCTTCGCCGGGTTGTCCTCCAGCGCGGCCAGCGCCAGCGCGATCGCCTCGTCGAGCTGGACGTCCCGCCCGGCGGCGTGGTCCTGCGGGCGCTGCACCACCTCGACGTCCGGGTCCACGCCGTGGTTCTCCACGCCCCAGCCCTGGCCCTCCAGCCAGAACGCGTACTTGGGCTGGGTGATCAGCGTGCCGTCGACCAGGTGGTAGCGGCTGTCGATGCCGATGACGCCGCCCCAGGTGCGGGTGCCGACCACCGGGCCGATGCCGAGCGCCCTGATCGCCGCGTTGACGATGTCGCCGTCGGAGCCGGAGAACTCGTTGGCGACCGCGACCACGGGACCGCGGGGCGCGTCCTGCGGGTAGCTGTACGGCCGCATCCCGCGCGGCACGCCCCAGCCGACGATCCGCCGGGCCAGCTTCTCCACGACCAGCTGGGAGGTGTGGCCGCCGCGGTTCTCCCGCACGTCGACGACGAGCCCCTCGCGGGCCACCTCCACGCGCAGGTCGCGGTGGATCTGCGCCCAGCCGGGCGCCTGCATGTCGGGCACGTGCAGATAGCCGAGGCGTCCGCCGGACTTCTCGTGGACGTAGGCCCTGCGGTCGGCCACCCACGCGTGGTAGCGCAGCGGCTCCTCGTCCGCGAGGGGCACCACCACCGCGTGCCGCGCCTCGCCCCCGCCGGACGGCGAGACGGTCAGCTCGACGGGCTTGCCGGCCGTGCCGACCAGCAGCGGGCCGGGCCCGGTCACCGGGTCGACCGGCTGCCCGCCCACCGCGGCGATCGCGTCCCCGGCGCGCACCGCGACCCCGGGCGCCGCGAGCGGGCTGCGCCCGTCCGGGTCCGAGGTCTCCGCGGGCAGGATCCGGTCGATGCGCCAACTGCCGTCCTCGTGGCGGGAGATGTCCGCGCCGAGCAGCCCCTGCCGGGGCCCGCGGCCGTAGCCGCCGTCCGCCATGACGTAGGCGTGGGAGGTGCCGAGCTCGCCGTGCACCTCCCACAGCAGGTCCATCAGGTCGTCGTGGGTGGCGAGGCGGTCGAGGACCGGGCGGTACCGGCCGAGGACGCCGTCCCAGTCGACGCCGCCCATGTCCGCCCGCCAGAAGTGGTCCCGCATCAGGCGGCCGGTCTCCTCGTACATCTGCCGCCACTCGGCTGCCGGATCGACGGTCTGCCGGACCCGGCCGAGGTCCACGGTGATGTTCGAGTCGCTGTCGTCGTCGTTCGAGGCGCGCCGGTCGCTGGGCACGACCTTCAGCTTGCCGTCGGTCCACAGCAGGACCCGCTTGCCGTCGCCGCTGACCTCGAAGTGGTCGGCGTCGGCGGCGAGGTGCTCCAGGCGCTGCTGGGCGAGGTCGTAACGCTCCAGCTCGGTCTTCGGATCGGGGTCGTCGGGGGTGGCGCGGGTGGCTCCGAGGACGCCGCGCACCGGGTGCCGCAGCCACAGCACGCCGTCCTTGGCGGCGCGCAGGGTGGAGTAGCGGGCGGCCTCGACGGGGAACGGCACGATCCGGTCGGCCAGGCCCTCCAGGTCGATGCGGGTGGCCGGGGTGCCCTCGCTCTCGGGCGTCTCGTCCTTGTCCGGGGCCTCGAAGGAGCGCCCGTGCCGCTGCGGCCCGAACGGGGACGGCGTGGTCGCCGCCAGGGTGATCAGATGCGGGCGGCAGCCCTCCACGAAGGCCAGGTCGAAGACGTGCTCGTCGTAGACCGGGTCGAAGGAGCGGCTGGAGAGGAAGGCCAGGTGCTTGCCGTCGAGGGTGAACGCGGGCGCGTAGTCCTGGAAGCGCAGCGGAGTCGCCTCGGTGACCGACAGGTCGGTGGTGTTGGCGAGCCGCAGCTGGCAGAGCGGCCGGGGGCCGGGGTGCGACCAGGCGAGCCAGCCGGAGTCGGGCGAGAAGGCGAGGTCGCCGACGTCGCCGTCCTCGCTGCGGTCGACCTCGCGCACCTCCCCCGTCTCCCGTTCGACGAGCAGCAGCCGCCCGTCGTGCGAGGCGACGGCGGCACGGCTGCCGTCGGGGGCCATGGCGAGCTCCATGACGCGGCCGAGCTGCCCGGCGGCGAGCCGGCGCGGGGTCGCGCCGACGGCGACGCCGGTGGCGGGCGCGAACTCCAGGGCGTCCTCGCCCTCGGCGTCCGTCACCCACACCACCCACTCCTCGCCGTCCGCGCGGAAGGTGCGCGGCAGCCTGGCCCGCACCCCGGGCCGCGCGGCGAGCGCGCGGGCCGGGCCGGAGCGGTGGGTGACCCAGTGGACGGCGCCGCGCACGGCCACCGCGCTGCCGCGCGCGGTGTGGTCGGGCGAGGCGTGGTCGAACCAGCGGGCGGCGCTCACCGGGTGCGGCTGGAGGTCGACGCGCGGGCCGCCGAGCCGGACGTCCAGGCGGCGCGGCTCGGCGCCGTCGAGGTCGTCCAGCAGCCACAGCTCACCGGCGCTGGCGTAGACGACGCGGCTGCCGTCGCCGGCCGCGTGCCGGGCGTAGAAACCGTCGAGGGGGGTGTGCCGGCGCAGGTCGGAGCCGTCGGCGAGGGAGGAGTACAGCGCTCCGGTGCCCTCGTGGTCGGACAGGAAGGCCAGGCGCTCGCCCACCCACACCGGGCACTCGATGTTGCCGTCGAGGTCCTCGTGCAGCCGTACGAACTCGCCGTCGCCGGCGGGGTCGATCCACAGCTTGCCCGCGGTGCCGCCGCGGTAGCGCTTCCACCAGGCCGCCTCGCGGCCCATCGGCGCGGACAGCAGCACGGTGTGCGGGCCGTGGGCGACGTCGCCGACGGGGCCGTAGGGCAGGGTGGTGGCCGGTCCCCCGTCGAGCGGGACGGCCCGTGCCCAGGTGCGGCGCAGGCTCGCCTGGCCCTGGGTGCTGATCGCGAGGACCTCGCCGTCCGGGGTCCAGCCGCACACCTGGGTCCGCCGGCTGCCCCAGTGCGTCAGGCGCCGGGCGGGGCCGCCGTCGACGGGGGCGGCGTGCACCTCGGGGGCCCCGTCGCGGGTGGAGGTCCAGGCGACGGTGGCGCCGTCGGGCGAGATGCGCGGGTGGGTCACCGGCACGTTGTCGGCGCTGACCCGCCAGGCGCGGCCGCCGTCGAGGGGCGCGAGCCACACGTCGTCCTCGGCGGTGAAGGCGACCAACCCGCCGTGCAGGTGCGGGAACCGGAGATACGCCGACGCGGCGGAGGCGGCCGGCGGAGCGGACGACGCAGACGACGACGCCTTTGCTGACGATGTGGGCTGAGTCACCCGATCACCCTACGCAGCCACGGCATCCGTGGACAGGGGTTTCGATCACTTCCCCCGCACGTCGGCTCCGCGCGGGGCGGACCGACGCGGGAAGGGTGCGGCCTCACTTGCCCTCGACGGGCCAGCAGGTGGGGTCGCCCTTGCACCACAGGGTCCTGGTGACGGTCACCGTGACCGTCGGCCCGGGACCGTCGCGGGTGGGGCGGTGGGTGACGGGCGGGGCGTACGTCGGGCCGGGGGCGGCGTCGCAGTCGCCGAGCCCGTCCACGTGGAACCACACCTTGCCGCCCACCTTCGCGGTCAGGTTCCCGCGCACGCAGGCGCCGTCGACGGCGCGGGTCACCTTGCCGGTGACGGTGATCCTCCGGCCGTCCTTCGTCCGCCCTTGGCAGTCGACGGTGGCGACGGTGGTCACGGACGCCGAGGGCGCCCGCGTCCCCGGGGTCCGCGCCTTGTCCCCGCCCTCGTAGCCGGCCGTGCAGGTCAGCCAGCGCACGGCGGCGTGCCGCCGGTTCAGTTCCGCGGTCGCGGTCTTGTCGGTCGTGTACGCCACCGCGGCGGAGTTCAGCCCGCCGGGGTCGCACGCGACGGCCCCGCCCACGGCGACCGCCGCGAGCCCCGCCACGGCCATCACCCGCCGCCCGCGCGGCCGTTGCCCGATACGCCTCGGTACCCCCATGCACGGCAGCCTGCCACCGGCCCGCCCCGCGCGGTAGAGCGCATACGGCCACACGCGCGCCGCCCGCCCCCTCGGGTGCGTGGCCCCACCTCGCTGCACGGCCGGCCCGCGCGGCACCGTGCCGGACCCGCGCGGTCAGCCGCGCAGCAGCAGCCACTCCTGGAGTTCGACGAGGTTGCCCTCGGGGTCCTTGAGGTGGGCCACGCGCATCCGGTCGGTCAGCGGGGCCGGGCCGTGCAGCACGGTCCCGCCGCGGGCGGTGATCCGGGCGCAGGTCGCGTCGAGGTCGTCCACGCGCAGCACCACCAGGGAGCGGTGCCCGTTGGCCTCCTCGCCCAGTTCGCCCAGCATCCCGGCCATCATCGCCCGGTCCTGGAGGGCGATGCCCGCGGACCCGGTGGCCGGACTGAACTTCTCGTACGGCCCCTCCATCGCCCCCGACTGCGGCTTCAGGCCGAGCACGTCGGCGTAGAAGCGGTAGCAGGCGGCGAAGTCGCCGACGAGCAGCCGGACCTGTGCCAGTTCCACGGGATCCCCCTCCGGGTCAGGACCACCGGCCGGTGCGGCCCAGGAGCAGGGCGGCCGCCGCCGTACCGGCGGTCGAGGTGCGCAACACGCTACGCCCGAGCCGGTACGGCCTCGCGCCCGCCCGGGCGAACAGCTCCAGCTCCTCCGGGGACACGCCCCCCTCGGGCCCGACGACGAGGACGATCTCACCGGCGGTGGGGAGGGCGGTGGTGGCCAGCGGCTCCTCGCCGCTCTCGTGCAGCACGGCGGCGAAGTCGGCGCCGGCGAGCAGGGTGGCGACCTGTTGGGCCGTCGCCGCGTCCGCGACCTCGGGGAAGCGCACCCGGCGGGACTGCTTGCCGGCCTCGCGGGCGGTGGACCGCCACTTGCCGAGCGCCTTCAGCCCACGGTCGCCCTTCCACTGCGTGATGCAGCGGGAGGCGGCCCACGGCACGATCGCGTCGACGCCGACCTCGGTCATGGTCTCCACGGCCAGCTCGCCCCGGTCGCCCTTCGGGAGCGCCTGGACGACGGTGATCCGGGGGGACGGGGCGGGTTCCTCGGTCACGGACTCCAGGTCCGTGACCACCAGCCGGTCCTTGCCCTCGGCGGCCTTCACCACGCCCTCGGCCCAGCGCCCGCGCCCGTCGGTGAGGATGACGTCCTCCCCGGGGCGCAGCCGCTTGACGGAGACCGCGTGCCGCCCTTCGGGGCCGTCGAGCACGAACTCCGGCCCGATCCGGTCGAGTTGGTCGACGACGAACACCGGCGCGGTCATCGCACCTCACCTCCGCTCGTGGGGAAGCCCGACAACGCCGCCCGGGCGGCGTCCAGTTCGGCCGCCAGCACCTCCACCAGCCGCCCGGCGGGCAGACCGCGGGCCATGCGGTGGCCCTGCCCGGCCCACAGCGCCATGCCCTGCGCGTCGCCCGCCTTCGCGGCCGCCTTGCGCAGCGGCGCGGTGAGGTGGTGGAGGTCGGGGTAGGCGGCGGGCGCGTAGGGGCCGTGCTCCCGCAGGAAGCGGTTGACCAGGCCGCGCGCCGGGCGTCCGGAGAAGGCGCGGGTCAGCTCCGTGCGGGGGAAGACGGGGTCGGTCAGCGCCGCCTTGTGGAGGGCGTGCGCGCCGGACTCGGAGGTGGCGAGGAACGCCGTGCCCAGCTGGGCGGCGCTCGCGCCCGCCGCGAGGACGGCGGCGATCTGGCTGCCGCGCATGATGCCGCCCGCGGCGACGACCGGGATGTCCACCGTCTCGCGGACCTGTGCGACGAGCGCGAGCACTCCGGTGCCGGGGCAGCCGTTCTCGGGCAGGTCGCGGTGGCTGCCCTGGTGGCCGCCGGCCTCCACACCCTGCGCGATCACCACGTCCGCGCCCGCCTGCCGCACGGCGAGCGCCTCCTCGGCGGTGGTCGCCGTGACGAGGACGAAGGTGCCCGCGCGGTGCAGCGCGTCCACCACCTCGGGGGCGGGGACGCCGAAGTGGAAGGAGACCACCGGCACGGGGTTGTCCAGGAGCACGGCGAGCTTGGTGTCGTAGCCGTCGTCGCGTCCGCTCTCCGGGTCGCCGAGTTCGGTCTCGTACCAGGTGGCCTCGCCGGCCAGCTGGTGGGCGTAGAGGTCGACGGCGCCGGACTCGGCGTGCTCCGGCTGCGGCACGAACAGGTTCACGCCGAAGGGGCGGTCGGTCAGTCCGCGCAGCTGCTTGATCTCCTGGTACATCCCGTCGGCGGTCTTGTAGCCCGCGGCGAGGAACCCGAGCCCGCCGGCGTCGGACACGGCGGCGGCGAGCCGCGGTACGGAGACTCCGCCCGCCATGGGGGCCTGCACGATCGGATACGGGAAGAGATCGGTCAGTGCGGTGGACATGCCCGCATGGTGTCACGTCCCGCCCACCGCACCGCATCCGGCCGCCCTCCCGGCGGTCCGGGCGGACGGCCGGGAGGGCGGCCGGAGAGGCCGGAACAGAGCCGGAAACGGTGCCGGCTCAGCGCCCCGTGGACGGAGTCGCCTCAGCGCCCGTTGAACGCGTCCTTCAGCCGGGAGAACAGGCCCTGCTGCCCCGGCTGGAACTGGCCCTGGGGCCGTTCCTCGCCGCGCAGCTTGGCGAGTTCGCGCAGCAGGTGCTCCTGCTCGGGGTCGAGCTTGGTCGGGGTCTGCACCTCGACGTGCACCACGAGGTCGCCCCGGCCGCCGCCGCGCAGGTGCGTGACGCCCCGGCCGTGCAGCGGGATCGACTGGCCGGACTGGGTGCCCGGGCGGATGTCGACCTCCTCCATGCCGTCCAGGGTCTCCAGCGGCACCTTGGTGCCGAGGGCCGCCGCGGTCATCGGGATGGTGACCGTGCAGTGCAGGTCGTCGCCGCGCCGCTGGAAGGTCTGGTGCGGCAACTCGTGGATCTCGACGTAGAGGTCGCCGGCGGGGCCGCCGCCGGGCCCGACCTCGCCCTCGCCCGCGAGCTGGATGCGGGTGCCGTTGTCGACACCGGCCGGGATCTTCACCGTCAGGGTGCGGCGCGACCGCACCCGGCCGTCGCCCGCGCACTCCGGGCACGGGGTGGGCACGACGGTGCCGAAGCCCTGGCACTGCGGGCACGGGCGCGAGGTCATGACCTGGCCCAGGAAGGACCGGGTGACCTGCGAGACCTCACCGCGGCCGCGGCACATGTCGCAGGTCTGGGCGGTGGTGCCCGGGGCCGCGCCCTCGCCGTTGCAGGTGTTGCAGACGACGGCCGTGTCGACCTGGATGTCCTTGGTGGTGCCGAAGGCCGCCTCGTCCAGCTCGATCTCCAGCCGGATCATGGCGTCCTGGCCCCGGCGGGTGCGCGAGCGCGGCCCGCGCTGCGACGCCGTGCCGAAGAACGCGTCCATGATGTCGGAGAAGTTCCCGAAGCCGCCCGCGCCGAAGCCGCCCGCACCGCCGCCGGCCTGCGAGAGCGGGTCGCCGCCGAGGTCGTAGACCTGCTTCTTCTGCGGGTCCGACAGCACCTCGTAGGCGGCGTTGATCTCCTTGAACCGCTCCTGGGTCTTCGGATCCGGGTTGACGTCCGGGTGCAGCTCGCGCGCGAGCCGCCGGAAGGCCTTCTTGATCTCTTCCTGCGACGCGTCGCGACGCACGCCGAGTACGGCGTAGTAGTCCGTGGCCACCTAGGACTCCGCCAGGATCTGTCCGACGTACCGTGCCACTGCGCGTACCGCTCCCATCGTTCCCGGGTAGTCCATGCGGGTCGGTCCGACCACGCCGAGCTTGGCGACTGCCTCGCCGCCCGAACCGTAGCCCACCGACACCACGGATGTGGAGTTGAGTCCCTCGTAGGCGTTCTCGTGACCGATGCGCACCGTCATGCCCGGATCCTTCGCCTCGCCCAGCAGCTTCAGGAGCACCACCTGCTCCTCCAGCGCCTCGAGGACGGGCCGGATGGTGAGCGGGAAGTCGTGCGGGAAGCGGGTCAGGTTGGCGGTGCCGCCGATGATCAGCCGCTCCTCGTTCTCCTCCACGAGGGTCTCCAGGAGGGTGGACAGCACCGTCGAGACCGTGCCCCGGTCCTCGACGTCGAAGGCGTCCGGCAGGTCCTCGACGAGCTGCGGCACGTCCGCGAAACGGCGGCCGGCGACCCGGCTGTTCAGCCGCGCGCGCAGGTCCGCCAGGGACGTCTCGCCGAAGGGGGCCGGGCAGTCGACCAGCCGCTGCTCGACCCGGCCGGTGTCCGTGATCAGCACGAGCATCAGACGCGCGGGCGCGAGCGACAGCAGTTCCACGTGCCGCACGGTCGAGCGGGTCAGCGAGGGGTACTGCACGACGGCGACCTGCCGGGTCAGCTGCGCGAGCAGCCGCACCGTGCGGGCGACCACGTCGTCGAGGTCGACGGCGCCGTCGAGGAAGTTCTGGATCGCCCGGCGCTCCGGCGCGGTCATCGGCTTGACCCCGGCCAGCTTGTCGACGAAGAGGCGGTACCCCTTGTCGGTGGGGATGCGTCCGGCGCTGGTGTGCGGCTGGGCGATGTAGCCCTCGTCCTCCAGGGCCGCCATGTCGTTGCGGACCGTGGCGGGCGAGACACCGAGGTTGTGCCGCTCGGTCAGGGCCTTGGAGCCCACCGGCTCCTCGGTGCCCACGTAGTCCTGGACGATGGCGCGCAGCACCTGAAGCCTTCGTTCGCTGAGCATCGCGCACACCTCCAGAAGTCGTCCCGCGGCTCCTTGCCTGGCACTCGGCGCATACGAGTGCCAGCTTTACCCGGCCCAGTGTACGGCCGTCGGGTACGCCCGCGGCAAGGCCGGTCCGGCTACGGCCTGCGAGGTCGTGCCGCGAGGGCCGCCGCGGCTGGGCCCCGGCGGCCCTCGCGGCTAGCGTCGCCGTATGACGGTGACTTGGGAAGAGCTGGGGTGGGAACGGCTGGCGGAGGGGGTCGGCCGCCGCCGCCTTCCGGTGTGGGACTGCACGGTGGGCCTGGTCCTCGGCGAGGACGGCGCGCTGATGGTCGACGCCGGGTCGAGCCTGGCGGAGGGGGTCCGGCTGCGCCGGGAGGCGGAGCGGCTGGCCGGCGGCCGTGTGCGGTTTCTCGCACTGACGCATCCGCACTTCGACCACGTCTTCGGCGCGGCCGTGTTCGCGGGCGCCCACGTCTTCGCCGCGGGCGGCTCCCGCGCGGTGTTCGAGGACGGGCGCGCGGAGCTGTGCGCGGACGCGGTGCGCAACGGGCTGGAGGGCGGGGCGGCCGAGGTGGCGGCGGACACCCTGGTCTCTCCCCGGGAGGGTGTGTGGGGAAAGGCCGTCGTCGAGCTGAAGGGCGGCCGGGAGGTGCTGCTGCACGACGTCGGCCCGGGGCACACCCGGCACGACCTCGCCGTCGTGGTGCCGGGCGACCCGGCGGTGGTCTTCTGCGGCGACCTGGTCGAGGAGTCCGGGGAGCCGCAGGCCGGTCCCGACGCCGTGCCCTCCCGGTGGCCCGCCGCCCTGGACCGGCTGCTGGAACTGGGGGGCGAGGACGCGCTGTACGTGCCCGGTCACGGCGGGGTGGTGGACGCGGCGTTCGTCCGGGCGCAGCGTGACGCCCTGGCCCGACGTTTCGGCGTGTCGCGCTGATCGCCCGCGGGGTTCTCCCTATCGTCATTCGAATGCGCCAGTACTCCGCCGACCTGACCCCGCCGTGGAAGAAGTCCCGGCCCGCGCCGGAGGTGCCGGCGGACCCGGGTCTGGTGGTGGAGGAGCCGGGGACGGGTTTCTGCGGGGCGGTGGTCGGCTGCGAGGCGGGCACGGTGACGCTGGAGGACCGCTTCGGCAAGCACCGGGTCTTCCCGCTCCAGCCGGGCGGCTTCCTGCTGGAGGGCCGCGCGGTGACGCTGGTGAAGCCGGCGTCGGGGCCGGTGCGGCCCACCCGTACGGCGTCCGGTTCGGTCGCCGTGCCCGGCGCCCGCGCGCGGGTGGCCCGCGCCGGGCGGATCTACGTCGAGGGGCGGCACGACGCCGAACTCGTCGAGAAGGTGTGGGGCGACGACCTGCGCGTCGAGGGCGTGGTCGTCGAGTACCTGGAGGGCGTGGACGACCTGCCGTCGATCGTGGCGGACTTCGCACCCGGCCCCGACGCCCGCCTGGGCGTCCTGGTGGACCACCTGGTGCCGGGCAGCAAGGAGTGGCGCATCGCCGAGTCGGTGACCGACGAGCACGCGCTGGTCGTGGGCCATCCGTACATCGACGTCTGGGAGGCCGTGAAGCCGTCCTCCGTGGGCATCGACGCCTGGCCCCGGGTCCCGCACGGGCAGGACTGGAAGACGGGCGTGTGCCGGGCTCTCGGCTGGCCGGAGAACACGGGCGCCGCCTGGCAGCGGATCCTCTCCCGGGTCCGCTCGTACCGGGACCTGGAGCCGGATCTGCTGGGGTGTGTCGAGCGTCTCATCGACCACGTGACCGTGCCCTGAGGCACGTGACCGTTCGCCGAGGCACGCGGAGCCCTCGCCGCGGCCGCCGGGGTCCGGCCCCTCAGTCCACCAGGTCGCGCACCACCGCGTCGGCCAGCAGCCGGCCCCGCAGGGTGAGCACCGCGCGTCCCGCCTCGTACGGCCCCGGCTCCAGCAGACCGCCGGACAGCGCGCGGCGGGAGGCCGCGCGTCCCGCCTCCCGCAGCAGGGACAGCGGTACGCCCTCGCGCAGCCGCAGCTCCAGCAGGATCCGCTCCACCCGGCGGTCCTCGTCCGCGAGGAGCTCGCGGCCGGCGCCCGGGGAGCGGCCCCCGGCGAGGGCGGCGGCGTAGGCGCCCGGGTGCTTGACGTTCCACCAGCGCACGCCGCCGACGTGGCTGTGCGCGCCGGGGCCCGCGCCCCACCAGTCGGCGCCCCGCCAGTACAGCTCGTTGTGCAGGCAGCGGGCCGCCTCGGAGGTGGCCCAGTTGGAGACCTCGTACCACGCGAAGCCCGCCGCGGAGAGCGTCTCCTCCGCGATCAGGTAGCGGTCGGCGTGCACGTCGTCGTCGGTCCCCGGGATCTCGCCGCGGCGGATCCGGCGGGCGAGCTGCGTGCCCTCCTCGACGATCAGGGCGTACGCCGAGACGTGGTCGGGGCCGGCGCCCAGGGCCGCGTCCAGGGAGGCCCGCCAGTCGTCGTCCGACTCTCCGGGGGTGCCGTAGATCAGGTCGAGGTTCACGTGCTCGAAGCCCGCCGCGCGGGCCTGGGCGACGCACTCCTCGGGGCGGCCCGGGGTGTGCGTGCGGTCGAGGACCTTCAGCACGTGCTGCCGGGCGCTCTGCATACCGAAGGAGATCCGGTTGAAGCCGCCCTCCCGCAGGGCCGCCAGATACGCCGGGTCGACCGACTCGGGGTTGGCCTCCGTCGTCACCTCGGCGTCGGGCGCGAGACCGAACTCGTCGCGGATCGCCCGCAGCATCCGCACCAGGTCGTCCGCGGCCAGCAGGGTGGGCGTGCCGCCGCCGACGAAGACCGTACGGACTTCGCGCGGATCGTCGCCGAGGACCTTGCGGGCCAGGCGGATCTCGTCGGTCAGCGTCCCGGCGTAGTTGTCCCGGGAGGCGAGCACGCCGCCGGTGCCGCGCAGCTCGGTGGCGGTGTAGGTGTTGAAGTCGCAGTAGCCGCAGCGGGTCGCGCAGTAGGGCACGTGCAGGTAGAACCCGAGGGGCCGGTCGGCGGCCCCGGCGAGCACCCGCGCGGGCAGCGCGCCGTCCTCGGGGACGGGCTCGCCGTCGGGAAGTGCGGAAGGCATGTCCTCCATTGTCCAGCACCGGCGCCGGGTCCCGGGCCGGGCGCCCACTCCGAGGCGCCGGCTCTACGGCTCTCGCTCCGCAGCGCTCGTAGACCAGGGCGCTGCGCACCCTCGGCCAGTCACGCCTGGGCGCCTGCCCGTGGTCGCTGACGCCAAGCTCCGACTCCGGGCGTTCGCTCCCCGCCGGGGCCCCGGCGGGCCGCCCACCCTCGGCCACTCACGCCCGGGCGCCCGCCTGCGGCCGCACACGCCAGGCCCCTGACCTCGGCCGCACAGCCCGGGCGCCCGCCCTCGGCCGCTCACTCCGCCTGGAGCACCATCAGCGCCAGGTCGTCCTCCGGGGGCCCGGCCCCGAAGTCGTGCACCAGCCGCCGGATGCGCTCGGCGACCAGCTCCGCGTCCAGCCCGGCGCACCCGGCGAGGGCCTTGGCGAGTCCGTCGCCGTCGTCGAACTGACGGGAGCCGGAGCGCCGCTCGGTCACCCCGTCGGTGACGCACAGCAGGGTGTCGCCGGGCGCCAGCTCGCAGGTCTCGCTGGTGTACGTCTCGTCCTCGACGACGCCGAGCAGGGTCTGCGGGCGGGCGACCGTACGGACGTCGCCCCGGCGCCCGAGGAGCAGCGGCAGCGGGTGCCCGGCGCAGGCGAGGGTGCAGCGGACACCGCCCTCGAAGGGGGCCAGCTCGCCGTAGAGGAGGGACAGGAAGCGGGTCTGCGGGCCGTCGCCGGGGGCGGGGGTGCGGCCGCCCGCGGCCACCAGGACCCGGGCGGCGGCGTCGGCGGCCTCGGTGGCGTCGTCGAGCAGGAGCTGGTTGAGGCGGTCCAGGACGTCGGGGACGCCGTAGCCCTCGCGGGCCAGCAGCCGCAACCAGGGCCGGGCCAGCCCGATGACCACGGCGGCCTCCGGGCCCTTGCCCTGGACGTCGCCGACGGCGAAGCACCAGCGGCCGTCCCCGGCCGGGAAGAGGTCGTAGAAGTCGCCGCTCGGACCGCCCTTGTCGCACGGCTCGTAGACCAGGGCGCTGCGCACCCCGGGGATCTGCGCGACCGCGCCGGGCAGCAGCCCGCGCTGCAGGACGGCGCTGATGGTGGCCTGGCGGGCGTACTGCCGGGCCGCGCCGACGGCGAGCGCGACCCGGCGACCGAGGTCCTCGACCAGCCCGGTGATCTCGTCGGGGAAGCGCAGCAGCCCGGCCCGCCCGATGACCAGCGTGCCGAGCGGGCGGCCGCCCGCGATCAGGCGGTAGGCGAGCGCCGACCCGTGGGTGCCGGCCGGGCCGAGGGCCTCCCCGGGCCAGGGGTAGGGGACCGGCCCGGACCGTAGGCCGTCGACCGCGCGCGGCGGGTCCTTCTCCAGGGCCCGGCGCAGTTCCTCCATGCGGTTCTCGCTGCCGTGCCAGACGCGGGCGAGCCGCGGCCCCGCCGCGCCGGTCCCGTCGCCCCAGCCGCCGCGGGCGGTCGCCTCGTCCTCCAGCCACACCGCGCACCAGTCGGCCAGGCGCGGCACGATCAGCTGCCCGGTGAGCGCGGCGACCAGGTTCTCGTCGAGCTGGCCGGCGAGCAGGTCGGAGGCCTCGGCGAGGAAGGACAGGGCGCCGCGCCCGAGCCACTCCCGGTCCCACTCGGCCCGCCGCGGCTCGGGCGCGAGGACCTGGGCCACGCCGAGGTGGCGCTGCCCGGCGTACTCCTCGCCCTCCCCGCCCTCGCCGTCCTCCTCGTCCGCGGCGCCGCGCTCGGCGGGCAGCCGCGCCCACACCGTCTTGGCCCCGGTCCGGTAGGTGATGCCCCACTCCTCGGAGAGCGCCGCGACCAGGCGCAGGCCGCGGCCGTGCTCCGGGGCCTGGTGCGCCGGGTCCGCGGAGGTGTCGCGGGGGGCGCGCGAGGGGTGGTGGTCGGACACCTCGACGACGAACGCGCCGCTGTCCGGCTCCAGTTCGCAGGCCAGCTCCACGTCGGTGCCCGCGTGCACGACGGCGTTGGTGACCAGCTCGCTGACGACCACCAGGGCGTCCTCGGTCAGCCGGCCGGCGACGGCGTGTCCGCGCTGCGCCCACTCGGCGAGCGCCGTACGCACCAGGGCGCGGGCGGAGCCGGGCGCGAGGGGGCCTCCGGGCAGGGTCGCCCACGCCTGCGCGCGCCCGCCCGCGGCCAGGTGCGTGAGCACCTCGGCGCCCGGGTGCGCGGGTGCCCCGGAGGCACGGGCGACGGTCTCCCGCTGCGTGGGAATGACCCCCATCGGCAACTCCCCGAGAAGTTCGGACGAATACGCCTCGGTCGATGCGGACAGAGTGACAGACTGACCGCACCCATAAGCGCCGAGTTACCGAACTGGGCCGGCATGAGTGAGAACAGTGCCACGCGCCTGCTCGAAGAGGGACGCATTCCGGCCGAAGTCCGAGCACCCGCGGCGCGCCGCCCGCTCACCACGACCACGACCGCGACCGAATGAGGCATCGTCAGCATGACCGCTGAGGGCACGGCCGACGACACGGCCGGCATCCTCCTCGTGGACGACATGGAGGACAACCTGACCGCCCTGGAGGCGGTCCTCAAACCCCTCGACCAGCCTCTGGTGCGGGCGCGTTCGGGCGAGGAGGCACTGGCGGCGCTGGCGCGGCGGCGGTTCGCCGTCGTCCTGCTGGATGTGCACATGCCGGGCATGGACGGCTTCGAGACGGCCGCGGGCATCAGGCGGCTGGACGGGGCCAAGGACGTCCCGGTCGTCTTCCTGACCGCCGCGGAGGACGACCCGGGCTTCGCCTTCCGCGGGTACGCCACGGGAGCCGCCGACTACCTGCGCAAGCCCTTCGACCCGTGGGTGCTGCGCGCCAAGGTCGCCGTCTTCCTCGACCTGTACCGCAAGAACCGGCAGCTGGAACGGATGCTGACGCAGGAGCAGGCGCACTGCGCCGCGGTGGCCGCCCGGCTGGCCGCGGTGGACGCGCTGCTGGCCGCCGACCCGCCGGACGTGCCGGAGGCACACCGGCAGGTCCGCGAACTCCACAGGCTGGTGGACTCGATCCGGCGGGAGCGGGGCCACTAGGTCCCGCGGGGGCGGTCCGGCGGGAGCGGGTCGCTAGGACCCGCGGGGGCGGTCCGGCGGGAGCGGGTCGCTAGGACCCGCGGGGGCGGGGCCACCGGCGCCCGCGGAGGCGGGGGCACCGGCGCCCGCGGGGGCGGGCCACCGGGGGATCCGCCCCCGCCGTACGGCGGCTCAGGCCTCGCGGGTGCCCGCGTACATCTCGTCGATCAGGTGCTTGTACTCGCGCTCCACGACCGGCCGCTTCAGCTTCAGGCTCGGCGTGATCTCGCCGTGCTCGACGTCGAGGTCGCGCGGCAGGAGGCGGAACTTCTTGATGGTCTGCCAGCGCTGCAGGCCCTCGTTGAGCTGCTTCACGTAGCCGTCGACCATCTCGACCGTGGCGGGCGCGGCGACGACCTCCGCGTACGACTTGCCCGCGAGGCCGTTCTCCTTCGCCCACTCCATCAGGGAGACCTCGTCGAGGGCGATGAGCGCGGTGCAGAAGTTCCGGTCGGCGCCGTGCACCAGGATGTTGGAGACGTAGGGGCACACCGCCTTGAACTGGCCCTCGACCTCGGCCGGCGCGATGTACTTGCCGCCGGAGGTCTTGATGAGGTCCTTCTTGCGGTCGGTGATGCGCAGGTAGCCGTCCGCGGACAGCTCGCCGATGTCCCCGGTGTGGAACCAGCCGTCCGTCTCCAGGACCTCGGAGGTCTTCTCGGGCAGCCGGTGGTAGCCCTGCATGATGCCGGGGCCGCGCAGCAGGATCTCGCCGTCGTCGGCGATGCGCACCTCCGTGCCGGGCAGCGGCTTGCCGACGGTGCCGGTGCGGTAGGCCTCGCCGGGGTTGACGAAGGAGGCCGCGGAGGACTCGGTCAGGCCGTAGCCCTCCAGGATGTGGATACCGGCGCCGGCGAAGAAGTAGCCGATCTCCGGCGCGAGGGCGGCGCTGCCCGACACACAGGCCCGCAGGTTGCCGCCGAAGGCCTCGCGGATCTTGGCGAAGACGAGCCGGTCGGCCACCTTGTGCTTGGAGGCCAGGCCGAAGGGCACGGCGTGGGTGCCGGTGCGCTGGAAGTTGTCCTGCGAGACCTTGGCGTACTCGCGGGCCACCTCGGACGCCCACTGGAAGATCTTGTACTTGGCCGCGCCGCCCGCGCGCGCCTTGGCGGCGACGCCGTTGTAGACCTTCTCGAAGATGCGCGGGACGGCCGCCATGTACGTCGGCTGCACCACCGGCAGGTTCTCGATGATCTTGTCCACGCGGCCGTCGACGGCGGTGACGTGCCCGACCTCGATCTGGCCGGAGGTGAGGACCTTGCCGAAGACGTGCGCCAGGGGCAGCCACAGGTACTGCACGTCGTCGCCGCCGACCAGCCCGGTCGCGGCGATCGCCTTCGCCATGTACGACCAGTTGTCGTGCGGCAGGCGGACACCCTTGGGGCGGCCTGTGGTGCCGGAGGTGTAGATGAGCGTGGCGAGCTGCTCCCGGGTGATCGCGCCGACCCGCTCCTTGATGAGCGAGGGGTGCTTCTCCAGATGGGCGGCGCCGCGGCTCTCCAGCTCGGCGAGGGTGAGGACCCAGTCGCTCGTCTCCACGCCGGCCGGGTCGACGACCACGACGTGGTGCAGGTCGGGCAGCTCGGCGCGCTTCTCCAGCACCTTGGCCAGCTGCTCGGCGTTCTCCGCGATCAGGACCCGGCTCTCGGAGTCGGAGAGGATGAACGCCGACTCGTCGGCATTGGTCTGCGGATAGATGGTGGAGGTCGCCGCGCCGGCGCACATGATGCCCAGGTCGGCCAGGATCCACTCGATCCGGGTGGAGGAGGCGAGGGCCACCCGCTCCTCGGGCTGCACGCCCAGCTCGATGAGCCCGGCCGCGATCGAGTAGACCCGCTCGGCGGCCTGCGCCCAGCTCAGCGACTTCCAGTCGTCCGGGCCCGTACCCGAGGAGGGGGGCACCGGATAGCGGTAGGCTTCGGCGTCCGGCGTGGCCGCCACGCGCTCCAGGAAGAGGGCCGCCACGGTCGGCGGGCGGTTCTCGATCAGGGTCTGTGCGTCGCTCACGACATCCTCCGGGGCCCGCGGCAGTGCGGCTGGCTCAGTGCGGCTGGGTTGACTCGCGACGTTGTTTAACTCGCGAGTAACTATCGAGCAGGGATCAGAGTAAAGCGCGACCGGCCACCGCGTAAGGGGCCGCGGACTGTCACTTCCTACAGAGAGCTACCGCGCGCACGCACAGGGGCCCGCCGCACTTTCGCATGACGGACCCCCTTTCCACCCGGTTTGCCGGGGCAACCGCGGGTAACCCCTGGTTACTTCTTGCCCTTGGCCGACCCCGCGCTGTCATCGCTGGAGAGGACCGCGATGAAGGCCTCCTGCGGAACCTCCACGGAACCCACCATCTTCATCCGCTTCTTGCCTTCCTTCTGCTTCTCCAGCAGCTTGCGCTTGCGGGAGATGTCGCCGCCGTAGCACTTGGCGAGGACGTCCTTGCGGATGGCGCGGATGGTCTCGCGGGCGATCACCCGCGAGCCGATGGCGGCCTGCACCGGCACCTCGAAGTTCTGCCGCGGGATCAGCTCCTTGAGCTTGGCGACGAGCCGCACGCCGTACGCGTACGCCTGGTCCTTGTGGGTGATCGCCGAGAAGGCGTCCACCTTGTCGCCGTGCAGCAGGATGTCCACCTTGACCAGGGAGCTGTTCTGCTCGCCGGTGGGCTCGTAGTCGAGGGAGGCGTAGCCGCGGGTCTTGGACTTCAGCTGGTCGAAGAAGTCGAAGACGATCTCCGCGAGCGGCAGCGTGTAGCGGATCTCGACGCGGTCCTCGGACAGGTAGTCCATGCCGAGCAGGGTGCCCCGCCGGGTCTGGCACAGCTCCATGATCGCGCCGATGAACTCGGTGGGCGCGAGGATCGTGGCCCGCACGACCGGCTCGTACACCTCCGCGAGCTTGCCCTCGGGGAACTCGCTCGGGTTGGTCACCGTGTGCTCGGTGCCGTCCTCCATGATCACGCGGTAGACCACGTTGGGGGCGGTGGCGATCAGGTCGAGCCCGAACTCGCGCTCCAGCCGCTCGCGGACCACGTCGAGGTGGAGCAGGCCGAGGAAGCCGACGCGGAAACCGAAGCCGAGGGCCGCGGAGGTCTCCGGCTCGTAGACCAGGGCGGCGTCGTTGAGCTGGAGCTTGTCCAGCGCCTCGCGCAGCTCGGGATAGTCGGAGCCGTCCAGCGGATACAGGCCGGAGAAGACCATCGGCTTGGGGTCCTTGTAGCCGCCCAGCGCCTCCTCGGCGCCCTTGGCCTGGCTGGTGATCGTGTCACCGACCTTGGACTGGCGGACGTCCTTCACACCGGTGATGAGGTAGCCCACCTCGCCGACGCCGAGGCCGTCGGCCGGGAGCATCTCCGGCGAGTTGGTGCCGATCTCCAGCAGCTCGTGGGTGGCGCCGGTGGACATCATCCGGATCCGCTCGCGCTTGTTGAGCTTGCCGTCGACGACCCGGACGTAGGTGACCACGCCGCGGTAGGAGTCGTAGACCGAGTCGAAGATCATCGCGCGGGCGGGGGCGTCGGCGACGCCGACCGGGGCCGGGATCCGCTCGACGACCCGGTCCAGCAGCGCGTCGACGCCGAGACCGGTCTTGGCGGAGACCTTCAGCACGTCGCCGGGGTCGCATCCGATGAGGTTGGCGAGCTCCTCGGCGAACTTCTCCGGCTGGGCGGCCGGCAGGTCGATCTTGTTGAGGACCGGGATGATCGTGAGGTCGTTCTCCATCGCCAGGTAGAGGTTGGCGAGGGTCTGCGCCTCGATGCCCTGGGCGGCGTCGACGAGGAGGACGGTCCCCTCACAGGCGGCGAGCGACCGGGAGACCTCGTACGTGAAGTCGACGTGCCCCGGGGTGTCGATCATGTTCAGGATGTGCGTGTTGCCCGGATCGCCGGACGGGGCCCACGGCAGACGCACCGCCTGGGACTTGATCGTGATGCCGCGCTCGCGCTCGATGTCCATGCGGTCGAGGTACTGAGCGCGCATCTGCCGCTGCTCGACCACACCGGTCAGCTGAAGCATCCGGTCGGCCAGCGTGGACTTGCCGTGGTCGATGTGCGCGATGATGCAGAAGTTGCGGATCAGAGCCGGGTCGGTACGGCTCGGCTCGGGCGCATGGAGAGGGGTCGCGGGCACGCAGGGTCCTGATTCTTGAGGCGTCCGCATACGTGTGCTTGTCCGTCTGCGGTCTCGGGTCGGATCGATACGTAGCCTCCATGGTCCCACGGCCGGGGACCGGTGACCGGTTTGGGCCACTCGGAGGGCCACTGGTAGTCTGATGCGCTGTGTCTCATGCCCTTCTCCGGGAGGTCGCACGGGGCACGTCTTCAAGAAATCACCGGCGCGTGAGGCGGGCCGTCCGCGGTCCATCCTCGCGTGCCTGAATCTGTAGAGGCTCATTCGTGGCGAACATCAAGTCCCAGATCAAGCGGATCAAGACCAACGAGAAGGCCCGGCTGCGCAACAAGGCCGTCAAGTCCTCCCTGAAGACCGCGATCCGCAAGGCCCGTGAGGCTGCTGCCGCGGGTGACATCGCGAAGGCCACCGAGCTGCAGCGCGCTGCCGCGCGTGCGCTCGACAAGGCCGTCTCGAAGGGTGTCATCCACAAGAACCAGGCCGCCAACAAGAAGTCGGCGCTGGCTTCCAAGGTCGCTTCCCTCAAGGGCTGACCCACTCGTTGATCTGACCGCCGGCAGGACCCAGAGCGGGCCCTCTCTCATCCGCTCCCGGCCGGCACCCCCGAGCTCGTACGCGGCCTGCGTTCGCCACGCGGGTACGGGCTCAACGGCGTGAACAGCGTGAACCGAAGACCCTGCCGCCCCTCCCTTTCCCCAGGGAGGGGGGCGGGGTCTTCGGCGTGCGGGCACCTCTCGCCTCCAGCGGCGCGGGGTCGTCGGCGTGCGGGGCCCTCTCGCCCCGAGCAGGGCTGGGCCGTCGGTGTGCGGGGCCCTCTCGCCTCTGGCGGGGCCGGGTCAGGCCCGGCCGCGGGAACGTGCCGCGCGGGCGATGGTCACGACCGCCTTCTCCAGGGCGTACCCGGGGTCGTCCCCGCCGCCCTTGACGCCGGCGTCCGCCTCGGCCACCGACCGCAGCGCGACGGAGACCGCGTCCGGCGTCCAGCCGCGCATCTGCTGCCGCACCCGGTCGATCTTCCACGGCGGCATCCCCAGCTCCCGCGCCAGATCGGCGGGACGGCCACCGCGCGCGGACAGCAGCTTGCCGATCGCCCGCACGCCCTGGGCCAGAGCACTGGTGATCAGCACCGGTGCCACCCCTGTCGCGAGCGACCAGCGCAGCGCCTCCAGCGCCTCGGCCGCCCGCCCCTCCACGGCCCGGTCGGCGACGGTGAAGCTGGAGGCCTCGGCCCGCCCCGTGTAGTACCGCCCGACGACCGCCTCGTCGATCGTGCCCTCGACATCGGCGACCAGTTGCGCCGACGCCGACGCCAGTTCCCGCAGATCGCTGCCGATCGCGTCGACCAGCGCCTGGCACGCCTCCGGCGTGGCCGACCTGCCGAGCCCCCGGAACTCGGCCCGCACGAAGGCCAGCCGGTCGGCCGGCTTCGTCATCTTCGGGCAGGCCACCTCGCGCGCGCCCGCCTTGCGCGCCGCGTCCAGCAGGCCCTTGCCCTTGGCGCCGCCCGCGTGCAGCAGCACGAGCGTGATCTCCTCGGCGGGAGCCCCGAGATACGCCTTCACGTCCTTGACCGTGTCGGCCGACAGGTCCTGCGCGTTGCGTACGACCACGACCTTGCGCTCCGCGAAGAGCGACGGGCTGGTCAGCTCGGCGAGCGTGCCGGGCTGCAACTGGTCCGAGGTCAGGTCCCGTACGTCCGTGTCGGCGTCGGCGGCCCTGGCGGCGGACACCACGTCCCGCACGGCACGGTCGAGCAGCAGGTCCTCCTGCCCCACGGCAAGCGTCACCGGGGCAAGCAGGTCGTCGTTCGCAGTGTTCCTGGCCATCGGCCCAAGCATCGCACGCGGCAGCGACAACGGGGGCGGAGGCGGGAGGGGGTGGGGCGGGGCGGAGGCACGGGCGGGGCGCCCGCGTGGGCGGGGTGGGGTGGAGCACCGGCGTGGGCGCGGAACCGGCCTGGGCGGCGCGGAGCCCGATGGGGTCGGGCGCGGGCGGGGTGAGGGCGGGGCGGCGGTGCGGTCGGCACGGGCCCTGGTGGGCTGGTGGGCCCGGCGGTGGGGCCGGAGTCCTACGGCTCCTCGCGCCAGCCGTCCCACTCCCCCGCGAACGTGTCGAGCTCCGCGGGATCGAGCCGCTCCGCGTCGTCGCGCAGCAGTACGAGCCACTGCGCGTCCTCCGCGTCGTCCTCCCCGGCGAGGGCGTCCCGCACGATCCTCGGCTCCTCGTCGGTCCCGAACCGTTCGGCCAGCGCCTGTGCGGCCTCCTCTGCGGCTTCGCGGTCCGGCAGCACCAGCACATGTCTCACATCACTCACCCGGCCATTCTCCGGCACCGCCGCTCGCCCGGTTCAGCCGCCGTCGGCTCCGCCCCGCACCTCCGGGACGCCGGCGAGCTCCAGCCCGAACCGGTCGCGGTACACGGCGAGCACCTCCTCGTCCGTGTCCAGGTCCCGGACCACGCGCGTCCCGTCACCGCTCGTCGTGGTGAGGGTCCGGCCGCCGAGGGTGATCCGCCCTCCGTCCTCGGTGAGCCGGGAGCACACCAGCGACCGTGTGAAGTGCGAGGCGGGCGAGGTGCTGTGCCACCAGGCCCCGGCCACGAAGTCCGCGAGGACCCGAGGCCGTACCTCCAGGCGGTACTGCGGCTTCCCGTCCCGGACGACGTCCAGGTCGGCGGAACCGTCCTGGACGCCGTCCGCGTCGCCCGTCCCGGCCGCGCCCGGCCCGCGTCTCCCGGCCCCGTCGGGCCCCGCCTCGACGATCCTGAACGTGCCGCCGGGGTCGGCCTGTTCGCCCCGCTCCCCGAACGCCAGCGGGAAGTGGCTGTGCGTCCCGAACCCCACGTCGGCCAGCCGGTCGCCCCCGTCCACCGTGCGTACCCGCAGCGCCAGATGGTCGTAGGGGATGCCGAGCCGCCCCTCCTCCCCGTACACCCGCGCGGCGAGCAGGGTGACCTCGAAGCCGAGCGCCGTGAGCAACGCCCCGAACGCCCCGTTCAGTTCGTAGCAGAACCCGCCCCGGCGCACGCCCACCACCTTGTCCAGCAGCCGCTTCTCCTCCAGCAGGATCTCCTCGCCGAGATGGACGGACAGGTTCTCGAAGGGCACGGCCCGCAGATGCCGCAGGTGCAGCCGGCGCAGGGCGTCGGCGGTGGGACGCGCCGGGCGCTCGGCACCGAGGCGGCGGAGGTAGGCGTCGACCTGAGCGGTGTTCATGGGGTCAGTCTCTCGCCACCCGCAACCGCGCACCGGTCCCGGTCACGGCCAGGGCCCCGTCCCGGTCCGTGCGCAGCACCGCGGCACCCGCCGACCGCAGGGCGGCGACGGTACCGGGGGCCGGGTGCCCGTACGGGTTGTCCGTGCCGCAGGAGATGAGCGCCAGCCGGGGAGCCGCCACGCGTATCAGGTCCGGGTCCTGGTACGCCGAACCGTGGTGGGCGACCTTGAGGACGTCCACGGCCGCCACCAGCGCGGCCGCCGGCGATCTCAGCAGTGCCTGCTGGGACGGGGGTTCGAGGTCTCCGAGCAGCAGCAGCCGCAGGCCGCCGGTCCGGACGAGCAGGGCCACGCTGGCGTCGTTGGGCCCGTCCGGGTCGGGGGACGGAGGCGGCGGTGGCCACAGCACCTGCCAGGAGAGCGTGCCGGTGCGCCGCTGCTCCCCGGCGACGGCGCGGGTGAGCGGGATGTGCCGTTCCGCCGCCTCCCTCCTTACGAACTCGGCCTGGTCCGCGGGTTCTTCGTACCCCGTCGTCTCGATCGCGCCCACCGCGCGCCCCCGCAGCACCCCCGGCAGACCGGCCACGTGGTCGGCGTGGAAGTGGGTGAGCACGACGAGCGGGACTCTCGTGATGCCCAGCGCGCGCAGGCAGTGGTCGGCCAGCGCCGGGTCGGGCCCGGCGTCCACGACGACGCCGGTGCCCTCGCCCGCCGCGAGGACCGTCGCGTCCCCCTGGCCCACGTCGCACACGGCGAACCGCCACCCCGGCGGGGGCCAGCCCGTGACGACCCTGGTCAGCGGGGGCGGCCGCACCACCACCAGCACCAGCAGCACGGCGCAGACACCGCACAGCCGGGGGTGCCCCAGGAGCCGCCGGCCCAGGAGCAGCACGACGGCCGTGGCGAGGGCCAGGAGCAGCGCCCCGCCCCAACTGCCCGGCCAGTCCACTCCCCCGCCGGGCAGTCCGGCCCCCGTCCGGGCCACGCCCGCGATCCATCCGGCCGGCCAACTCGCGCACCATGCGAACGCCTTGGCCACCGGCATCGACACCGGCGCCGTCGCCAGCGCCGCGAAGCCCAGCACCGTCGCCGGCGCGACCGCGGCCTCGGCGAGCAGGTTGCACGGCACGGCCACCAGGCTCACCCGCGCCGACAGCACGGCGACGACCGGCGCGCACAGCGCCTGCGCCGCTGCGGCGGCGGCCAGCGCCTCGGCCGGCCTGGCTGGAACGCCGCGCCCCCGCAGTGCGGCGCTCCAGCGGGGTGCGAGCGTGAGCAGGGCGCCGGTGGCCAGCACCGACAGCAGGAAACCGTAACTGCGGGCCAGCCACGGGTCGTAGAGCACCAGCAGCAGGACGGCGGTCGCCAGCGCCGGGATCAGCGACCTGCGGCGGCCGGTCGCCAGGGCGAGCAGCGCCACGGCTCCGCAGGCCGCGGCCCGCAGCACGCTCGGGTCGGGCCGGCACACGACGACGAACCCCACGGTGAGGGCGCCGCCCAGCAGCGCCGTCGTCCGCAGGGAGAGTCCGAGCCTCGGTGCGGCGCCGCGGCGCTCGGCACGCTGGGCCAGACCGGGCGGGCCCAGCAGCAGGGCGAGGAGGATCGTGAGGTTGCTGCCGGAGACGGCCAGGGTGTGCGCGAGGTCCGTCTCCTTGAACGCCTCGTCCAGCTCGGGGATGATCCGCGAGGTGTCCCCGACGACCAGCCCGGGCAGCAGCGCCCGCGCGTCCGCCGGCAGGCCGTCCGTCGCCGCGCGCAGCCCGGCCCGCAGCCGTCCCGCCAGCCGCTGCGTGCCGGACGGGCCGCCCACGACCTCGGGCGCCGTCCGGCCCCGCACCCGCAGCACCGCCGCGATCCGGTCGCCGCCCGTCAGCGGGGGTGCCAGCCGGGCGGTCACCCTCAGCCGCGTGGACGGCAGCAGCCCGAGCCAGGGCGAGCGCTCCGGCCCGTCCGGGGAGCCACGGGAGCCACGGGAGCCGCGAACTCCCGCCGAGGTGTCCCGGGAGAGGGCCGGCGGCCGGGAGCGGGTGTCGACGAGCATCAGTACCGGCGTCCGTGTGTCCACGGCCGTCGCGCCGTCCGCCCGCTCCACGCGCCGGACCTCGGCGTCGATCAGCACGGCCGCCGTCCCCATGCGATCGCCTCTGACCCGGGGGCGGGTGAGCCGGGGGTCCGAGGTCAGTTCCACCTCGACGGTCACCGTGGCGAACTGCCGCGCCAGCCCCGGCACCGGCCCCCGGCGCAGATCCGCCCCGTGCAACCCGGCGGACACGGCCGACGCGGCGGCGGCGAGAAGCGCGGCGGCCACGGAGGCACGCGCCCACGCGGGTCCGGCGGGACGGACGGGACGGCCGGACCCAGCAGGCGGGGCGGGCCCGGCGGGACGAGGGGAGCCGGCGAGCCCGGCACGAGGGTGGTTGGCGGGCTCGGCGGGACGAGGAGAGGGGCCGACGTCAGCGGGCCCGGCGGGACACAGCAGCCCTCGCGGCGGGCGGTCGGGCCGTGGCCTGGTGGCGTGGAGCCGACGGCGACCGAGCAGGAGCGCGGCCGCGACGACGAGGCAGAAGACCGCGAAGCCCATGACCGGCTCCGGCGCGGCGTCCACGGCCGACGCCGCCGTGGCCCAGGCCGCGAGCGCGGGCGGGACGAGCCGTAGATCCGCCGGTCCCTCCTGCCGGGGATGGGCGGCGCCGAGCCGACCGCCCGCGACCGCGTGCACCGAGCGGCGCGGGCGGGCCCCGGTGGAGCCCGGGGGACCTTCGGGGGGAGTGTGCCCGGGAGACGACGGCCGGTAGGGCGCCGCGCCTTCGGGAGTCCGGTTCATGGCCGGACCAGGGGGCGCAGGTCGGCGAAGCGGCGGTCGCCGATGCCGGTGACCTCGCGCAGTTGGTCCACCGAGCGGAAGCCACCGTGCCGCGTGCGGTAGTCGACGATGTGCTGGGCCAGTACGGGACCGACGCCGGGCAGGGTCTCCAACTGGTCCGCCGTGGCCGTGTTGAGGGAGACCGGTGTCGCGGGAGCCCCCGCCGCCACCGGACCGGCCGCGGCGCCGGCGACCGGGCCGGCCGGTGCGCCCACCGCCGGGGCCGGGCCACCGACGACGACCTGTTCGCCGTCCACGAGGAAGCGGGCCCGGTTGAGGCCGTCGGTCTCGGTACCGGGGCGCACCCCGCCCGCCGCCCGCAGCGCGTCGGCGACCCGGGATCCCGCGGGAAGGCGCCGGATCCCGGGGTGGCGGACCTTGCCGCTGACGTCCACCACGATCGCGGGGCCGGGCGACGCGCCGACGCCCGGTGGAGCGGCGGAGGTTCCGGACGCGGCCTGCCTGCTCTCGCCTCGGCCGCCGTAGGGGACCACCGCCCGCACGGCCTCGGGTGCCCGCACCGACTCGGTACGGCCGGTCCAGAAGTGCTGCGCGGCCAGGACCGCGGCGAGGACGAGCAGCGCCGTCAGCGCGACGACGTTCCTGCGCTCCAGACCGCACCGGGCCTGCAGCCACAGCGGCATCCGGTCCCGCAGCGCGAGCCCGGCCCGCTCCCGCCAGGCCCGAGCAGCGTCCGGCCCCGGTGCCGATCCCGGTACGGATGCCGATGCCAGTGCCGGGATCGGCACCGGTCCTGGTGAGGCCATGTCCACGGCGGCAGCGGGACCGGTGCCGCCCTCGCGTGCGTCCCCCGACTCCGGGTCATGACCGGCCGCTTCGGGGTCCTCGGCCCACGACGGCCTGCGCCGCACGCCGTCCCGGGCGGCCCCATCCGGGTACGGCGGAGCTACCGCGTGCCGCGGAGCGTCCGCGGACGGCCCCGAGATCGCCGGCGGTCCGCTCCCCGACTCCCCCACTCGCCCGGCACGTTCGCCGAACAGCGCCTCCGCCCGGCGGCGCAGTTCCTCCGCCGAAGCCGACGCCGAACGCGAAGTCGAAGCCGGACGCGAACCCGAGCCGGAAACCCAACCCGCGCCGGGAGCCCCACCCGTAGCACGGCGGTGACCGCGCCGGGCCCCGCGCCGGTCGGGTGGGCGGCGATGCCTGGTCCGGCCGTCCGAGGCGGGGGCCCGGTTCGGGCCACTGGTCGCGGTCGCTGTGCGTCGTGAGCGTGATCGAAGTGCCATGCGACGAGGATCGGGCAGACCGGCCGAACCGCGATGATCTTGCTCGATTCCCGGGGACTACCGCCCGGTTGTGGACAACTCGACCACCCGAACGAGTGACACTCCTCAGCCCCGCGACGTCATCGACGTCCCACCGTCACGCCCTCACCGATCTCCCACCGTCAGGCGCTCGCGCCCCTCACGGGTGGTCCCACCGTCACGCCCTCACGCCCTCACGCGCCGTCAGCGAGGCGACACCACGACCCCCAGCAGTCCCGGCCCCGTGTGCGCCCCGATCACCGCTCCGACCTCGCTGACATGCAGCACGGCCAGCCCGGGCAGCCGCGCCCGCAACCGGTCCGCGAGCGCCGACGCCCGCTCCGGGGCGGCGAGATGGTGGACGGCGACATCGACCTCGGCGCCGCCCGCCCGTTCGGCCGCGACCTCCTCCAGCCGGGCGATCGCGCGGGAGGCCGTGCGCACCTTCTCCAGCAGTTCGATGCGCCCGCCCTGGAGTTGGAGCAGGGGTTTCACGGCGAGCGCGGAACCGAGCAGGGCCTGCGCGGCGCCGATCCGGCCGCCGCGGCGCAGATAGTCGAGCGTGTCGACGTAGAAGTAGGCGGAGGTGCTGCCGGCGCGCTTCTCCGCGGCCGTGACCGCCTCGTCGGCGGTGCCGCCCGCCTCGGCGGCCTCCGCGGCCGCCAGCGCGCAGAAGCCGAGCGCCATCCCGACCATGCCGGTGTCCACCACCCGCACCGGCACCGGCGCCTCGCGCGCCGCGAGCACCGCGGCGTCGTAGGTGCCGGAGAGTTCGGCGGACAGATGGAGGGAGACGATGTCGGTGGCACCGGACTCCGCGACCCGGCGGTAGGTCTCGGCGAAGTGCTGCGGGCTGGGGCGCGAGGTGGTGACGGAGCGCCGCTTCTGCAGGGCCTGGGCCAGGGAGCGGGTCGAGATCTCGGTGCCCTCTTCGAGCGCCCGGTCACCGAGGACCACGGTCAGGGGAACGGCGGTGATGCCGTGGCGCTCCATCGTCCGCGGCGGCAGGTAGGCCGTTGAATCGGTGACGATCGCGACATGGCGGGACATGACCTGGAGGTTACCTGCCGTAGTGCCCGGACGGCAGCCCGGGCCCTTCGACCGGGTGCGCGGGTGGCCGGATCAAGTCGTGCTCTCGGGACGGGTCTTCTTCTGCCAGGGGTGGGCCGCGCGGCGTTCCGCGGGGGTGAGGGCGGGCCGGGACGGCTCCCGCGCCGAGGACGGCGCCGGGGGGTCCGGCCAGGTCTGCCCGGCCGCGTCGGCGGCCGGGGGCTCGGGCCACGGGGGCGGCGCGTCCGGAGTGTCGGTCCGGGTCCAGTGGCGCAGGGCGCCGGCCTCCACGTCGATCTGGGCGCTCAGCGTGTCCAGGTCGTCGTCGGCGAAGCGGTGGGCGCGGTCGCGGGCCGCCCAGCGCAGGGAGTCGGCCGACTGCGTGACACGGCGGGTCCGCTCGCGGAGCGCGGGGAGCCGCTCGGCGAGGGTCGCCCGGTCCGGTTCGGCCTCCAGGCGCCTGAGCTCGCCGTCCAGTTCGTGTCCGTGCGCGCTGAGGCGCTCGAAGAGGGCGAGGGACTCCTTCAGGGACTCGTCCTCGCGCACGCCCGTGCTCAGCGCCTCCTGCGTGGCACGCATCGAGGTGCGCAGCGTGAGCCGGAGCTGGGCCAGCTCGCCCGCCGCGCCCGGCTGGACGAAGGACCTGGCCCGCAGCGTGTGGTCCTCGACGGTGCGGCGGGCCTGGGTGAGGGTGCGGTCCACGCTGCGCCTGGCGGCGCCGAGCACCTTGACGGTGGCGTAGGCACCGAGCACCACGAACAGCAGGAAGAGCAGGGCGAAGACTGCGACGACCGTTCCCACGACGCTCCTCCTCGGGTCATCGCGGCACACACCGCGTCCTCGGGTCATCGCGGCACACACCGCGCCGCTCTTCAACGGTAAACGCAACGGGCAGGCCCGGAGTTCCACGAGAACCCCGAACCTGCCCGTAGGGGACGACCCCGAGGCGGCTCCTCCCGCCGCCGGTCACGCCGTGAGGCCGCCGGTCACGCCGTGACGATGTTCACCAGCTTCGGCGCCCGCACGATCACCTTGCGGATGCCCGCGCCGCCCAGTGCCGCGACGACCTTGTCGTCGGCCAGCGCCACCTTCTCCAGCTCCTCCTCGGAGATCGACGGGGAGACCTCCAGGCGGGCCTTGACCTTGCCCTTGACCTGGACGACGCAGGTCACGGTCTCGTCCACGACGTACGCCGGGTCGGCGACCGGGAAGTCCCGGTGGACGACCGAGTCGGTGTGGCCCAGCCGGTGCCACAGTTCCTCGGCGATGTGCGGGGCCAGCGGCGCGATCATCAGCACCAGCGGCTCGGCGACCGAGCGCGGCACGGCGCCCCCCGCCTTGGTCAGGTGGTTGTTGAGCTCGGTGACCTTGGCGATGGCGGTGTTGAACCGCATGCCCTCCAGGTCCTGGCGGACGCCGTCGATCGCCTTGTGCAGGGCGCGCAGCGTCTCCTCGTCGGGCTCGGCGCCGGTGACGGTGACCTCGCCGGTGGTCTCGTCGACGATGTTGCGCCACAGCCGCTGCAGCAGACGGAACTGGCCGACCACCGCGCGCGTGTCCCAGGGCCGGGAGACGTCCAGGGGGCCCATCGCCATCTCGTACAGGCGCAGCGTGTCGGCGCCGTACTCGGCGGCGATCTCGTCCGGGGTGACCGCGTTCTTCAGGGACTTGCCCATCTTGCCCAGCAGGCGGCTGACCTTCTCGCCCTGGTAGTAGTAGGCGCCGTCGCGCTCCTCCACCTCGGCGGCCGGCACCGCGATGCCGCGGGCGTCCCGGTAGACGTAGGCCTGGATCATGCCCTGGTTGAACAGCTTGTGGAACGGCTCCGCGGAGGAGACGTGGCCCAGGTCGTACAGGACCTTCGACCAGAAGCGCGCGTACAGCAGGTGCAGCACGGCGTGCTCGGCGCCGCCGACGTACAGGTCCACGCCGCCGTGCGGCTGGCCCTCGCGCGGGCCCATCCAGTAGCGCTCGATCTCCGGGTCGACCAGCTGCTCGCTGTTGTGCGGGTCCAGGTAGCGCAGCTCGTACCA
Source organism: Streptomyces sp. NPDC086766 (assembly GCF_044746005.1). Lineage (NCBI taxonomy): Bacteria > Bacillati > Actinomycetota > Actinomycetes > Kitasatosporales > Streptomycetaceae > Streptomyces > Streptomyces sp. NPDC086766. Next base: position 72,520 of record NZ_JBIVBI010000001.1, on the reverse strand, counting down.
GCAGGAACCGGCCCAGTTGGGCATGGTGTTGGTCTCGCGCCGGTACTTCTTCGGCCCGTCGCCCAGGTCCAGGGTGACGTGGACCCAGTCCTCGTTGCGCGACAGCGGGGTCTCGGGCTGGGTGTCGGCGTCGTCCGGGTCGAAGGTGCGCGGGCTGTAGTCCTCGACCTCGGGCAGCTCCAGCGGCAGCATCGACTCGGGCAGCGCGTGGGCGACGCCGTCCTCGTCGTAGACGATCGGGAAGGGCTCGCCCCAGTAGCGCTGGCGGCTGAACAGCCAGTCGCGCAGGCGGAAGTTGACCGTGCCCTCGCCGGTGCCGCTGCGCTCCAGCCACTCGGTGATGCGCGCCTTGGCCTCGGCGACGCCCAGGCCGTCCAGGCTGACCTCGTCGTTGGAGGAGTTCATGAGCTTCGCGTCGTAGGAGGCGAAGGCGTCCTCCCAGGCCGACGGGTCGGTGCCGCGGCCGTCGGTCGGCTCGACCACGCAGTGGATCGGCAGCTCGAAGGCGCGCGCGAACTCGAAGTCGCGCTGGTCGCCCGCCGGGACGGCCATGATCGCGCCGGTGCCGTAGCCCATCAGGACGTAGTCGGCGATGAAGACGGGGACCCGCTCGCCGTTGACCGGGTTGGTCGCGTAGGCGCCGATGAAGACGCCGGTCTTGTCCTTGGCCTCGGCCTGCCGCTCGACGTCCGACTTGGAGGCGGCCTGCGCGCGGTAGGCGCTGACGGCCTCGGCCGGAGTGGCGTGGCCGCCGGTCCACACCTCGTGGGTGCCCTCGGGCCAGGCGTCCGGGGTGAACTTCTCGACCAGCGGGTGCTCGGGGGCCAGGACCATGTAGGTGGCGCCGAACAGGGTGTCGGGGCGGGTGGTGAAGACCGTGATGCGCTCGCCGTCGATCGGGAAGTCGACGCGGGCGCCCTCGGAGCGGCCGATCCAGTTGCGCTGCTGCAGCTTGATGGCCTCGGGCCAGTCCAGCTCCTCCAGGTCCTCCAGCAGCCGGTCCGCGTAGGCGGTGATCCGCATGTTCCACTGGCGCAGCTTGGCCTTGAAGACCGGGAAGTTGCCGCGCTCGGAGCGGCCCTCGGCGGTGACCTCCTCGTTGGCCAGCACCGTGCCCAGACCGGGGCACCAGTTGACGGGCGCGTCGGAGGCGTAGGCCAGGCGGAACTCGCTCAGTACGTCGGCGCGCTCGGCCTCGCTCAGCTCGCTCCACGCGCGCGTGTGGCCCGGTACGGCACGCTCACCGCTCTCGAACCGGGCGACCAGCTCGGAGATCGGGCGGGCCCTGCGGGCCTCCTCGTCGTACCAGGAGCCGAAGATCTGCAGGAAGATCCACTGGGTCCACTTGTAGTAGTCCGGGTCGATCGTGGCGAAGGACCGGCGCTTGTCGTGGCCCAGGCCCAGCCGGCGCAGCTGGGCCTTCATGTTCTCCATGTTGGCCTCGGTGGACACGCGCGGGTGCGTGCCGGTCTGCACGGCGTACTGCTCGGCGGGCAGGCCGAAGGCGTCGAAGCCCAGGGTGTGCAGGACGTTGTGGCCGGTCATGCGCTGGAACCGGGCGTACACATCGGTGGCGATGTAGCCCAGGGGGTGACCGACGTGCAGGCCCGCACCGGAGGGGTACGGGAACATGTCCATGATGAACTTCTTGGGCTTGGCGACCAGCTCCGGATCGCCCGCCAGGTCGCCCTTCGGGTTCGGCGCGGCGTACGTCCCCTCGGCGTCCCAGACGTCCTGCCAGCGCGCCTCGATCTCGGCCGCCACGGCGGCCGTGTAGCGGTGCGGCGCCGTCTCAGCCGGAACGGCGGCGGCTGCGGCGGGGTTCGTCTCGCTCATGATCCTCAAAGCTCCATCGATGGTCTCTGCCAGCGGCTGTGTCATCCAAGAAACGAAAAATCCCCTCGCACAGGAGGGGACGCCGCGCCGATTCCGACCATCCGATTCGCCCGGTGGTCGGGACTGATCAGCGCGGCTCGCTAAGCAGAAGGCGTACGGCACGCATGGCGTCAGGGTACCGCAGCCGTCGAGCGCGCTGCGACGGACTTCCGGCCGCACCCCCAGGAGGGCCCACGCCCGCTTGTGAAGGTACGGAAAAGTTGAACTAGGTTCAAACATTACCCGGCGTAACAGAACCTATGGGGACAACGCGCTGCCCTGCGGCCTCTTCGATAACGGCGCAATAACTGAAACGGCCTACTGCTCAGTTTTGAGCCGCTTAGAGTTCGTCCTCGGGACCGCTTGCCCGACATGACCGCTCGGAGTTGCCCCCATGAACCCTCGTCGCAGTAACAGCTCGCTCCCCAAACCCGGCCGTTCGGCCTACGGGGTGGCGTCGGCTGCCGTCCTGCTCCTCATACCCGTGATCGTGCTGGTCGGAGGTGACACGGTCAGGGACTTCCTGAACTTCGGCGCGGGCGTCCTCTCCCTGGTCTCCCTCAGCTGCTCGGTGATCTGGGGCCTGGTCGCCCAGGACCGGATCTTCCTCAACACCCGCCAGCGGATCGTGGGCCAGGCCGTGCACCGCACGACGGCCGTCGCCTCGATCGCCTTCCTGCTGCTGCACATCACCACGAAGATCGCGCTGGACCACACCCAGTTCATCGCCGCGATCGTCCCGTTCTCGCTCGGCGTCACCGGAAGCGGCGGCCTGATCGGGCTCGGCTCCGTGGCCGGCCTGCTGATGATCTTCGTGGGCATCACGGGCGCGCTGCGCAGCAACTTCGCCTCCCCGGCCCCGGTGGCCGCCCGCTGGCGGGCCATGCACATGCTGGCCTACCCGGCCTGGTGCGCCGCGCTGATCCACGGGCTCTACGCGGGTCGCCAGGCCAAGCCGATCTTCGTGATCCTCTACGGGCTCTCCCTGCTCGGCGTCATGGCGGCCCTGGCGCTGCGCGGCGCGCCGCGGCCGGTCAAGCGCAGGATCGCCGACCGGCTCGTGACGCTCCTCGGCGGCGGCGAGCGGCCCGAACTCGACGACCTGGACATGAGCCGGGCCAGGACGGCGGAGTCCGCGCTGCCGGGCTACGACAGCCCCCGGGCGGCCCGGACCTCGGCCGCCGCGGGCTCGACGGGTCCGCTGCCGCGCGTCCCGGGCCCCTCCTCGCCGCTGTACGACACCCCGGCGGCCACCCAGGAGCCGGCCCCCGGCTTCGCGGCCGCCTACCGGGCCGTCTCGACGCCCCAGGGCGGCGGGCAGCCCTTCGCGGCCGGCCAGACCGCCCGTATGGACCTGCCGTACGACATGCGGGCCACCGAGGCGATGCCGCGCGTGGAGGGCTCCGGCAGCACGTCGGGCAGCTGGCCGATCCCGTCGCCGCCCCCGGTCGGCGAGGCCCAGCGCTCGGCCTACGATCCGATGATCGACACCGGATACAACATCCCCACCTATAACAATTCCGGCGCGGACGGCTACGGCGGACGTGACATGTACGACACCGGTGAGACGAACCCGCTCTACGGCACGTACAACCCGAACGACACGTACAACAGCGGTCCCGCCACTGAAACACCCCCCGGTGCCTCCTTCGACGCACCGGGTTCGGGCGAACCTTGGAACACGCCTTCCGGAGGCTATAGGTGAACGAGGCCCTGCCCGACGTACCAGAAGTCCGCGTGGTCGGTCTTCCCCAGCTCACGTCAGGCTTCGACCTTGTCGAACGACTCGATCTGCCCATGCACCTCAAGGTGCACGGGCCGCTCGAACCGATGGGCGGCGAGCAGCTCGCGCAGCTCTCCGAGGCCATCAACCTGAAGGGCCGCGGCGGCGCGGGCTTCCCCTTCCACAAGAAGCTGCGCTCGGTCGCCGAAGCGGCGATCAAGCGCGGCGTCCGGCCGGTCGTCGTCGTCAACGGAAGCGAGGACGAACCGGCCTGCCGCAAGGACACGGTGCTCATCAACCGTGCCCCGCACCTCATCCTGGACGGCGCCCTGCTCTGCGCGGAGGCGCTCGGTGCCCGCACGCTCGTGGTGGGGGTCACCCGGGAGTCCACCCAGCGCTCCATGGAGGCCGCGCTCGCCGAACGCGGGCTCAGCAACAGCCGCCGGTCGGCGCTGCGCGCGAGCGTGCAGCGCAACCCGGTGCGCATGGTCACCGGCGCGGCCGCGTCGCTGATCCGCTCCATCGACGGCGGCCCGGCGATCCCGCCGGGCCGCAAGGTCAGCGCCTCGCAGAACGGCGTCGGCGGCGCGCCGACCCTGCTGTCCAACGCCGAGACCTTCGCCCAGCTGGCGATCGCCGCCCGGATCGGTCCCGAGCGCTACGGCAACACCGGCCTGTACGACGAGCCGGGCACCGTCATGCTCACCGTCTCCGGGGCGGTCGCCCGCCCCATGGTGATCGAGGTCCCGACGGGCGTGCCGCTGCGCTACGTCCTCCAGCTCGCCGGCGCCCCGCCGGTCCCGCAGGGCGTGCTGACCGGTGGCTACCACGGCAAGTGGATCGACTCGGCCACCGTCAACGAGGCCATCGTCTCCCGCAACTCGCTGGACGCGGTGGGCGGTTCGCTCGGCGCGGGCGCGATCCTGCCGATCAGCCAGGACACCTGCCCGCTGGGCGAGTCGCTCCAGGTGGCCCGGTGGCTGGCCGAGGAGAGCGCGGGCCAGTGCGGCCCCTGCTACCTGGGCCTGCCGGCCGCGGCGCGCGGCCTGGAGGACATCCTGAACGGCGGCGGACCGGCCGCCCTGGAGGCGCTCAAGCAGGTCGCCAAGAACGTCAAGCGGCGCGGCGCGTGCTCGCACCCGGACGGCTCCGCCATGTTCCTGGAGTCGACCATCAAGGCGTTCACGGACGACCTCGCCGCGCACGTCCTCGGCAACGGCTGCGGGCGGCGCGTGGAGGGCGTGCTGCCGCTCTTCGAGGGCGGCAGGGCCCCGACCGGCGTCCCCGGCGGCATGGAGGCCGAGGAGAGCGGCCCCAGCCGCCAGAAGATCTACGTCGACTGGACGCTGTGCCGGGGCCACGGCCTGTGCGCGGACATCCTCCCGGAGGTCTTCGAACTGGGCGCCGACGGCTTCCCGACCGTCGCCCAGGCCCAGGTCCCGCGCTACGCGGAGGCCAAGGCGCTGCGCGCGGTGCGCCGGTGCCCGGCGCTCGCCCTGCGTCTGGAGGAGGACACCCGCTCGCAGGCGTCCTCGCGCAGCAACCTGCCGGTCCTCTCCCAGGGCCGGGGCCGGCGCGCCCTGGGCCGCTGAGCAGCCGTACGGCGGGTCCTCCCCTCCCGGGGCGGGCCCGCCGCCCGTACAAGGCCCGCCTCCTACGAGGCATCGACTCAACACCGAAGGCGGGCCATCCTGATCGGATGACCCGCCTTCGACTTCTGTGGAGCTAAGGAGAATTGAACTCCTGACCTCCTGCATGCCATGCAGGCGCTCTACCAACTGAGCTATAGCCCCTTGCTTCGTTCCGCCCGGTTTCCCCGGCGGCGACGCCAACATTACAGGTGGACGGAGCGCAGCACCAAATCGGTTTCCCCCGCGCCCGATTTGACCGCTTGGGGGGTGATGCCGGGCCGGTCAGGCCCTCCCACACCCTCACGCCGTCACGAACGAATAGAAGCGCTTCAGCGTGCAGTGCTCCTCCAGGAGCCTGCCGTAGATCGGCTCGCCCTCGAGTTCGCGGTACGTCTCGATGGGGTCGCCTTTTATGATCAGCGCCCGCGCGCACTCCTCGCACCAGTACTGGTAGTCGGGGTTGAGCGGCTCCATGTCCCGGACGATCGGCGTGCCACTGCCGCACCAGTCGCACTTCCGCCTGTGTGCACCCATCGATCAGCTCCAGCTGTGGCCGCAGGCGGTGCACACGTACGAGATCCCCCCGTTGTCGCCGAGGACTTGGGCCACATGGAGCGAGCCGCAGGAGGGGCAGACGAGGCGGGTGACCGTGTTCCCGGTCAACGCCGTGCCGAGGAGGTGACCGACCTCCTCGAGGATGCTCGCAGGCATCGCCACTCCCTCCCGTCGGGCCGCGCCCCCTTCCGGCCGTTTGATTCTGCCACGGCCGGGCCAATACGGTCAGCGACGCCTCGGTACCAGTCCGGCCACGGCACCCGCAGCGGCCGTCCCGGTCTGCGCGAATGCGCACGCCGGGAGCGCCTCCGCACAGGTATACGCCGTAGGCGCCCAAGTGACTCAAGGCGGCGGCGCACAGAAAAAATCCCGCCCCCTGCCGGGGACGGGATCTTCTTCACCGATCTTCGACGACTCGTGCGAGTGTCGGTCCGTGGAGCTAAGGAGAATTGAACTCCTGACCTCCTGCATGCCATGCAGGCGCTCTACCAACTGAGCTATAGCCCCTCGTGCCACGCGGTGGAACCGTGTGGTGTTTCGTCCCGCTCGGCGGGGCGAACAAGAAGAACTTTAGCCTGCGACCTGCCGGAAAGTGAAATCCGGGGACCGGAGTGCCGGGGGCGGATCAGTCGTCGTCGCCGAGGACGGGCTCCGGCAGGGTGCCGGCGTTGTGCTCCAGCAGACGCCAGCCGCGCGCGCCCCCGCCGAGGACGGACCAGCAGCAGTTGGAGAGGCCGCCGAGGCTCTCCCAGTGGTGGGCCTCCAGACCGAGCAGGCGCCCGATCGTGGTGCGGATCGTGCCGCCGTGGCTGACCACCACGAGCGTGCCGTCCTCGGGCAGCTTCTCGAGGTGCCGCAGCACGACGGGGGCGGCGCGGTCGGCGACCTCGGTCTCCAGCTCGCCTCCGCCGCGGCGCACCGGCTCCCCGCGCTTCCACGCGGCGTACTCCTCGCCGTACCGGGCGAGTATCTCCTCGTGCGTCAGGCCCTGCCAGACGCCCGCGTAGGTCTCGCGCAGGCCCTCGTCGTGGGTGACGTCGAGGCCGGTGAGGGCGGCCAGCTCGGCCGCCGTCAGGGCGGCCCGCCGCAGGTCCGAGGAGACGATCGCGTCCGGCCGCAGGGAGGCCAGCAGCCGGGCGGCGCGGCGGGCCTGCCCGGCGCCGGTCTCGGTCAGCTCGACGTCCGTGGTGCCCTGGAAGCGGCGCTCCACGTTCCAGGAGGTCTGGCCGTGCCGCCACAGGATGACGCGGCGGCCCCGGCCCGGTTCCCCGCCCGGCGCCTCACCGGCTCGGGTCATCGCCACTCACCGCTCAGGTCCGCCGACTCCTCGGCGGCCTTCAGCCTGGAGTGCTCCTCGGCCTTGCCGCGGGTGGCCTTGGCGTCGGCCGGCAGCTCCAGCTCGGGGCAGTCCTTCCACAGCCGCTCCAGGGCGTAGAAGACGCGCTCCTCGCTGTGCTGGACGTGGACGACGATGTCGACGTAGTCGAGCAGGACCCAGCGGGCCTCGCGGTCGCCCTCGCGGCGCACCGGCTTGGCGCCGCACTCCTTCTGGAGCCGCTCCTCGATCTCGTCGACGATCGACTTGACCTGGCGGTCGCTGGGCGCGGACGCCAGCAGGAAGGCGTCCGTGATCGACAGTACGTCGCTGACGTCGTAGGCGATGATGTCGTGCGCGAGCTTGTCGGCGGCCGCCTGGGCGGCGGTCTTGATGAGCTCGAGGGAACGGTCGGTTGCGGTCACTGCACGGCTTTCCGTCGGCGGTCTTTTGACCCCAAGGGTCTCACGGACCGCCGGCCGCGTGCGGTGCGCGCCCCGGGGCCCGCGCCGGGGCGCCCGGGGCTCTCGCGTCAGGACGACGGCCTGTAGTCCTGGCCGAGGACGACCGAGACGTCGGCGTTCGAGCGGACCGTGCCCTTGGTCACCGCGGTGGCGGGGAGCCCGAGGGTCTTGGCGGCCTCGGTGGCGTTCTCCTTGTCCTTGGGGTCGGAGTAGAGCACCTGGGACGTGGTCCGGACCGCAGGGGCGGTGCCGCCCTCCAGGAAGGTGAAGCCGCCGTTGAGCAGGACGACGCGGGCCTTCTCGGTGTTGTCCTTGACGCCGGTGGCGTTCTGCACCGAGACCCGGACGGCCGCCCCCTGCTCGGGGCTCTTCGCGGTGCCGCCGAGGATCTGCTTGACGACGCTGTCACTGGTCTGGGCGCTCAGCGTGCCGTCGCTCTGCACCGGCAGGACGGCCGTCCCGTAGTCGCCGCCCTTGGCGAGGTCGGCGAGCTTGGCGAGGAAGGTGCCGAGGTCCTTGTCGGTGAGCGAGGGGTCGAGGATCTGCGCCAGCGTCTGCACCGTCGTCGTCGCGCCCTGCGGGTCGGAGGACAGCTTGCGCAGCGTGCCCTGCATGACCTGGCCGAACCGCTCCAGCTGGGCGTTCTGCGACTCTCCCGGGGCCCGGTAGGTGGCGTAGGCGACGGCCATCTTGCCGCTGAGGGTCTGCCCCTGGCCCTTGTGGACCAGCGGCCCGGAGCCCTTCTTCTTGGCGTCCGGGTCGGGCACGTCGGTGTTGGTGTCGACGTCGATGTTGCCGACCAGGTCGACCAGGTTCTGCAGGTAGGGGGTGTCCAGCCGCCAGGTGCCCTCGATGTCGGTGCCGAGGACGGAGTCGAGCTGGTCGCGGGTGCCGGAGGAGCCGTCGTCCTGGACCGACTTGGCGAGGGTCGTCGTGGTGCCGTCGTCTCCGGTCAGGGCGAGCGAGTTGGGCAGCAGGACGGTGGTGCCGCGCCGGGTGGTGGTGTTGTCGACGAGCAGCGCCGTCGCGGTGCCGCCCTTGGCGGTGTTGTGCAGATGGACGACGATCACGTCGCGCTTCTGGGCGGCCGCGGGCGTCGTGCTCCCGGACGTGTGGCCGGACGACGACAGCCCGGGGAGCTTCCCGGCGTACCAGAGGTAGCCGACGCCTCCGACCGCGACCAGCGCGAGGACCACGACGAGGGCGACGACCCGGCTGCGGGCGCGCCGACGGGCCTCCTCGCGGCGCTCGGTGCGGTTCTCGGTGAACTTGAGCCAGTCGATCACGTCCTCGGAGTCGCCGTCCGGCTCCTCCACGAACGCGAACTGCTCGGTGCCGGGGTCCCGTTCGCGCTCCTCGCGCCGCTCGGCGCTCTCGTGCGCGGGCCCGGCCTGCTGCGGGATGTACGCGGTCTGCCCGGCGGGCCGGGGCTGCTGCCCGCCGGCCCCGGTCCGGCCGTACGGGTCGTACGGCGCCGTCGTGGATGCCGGGTCGCCCGCGCCGGGGGCGCCGGACCCGTACGGGTCGTAGGAGCCCTGGCCGCCCTGGGGCGCGTAGGGGGAGGCGGGCGGCTGCCGGCCGGTGTCGTAACCGCCGTACTGCGGCGGCTGCTGCTGCCCGCCCGTGGCGTACGGGTCGTAGCCGTGGCCCTGCCGCCCGTACGCGTCGTACGTCTCCCGCGGAGCCTGCTGCGTGGGGACCTGCCGGTAGACAGGCCGCCCGTACTCGTCGTAGCCGACGAGCTCGTACTGGTCGCCCCCGTACCCAGCGTCGTATCGGTCGTTCACCGGTGCCCCTCTCGGCTCACTCGCCGCGGTACAGCTCGCGCTTGTCGATGTAGCGCACGACTCCGTCCGGCACCAGATACCAGACGGGGTCCCCCTTGGCGACTCTCGCACGGCAGTCCGTGGAGGAGATGGCGAGGGCGGGTACCTCGACGAAGGAGACCCCGCCCTCCGGGAGCCCGGGGTCGGCGAGGTGGTGTCCGGGCCGGGTGACCCCGATGAAGTGCGCGAGGGAGAACAGCTCCTCCGAGTCCCGCCAGGTGAGGATCTGGTCGAGCGCGTCGGCGCCGGTGATGAAGAACAGGTCGGTGTCGGGGTTGAGCGCGCGCAGGTCCCGCAGCGTGTCCACGGTGTAGGTGGGACCGCCGCGGTCGATGTCGATGCGGCTCACGGAGAACTGCGGGTTCTCGGCGGTCGCGATGACCGTCATCAGGTAGCGGTCCTCCGCCGGGGAGACCTTGCGGTGGGTCTTCTGCCACGGCTGGCCGGTCGGGACGAACACCACCTCGTCCAGGTGGAACTGGGCGGCGACCTCGCTGGCCGCCACGAGGTGCCCGTGGTGGATCGGGTCGAACGTTCCGCCCATGACACCGAGGCGGCGCCTGCCCGTCACGGACGGGCCGCCGCCGCTCCCGTGCTCGGGGCGTTTCACCGTGTCACTCGCCGGACCGGTAGGCATGTCCTGCTCTCCCATGCGTGCAGACCCTACCGGCCCGGCCCGGGGGCTCCGGCCGGGAGATCCCCGCGGACGGCCCCCGGCGTGCGGGAACGGTCCCGGGACGGGTCCCGGTGAGGCTCGGCGGCGCTCAGCGGTCGCGGTTGAAGCGGGTGGTGATCCACAGCAGGAGCAGCAGGATGAGGAGGGCGCTGCCGCCGGTGACGTAGGGGCTGAGGCTCTCGTGGTTGCCGCCCTCGCCCTCGGCGAGGTTGACCAACTGGGCAGCGGTGCTGGGGAAGCTCATCTTCGGCAGTACCTATCCGGGTGTGGGCGGGATAAAGACGTCGGCTCATCGTAAGCGGCTGCCTCGTCGCCCATCACGCCGACTCCGCCTGTCGATGACGGCGGTCGCCCAGGGAACCTTCCGGTCGGCTCAGTCGTCGTTCCGTTTGTACCCGCGCAACAGGAACCAGCCGGTGAGCACACAGCCCACCACCATCACGACCAGTACGATCCGGAGCAGGTCGCCCGCCCCCTGGTGCGGCGCGGCGGCGCTCGCGGCCTCGGTGAGCCGGGCGGCTGCGGGACTGTGCTCCATGACGTGGACTCCTTCGCTGTACTGCCGGTCCACGGTAACTCCGCCTAGGCTGGGCGCTGCTTCGGGGGGCGCTGGACACACGGACGCACACCATGGGGGACCACATGTCCGAAGACGGTCGCGGGCACGACGGGCACGGGCACGAGCGCGTGCCGAGCAGGCAGCGCAGGCGCTTCCCCGGGCTCTCCTCACGGGCGTACGAGCACCCGGCCGACCGCTCCGCCCTGGTCGCCCTGCGCAAGCTCAGCGGCTTCGACACGGTGTTCAAGGCCCTCAGCGGTCTGCTGCCCGAGCGCAGCCTGCGGCTGCTGTTCCTGTCCGACTCGGTGCGTGTCTCGGACCAGCAGTTCGCCCATCTGAACGACATGCTGCGCGACGCCTGCTACATCCTGGACCTGGAGAAGGTCCCGCCGATGTACGTCAGCCAGAACCCGCAGCCCAACGCGATGTGCATCGGCCTGGACGAGCCGATCATCGTGGTCACCACGGGCCTGGTCGAGCTGCTCGACGAGCACGAGATGCGAGCGGTCGTCGGCCACGAGGCGGGCCACGCCCTGTCGGGCCACGCCGTGTACCGCACCATCCTGCTGTTCCTGACCACCCTGGCGGTGCGGGTGGCGTGGATCCCGCTGGGCAACCTCGCGATCATGGCGCTCGTGACGGCGCTGCGCGAGTGGTTCCGCAAGTCCGAGCTGTCGGCGGACCGGGCGGGGCTGCTGGCCGGGCAGGACCTGCGGGCCTCGATGCGGGGGCTGATGAAGATAGCGGGCGGCAACCACCTGCACGAGATGAACGTGGACGCGTTCCTCCAGCAGGCCGAGGAGTACGAGGCCGGGGGCGACCTGCGCGACTCCGTCCTGAAGATCCTCAACGTGCTGCCGCGCACGCACCCCTTCACCACGGTGCGGGCGGCCGAGCTGAAGAAGTGGGCGGAGTCCCGCGACTACCAGCGGCTCATGGACGGCCACTACCCGCGGCGCAGCGAGGACAAGGACACCTCCGTCGGCGACTCGTTCCGCGAGTCGGCGGCGCACTACGCCAGCCATGTGAAGAACTCCAAGGACCCGCTGATGAAGCTGGTCAGCGACCTGGCGGGCGGCGCCGGCGACCTGGGCGGCCGGGTGCGGCGCGGCTTCAACGGCTTCACCGCCCCGGCACCGCCGAAGGACGCCCCGGAGCAGGACGGGCCGACTCAGGACGGCCCGACTCAGGACGGGTCCGCCGGCGACCGGCCGGGGACGGACGCGCCGCCGCGGGACGGGGACTGAGCCGGGCTCGGCTCAGACCCTGGGCTGGGCGCTCGTCGCCAGGGTGCCGCAGAGGGCCGGCGCGCTGCCCGTGGCGTACGGGTCCGTGCCGGCCGGGCCGCCCGCCGTGGCGGCCTGACCGGCGAGCAGCGGGTGCAGGTGGCCGGCGGAGTCCCCGGCGCAGGACAGGGGGCCCGCCTCGACGGAGGAGACGACCAGCTGCGTCTGGTGCAGGCGCAGGTCGTCCCGGGTGAAGCGGAACCGCATCTCGCGCCGGACGGTGAACAGCGAGGCCTCGGTCCTCGCGCCGGAGCCGGCCGGCCGCAGCGCGTAGACGAAGGTGTGGTCCGCGGTGACCTCCAGGGTGCCGGAGTCGGCCTCCACCGCCTGCAGCGTGCCCTCCACCCGGATGCCGCGGTCGGCCAGCTCGGCCTGGGCCGGGTCGAAGCGGACGAGCCATCCGGTGGGCGCGTGCCGGCCGTCCGCGGCCGGGTGGGCGTAGCTCTGGTCGAACTGGTCGAGCTGGTCGGAGTCGAGCAGGGCCCGCACGGGGTGGACCTGGCCGCCGGTGAGCACATCGGGGCGGAGCGAGGACACGACGAGGTAGTCCTTGGCGGTGGTCAGGGCGGCGACGACCTGGCTGTCGGAGAAGTGCGCGGTGCGCCGGACGGCGGGCAGCGGGATGCCCTCGGCGCCGACGCCGAACTGGGCGGCGGGGCTGTGCGCGTACAGGTACTCGGCGTCGGCGGCCCCCGGCACCCTGCCCCGGGGGGCGAGCGGGATCACGGTCATCCGCAGCGGCTCGGCGGGGCGCTGGGCCTCGGAGGTCCGGTAGGGGTGGCGCACCCCCATGTAGATCGCGGTGCCGAAGGCGAGGGCGATCAGCAGCACGAGGACCAGCGCCTGCCGGGACAGACCGCGGTGCAGGGGCGGACGGCGGCGTACGGCCGGGGTGTGGTCGGTCATGCGCTCGCGTGCGGAGTACTCCTGGATCCGGGCAGCGCGGATGAACGACTCGTCGAACACGACGGATCGGTATTCGTCCTCCGCACCTCCCGGGGCACCCTCGGGTGTCCCCTCAGGTGGGTCTCCAGGCCCTCCCATACCTTCAGGGTAGGTCTCGGGAAGCCCGCATAAACGCCCTGCTCCACGTCAAGTTCTGACAGGTTCTCACCAGAAACGGCACGGCGCGGCCGGGGGCCGTCAGGGGGTGCGCGGGGCCGCCGGGACGGGCGGCCGGGAGTAGTGGTCGGCGGACGCGGAGGGCGGTGCGGCGCCGCCCTGGTCCAGGCCCGTCGAGGCGGGCCGCGGGGCCTGGTCGCGACCGCCGGAGGACGCCCCGCGGTAGACGGCGGCGAAGGCCAGCGCGACCATGCCGATGCCCATCACGAGGGCGAGCAGCCAGGCGACGGGACGGTGCCAGCGCACCTGCTTGCCGTACGGTCCCGGGGGGCCCCAGCGGTCCTCCGGGACGTCGGGGTCGTCCAGGTCGTCGACGTCGCGGTCGTGGCCGAAGCCGGGGCCGTAGCCGTCCTCGTAGCGCTCGCCTCTGGCGCGGGCGCGGTGGGCTTCCGCCTCGGAGGCCTCGGCTCTGGCCTGCGCGGCGGCCAGGAGGCGTTCGACGGCGGTGGGCTCGTGGATCTTGGCCGCCCGCACGAAGGCCTCGTCGAAGACCACGGAGGCGAACTCTTCGTCCGACACCCCGCGGTCGTGGTCGTCGTCGGGCTCCCAGCCGTCAGGGAACGGCGTGCCCCCCACGTCCTCCGGCACGGATCCAGAGTAGACCTGGGGGGTCAATTTGGGCAGACGGTATGGAAATTCATCCGCCTGATGAGACGTTCCTTCCGCTCCCCTCCCGGCGCCCCGGCAGGGCCGGGCGGCGCGTGCCGGAGAGATGTACCCCGATATGCCGGTCAGCGCCTGATGTGCCCGTCTCCGGTGAGGATGTACTTGGTGCTGGTGAGCTCCGGCAGCCCCATGGGGCCCCGGGCGTGCAGCTTCTGCGTGGAGATGCCGATCTCCGCGCCGAAGCCGAACTGGCCGCCGTCCGTGAAGCGGGTGGAGGCGTTCACGGCGACCGTGGTGGAGTCGACCAACCGGGTGAAGCGGCGGGCCGCCTCCTGGGAGGTGGTCACGATCGCCTCGGTGTGGCCGGAGCTCCACAGCCGGATGTGCTCGACGGCGCGGTCGAGGGAGTCGACGACGGCGGCGGCGATGTCGTACGAGAGGTACTCGGTCTCCCAGTCCTCCGGGGTCGCCTCGACGACCGTGGCCTTGGAGTCCCTGGCGTAGCCCATGACCCGCTCGTCGGCGTGGACGGTGACTCCGGCCTCGGCGAGCGCGTCCAGGGCGCGTGGGAGGAAGGCCGCGGCGATGTCCTGGTGGACGAGGAGCGTCTCGGCGGTGTTGCAGACGCTGACCCGCTGCGCCTTGGAGTTGACCAGGATGTCGACCGCCATGTCGAGGTCGGCGTGGGCGTCGACGTAGACGTGGCAGTTGCCGGTGCCGGTCTCGATCACCGGGACGGTCGACTCGTTGACGACGGTCCGGATCAGGGAGGCGCCGCCCCGCGGGATCAGCACGTCGACCAGGCCGCGGGCGCGCATCAGCTCGCGCACGCTGTCCCGGCCCTGGCCGGGCACCAGCTGCACGGCGTCGGCGGGCAGCCCCGCCCCGCCCACGGCGTCGCGGATCACCCGGACCAGGGCGGTGTTCGACTCGTAGGCGGAGGCCGAGCCGCGCAGCAGCACCGCGTTGCCGGACTTCAGGCAGAGCGCGGCGGCGTCGACGGTGACGTTCGGGCGGGCCTCGTAGACGATGCCGACCACGCCGAGCGGGACGCGCACCTGGCGCAGGTCCATGCCGTTGGGGAGGGTGTTGCCGCGGACGACCTCGCCGACCGGGTCGGGCAGCGCCGCCACGTCGCGCACGTCGGAGGCGATCGCGCGCACCCGCTCCGGGGTGAGCGTGAGCCGGTCGACGACGGATTCGCTGGTGCCCGCCCCGCGGGCCTTGGCGACGTCCTTGGCGTTGGCCTCGACGATCTCGCCGGTACGGACCTCCAGGGCGTCCGCGACGGCGAGCAGCGCGTCGTCCTTCTCCACGCGCGGCAGCGGCGCGAGGTCGGCGGCGGCGGCCTTGGCGCGGTAGGCGGCCCGGATGACCGGGGACATCGAGTCGTACGGCGAGAGCGTGGTCATGAAGGAAGGGTAGTGCGCCGGGCAGGCCCGTCCGGCGGCTGTTCCACACCGCGAGACGGGGTCAAAACGGGTGAACCCCGACCGGTGTCGCGGGCGGCGGGCCGTAGCCCTCGGCGAGGCGCTGGTGGTAGGTCTCGCGGTCGATGACCTCCAGGCCCACGATCTCCCAGGGAGGCAGCTTGGCGGTCTGCCGGTGCTCGCCCCACAGCCGCAGCGCGACGGCGGCCGCGTCGTGCAGGTCGCGGGCCTCCTCCCAGTAGCGGATCTCCGCGTGGTCGTTGGCGTAGCGGCTGGTGAGCAGGAAGGGATGGTCGTGGGCGAGCTGCTCCAGGCCGCGCCGCACCTCCTTCAGCGGAGCCTCCTCGCCGGAGACGCTGAGGGTGATGTGCCACAGCCGCGGCAGGTCCCTCGGCTCCTCGTAGCGGTCCCCCGCCGTCACACTGGTCAGGGCGCGCTCCTCGCCGGCCGCACGGGAGGGGGACCCGCCGGCACCCCCGCGGTACACCGCCGCCCCCGGGCGCACTCGTCTCACGACGGCCTCCTTCACGCAGCGCTCATGCGGAATGTGTCCCTGAGACAAAAGTGGAGCAGGCCGCACGGCTCCGTGGGGCGGTTTTACGGAACGTCCCCCAACCTTCAGGACCGCGGTGGACGGACGTTTCGGCCCATTACGGCTCCAGGATGACCAGGTCGTCCCTGTGTACGACCTCGCGTTCGTACGCCGGTCCCAGCTCGCGGGCCAGTTCACGGGTGGAGCGGCCGATCAGCCGGGGGATCTCCTTGGCGTCGAAGTTGACGAGCCCGCGGGCCACGGGGCGCCCCGAGCCGTCGCGCAGCTCGACCGGGTCGCCCGCGGTGAACTCGCCCTCGGCGGCGGCGATCCCGGCCGGCAGCAGCGACTTGCGACGCTCCACGACGGCGCGCACCGCCCCGTCGTCGAGGGTGAGCGACCCCTGCGGGGTGGAGGCGTGCTGGAGCCACAGCAGCCGGTCGGCGGAGCGCTTCCCGGTGGCGTGGAAGTAGGTGCCGGTGTCGCCGCCGGCGAGGGCGTCGGTCGCGTGCACCGCACTGGTCAGCACGACGGGGATGCCGGCCGCCGCGGCGATCCGGGCCGCCTCGACCTTGGTGACCATGCCCCCGGTGCCGACACCGGCCTTGCCGGCGCTGCCGATCTCCACGTGCGCCAGATCGGCGGGCCCGCGCACCTCCGATATCCGCGAGGTGCCCGGCCGGCTGGGGTCGCCGTCGTACACGCCGTCCACGTCGGACAGCAGGACCAGCAGGTCGGCGCGGACGAGGTGGGCCACGAGCGCCGCGAGCCGGTCGTTGTCGCCGAAGCGGATCTCGTCGGTGGCCACGGTGTCGTTCTCGTTGACGACCGGGAGGGCGCCCATCGCCAGCAGTTTGTCGAGGGTGCGGGAGGCGTTGCGGTGGTGGGCGCGGCGGCTCATGTCGTCGGAGGTCAGCAGGACCTGGCCGACCCGGACGCCGTAGCGGGCGAAGGACGCCGTGTAGCGGGCCACGAGCAGGCCCTGGCCGACGCTGGCCGCGGCCTGCTGGCGGGCCAGGTCCTTGGGACGGCGGCGCAGGCCCAGCGGGGCGAGGCCCGCGGCGATGGCCCCGGAGGAGACCAGCACGACCTCCCGCTCTTGGCCGCCCACCCGTCTCCCGCCACCACCCTCATCCGAGGCCCTCCGGGGCACCCTGTCCTCTCGGCTCTTCGCGAGGACGTCCACGAGCGCGTCGACGCGGTCGGCGTCCAGGCCGCCCGACGCGGTGGTCAGCGACGAGGAACCCACTTTGACGACGATCCTGCGGGCCTCGCACACGGCCTGCCTTACCCCTGCCACCTTGCTGTCTGTCCCCTCGCCCGGTTCCGGCTGCCCCGCCCGAATCTACGCGAAGCGGGTCGCGCACCGCGCATCGGTCCAGGGTACGGACGGGATACCTGTAGGCGGCACGTAGTCGCCCGCTCACGGACTGCGTACGGCAAAAAGGTTGTGGTGGTTGCGTATAGGAATTAAAGATCGGACAAACTTAGGGTGACTGCGTGTCAGCCACCGTTCACCCCACGAAGCGCATCCTTCTCCGGTCGGGGAAGAGCCCGTACGACGTCGTCCCCGTGGAGGAAGCACTCCAGCGGGACGTGATCGCGACCAACTCCGGCAACCTGATCTTCAGCGACGCCGCCCACAAGATCCTGCAGACCCCGGGCACCGAGGTCGTCTCCAACGGGATGCGGGCCGCCGCGGCCGAGGCCGAGCGCATCAACGAGGAGTACGACGCCTTCGTCGTCCCCCTCGCCAACGCCTTCCGGCCCTCCTTCCAGACCGGGCTGAAGCGGCTGACGCGGCTGATCGGCAGGCTGCGGATCCCGGTCGTGGTCATGGGCGTCGGCGCGCAGACCGGCCTGAACTACGACGCGGCACGGCTGAAGGCCATCGAGCCGGCCGTTCGCGCGTTCTGCTCCGCGGTGCTCGACCGCAGCGCCTCGATCGGCGTGCGGGGCGAGTTCACCGAGAAGTACCTGCGGGACCTCGGCTTCCGCGACGTCGAGGTCATCGGCTGCCCCTCGCTGTTCCTGTACGGCGAGCGGCTCACCGTGCGCAAGCGGGCACCGGAGCTGACGGCCGACTCCCGCGTCGCCGTCAACGGCTCGCACACCGCCGTACGGTCGCAGGGCCTGGACCGGGTCCTGAAGAGCGCCCACGCGCGCTACCCGCACCTGCGGTTCATCGGCCAGAACCTCAGCGACGCACGGCAGTTGCACTGGCGGGACCTGTCGGACCCGAACGGGCGGGTGGCGGCGATGCCGACGCACCCCGACCACCCGATGTACCGGGAGGACAAGGTCCGCGTCTACGTCGACCCGGTCACCTGGATCGACGACCTGCGCGACTTCGACTTCTCCTTCGGCTCCCGCATCCACGGCAACATCGCGGCGCTGCTCGCCGGCACCCCCGCGACCGTGCTGTGCGGCGATTCGCGCACCCTGGAGCTGTGCCGCTACTTCGGCATCCCGCACCGGCGGATCGACCGGCTGCCCGAGGACCTGGATCCGGCGGACCTGTACGCCCAGGCCGACTTCACCGATCTGACCGGCGGGCACCGGGAGCGGTTCGAGCGGTTCACCGCGTTCCTGGACCGCAACGGGCTGGAGAACACGTTCACCCACGGCGACGGCGGCGCCGCCTTCGACGAGCGGATGCGCTCGCTCGCCTTCCCGCCCGGAATCCGCCCGTGGAACGACGCCGACGTCGCCTCGCTCGCCGGCCGGTTCGGCTGGCTCCAGCGCCAGGTCCTCGAACTCTCCCAGGAGAACACCCGGTTGAAGCGCGATCTGGCAAGGGCCGGGTCGAGGACGGTCACGGCCCCCGTCCCGGCGTCCTCGGTCTACCGGCGGGCACGGCGGGCGGTGGGCCGACCGCTCCGGCGGGCGCTGCAGTCCGGACGGCAGTAGCGGGGACGCCGACCGGACGAACTCCGGCGGGAGGAAGGGCGGCCGGGGAGCACGGCTGCCCTGGGGGTTCCTCAGGCCGCCGTGGCCCGTCCGCCCGGTGCCGCCGGGCGCAGGCCGCGCAGCAGGCGCCGGATCCTGCGGGCCGCGCGGCGCGCGAAGGAGGAGGACGGCGTCTCCCGCCAGCCCGGGAAGGCGCGGGCCTCGCGCGGCTCGGCGAGGTAGATCCGGTCGGGGATGCCCGCCTGGGCGGAACGGAAGTGCGGGTAGGCCAGGTAGAGCCGGGTGCCCCGCCGCTCCAGCACGGCCTCGGGCTCCTTCTTGGCCCGGACGAACTCCACGACGTCCTTGAGCAGATCGGGCCGCTGCCGGGCCACCAGGTGCAGCCGCAGCCGCTCGTGCACCCGGAGGCGGCAGGCCACGCCCTCGTTCCAGTGGGCGTCCATCAGCGGCCCCGCCAGCTCCATCTTGTGCCGCCGGACCTGCTCGGAGTCCTTGAGGAACTTCGGCCCGAACTGGGGCAGCAGGGTGATGAGGAAGGGCCGGACCATGAGGCTGTCCCGCCTCGCGCCCTCGGGGACCATCTCGGAGATCAGGTTCATCAGGGCGCGCGCGGAGTCGAAGCGCAGGGTGTAGCTGCCGCTCTTGGTCACGTGCTTGCCGTCGTCGCGGCCGACCAGGTAGTAGCAGGTGTGGTCGGCGATCACCGAGACGCCGTCGGCCCGCAGATAGGCCTCCATGGTGAACAGCGCGTCCTCGCCGGTGAACAGCGACTCGTCGAAGCGCATGCCGTGGCGCTCCAGCAGCGCGCGGCGGAACAGCTTCTGCGCGCTGAGGGTGAACTTGATGTTGGAGGAGAACACGTCGGTGCGCCCCACCGTCCTGCCCCACATCGACTTGGGGGCGGTGCGCCTGATGCCCTCGACCTTGCCGAGCACGACGTCCGTGCCGTTCTCGTCGGCGATGGCGGTCATGCGCTCCAGCGCCTCGGGGCCGAGCCGGTCGTCGGCGTCCAGGAAGAAGACGTAACGCCCCGTTGCCTTGCCGAGGCCGACGTTGCGCGGGCCGCTGGGGCCGCCGGAGTTCTCCTGGTGGATGACGGTGACGGACATCGGGGCGCGGGCGGCGAACTCCTCCAGGCACTCCCCCGTGCCGTCGGTGGAACCGTCGTCGACCGCGATCACCTCGATCCGGGCCGGGTCCAGGGTCTGTGCCTCCACCGACGCCAGGCAGTCGACCAGGTACGGCATCGCCTCGTACGCCCCGATGATCACGCTGACGTCAGGCTGCGGCACGGTCACACGTCCCCCTGTTCACATATCCCCCAGGTCAACGGAAGATTTCTCCCGTATCGCATCAATCACTACCTCTTTAGACGGCCGACCCCGGTGCACGGTTGCGCGCGGCACATGGATTCGTGACACGGGTCACATGGCGAACGGACTGAGGACGACGCTAGGCGGCGGGAGTAAGAGATGGGAAAGGCCCGGTTCCGAGGGTCTTGTCCTCGGAACCGGGCCTGGGGGCCTGGTGGCGCGGGGCCGGTGTGTCCGGTGGCCGTGCGTCCGGCGGCGGTCAGCCCGCGGTCACGCCGTCCGTCTCACCGGCCGACGCCATCCGCTGTCCCGGCACCGCGTTCGCCAGCGCCGTCTCGGCGGTGCCGCCGCCGGCGCGGGTGGCCTGGCCGACGTTGCGGGTCTCGGCCTTGAGCGCGAGGTTGGCCACCGCGGTGTTGAACTGCTCGATGGACGTGGGCTCGTCCGGGCCGAGCAGGTACTGCTTGAGCTCCGCGCGCTCCCCGGCCAGCGGGTCGGCCGCCGGGTCGCGCACCGCGCCGAGCAGCTCGCCCAGCTCGGCCGCGCTGTTGGAGAGGATCACGGCGGCGCGCACCGCGGTGTTGTTCCGCCTGAACTCCTCGACGCCGAGCTCCGCGGAGTCCGTCACCGCGTACGGCTTGCCGCTGGCGATGAAGTCGGAGACCACGCTGGAGATGTCGGAGACCATCGCGTCGGAGACGTTGAAGCAGTCGTACAGCCGGGGCTCGGCGCCGGTGATGACGCGGTGCTGCCAGCTGCCGAAGGAGCGCCAGTAGGCCTCGTTCCACTCGGCGCGCAGCCGGGCGGTCTCCTCGTGCCGGGCCACGTCGAGCAGGCCGTCACGGGTGGCCTCGGCCTCGTCGCGCTTCTCGCCGCCCCTGCCGGCCAGCACGGCGAGCCGGGCCTCGACACGGGCCAGCTCGGCCTTGGCCTGCGCCCGGGTCGCGGCCTGGTCGGCGGTCTCGGCGGTGAAGCGCGGGTCGGCGGCGCGCGCGGCGGCGGCCTTCTCGACCAGGGCGACGATCCGCTGGTGCGTGGCCTTGGCCTGCGCGCTGCGGGTGCCGGTGAAGGGGTGCGGCTTGTACAGGACGCGGACCGGCGGGTCGGCCTGCACCAGTTTCCTCACGATGTTCTCACCCGCGAGAAGGATGGACGTATTGCCCGGGTTGTCGTCCCAGCCCTCCCAGGTGGGGGCGTACAGGACCGTGGGGATACGGCCCTCGGGCACGCCCTGCCAGGTCTGGATCGGGGCGAGCTGCGGGCGTCCGACCTCGGCGATGTCGTCGTCGCGGACGCCGACGTCGGCGATGGCGTAGCGGTCGCGGCCCGCGCGGCCGGCGGTCCACACCTCGTCGTAGACCTTGCTGAACGGGTTGACGCTGGCCAGCTTGTCGCTGTCGCCGTGGCCGATGAAGACGTGCTTCATGGTGGGCACGCGCAGCATGTGGATGTTCTTGCCCACGTTCGCCGCGTACAGCGCGACCCGCACGCTGGACAGGTCCATGTTCATCAGGTGCACCCCTCCGGGCACGCAGATGACCGGGACCGTCGTGGGAGCCAGGTTGGACAGGATGACCCGCTCGCGCAGGATGATCAGCGGCCGGGTGTCCAGCTGCTCCATCGTCTCCAGCCACATGTTGACCTGGTACGCGGAGTCCCGGGAGCCGGAGAAGTACAGCACGGTCTGCGGCTGGTACTCGCGCAGCCAGTCGTCGACGGCGGCCAGCACCGTCTCGGCCCGCGGCGGGACCTTGCGGCCGCGGACGTACGGCACCAGGGCGAGGACGTAGAGGATGCCGAGGCCCAGGGTGGCGGCGATGCCGACGTAGGCGTACAGCGCCCGCGCGGTGGCCGCCGCGACCACGACGCCCGCGACGGCGGGGAGGTCGAGGTGGAGCATCTTCTCCGCGGAGCGGTGCAGCAGGCGGCGCGGCGGCGCGTCGGGGATGCGGATGCGGGAGGCCAGGTCCACGTTGCGGGTGGCGACCGGCATCCGGCGGCGGTTGCGGATCAGGGTGACCAGGGCGCCGTGCGGGGCCTGGAGGCCGTAGAAGGCGATGAAGCAGGCGGTGGCGATGTAGAAGACCAGGTCGTCCGCGAGGTCGAGGCGGGCGAGCAGCAGGACGAGGAGCAGCTGGCGGACCAGGAAGCGGATGGACAGGCCCGCCCGCACCTTGCCGAGGCGGTTGATCAGGTAGCTGCCCTTGCGGTGCAGATAGTGGTCCGCCAGGTACGTCACGGCGGCCGCGGCCGCGAAGGCGTACACGCTCGGGACGAGCGCGGCCAGCATGACGCAGGGGAAGCCCAGCATCATGAGGGCCGCCGCGGCCAGTTCGGCCGCGCTGCCCACCCGGGCGACGCGTATAGCGGTGGATATCACGGGGGAACCTGCTCTGGGAGGGGTGCCGGTTTTGTCAGTGAATGGTCTGCATGGTCGTGAATTGCCGTAATTGGGCTCGGAATACCGAATCGACGGGAATGGGACCTTGCGAAACGCTGTGAATATTCGGAAACGACGGGGAAACTGACGGCTCAGGCCTCTGTGAACCCCCGGCGAACGGGAAACCACAGAGGCCTGAAGGGCAGATGTCTGTTTAGCAGATGATTATGCCACGCCGTCCTGGCGGTCCAGGACTCCCGCGAGCGCCTGCTCGAATCCGGAGGCCTTGGAGGCGCCCGCCGTCGGGTCCTGCTGACGCACGTCGATCACGTGTCCGGTCAGCTCCGACAGCAGCACGTCGAGCGAGGTGCGGGCCACGGCCTCGGAGGAGAGCAGGCTGCCCGCCGGCTCCTGGCCGAAGGCCTTGGTGCGCATCGGGGTGGCGGTGCGCTCGGGGTTGACGCAGTTGACGCGGATGCCGTCGCCGGCCCACTCGTCGGACAGCGCCTGGGTGAGGTTCACCATGGCGGCCTTGGTGGAGGAGTACAGGCTGTACTCGGCGCGGCCGCGGGTGTAGCTGCTGGAGGTGTAGAGCAGCAGCTGGCCCTTGGTCTCCGCGAGGTACTTGTAGGAGGAGCGCGCGATCTGCACCGGGGCCAGGTAGTTGACCTTCAGCGCCTCCTCGATGGTGGCGTTGTCGGTCTCGGCGAGCTTGCCGATGCGCAGCACGCCCGCGGTGTTGACGACGTAGTCGATCCGGCCGGTCTCCGCGTACGCCTTGGACAGCGCGTCGTCGACCTCCTCCGGGTTCTCCACGTGGGTGCCGGTGGTGGAGCGGCCCAGCGCGTAGACGCTCGCGCCGTAGGACTCGGCCAGCTCGGCGATGTCCTTGCCGATGCCGTAGGAGCCGCCGAAGATGACCACGGTCTTTCCGGAGAGGAGCTCCCGGTAGACCCCCTCGCCCTTCTGCTCCGGCGCGGCCGTGGAGGCCAGCTGGAAGAGCTTGTCGGCGATGAAGACGTCGACGGGCTGGGTGACCTTCATGTTGTACTCGTCGCCCGCGACGACGTGGATCGGCACGTCCGGCAGGTACTTGAGCACGACGGAGCAGTCGTCCGTCGCCTGGAAGTTGGGGTCGCCGGCGGCGACCTCGTAGGCGCGGCGGATCGTGGACAGCTTGAAGGCCTGCGGGGTCTGGCCGCGGCGCAGCCGGGAGCGGTCCGGGATCTCGGTGATGAACTCGCCGTCCTCACCGTGGGTGCGGGTGACGATGATGGTGTCCGCCGAGGGGATGGCGACGTCCACGGCCTGGAAGCGGTCCAGCGCCGTCACGCAGTCGTCGATGACGCGCTGCGACAGCAGCGGGCGCACGGCGTCGTGGAAGAGGACGTTGCGGTCCTCGCCCTCGGCCAGGCCCTCGCCCAGGGCGGAGATGGCGCGCTCGGTGGTCTCGTTCCGCGTCGAGCCGCCCTCGATGATCTTCGTTACCTTGCGGAACCCGGTCTTGGCGACGATCTTCTCCACGTCCGGCACATAACCCGGCGCCATCAGCACGATGATGTCGTCGATGGAGTCGGCGTTCTCGAAGGTGGTCAGGGTGTGCTCGATGACTGCCTTGCCGGCGATCTTCAGCAACTGCTTGGGGATCGACAGACCCACGCGCTGACCGGTACCGCCGGCCAGGATCACTGCGGTGGTACGGGGCTTGGCTATGTGCTGGGACACAGGTGACCTACCTTGGCGCAATCGGGAACCCGGAAATGCTCCCACTTGTGGTTACCGCTGTGCAAGGTGAGTGACCTCCGGCGCATATCCGCGCGCAACCTGTCATTAACCTTGCACGGCTGGTGATTGACGACGCCCCGGGAGCCCTCGGGAATTGCTGTGAGTAACTCCACAGGGGTTCGATCATTGCCGTGCGTGACCCCGCGTCGGGCGGCGAGCGACACGGAGGATGACGCCTCGTCGGCCCAGCGCCGCAGCAACACTTCGGACACTTCGGGCTTTTACGAAGATTCCGCCGCGGTCTGCGGCGTGGCCGCCGCCGACGGCAGGGCGGGGCGGGTCTTCACATCCTCGGATGCCGGACCGCACGCGTTCTTCATAAGCGGCACCGCGCCGTTGCGGACGAGTCGGGAATAGGGCTCTGCGGTAAGGCCATTGCCCCGGAATTCCACATCAAGATTCCGCAGCATTTCGGTCTCGGAGCGGGTGCCGCGGCGATTCGCCGGGCCGCCTCGACCGCGTGCGGGTCAGACCACCGCGACGCCGGGCCGGCCCGCCTCGACGCGCAGCCGGGCCAGCGTGCTCGTGACCGCCGAGGGCCGCGCCACCGTGTCCACGATCCGCACCCGCGCGTCGATGCCGTCCCGGCGGACGTCGAAGAGGTGGTAGCCG
The DNA here is from genome assembly GCF_044746005.1 of Streptomyces sp. NPDC086766. NCBI lineage: Bacteria > Bacillati > Actinomycetota > Actinomycetes > Kitasatosporales > Streptomycetaceae > Streptomyces > Streptomyces sp. NPDC086766. The sequence continues at coordinate 47,920 of NZ_JBIVBI010000001.1, read as the reverse complement.
CGGTGGGCGTCGACCACCTTCCAGTGCGGGTTGTCCGCCCGGCGCGGGTCCCACTCGGCGCGGAACGCGGCCTGGTCCTGGTCGCCGTTGCTGGAGACGGAGGTGCCGACGAACTCGGCGCCCACGACGGCGGAGTGCGGGTCGGCGAAGTCCTCCTTCAGGTCGCTGACCATCGTCAGGTGCCGGTCGCCACTGAGCACGACGGGGTTGCGCACCCTCCTGAACTCCTTGAGCAGGGCGTTGCGTTCGGCCTGGTAGCCGTCCCAGGCGTCGCAGTACCACAGCTTGCCCGGGCCGGCCCGGAGGTCGGCCTCGGCCATCATGATCTGCGAGGCGATCAGGTTCCAGCGGGCCGGCGAGTGGTGCAGACCGTCGAGCAGCCACGCCCTCTGCCGGGCGCCGAGCATGGTCCGCGCCGGGTCCTTGGCACGGGCCTGCGTGGCCGGCCGGGCGCTGCGGAACTGGCGGGTGTCCAGGACGTTCAGCCGGACCAGCCGGCCGAACTCGAGGCGCCGGTGCATCCGGATGTGCGGACCCGAGGGGACGGCGGTGGCCCGGACCGGCATGTGCTCGTAGTACGCCCGGTAGGCCGCGGTCAGCCGGGCGACGAACGCGTGGTGTGTCTGCCTGCGGGGGTTCTGCGGGATCTCACCGGCGAAGTTGTTGTCCACCTCGTGGTCGTCGAAGGCGACCACCCAGGGGGTGTGCGCGTGCAGGGCCACGAGCTCCGGGTCGGTGCGGTACTGGGCGTAGCGGTTGCGGTACTGCTCCAGGGTGTGCGGCTCCCCCGTGCCCTCGTGCCTGCGCACGGCCGTCGCCGACGGCGCGGACTCGTAGATGTAGTCGCCGACGAACAGGACGACGTCCGGGTCCTGCCGGAGCATGTCGGCGTACGGCGTGAAGTAGCCGTGCTGCCAGTTCTGGCAGGAGGCCAGCGCCAGGCGCAGCGCGCGGTTCCGGCTGTGCGGGTGGGGCGCGGTGCGGGTGCGGCCGACGGGCGAGAGCCGGCCGCCGACACGGAAGCGGTACCAGTAGGCGCGGTCCGGGAGCAGACCCCGTACGTCCACGTGCACGCTGTGCCCGTACTCGGGCCGGGCCGGTGCCACGCCCCGGCGCACGGTCTTCGCGAACCGCTCGTCGGCGGCGATCTCCCACTCCACGGGGACCACCCGGCGGGGCATGCCGCCGCCGTTCAGCGGGTCGGGGGCGAGCCGGGTCCACAGCACGACGCCGTCCGGCAGCGGGTCGCCGGAGGCGACGCCGAGGCCGAACACGTGCTCGGGCAGCGGGGTTCGGGGGGTCCGGGCGGCGGCCGGGAGCCACCGCGGTGCGGAGGCCGCGGCGCCCAGCACGGCGGCACCGGCGCTCAGGAAGCGGCGGCGGTCGGTCGACGGTGCTCCGGTCATCGGCGAACTCCCCTGCCTCACGGTCCTCTTGGACAACCGGAAGCTCCCGCGGCCGGACGGTCCGGTCGCTGGACGGGAGTGCTCAGGCGCACGGCGCGTCGGCGGACGGCAGAAGACCCGTCGCGGCAGGCGCGCCGCGAGGGACGTGAGCGTGCCACAACGGGCCGTGGAAGGCGGGCGCCCACCGGGGCGTGTCGCGGCACCCGCTACCGGAACCGCCCCAGTGGCCGAATCCGGGGCCGAGTCGGGCGCCGGCCGCGACGGTGCCGAGGGGTGTCCGCGCCGAAGGTGAGGGGGGTTCGACGGCGGCACGCCCGTGGACGTGAACCTGAAGACCGCACCGAACCGGCGTTCGCGTTCTCCCCCGGCGCGCCGACGGCGAGGCCGGCCCGGCCGTCGTGGCCGGCGTCGGGGAGGCGCAGCGCCCTGCCGAAGGTGTCGGCCCCCTCGACGGTGCCCGGGACGCCCGCGGTGTTCTGGCTGAACACCTGCTACGTCTCGATGCGCAGCCCGCTCGCCGAGCCGTAGAGCACGGCGCCGTAGCCGGCGCCCTTCTTGCCGCCCACGGTGGCCCAGGGCGCCGCCACGGCGAGGTCGGCGTAGCCGTCACCGTCGAACTCGTCGCGCGGTGCCGCCCCGACGGTCCGCGTGCCCGCCACCGCGTGCGGGGCGGGCAGCAGGGCCGCGCCGGTCACCGCGAGCATGACGGCGAGGCCCGTGCGCCACGCACCTCCGCGTCCGGTCCTCGCCTTCCCTGGTGGTGGGTCGTCACGTCAGTCGTTGAGCGAGGCGCCGAACCGGGCGCCTGTGGCGGGCAACCCCATGGTCACCGGGCCGAACGAGAAGGAACCGGTGGCACTGGTCCCCGAGGACGTGGCGGCGAAGACCCAGGCGGCACCGTTGCCGGCGTTCTCGGCCGGGTCGCCGACGGCCAGGCTGTCCTTCCGGTCGCCGTTGGTGTCCCCCAGGGCGGTCTCCGCGCCGAACCGGTCGGCCTTCTCCGCGGCGCCGGGCACCCCGGCGGTGTCCTGGCTGAACGCCTTGGCACCCGTGCCGGTCAGGCCGTTGGCGCTGCCGCGCAGCACGAGCACGCTGCCCGCGTCGGTGACACCTCCGAGGTCCTCGCCCGGGAGCCCGGTCGCCACATCCTGGTAGCCGTCCCCGTCGGTGTCCCCGATCGAGAGCGCCGAGCCCATGCCGTCGCCGTACTCGCCCGCGCCCGGCACACCGGAGGTGTCCTGGTTGACCCACACCGGCTTGCGTGTGGTCGAGACACCACCCGGACCGCCGTAGACGACACCGAGCGCGCCGCCCCTGGTGGGCAGTTCGGCGTCGCTGTCGAAGCCGTCGAAGGAGTGGCCGACGACTATGTCGCCGTATCCGTCCCTGTTGAGGTCGCCGATCACGACCCCCTCGCCGCCGATGGGGCGGCCGGCGGCGTCCTTCAGGCCGCCCTCGGACGTGAAGCCGCCGGCTCCGCCCGTGAGCAGGACGGTGCCGCGCGAGTCGGGTTCGTCGGGGCTGCTCGTCCGTACGGCGATGTCGCCGACGCCGTCGCCGTTCACGTCGCCCGCCGCGACCGAGTTCGCGTTCAGGTCGTTCCGGGGGTCTACCGAGAAGTACGTGGTCCTGTTGCCGTAGGAGCCCCGCTCGAAGGGGCCGTGCACCACGGCACCGTCCGCGGTCGCCGACTCGGAGCCGTACTCTCCGTCCGGATCGGTCGACGTGGCGTCGACGCCGAGCCGTATCAGGTCGAGATGCCTGTCGCCGTCGACGTCGGCGACGGCGAAGCTCCGCAGGTGCATGGCGTCGGGCATGCCGACCAGTAGCTGCGGCGTGCCCGACAGACCTTTGGGGCCGCCCCAGTTGACCACGACGGTGCGGCCGGAGTAGCCGTCGACGGCGTGCCGCCACGCCACCGACGAGAGCAGGTCCGCGTACCCGTCCTCGTCCAGGTCGGCGCTCTGCAGGTCCGAACCGTAGCCGGTCTTCCCGTCCTCCTCGTTCGTCCGGCCGGACCAGGTCAGCACCTGCTTGCGCGAGGTCGACAGGCCGCCGGCGGAGCCGTAGAGGACACCGACCACCCCCGCCTTCGCCATGCTGCCCAGCGGGGTGCCGGGTGCCCCGATCGCCAGGTCGGGGTAGCCGTCGCCGTTGAAGTCGTCATGCAGGCGCTTGGTGCTGGGGGTGGTCGCGGTGGCGGAGGTGGTCGCGCTCACGGCCGGGACGAGCACGGCGGCGGCCGCGAGAGCGGCACCGGCCGCGAGGGCGACGCGCCCGCCGCGGGAGCGGGGCGAGCGGCGGTGCGGGTGCGCGGGCTGCTGACCTGGTTTTCTCATGTTTTCCCGTCGTCGGTGCTGTGGTGCGTATGCGTGGGTGGATCAGCGCGGAAATGCCCCACCCAGCCGGGCCCCGCTCGCGACCGTGCCCAGGGTGCGGGCGCCGAAGGAGAAGGAGCCGGTGGCCGTGGCTCCGGTGGAGGCGGCGCCGAAGACCCAGACGGCGCCCGCCTGGGCGTCCTCGCCGAGCGCGGCCACGACCGGCTCCGCCCTGCCGTCGCCGTTGCCGTCCACGAGGTGGGTGCCTGTACCGAACAGGTCGCCGCTCTCGGCCGTGCCGGGCACGCCGGCGGCGTCCTGGCTGAACACCCTGGTGCCGGCGCCGGTCGCGCCGTGCGGTCCGCCGGGCAACACGGCGAAGGTGCCGGCGTTCTTCAGGGCGCCGAAGTCCTCGTACGGAATCCCGGCGACGATGTCCCCGTACCCGTCGCCGTCGACATCGCCGATCGAGACCGACCGGCCGAACTCGTCCCCGGCCTCCTGGACGCCCGGCACTCCGGGCGTGTCCTGGGTGATCACCCGGGGAGCGCCGGCGGGGAGCCCGTCCGCGGTGGCGCGCAGGACCCGGAGCGAGTTCTCCCCCAGCACGAGGTCGGCTCGGCCGTCGCCGTCGAGGTCTCCGAGCGCCAGGGAGTCCGCCTGCTGCCCCGCCAGGTCCTCGAGCTCGACGGGCGCCCGCAGTCCGTCGCGGCCGCCGCGCGCGTAGTACACGTAGTTGCCGTAGTTCGTCTCGTCGTCCCAGTCGTCGGCCCGGGCCACCGTCACGAGGTCGTCGGTGCCGTCGCCGTCCGTGTCCCCGGCCGCCACGGCGACGTTCCTCAGGTCGCCCCCGCTGAAGTCCGCGCCGCTCTGGGTGGCGGCGGGAACCCCGTCGCGCCGGAACGGCCCGAAGGAGACGAGACCGTTGCGGGCCAGGTCCTGGTGTCCGTCGCCGTCGAAGTCGCCGGTGACGGACATGGGGGCCTGGTACCGCCCGGCGCCTTCGGCGGGCAGCGTCCTGCCCGAGACGAGCCCGCCGGGCCCGCCCCACAGCACGGTCCGGCGGCCCGTCCGGTCGATGCCGTCCTGCCGCCACTGTTCGGCCTGGGCCTCGACGACCAGGTCGGTGAACCCGTCCCCGTCCAGATCGGCCGCGGTGAGCCCCGAACCGAAGAGGTCGCCCGCCTCGACGCTGCCGGGAACCCCGGGGGACGCCTGCGTGTACACCTTCTTCGTCCCGGAACGGAGGCCGCCCGCAGCCCCGTACAGCACGGCGACGTAACCGGCCTTGGCCTTGCCGCCCACCGTCGCGGAGGGGGCGCTCACCGCCAGGTCCTCGTAGCCGTCCCCGTCGAAGTCCTGCTCCAGGGTCCTGGTGGCCCGGGCCGCGGGGGCGGTGGCGGTGGCGGGCCCGGCATGAGCGGACGACACCAAGGCGCCGGTCGCCGCGAGCAGCGCGAGGGCCGTCACGACGGTACGGCGCGTTCTCTGCGGAACGGTCTTGGACACATCGACTCCGGTGATCCGCGGGGGACTTGGCCGCGGAGGCGCAAGATCCCGCCACGGCGCACAGTACGACTCGCCGGAGAGGGAGGGGGTTGCTCTGGAAGGGGGAGCGATTTTCCCGGGTGGCGATCGAAGAGGGGTGCCCCCGAACCGGGGGCACCCCTCATGTCACGCCGTGCGTCCTGCGCCTCGGACGGCTCAGAACGGCTCGAAGCCGTCGTACTCGCGCTCGGACTCGTCGCGTTCGGCCTGGCGGTCGCGGCGGCGCTGGGCGGCCGGGCGGGCGCCCTCGAAGCGGTGGTCCTCGCCGCGCCGGCCGAGCATCTCCGCGCCGGCCGTCACCGAGGGCTCCCAGTCGAAGACGACCGCGTTGTCCTCGGGGCCGATGGCGACGCCGTCGCCGCCGCGGGCGCCCGCCTTCATCAGCTCCCCTTCGACACCGAGGCGGTTGAGGCGGTCGGCGAGGTAGCCGACGGCCTCGTCGTTGTTGAAGTCGGTCTGCCGCACCCAGCGCTCGGGCTTCTCGCCCCGCACCCGGAACAGCCCGTCCTCCTCGCGGGTCACCGTGAAGCCCGCGTCGTCGACGGCCTTCGGCCGGATGACGATGCGCGTCGCCTCCTCCGTCGGCCGGGCGGCCCGCGCCCGGCCGACGAGGTCGGCCAGCGCGAACGACAGCTCCTTCAGCCCCGTGTGCGCCACCGCCGACACCTCGAAGACGCGGTAGCCGCGCGCCTCCAGGTCGGGGCGGACCATCTCGGCGAGGTCCTTGCCGTCCGGCACGTCGATCTTGTTGAGGACGACGATGCGGGGACGGTTGTCCAGCCCGCCGTACTGCCGCAGCTCCTCCTCGATGACGTCGAGGTCGGAGGCCGGGTCGCGGTCGGACTCCAGGGTCGCGGTGTCCAGGACGTGCACGAGCACGCTGCACCGTTCCACGTGCCGCAGGAACTCCAGGCCCAGGCCCTTGCCCTGGCTGGCGCCGGGGATCAGGCCCGGCACGTCGGCGATGGTGTAGACGGTCGAACCCGCCGTCACCACACCGAGGTTGGGCACGAGGGTCGTGAACGGGTAGTCGGCGATCTTCGGCTTCGCCGCGCTCAGCACGGAGATCAGCGAGGACTTGCCCGCGCTCGGGTAGCCGACCAGCGCCACGTCGGCGACGGTCTTCAGCTCCAGGACGATGTCCCGCAGGTCCCCCGGCTCGCCCAGCAGCGCGAACCCGGGCGCCTTGCGCCGGGCCGAGGCCAGCGCCGCGTTGCCGAGGCCGCCCCGGCCGCCCTGCGCGGCGACGAACGAGGTGCCGTGGCCGACCAGGTCCGCGAGGACGTTGCCCGCCTTGTCGAGCACGACCGTGCCGTCCGGCACCGGCAGGACCAGGTCCTCGCCGTCCTTGCCCGAGCGGTTGCCGCCCTCGCCGGGCTTGCCGTTGGTGGCCTTGCGGTGCGGGGAGTGGTGGTAGTCGAGCAGCGTGGTGACGGACTGGTCGACGGTGAGGATCACGTCGCCGCCGCGCCCACCGTTGCCGCCGTCCGGTCCGCCCAGCGGCTTGAACTTCTCACGGTGGACGGAGGCACAGCCGTGACCTCCGTTACCCGCGGCGACATGCAGTTCGACGCGGTCCACGAAGGTGGTCATGGTCAGTGCCTCCAGAAACGTGTGGATCTACTACGAAGTGACAACACGCGAAAGGCGGACCCGCCTTCCCACCCGGGAAGTGAGGTCCGCCTCGCGAGACATTCGGTCTGAGCCCTGGGAGTCAGGGCCCTGGGAGTCAGGCGACTCAGGCGACCGGAACGATGTTCACGACCTTGCGGCCACGGTGGGTACCGAACTCCACCGAACCGGCCTGCAGCGCGAACAGCGTGTCGTCGCCGCCGCGGCCGACGCCCGCGCCGGGGTGGAAGTGGGTGCCGCGCTGGCGGACCAGGATCTCACCCGCGTTCACGACCTGACCGCCGAAGCGCTTCACGCCGAGCCGCTGGGCGTTGGAGTCGCGACCGTTCCGGGTGGACGATGCGCCCTTCTTGTGTGCCATCTGTTCTCAGTCCCTTACTTCGCAGCCGTGGGGATCTCAGTGACCTTGATCGCCGTGTACTGCTGGCGGTGGCCCTGACGACGGCGGTAGCCGGTCTTGTTCTTGTAGCGCAGAATGTCGATCTTCTGGCCCTTGTGGTGGTCCACGACCTCGGCCTGGACCTTGATACCGGCCAGCACCCACGGGTCGCTGGTCACAGCGTCGCCGTCGACAACGAGCAGGGTCGAGAGCTCGACCGTGTCGCCAACCTTGGCGGTGGAAATCTTGTCAACCTCAACGATGTCGCCGACAGCAACCTTGTGCTGGCGACCACCGCTGCGCACGATGGCGTACACGCGGATCTCACTCTCTCGCTCGGGAACGGCACCCCCGCAGTCCAGCCGCCCGACATGCGTGGACGACCTCTCCCGGCCAGCCCTGTGCCCGGGAGGAAAGAGGTTTACGGGGATGTGGCGCGCTCAGTGACACGCCGACGGTCAAGGTTACGGGGCCACGGCCAAGGGGGTCAAACCGGGCCGGGGCCCGGGGGTGTGCGTCCGGTCACGCGGACCGGGCGCACACCCCGGGGCCGACGGGCGTCAGCCCTCGTCGGTGGCGGCCGAGACCGAGGACAGCGTCTGCTGCGCCGCCGCGGTCTTCTTCGACGCCGACTTCTTCGCGGCCGTGGCCGTCTTGGCGGTCTTCGCCGCCTTCTTGGCCGTGGCCTTCTTGGCGGCGGTCTTCTTGGCCGCCGTCTTCTTGGTCGCGGCCTTCTTCGCCGTGGCCTTCTTGGCGGCCTTGCGGGCCGTCTTCTTGGCCGGAGCCGCTTCCTCGCCGGCCTCGGCCGCCTCGGCGCCCTCCTGGACACCGGGCTCCTGGGCGGTGACGCCCTCGGCCTCGGGAGCCGACGGGACGACCACGACGGCCGTCTCCTCGGTCGCGGTCGGCGCGGTGGCCTTGCGCACGGCACGGCGCCGCGGACGGGCCGGGGCGGCGCTCTCCGCGACGGCCTCGGGCTGTGCGGCCTGCTCCGCCGGGCCGGCCTGCTCCGCCTGCCCGGCCGCCGGGGCGGCCTCCTCGGCCTGCGGCGCGGGCTCGGCCACCGTCACCACGGCCGCCTCGGCCCCCTCGGGGGAACCGGCCGGCGCCGACACCTTGCGGGTCGCGCGACGGCGCGTACGGCCCTTGGGAGCGGCCTCCTCGGCGGCCGCGGCCGCGGCGCGCGCGGCGGCGACGACCGGGTCCTCCACCGCCACGGGCTCGGCCTTGGCCTCCTCGGCCGGCTCCGGACGCACCGGGCGCTCGGCCTCCTGCCGGGCGGTCACCTCCTGCGCCGTCGGGGCCGCGCCGGCCCCGTCGGCACCGGCCTTCGGCGCGCCGGCGGGAGCGGACACCCGCCGGGTCGCCCGGCGCCGCGAGCGGCCACGGGTGGCCGCCGCCTCCGCCTCGGCGATGCTGCTGTACAGCTCCTCGTCCGGCGCGAAGGCCTCCGCCGGCGGAACCGGCGCGGGCGCCACGGCGACCTCCGCGACCGCCTCCGTCTCGGCCTCGCGCTCCGCCTCTTCCTCGGCGGTCTCGGCGGCCTCCACGGCCTCGTGCGGCACCTCGGCACCGGCGCGGGCGCGCTTGCGGCGCTTGCCGCCGTTCCCGGCGGCCGCCGGCTGCTCCATGTGCACGATGACACCGCGGCCGTTGCAGTGGACGCAGGTCTCGGAGAACGACTCCAGCAGGCCCTGGCCGACCCGCTTGCGGGTCATCTGGACCAGGCCCAGCGACGTCACCTCGGCCACCTGGTGCTTCGTACGGTCCCGGCCCAGGCACTCCAGCAGGCGCCGCAGCACCAGGTCGCGGTTCGACTCCAGGACCATGTCGATGAAGTCGATGACGATGATGCCGCCGAGGTCGCGCAGCCGGAGCTGGCGCACGATCTCCTCGGCCGCCTCCAGGTTGTTCCGGGTGACCGTTTCCTCGAGGTTGCCGCCCTGACCGGTGAACTTGCCGGTGTTGACGTCGACGACGACCATCGCCTCGGTCCGGTCGATCACCAGCGAACCGCCGCTGGGCAGCCAGACCTTGCGGTCCAGCGCCTTGGCGAGCTGCTCGTCGATCCGGTACGTGGCGAAGACGTCGACCTCGGAGGTCCACCGCGAGAGCCGCTCGGCCAGGTCCGGCGCGACGTGCGAGACATAGCCGTGGATGGTCTCCCAGGCGTCGTCACCGCTGACGACGACCTTGGAGAAGTCCTCGTTGAAGATGTCGCGCACGACCCGGACGGTCATGTCCGGCTCGCCGTACAGCAGCGTCGGCGCGTTGCCGCTCTTGGCCTTCTTCTTGATCTCGTCCCACTGCGCCTGCAGCCGCTCGACGTCCCGGCGCAGCTCGTCCTCGCTCGCGCCCTCGGCGGCGGTGCGCACGATGACGCCCGCGTCCTCGGGGACGATCTTCTTGAGGATGGTCTTCAGCCGGGACCGCTCGGTGTCGGGCAGCTTGCGGCTGATGCCGGTCATCGAGCCCTCGGGCACGTACACGAGGTAGCGGCCCGGGAGGGAGACCTGGCTGGTCAGACGCGCGCCCTTGTGCCCGATCGGGTCCTTGGTCACCTGGACGAGCACGGACTGGCCGGACTTCAGGGCGGCCTCGATGCGGCGCGGCCCGTTGGCCATGCCCAGCGCCTCGAAGTTGACCTCGCCCGCGTACAGGACGGCGTTGCGGCCCTTGCCGATGTCGATGAAGGCGGCCTCCATCGACGGCAGGACGTTCTGCACCCGGCCCAGGTAGACGTTGCCGACGTACGAGGTCGACTGCTCCTTGTTGACGTAGTGCTCGACGAGCACGCCGTCCTCCAGGACGCCGATCTGCGTGCGGTCGCCGTGCTGACGGACGACCATCACACGCTCGACCGCCTCGCGGCGGGCCAGGAACTCGGCCTCGGTGATGATCGGCACCCGGCGGCGGCCCTGCTCACGGCCCTCGCGGCGGCGCTGCTTCTTGGCCTCCAGACGGGTGGAGCCCTTGATGGACTGCACCTCGTCGGACGGCTCGGAGGGCTTGCGCGGCTCGCGGACCTTGACGACGGTGCGCTCGGGGTCGTCGGCGGACGGCTCGCCCTCCCCGCCGGAGTCGCCCGCGCGGCGGCGGCGACGGCGACGGCGACGGCTGCTGCTGGAACCGGCGCCCCCGCCGGAGGACTGCTCCTGGTCGGCCTCGCCGCCCTCCTCGTCCTCCTCGAGCTGCTCGGCCGTGTCCTCGGCGTCCTGCTCGGCCTGCTCGGCGGCGAGTTCCTCGGACTCCTCCGCCTCCTCGTCACCGGAGGCGTCCTGCGACTCGCCCCGGCGGCGGCGACGGCCACCGCGGCGGCGGCGGCGGCGCGAACCGGTCTCCTCGGAGTCCTCGCCGTCGGCGGACTCCTCGGCCGACTCGGCCTCCTCGTCCTCAGCGGCGGCCTCGGCGGCCTGGGCCTCGGGCTCCTCGTCGGAGGCGGCGCCCCGGCGGCGACGGCGCCGGCGCGCGCCGCCCTGCTCATCCTGCTCGGGCTGCCCGGCCCGCTCCTTGCGGGGCGCCCCGGCGGCCTCGGGCTCCTCCGCGGCCTCGGGCTCCTCGGTCTGGGCGGCGGCAGCGGCGGCCGCCCGCTCCGGGGTCTGGAACTGCGGCTCGGCGAAGACGGGCGCCTGGAAGACGGCGACGGCGGGACGCGCCGGGCGGCGCGGGCCCTCGCCCTCGCCCTCGGCGGATCCGGCGGCCCGGCCGGGCTCGGCGAAGCCGGTGGCGGCACGCCGCACGGCCCGGCGCCGGGCGCGGCGCGGGGCGGCCTCCTCGGTCTCGGCGGCGGGAGCCTCGGCCTTCGCCCCGGCGGGCGCCTCGGCGGCGGCCTCGGAGACGGGCTCGGCGGTGGCGGCCGCCGGAGCGGCCTCGGCGGACTCGCTCACGGCCGCGGCGGACTCCGGCGCCGCCTCGGTGGCGGTCTCCTGACCGGCGGCGGTCTCGGCGGGCGCGGACGACCGGCGCGTGGCGCGCCGGCGGGTCCGGCGCGGAGCCGTCTCCTCGGCGGCGGCCTCGCCGCTCTCGTCGGGCTGCTGGGCAGCGGGCTCGGCGGCCGGGGCGGCCTCCGGGGACGCGACGGGCTCGGCGGGCTCGGCGGACTCGGCGGACTCGGCCTGCTGGGGCGCACCGGCGGGCGCGGACGCCCGGCGGGTGGCACGGCGGCGCGTACGGGCGGGGGGCGCGGCCTCGGCCGCGGTCTCGGCGGCGGCTTCGGCGGGCGCGGCGCCGGCGGCCTCCTGCGCGTCGCTCTCCGCGGCGGCGCTCGGCGCGGCCGCGGCGGGAACGAGGGTCTCGGCGCTCTCGGCTTCCCCGGCGGCCGCCGGGGAGGCAGCGGGCGCGGAGACCCGGCGCGTGGCACGACGGCGGGTCCGCCGGGGAGCGGCGTCCTCGTCGGTCGCCGCCTCCACGGACGCGGCGGCGGGCTCGGCGACGGCCGGTGCCTCGTCGGTGGCCGGGACCACGGTCTCGGCGGCGGCCTGGCCCCGGGAGGCCTCCGGCGTACCTGCGGGCACGGCGACCCGGCGGCGCGTACGACGCGTGGGGGCGGGCTCGGCGGCGACGGCCTCCTGGCCCTCGCCCTCCTCGCCTTCCTCGGTCTGGAGGGCCTCGGCGGCTTCGGCCGCGATGGCGCCCTCGGCGCCCTCGACGGTCCCGGTGGCCGCGGCGGCAGCGACGGGCTCCGCCTCGGCGGCCCGCTGCGTGGCGTCGTCCGCGAGGTCGGCGGACTCGGCGGCCGGTATGGCCGGAGCGGTGACCTCCGCCGTGCCCTCGGAGGAGGCCACGGGCGGGCCCGCGGGGCGGGACGCGGCACGGCGCCTGCGACGCGGCGGCAGGGTGTCGCTGGGGGTGTTCGATTCGGAGTCCGTCTTGGACCCGGTGGGTTCGATCGGCTCGAGCATGCGGGCGTATCTCCCGTCAGGCTCCCGGGCGCCGCGCCTGGTCCGGCGGGATGGCCGGTGACGTCCGCGGCTCGCGCGATGCGCGGTGCCGCCGTCCGGGGCGCGGGCGCCGCACGGGAGCTTTCTGTGTCCTGTCTCGCCGGTTCCGTACGCCTTGTCGCTTACGGCCTGGCGAAAGTCTTGTGGTCGGTGCGCTGCCCGACCCAGGTGGCTCCCGAGTACGAGGGCGGCGCTTCGGCGTCCGTCCTTACGGAACCTTCCCTAAGCCGGCGCCTTCGCGGCGGCAGTATCGGCGGCCCCTACTGAAACGGCCGGGGCGGCCGGGTCTGCCTCGCGGTCGGGCGCGAGCGGGTCGGTCACGGTGCCGGTCTCTTCATCGAGCAGCCCCTGCGCCAGCCTGGTCACCGCTGCGGGGACCGGCGGCGCCAGGTCGGCCACGGCGCGGAGACCGGACAGGACGTCGTCGGGTCGTACGGCAGGCGTCACGTGCCGAACAACCAGCCGCAGTATCGCACAGGGCTGCTCGGTCGGCCTATCAGCCTGCTGACTCTGTGTTGCGGCGCTCTCCAGGCTCACGACCGCGGGGCGGGCGTCGAAGGTGCGCATGCCGTTCTTGGTCAGGCGCTGGACCTCGACGGTCCCGGCTCCGTTGAAGGCCTCGGCCGCGCGCCCGGCCTCGGCCGGTTCCACGCCGTCCAGCCGCAGCTCCCACACGGAGGCCGTGAGCCGGTCGGCGAGTCCCGAGGTGCGGGCCTCGACCGCCTCGACGATGTCGAGCCCGGCGGGCATCGACTGGTCGAGGAGGACACGCAGCCGCTCCGGGTCGCGGGGCGCGGTGAGCGCGATCTCCAGGTACTCCGCCTCACTGCCCGTGCCGGTGGGTGCGGCATTGGCGTACGACACCTTCGGGTGGGGCGTGAACCCCGCCGAGTACGCCATCGGCACCTCGGCGCGGCGCAACGCACGCTCGAAGGCGCGCTGGAAGTCACGGTGGCTGGTGAACCGGAGGCGGCCGCGCTTGGTGTAGCGCAGTCGGATGCGCTGCACCGCGGGTGCGGGCGGCGGGCCTTCGGGCTGTCGCTTGCCCAGTGTCGTTCAGTCCTTCGTGAGAGCGGTCGTACTGCTACCAAGAGTACGTGTCTCGCGGGCCAGAGGTTCCCGCCGGGCCGCCGGCCGCGGTCGCCGGGGCTCGCCGAGCAGCGCCCGGCGGACGTCCGCGCGGGCCTGCCGCACGGTCCGGCGGGCGGCGGTCAGTGCCTGCCCGGTGGCCCGCCCCACCGCGCGCGCGGCCTCGGCGGCGGGCCGCAGCACGGTGTCCCGCACGACGTGCCCGACCGGGGTGAGCACGGTGCGGTACACCCATCGCACGGGCTCCACGAGAATCCGGCGGAAGAGAGTCCCGAGGAGGCGCCCGACGGCGAGCGAGATCCGTCCGGCGACCCGCCAGGCGTGCCCGAGGGCCTCCCCCACCTCGCGCGCGACGACGGCCAGCGCCCGGGCGGCGGGGACGAGCACCCAGCGGCACACCGCGCCCGCGGGCAGCACGAGCAGCACACGGACGATCCAGTACAGGACGAACCCGGCACCCTTGACCGCCGCGGTCCCGAGCCACCACAGCCCGCGCCCGCACCGGACGATCGCGCGCCCGCACCAGGCGGCCGCCCGCCCGACGGGCACGAGGACCCATCGGTACAGCCACCGCGCGGGGACGACGACGAGCCGGCCAACGAGCCACGCCAGACCCGCGTACACCCCGGCGGCGACCGCGGCGAGCACCAGCCCGATCCCCCGGACCAGCCAGGCCAGGGCGTGCCCGACCGGCGTGAGCACCCGCGCGTACAACCAGGCCAGCGCGGTGGCGACCCCCCGCCCGGCCCACGCGAGGGCGTGCCCGAGGGGAGTCAGCACCCGGCGGTGCAGCCAGACGAGCGGCACGACGACGAGCAGCCGGCCGAGCAGGCCCAGCACCCTGCCGACGGGCACGACGACGTACCGCCACAGCGCCGTCCACGGCCAGACGAACAGCGCCCACCCCAGCAAGGCCGCCGCCCGCCCGAGCGGCCGCAGCACGGTGTCGCGGACGACCCGCCCGCCGACGACGAGCGCGTCCCACAGCATCCGCACCGGCAGGACCAGCACGAGCACGACGATCCGCACCGGCAGCCGGATCACGCGGACCAGGCACCCCTCGGGCGACGGACCGTACGGCGGCGGACCCGACGGCGACGGGCGGGGCGGCGGCTTCTCCACATCCATACCGGCGTAGACGCCCGGACCGTGCGAACGGATGCGGCCCGCCCGCGCGCCCGTCCGGGAGACCGCCCGCCGCACTCGCCCCGCCCGTCCGGAGGGCCGCCCGCCGCGCCGCTCCTCGGCGCCCGCCCGCCGCGGGTTGCAGGGCTCCTGGCGCGGGCGTTTTCTGGAGGTACTGGAACCAACCGGCGGCGAAGCGAGAGCACCCAAGCCGAAGCGGCACGAGCCGGGAGCCGGCACTTCCGTGTGCGCCCCCCGCGTGCGTCCCCCGGAGCGGCCGGTACGTCCGCCGCCGTCATCGAGCGTTCGACGCGGAGGTGACCCAGGTGAAAGCCGTCGTCTACGAGAAGCCCTTCAGCGTGGCCGTGAGGGATGTCGACGATCCCCAGATCCAGCACCCGAACGACGTCCTCGTACGGATCACGTCGTCCGCGATCTGCGGGTCGGACCTGCACATGTACGAGGGCCGTACGGCCGCGGAACCGGGGATCGTGTTCGGGCACGAGAACCTCGGCATCGTCGAGGAGGTCGGCAGCGGTGTGACCTCCCTCTCCGAGGGAGACCGGGTCGTGATGCCGTTCAACGTGGCCTGCGGATTCTGCAAGAACTGCCTTGCCGGGGCGACCGGATTCTGTCTGACCGTCAATCCCGGCTTCGCGGGCGGGGCCTACGGCTATGTGGCCATGGGCCCGTACAAGGGCGGCCAGGCCGAGCGGATGCGCGTGCCGTTCGCCGACTTCAACTGCCTGAAGCTGCCGCCGGGTGAGCAGTTCGAGACGGACTTCATCCTGCTCGCCGACATCTTCCCGACCGGCTACCACGGATGCGAACTCGCCCAGGTGTCCCCCGGCGAGAGCGTGGCCGTCTACGGCGCCGGCCCGGTGGGGCTGATGGCCGCCTACTCGGCGCTGCTGCGCGGGGCGTCCAAGGTGTTCTCCGTCGACCGGGTGCCCGAGCGGCTCGCCAAGGCGGAGGAGATCGGCGCCATCGCCATCGACTTCACGAAGGGAGACCCGGCCGAGCAGATCAAGGAGAAGATGGGCGGCGAGGGGACCGACAAGGGCGTGGACGCCGTCGGCTACCAGGCGCAGGCGCACGACGCCAGCCACGAGGAGCCCGCCGTCGTCCTCAACGCGCTCGTCGACACGGTGCGGGCGACCGGCAGGCTCGGCGTACCGGGTCTGTACGTGCCCTCCGACCCCGGCGCGCCCGACGAGCACGCCAAGCACGGCCAACTGCTGGTGTCCATCGGCAGGATGTTCGAGAAGGGCCAGCAGATGGGCACCGGTCAGTGCAACGTCAAGCGGTACAACCGCCAGCTGCGCGACCTGATCATCGCCGAGCGCGCCAAGCCGAGTTTCGTGGTCTCCCACGAACTGCCGCTGGACCAGGCGCCGGAGGCGTACGAGAAGTTCGACAAGCGGATCGAGGGCTACACGAAGGTGGTACTGCACCCCGGCCACGCCCTCGCCGCATGAGACACGCCGCGCCCTGACGGGGTGCGCCACGGGCCCGGACGCTCAGCGCCCGGGCCCACCCGTGTTCCCGCACACCCGCCCCCGGACCCGCGGAGTGCGCCATCCGTGTGTGTGAATTGGTCCAAGTCATGGACAAAACGCCGTGTTTTGGTTGTTTTTGCCGCAACCGCGAAGACATCTGCCCCATGATCGCCCCGGGTTTCGGGAACTACCCGAACCGGTGCACACAAGGAGCAACGAATGAGTCCTGAGTACAGGACCTCTTCACTTCTCGGGCCGGTGGCACGAGACGGGTTCAGGAAAGCGGGCATGGTGGCCTCGCTCGCGCTGGTCCTCGCGGCCGGCGTGGCCAGCCCCGCCCTCGCCTCGGCGCGCAGCGTGGGTCAGCACACGGTCATGGCCGGCGGCGGCGACAAGTGCGACGACCACTCGAGGCACGGCTCGTCGCACGTCACCGTCTACGGCGGCCACGACAAGGACCACTGCAGGGGTGCGACCGGCGCGACCGGCCCCCGGGGTGCCACGGGAGCCACGGGAGCCACCGGAGCCACCGGAGCCACCGGAGCCACCGGAGCCACGGGAACGGGTGCCACGGGAGCCACCGGTGCCACGGGAGCCACCGGTGGCCCCGGCCCCTGCTCGGACATCGACGCCCAGCAGAACAACGGCGCCTTCGAGCTCCGCGCCGCCCTGACCGGTGGAATCGTGTACGCGGGCCTCCACGACCTCCGGGGCACCACCGACCAGCCCTTCCTGTGGACCGACCTCAGCAACAACGCCGACTACCCGAACGGCGGCAACGACCCGCAAGGGTTCCCCATCGGCACCCCCTGCGGCGTTTCCATCAACGGGCTCACCCCGGGTACAGGCGCGAGCAATCCCATCAAGATCGATACCATCACCACCACGGGGCAGGTCTGGGAGACGACCTGCACCGTGAACCTCGCCACCCCCCCGGCCGACCTGACTTGCGACGACCCCTGGGTCGAGCTCAACTACCAGCCGGAAGTCGGCGCGGTCAACGGCGGTAGGGACATCACCTCCTGACCGTGGCCCGTCCCGGCGCTCAGCCACTGAGTCCGCCGGTCCGGTGAACGACGCATAAGGGGTGTCCGAGCGGTCGGCGAAGACCACTCGGACACCCCTTGCGTCACCGGCCGCGGACCCTGCCCTCGTTCTTGCGTACGAGGAGGCTCACGGTCATCCCCGTCACCGGCATGCTCCTCAAGATCTCGTACCGGCTCTGCAGGGCGATCGCCTGCGCCGGATTGATGGCGCCGAAGGGGAAGTCGGCACCCTGGGCCAACAGCCAGATGCGCCGCTCGCCCCCAAGGCACCGGACCGGCACGGGGCACTGGACCGCGTACAGATCGTTGATCGCGACGGGGGACTTCGCCAGGAAGACGTCGCGCATCCCGAGGTCACGGGGCAGGTAGTACTGGACCCCGCCGTCGAGCTTCCAGGTGTTCTCACGGTCGTAGACGACGGCGTCCCCGGGCTGGTGGCCCCGACGGATCACGTCGGCCGCCGCCTTGTAGTCGACGGGCACGGGGGCGTCGTGCTCGAACGGCGTCCGCATCTGCTTCTGGTCGGGCAACGTCAGCGCGACCAGCCCCGCGACGAGGACGGCGGTGGCCCTCCTGGACCGGGCGAGCGCGGCCAGCCCGGCACCGGCGAGCAGCGCCCAGGCCGGAAGGGTGAACAGGACGTATACGTGCCGGAAGTAGGAGACCCGGCCCTGCGAGGCGCACCAGACGAGGGCGACGGGCAGCAGGGCCCAGGCGCCGCACAGGATCAGGGCCGGCCTGCGCGGTGAACGGGCCAGCAGGGCAAGAGTGATGAGGGCTCCGGCGCACGGGGCGGAGGCGAAGACGTCGCGCATGAGGGACGTCAGCGCCCAGCCGTCGGGCTTCGGCACCCAGTACAGCTGGCGCTGCACCTGCGCGTTCCCGAGCAGGACGACCGGGGTGACACAGACGGCCACCGCCACCAGGGCGAGAGCGGACTTCCACCACAGGGAGCGGTCCCGCCGGGCCCGGGGCACCAGCAGGCAGAAGTGGGCGAGCACGACGGACAGCGCGATCAGGTGGAGCAGCCCGACGACGGCCAGCGTGAGGGAGTAGGCGGCCCATCGCCAGGGGCTGCGCGGGCGGTCCAGCGCCCGGAGCAGCAGGAGCGTCGCCAGACAGACGGCGAACACCACCAGTGCGTAGCTGCGGGCCTCCTGCCCATAGCGGCTCACCGCCGGCACGACCGCGAAGAGAATTCCGGCGAGAATTCCGGCCCGGTAGCCGAAGAGCCGGTCTCCGATGAGACCGGTGAGGGACGCGGCTCCCGCCACGGCCAATGCGGTGGGAAGCCGCAGGGAAATGACAGAATCACCGAACAGGCCCACCCACAGGTGCATCAGCAGGTAATACGTTCCGTGCACGGCGTCGACGTTCCGGAGGGTGGCGAGGATCTGACCGGTGCCTCGGTTCACCATGTCCCAGGTGACCAGCTCGTCGCGGCCGAGCAGGGAGTCGGTCAGGCCGTAGCAGGTCAGGCCGAAGGTGAGGACGAACGGCCAGAGCCACAGGCCGGCCCTGCGCCAGCCGGAATCCGCCGTGTCGACGCTCTGCTTCTCGTCGCGTGGCGACGGAAGCGGCGCGGTGATGACCATGAGAATCTCCCATGCCGGGGTCAGGAACTGCCCACTTATACAAGGCGGCGGACAGTCGGATCGGCAGGCGGGTCACGGCCGTCACCCGTATGGATGTAAAGCCACGGCGGCGTTCCTTGCAGGGGTTTCTTCAGCCCGGTAAAGTCGCCGCCCGATCCTTTTCATTACAGAAAAGAAAAAGTCATGAAAACGGTCTGCCTCAATATGATCGTCAAGAATGAGGCCCATGTGATTCGGCGCTGTCTCGAATCCGTGCGCCCGCTTGTCGACACCTGGGTCATCCTGGACACCGGCTCGACCGACGGCACCCAGGACATCATCCGCGAGACACTCGCCGACCTGCCCGGGGAGCTGCACCAGAGCCCCTGGAAGGGGTTCGACCTGAGCCGCACCGAGGCGATCGAGCTGGCGCGGGAGCGTGCCGACTACCTGCTGTTCATCGACGCCGACGACGCCATCGAGACCGCCCCCGGCTTCACGATGCCGGAACTGACCCACGAGTGCTACGACTTCGAGGTGCGCCACGGCCCCATCGTCCACTGGCGCCCGACGATGGTCTCGACCCGCCTGCCCTGGCGGTACGTCGGCGTCCTGCACGAGTACCTGGAGTGCGGCACCCGCTTCAGCCGGGCGACCCTCGACGGCGCGCGCATGGTCATCCTGGGCGGTGGCGGCCGCCTGACGGGCAGCCAGCGGGAGAAGTACCTCCGCGACGCCGCGATCCTCAAGGAGGGTCTCCGCAAGGAGCCGGACAACGCCCGTTACGCCTTCTACCTCGCCCAGAGCTGGCGCGACGCCGACGAACCCGCGAAGGCGCTCGCCGCGTACGACCGGCGCGCGGCCATGGGCGGCTTCGCCGAGGAGGTGTTCTGCGCCAAGCTCTACGCCGCCCGGCTCGCGGTGACGCTCAAGCGCCGGACGCCCGAGGTCATGACCCGTTTCCTGGAGGCCCACGAGGCCCGGCCCACCCGGGCCGAACCGCTCGGCGAACTCGCCCGGCTGTGCCGCACGGACGGGGAACGCTGGCCGCTCGCCTACCTGTTCGCGCGGCGCGCGGTCGAGATCCCGATGCCGCCGGACATCCTGTTCCTGGAGCACAGCTGGTACGAATGGCGGGCGCTGGACGAGTTGGCCGTGGCGTCCTACTGGACGGGCGAGTACCGCGAAACGCTGGAGTGCTGCGAGAAGCTCCTGGACGGCGGGCATCTGCCCGATGACCACCGCCAAAGAGTCGTCGCGAACAGGGACTTCGCGCTCGCCAAACTCCGCCTGGGCGCCGGCCCGGACGCGAGAACCCTCGCCACCACCTGATGGCGCCGGGCCTGCCGATCAGGCGTGTGCGAGCCAGTGTTCGAGCAGCGCCTCCCGCTCGCGGGACCTGAGGACCTCGGCCGGCCGGCTCTGTTCCCACCACTCGGTCATGAGGGCGGGCGTGGCGGTGCCCGCGGTGAAGCGGCTGATCAACTGACGTGAGAGATCGACCTCGCGGGGTGAGTAGGCGACGGCCGCTCCGGCGTAGACAGGGGTCCGGAGTGTGCCGTGGGGTGTGGTGAGAACCACGGTCATCTCGGTGGGACCGCTGGGCACCCAGGCGTCCAGGGCCGCCGCGGCGAAGCTGGCGGCGCGGGTCGCCCATCGCCGCAGGGTGGAACGGACCGGGACTTCGGTGACCTCGAGGTCGGAGATCTCCGGCCATGTCCAGTCGCGCGGGTGGGGACCCGTGACGCGGGGCCCTGATGGCCGGAGCACCACGTCGGCGGCCGGTGCCGCCGCGGGCGCTCCCACGTACGCGCCCTCGGCCGCGACCCAGAAGAGTCCCACCGTGGTGCCGGCGTCGGGCTTGCGGGGCGGCATCGCTTCCATTCGCTGTCTCCTGAGTCGACCCGGTAAAACCGCAAGCTTGTACGACACCCGGCCCCGACCTGCCTTTTCCGGCCAACCCGGTCACCCGCAAGTCGGGAATCGGCCCCCGGGGGACGGCGACTTCGCGCACCCGATGCAAAACTTTCCGGCCATGTTGTGAAGGGTTCCGGCCGATGTAGGGTGCCTGGGCATCAGGCGAGCGAAGGAAACCAGCCTTGACCACGATCCGGCACAGCCGGGCGGGAAGACGACAGGCCATGCGCCGGATCCGCCCACGGCGCTCTCCCGCGATACCCCTCCTCGCCCTCGCCTGGGCCGGAGCGGCAGCCGTCCTCTGGCTGTGGTGGCACGACACCCCCGCCGTCGCCGCGACCACGGCCGACCGGCTCACCAACGCGGGCCGGATCTTCGGGCTCCTCGCCGGCTATGTGATCGCCCTGACCGTCGCGCAGATGGCACGCGTCCCCGCCCTGGAACGCCGGGTGGGTTCGGACCGGGTGACACGCTGGCACGCGATGAGCGGCCGCTACGCGCTGTGCCTGACCATCGCCCATGTCCTGTTGACCCTGTACGGATACGCGCTCCAGGCGGACACCGGCATCGTGGCGGAGACCGTCTCCGTGGTGACCGGCTACCCCGAGATGATCAAGGCGACGGCCGGCACGCTGCTCCTGCTCCTCATCGGGTTCGTCTCCGC
Source organism: Streptomyces sp. NPDC086766 (assembly GCF_044746005.1). Lineage (NCBI taxonomy): Bacteria > Bacillati > Actinomycetota > Actinomycetes > Kitasatosporales > Streptomycetaceae > Streptomyces > Streptomyces sp. NPDC086766. The sequence continues at coordinate 26,783 of NZ_JBIVBI010000001.1, read as the reverse complement.
CGGAGTCGTACGGCGCCGCATGCGCTACGAGACCTGGTACTACCTGCACCTGCTCACCTACATCGCGGTCTACCTCTCCTTCTGGCACCAGCTGGCCACGGGTGGCGACTTCGTCGACACCGCCACCGCCCGCACGGCCTGGTACGCCCTCTACCTCGTGGTCGGCGCCCTCGTGCTCTGGTACCGGGTCCTGGTCCCGGTACGGCTCAACCTCCGGCACCGGATGCGGGTCGAGTCGGTGACACAGGAGGCACCCGGCGTGGTCTCCGTCCTGATCCGGGGCAGACGACTGCACCGGCTGGGCGCGGAGGCCGGCCACTTCTTCCGCTGGCGGTTCCTGACCAAGGGACTGCGATGGAGCGCGAACCCGTACTCGCTCTCGGCGCCGCCCCGCCCCGACCTGCTGCGGATCACCGTGAAGGCGGTCGGCGAACACAGCCGCGCCCTCGCCGGGCTCCGGCCGGGCACCCGGGTGTGGGCGGAGGGCCCGTACGGCGCGATGACGGCGGCGCGCCGCAGCCGCGGCAAGGTGCTGCTGCTGGCCGGTGGCGCGGGCATCACCCCCCTGCGGGCCCTGTTCGAAACCCTGCCGGGCGGCCCCGGAGACCTGACGCTGCTCTACCGGGCCCGCACCGCCGAGGAACTGGCGCTCCGGGCCGAACTGGAGGCGATCGCGGACGCACGCCACGCCCAGTTGCTGTACGCGGTCAACAGCGCCGACGGCAAGCGGCCCGCCATCACCGCGAAGCTGCTGCGCAGAATTCTGCCGGACATCGCCCTGCACGACGTGTACGTGTGCGGGCCGCCGGGTCTCGCCGAGGAGTCCTACGCGGCCTTGCGCGAGGCGGGTGTACCCGACCGCCGCATCCACCACGAATCCTTCGAGTTCTGACCCAGGAACCCCGAAACCGGCGCCCCTGTGACGCCTGTGGCCGAAAGAGCGCTGTGAGAGGCATGAGGAAAAGGCATCCCCTGCGACAGCTGGTGCTGGTCAGCGCCGCCACCGTCTCCACCGTGGTGGTGCTCCTCGCCCTCAAGCCGCACACGGATCCCGCGCTCGCCCAGGGCGACACGGCCTCCACGTCCCCCGGCGCGGTGGTCACCTCCCCCTCGTCCTCTCCTGCTCCGTCGCTCTCCTCCTCCACCTCGGCCACCCCGACGAAGACGGCCAAAAAGCGTGCGTCCTCCCCGACCGCGCGGGTGTCGCACTCCTCGTCAGCGGCACCGGCGAAGACCAGCAGCGCCCCCTCCGCTCCGAAGACCACGTCGGCCGCCCCCGCCGCACCCACGACGCGAACCGTCACGGGTGGCACGGTCCAGACGAAGTACGGTCCCGTCCAGGTACGGATCACCCTCACCGGCGGCAAGATCACCGATGCGGCCGCCGTCCAGTCGCCCTCGTCCGCGCCGAGGAGCCAGGAGATCTCCGCCACGGCGGTCCCCAAGCTCAACCGGGAAACCCTGGCAGCGCAGAGCGCGAACATCGACTCGGTGTCCGGCGCCACCTACACCAGCCAGGGCTACAAGCAGTCCCTGCAGAGCGCGTTGGACCAGGCCGGCTGAGGGGGCGCCGGGGTCCCCGAGGGGAGGCGCCGGGTCCCCGAGGTGTCCGTCTGCGGGCCTCGGCGGGCGCCTACGCCCGTAGGAACCCGTGGCTGCGCTCCACTTTCGCCACATGCAGGGTGTAGCTCCGGTACCACTCGCTCCGCCCGCGCTTCTGCGCCGCGCGGTGCTCGGCGTTGTTCCGCCACTCCGTGAGGGCGTCGGCGTCACGGAAGTACCCGACCGTGATGGACAGCCCACCGGGGGTCCCCGCGTGGTCCATCCCCAGGAACCCGGGGACGTCCTTCACCAGGTCTTCCATGCGTGCGGCGGTCTCGCCGTAACCGCTCCGGTCCTCGGTGGGCACCGAGGTGAAGACAGCCACGTAGTAGGGGGGGTCAAAGGCCTCGACGGGCACGACGGGCGCTTCGGAGTGATCGCTCATGGCGCCACTGTGAAGGAGGACGCGCCCAACGGTCCAGCGTCTGTCCTGAACCGGCCTCGCCCTCCCGCACCTGCGCCGAGGCCCCCGACCACCCGGTCGAGGGCCTTCGCCCACGTCAGTGCGCGTGCCCGCTCGAAGCCGGGGCCGGACCCGCGTTCTTGACCGCCAGAGGCAGAAGCTTCTTGCCGGTCGGGCGGATCTGGATGGAGGTGTCCAGTCGAAGGTGAGCGCGTCGGCGACCGTCGCGTCGCCGATCCTTTGCACCGCGAGAGTGTGATCGGCGGCGGCCCGAGGGGAGCCGCCGCCGATCACGTCCGTCAGCGCATGTCTACGAGGAGGGTGTTGAGTTCAGCCTCCTGATGGGCCGGCGACATCGGCGGGTTCGAATGGTCGATGCCGAAGGTCTTCAGGACCTGGTCCATCTGGGCGTCGATGAACGTCCAGCCGGTGTTGTCCAGCGGCTGCAACGAAGACTGGTCGGCATCCCAGAGATCACGCAACGACTGGGCAGCGGCGTGGGCCCCGGTCGCGTTCCCCATCCGGGCATCCTTCAGAGAGGCCGACGCGAGTGCCTTGAGCGCGTCGACCTTGGTGGACGGGAAGTGCTTCACGGCCTGGCCGGGGGCAAGGTGGACAGGGGAGGTGGCGTCCTCCTCCGGCGCCGGGCCGACGTGCGGCCGGCTGTGCGCCCAGAACAACAGGCTCCCGGTGGCGACGGCGAGGAGGCCGAGGCCCACGAGCGCGATGCGCTCCCTGCGCGGGTTCGTAGTGATCTGCGGGGTGTGCGTGGCGTCGTAGGTCTCGGTCACGTCGGAGCGCGTCACCGTCAAGTAGATGACGGTCGCCAGGATCAGGCCGAGAAAGATCAGGCTGGTGGTGAAGGTGCCCAGCGCGAGGCCGGTCGGCTCGCCCGGCTGAGCGACCTTCGGGGAGGCGAGCCAGTCGCCGATGTTGGCGCCCAGCGGGCGGGTCAAGATGTAGGCGAGCCAGAAGGACAGCACGGGGTTCGCGCCGGACTTCCACAGCAGTGTGATCGCCGCGATGAGGCCGAGCGGCAGCAGGACCGAGACTCCCGGGCTCCAGCCGGTGAGCTCGAGGGTCCAGTCGCCGGTCGCGGTGCCGAGCGCGAAGGTGACGAGGACGGCGAGCCAGTAGAACGACTCACGCGGCAGTGTTGTGACCGAGTGGATGGAGAGGGTGCGCTCGCGCAGCCACCACACGCCAAATACCACGGCGAGCAGGACCGAGAACACTGCGGAGCTGATCCACAGCGGCACCTTGAGCTGGTCGGTCAGGATGTCGGTGTACAGCGTGCCCGTGACACTGACAACGACCACGGTCAGCCAGTACGGGAAGGGGACGTACCGCTTGAACCGCAGCTGAACGCCCAGCACCACCGCGAACACCGCCGTGAAGATCCAGGCGGTGTTCACCAGGCCGACGCCCAGCTTCATGTTGATCCAGTCGGCGAAACTCTCACCGACGGTCGTGCAAAGGATCTTGATCACCCAGAACCAGATGGTGACCTCGGGAACCTTGTTCAGCATCAGCCGCCCGGAGCGGCGTGTGCGGGCTTCGCTTGTCGTCGTCATGCGACGAGGTTGGTTCGACCAACCTGCACACAACCTGACTACGCAGTCGCCTATGGCGTGGGGAAGGCCACTTCGACGCGGCCTTGACCGTCCGCGATCGCACGGACCGCCACTCCCGCGGACGCGGCGAGACGCCGTACCACGGCCAGCCCCAATCCGTGCCCGTTGCCGCTGGTCACGCCCGCTTCGAAGACCCGGTCAACCTCTGCCGGATCGAACCCCGGGCCGTCGTCGAGGACATTGACCACGACGCCCTGCGGCAGGACGCGCGCTGTGACCCAAACGCGCGAACTCGCGTGCCGCAGGCCGTTCTCCAGCAGGGGTGACAACACGGCCACGACGAGTTCGGCTGCCACGGCGACACCGACGTTGGCCGGGATGGCGAGTTCGATGGAGCGACCAGCTACCGCCTGTCGCGCCGCCGTCCTGAGGTCGCAGCGGGTACCGCCGTCGATCCGTGTCCGGGCGGCACTCAAAATCGTCGTAATCGCCGTGTTCAGGCGGTCGACCTCGGTCAGAACGGACTCCGGTGCGAGATGGTGACCGGAGAGTTGCGCCAACTGTGCCTCGCCCCGCAGGGCCGTCAAGGGCGTCCGCAACTCGTGGGCGATCTCATCGGTGAGCCGGCGCTCGTCCGCGAGCGCCTTGTCTATGCGGTCAAGCAAGCGATCGAGAGTTCGCCCGAGCTCCCCGAATTCGTCGCGAGGAACGCCGAGGTCGAATCGGCGCCCGGGTTCGTGATCGCCCCAGTCGTCGGCAAGGGCGGCCATCTCGTGGACCACCCGCAACGCACGACCCACCACGAGGTATGCCACGACGCCCGCGAGCAGGACCGAGATGCCACCCAACATGAGTGACATCGCCAGGCTGCGCTGCTCCGACGTCTCGTACGGCGTCAGATCCACCCTTACGACCGCAACGACGCGGTGGCCTTCGAGCCGGATCGGCCGGGCATACAGAAGGTATCTGCCGACCGTGGTGGTCTGGGACTGTCCGGAGCCGGCGAGCGCCTCGACGCGGTCAAGGAGGCTGCCCGGCACGATCCCGTCGATGAGGTGTCCATCGGCGTACACCCACGAGACCGTGTCCAGCGCTTCGTTGCCGCTCTCGATCAGCACGACGTGGCCACGGCGTAGGGTTACGTTCGCCGCCACCGCCTCCGCACGCGTATGCGCCAGCGCGTTCGCGTCGGCGTCGGTCACCCGGCTCAGCAAGACGTGCGAGACCACCACCAGCACTGCGACCACCGCTGTCGCGATCAGAACCGCGAGCGCGACGACTCTCCCACGGAAGCCCGTCACTCCCATCGATAGCCCACTCCGCGGACCGTCGCCAGGCGATCGGCGACGCCCAGCGCACCGAGTTTGGTCCGTAGCCGGCGAACGAAGGAGTCGAGGGTGTTGTCGCTGACCTGCGCGCCATACGGCCAACCAGCGGCGACCAGGGCGTGGCGGCGCACAGCTTCGCCCTGCGAGGCGATGAGCCTGCCCAACAAGCGAAACTCGGTCGGCGTCAGGCTCTCGCTTGTCGAACCGTAGATCACGACATGTTTCGCCGGATCGAGGACGACGCCTCCCCCTGGTGGGAGCATCGCGGTCCTTCTGCGTAGCAGGGCGCGGACCCGCACCAGCAACTCCGGGATGTCGAACGGTTTCGTCATGTAGTCGTCGGCTCCCGCCTCGAAGCCGCCCACCTTGTGATGCATGCCATCCAGAGCGGTGAGCATCAGCACCGGGGCATCGACGCCACGTGCCCGCAGCGCCAAGCAGACATCACGGCCATCAGCATCCGGGAGCCCCAGATCCAGGACGACCAGATGAGGGACTGGCTCAAGGTGCCGCAGCAGGCCGTCCGCCGTAGAAGCGACTGCGACCGTATGGCCGTCGTGCTCGAGTGCGCGCTTGAGGACACCACGGACCGCCGCGTCGTCTTCGCACACCACGATAAAAGCCACGCGCTGACCCTAGGTACTCCCGCGTAAGTTCTCCATTCTCCGTGGTCAGCGCCCTGATGCCTGCCGGGCTGGCGGGACGGGGCAGGAGCGCACAGCCGGCGCAGCCGCCGGCTCCTCCTCGCCCACGCCAGCCAGTGCCTCACTCACCCGATCGAGTGCGCCGCCCACCTCAGTGGGTGTGACCACTCGAAGGGCGCGCGGGCGCCACACATCCACCTGAAGCTGATGATCCCAAGGACGTGCGCGACCGCCTGATACTCAAGGAAGACGACTTCGCAGAAGTCTTCTGACGCGGTCCCGACCCGGTCGGCGTCGCCACGTCCGGAACACTCGGGCAGCCGCAGAACCCGTTCGGGGCCGGAACCTCACGGAATCCGACCCCGAACGTGAACATCAGCGTGTCAGCGTCGAGCCGTCCTGCCCAGGACGAACTCGGCGACCGCGGCGACCAGAAGTGCCAGGCCGAGGCCCAGTACACCGGCATTGATGACGGACGGCCCCTGCGACCACGCCCAGGCACAGCCGACAAGGAACGCCACCACAACGGCGATACGGCCGGAGGCCGTGGAGATGACGCGCAGCGACTGCTGGCCGGCCATACGGCGGCGGTACTTCAGCGCCAGGAGCAGCGCCGCGGCCGCGACGAGGATGGACGGCCCTGCGAAGGATTCCATGTCCTCGATCCTCTCTCTACGGGTGTCGAGTTTCCGCGGGCGAGTTACTTGCAGTAGCCGCCGGAGTATTCGTACGGGAGGAACGTGGGCACCTTGACCTCCACGCACTTGTGGTCGGAGTCCGCGTTCCAGGCAACCCTGGAAATATTCGCGGCGTTCAGGATGCCATAGGCGTCGAACGGCGGCGGTGCGGCAGCGAACAATACGGCCACGAAGCCCGCGTTCGAGGCCACGTGGGACGTTTCCTTCTTGTTGAAGTAAACGGTGCCGCTGATGATCCCCCACGTCCACTTGGGATCGGCGACCACCGGGAAGGCGGTGTTGGAGTCCGGGATGACCGTCTGCGTGATCGTGTTTCCTTCGACGGTGTAGGACGTCGGCACCGCCTTGCCGTTGGCGTCCTTGGCCCACGGCGTCTCCAGACCGCCGATGATCGTTCCGGCGTCGTTGAAGACGACGAGGCCGCCCTCGGCAGTCTGACGAACCGTTGCCCCGGCAGGCAGGGAGAGCGTGAACGACTGCTGCCGAGGAGCGTTGGCGTCGCCGAGCGTGAACAGCGCGCGGAACCCCCCGTCAGTGGTCGCCTGCGCAGCCGCGCTGACGGATGAGTCGCTCCCGGCGAAGACATCGGTGCCGCTGGTGCTGGACTGCTCTTTCGCCCCGGTTGCCGGCAGCGTGAGGGCAACGGTCGTGTCACCCTTCGTGGCCGTGATGGGCTGGTCGCCGCGAGCGGGCAGCGTCACCTGGGCGCCGTTGGCCGTCGTGTTCGCGTCGGCCGGGAGCAGGTTGTCGGTCCCGGTCGCCCTTTCGATCACCGCCGCTGAAGGAGCGATGGTGTTGGACGTGTCAGCCGCCGCGACAGGCACCAGAGTCGTGGTCAGGGCGGCTACGCCGGCGAGGATGGAAAGCCCGGCTATTGCACGTCTGTGCATGAAGTTGTTCCCCCAAGAGTGGTTCCGGTCCGCGGGTCAATGCGAACTGATCAACTTCTACACGATCAAACGCAAACCTTTGATAGGGGGATATCCCTCGACCCGTGAGGCAAAGTCCGTCTCTTTATCCACACTTGGCCATGAGATGGTGAACTAATGCTTCCCTGATGCGGGAATTTCGGACATTCAGTGACGATCAAGCATCGGCGGGTCGTCCGAGATGGCCTCTGTGAAGCCCGTCACTCGAACCACGCCATGGGGTCGAACGGCTCTTCCGCACCGTCATCACCGACGGCGCCGCAGCCGAGGGGGCGGCCGTGTTCGCAGGTTCCGCGGTCGCGGCGGGGACGGCACAGCTCCCCCGCTCGATGGACGGGGCCGAAGGACGGGGCGGTCAGGGTGACGAAGACTTCCCAGGCGCGGACGTCGCGGGAGCGGACGAGGGGGACAGTGATGACTCCGAAGATCACCGCGAACGTGACTGGGCGGGCGGGGTGGGGTTAGCGGATGGCTCCGGTGCCGACCCCGCCACCGCCGAGATGACCCTGGGCGACCTGAACAAGGGCATGGCGCTGCGACTCCGTGAGGATGTGGTGCCAGCGAGCGTGTGCCATAGCGTGCGTCCTTCTCGTTCTATTGAAGGATCATATTCACGGCCACCCCGTGACAAGGCACCCCTGATCTTCGGGCTCGTTGTCCCCGCGCAGGAAGGAAAGGGGAAACGGCACGACGGTGGGCACAATCGGCCGCAGCCATCTGTGGTGCGCTGACATGTCGTCCGGCGAGTCACCGAACACCAACGAGCCCCCTCGCAATCAAGAAAGGGGGCTCGCAGGGCCAGGCCCCCCGAAGGAACTCGGCCGTCTGATCGCGCGCGACACGTGCCGTGTTGCCGCACTCCGCGAAGAGCGTCAGCGTCAGGAAGTGCCCAGCCAAGGACAGGTCCGGTGCCACGAACCAGTGGGCGTACGCGTCCAACTCGCTCGCCAGGCGCTTGGCTTTCCCCGCATTCATCATGTCCCCTTCCGAGCCGTAGACGGCCCTCACCTCACCACTTGCAGCACACAAGCCAGTACACGGCGAAAGGTCCCTGACCGGGAGCGTTCACCAGGGGGTTCACATGAACACCGGCAAACGCAAAAGGGGTTCATCAACGAACCCCCTAGCGAGAGACTGCTGTGACACGATGAACACTCGCCGTCATTCTCGGGTTTGCAGGGGAGCATGAACCGAGAGCCGAACGCGCAGCTAATCGCCGCAATGAACGAGGCCAAGGTCTCGAACAAGGGTCTTGCCAAGCGGATGCAGGACGCCGCTGCACAGCGCGGAGTGAGCCTTGGAACCACACACGTTTCCGTGAAGCGATGGCGCGAGGGCTCGGGCATCCAGACGCAGGCAGCAGCGATCATGGCTGAGGTCTTGAGCGCCGAACTGGGCCGCCGCATCACGCCGAGCGATCTCGGGTTCCGCGACCTTGCACGGCCGGCCGCCCCTGAGCCGGTCGGATACCCCAGCACGGTGCCAGAAGCACTGTCCGTGTTGGGCAGCCTTGCCGACGAGCGCGCCGAAGCCCCAGCCGGCGATCAGCTGACGATCGCCGATGGAGATCTCAGCTCAGTGGTCCTGTCATGGATGCTCGCGCGCCCCGACGGCTTGCAGGCTGACCGACCTGTTCACCAACGTGTCGGCATGCGTGACGTCCGCGCCATCAGGGACGCGGCCAGCATGTTCATGCAACTCGACTTCAAGTACGGCGGAGGCCACGGCCACAAAGCACTGCGCCACTACTTCCGCCACGAGGTCCTGCCCCTGCTGGACGCCAGCTACAGCGAGAAGGTAGGCACCGCGTTAATCGGCGCCGCCACGGAGGTCTCGCAGTTGCTCGCCTGGACCGCGTACGACACCGGAAACCACCGACTCGCCTACCGCTACCTGGCCTCCACACTGCGCCTGACCCAGGTCATCGACGACCGCATGTTCGGCGCCCGCATCCTCGGCAACCTCAGCCACCAGGCCAACTATCTCGGCCACCACACCCAAGCGATCCAACTGGCCCGCGCCGCAGTCGAGGGCGCCAAAGGCCGGGCCACTCCGCGCGCCATGGCGAACTACTCGGCGATGGAAGCCCGCGCCCTGTCCAACGCAGGCGACCGTATCGCGGCCGGCCGCGCCATGAACGAGGCCCAATGCCACTTCGAGCACGCCGACACAGCCGAAGACCCCGCATGGCTGGCCTACTTCGACTCCGCGGAACTCATGGGTGAACTTTGCCACTGCTTCCGCGACCTCAAGATGCGCCGCGAAGCTGTCGAACAGGCACAGCGCGCCGTCGACACCACCGACCCGAAGTACGCACGTACCCTCGGCTTCTGCAAAATGGTGCTCGCACAGAGCCAGCTACTGAACGGCGAGTTGGAGGCCGCCGTCACCACCGCGAGCCTCGCAGTCGACGGCGGAGACTCCCTCCAGTCCACCCGCTTCCAGCGCTACGTGACCGACTTCCAGGCCGAGGTGAGCGTCCACGCAGCGATCCCGATCGTGGCTACCTTCAACGACCAGGTACAAGCGGCGCTTGCTCGGCTAAACGACGGCGAGTAAGAGACACCGACGCCCCAACTTCCTCAAGTTCCGCTCAGAAAAGAGATCCGTTTCTTGATGCGCACATGATTACCCCCATAGTGTCGAGCCCATCGACCGCATGACCAGCGGTCAACAACAAGGGGGAGACATGGGCATAGGTCTGCGCCGAACTACCATCGCGTCCAGCACCGCCCTGCTGCTCTGCTTCGCAGCAGTCAGCACAGCCACTGCGGACGAGGAAGCACCGACGCCCTCCACCGCTGCTTCAGACCAGGCTGCGGACGCAAGTCCCATCGCGGCGGAAGACACAGCTGAGATCAACGACCGTGACGGCTGGGACGAGAACGAAACCACGTCGGTGGTCCAGCCGAGATTCTGTGACGGCCCACAGACGTGGATCGAAATCAAGTCAAAGACGAACTACCACCTTCCGTCATGGTGGAACGGTACCAAGTACAAGGATGGCCCGGGCGGATCCATGACCGTCAGCGTTCTCAAGTCTGGCACCATCTCAGCCGAAATCTCCGCGGGAGCGGAAGGTGAGCTCAAGGGGGTTATTTGGGCGGCCAAGGTCAACGTCAGCGGCAAGATCGGCGGTAGCGTCGGGGTCACGGCGGGTCACACGTACACGCACCCCGTCTCCCGCGGCAAGTACGGCCATCTACAGTACGGGTCTTGGGGCTACAAGGTGTCGTGGGCGAAGTACCGACGCAAGGGGGACGGATGTCACGGCGGGACTCTGATCAACAGCGGTACGGCGACACTTCCCACCTCCGAGACCGGCTGGAAGTACTGGGAATCCGCCTCATGAGGCCTCATTCCGGGTGGATCATCGGCTGCGCCCTGGCCCCGACACTGTTGCTCACGGCTTGTACGTCGCACAACGACGCCGAGGCCACTCACTCCCCTTCACCCACAGCAACCCACCAGAGCACCGAGGCTCAAGCCGAGAAGAGGCTCACAGCCGAAGTCCAGTCAGCACTCGACGCCACCACGGATAAGGGCAGTTCGATGGTCGAGTCGGGGGTGGAACGCGTCTCTGACGGGGTACACACGCAACCCTCTCTGACTCAAGGCAAGACCTACAAACTGACTGTGGCATGTGCAGGGAAGGGCACTGCAGAGATTGTGCTCACGCCATCCAGTGCTGGCGAGAAGAAGCCAGTTCCCTGCGATCAGTCGGTGGTCTTCGAGCGCATCAAGCCCAAGGCGTCGCTCCGCCTCGACGTCGTGGGCAAGCCGGGCGCCTCAGGCATGGTCGCTTGGCGCATCAACAAGGTGTGACGGGTGTGGGGTCGCGGCTCTCAAAATGAGCCGCGACCCCACTCCGTTGTAGTCACCTTCTCACCACGGACGCCAGTCACGAGGCGCGTCATCATCGCGCAACGCGGCGATGCGCCGGCGGTACTCGGCCGCCGTCTTTTCGTCCTCCTGCACGTTCTGCATGAGCCACGTCGTCATGCCGAACTCTTGCAGCCGCCGGAGCGTGTCATAGCCGGGCCAGTCATACAGGTCCCACCCGTACGCTCGCACAAAGTCCGCGTACTGCTCATCGGTCTGCCATCCCAGACTGTGATGCTCGACCGCCGTGACCATCAGGTCCCACTCGGGGTGATCGAAACAGAAGGCCTCGAAGTCGATCAGGATCACTTCGCCCCGGTCATTCACCATGAGGTTCTGCACGTGAGCATCACCGTGCACCGGCCCCTTCAGAGTCTCGAACCTCAACTCCTCGAACTGACCGCGCAACTCCTGCCAGCGCTTGCGAAGGAAGACCCGGTCATCCTCTGGGATCGGCGCCTTGCTGATCCGCAGCTCTTGCTTGCCAAAGGGGTCGAAGGCAGGCAGCTCAAGACCGGCGGGCGCAGTCATGGAGTGCAGGTCCCTCAGGACGCCGCCCAGTTCTCCGTATGTGGCCTTACGGTCGCCCTCCACGATGCGACGCCAGAAGGTCACCGGGTGGCCGTCGATCAGGAGCGGCTGTTCCAGGCCATCAACTAGCCGGGACGCCGGGAACCCTTCCGCGGCCAGCCACCTGGCAACAGCAACCTCGACACGAGCCTTCGGCAACCACGGTTCACCCCGAGCTACCCGAACGATCACTGGTGCCGTGACCAGTCGGAACAGCGCATTTTCCCCTAGGCGAATCAACTCTGCGTCTCTGTCGTCCAGGCCGGCCGCCTTGCAGGCCCTGACCAGCACCTGCATAGCCCTCGCGGATGTGAACCCCTCTTGCGATCGAGCAGCGTCAGCCGCCATGCCCGTACCAGCTCCCCTATCGAGCGCGATCCACCGGTGCACGCTGCGGGTGACCAACCCGACGAGCACCGGACACACTGGAACCGTACCCAGGTTCCGGGGCCAACAGAGAGCCCATTGCCATGACTTCGGTCAGGGACCCGGACCTAGATGGCGCCATGGTGTCGGAGGCACACTGGTCCACCGCGGAGACTGTCTCCTTCACAGCACTGCGAAGGATCCCCAGACAAGATGGTTTGGGCAGACGGGGAGACACCGCAGACAGTGGGCCTCATAATGGCCCTGCGTAGGAATCGTGGGGGGGGCGACGTCAAGGTGCAGAAGTTCATCGTTATCGGCGTTGGGGAGTTCGATGCCAAAGATGACACGACGTTCGAGGATGAAGATCTATTCAACATCGACGAGTTCGAACCCCTTGACTTCGTAGCAAATAAGGCGAACGAAATATCGATCGCCCTTGAAGAAACAGGACTCGCCCCAGTCGGATCCAATCCGATACTGCACCCGTCTTATGCCGATTTGAAAGATGCACTAAAGGAGGCCAGGGGCGGACGGATGGCGAACAGCGCCGCCGTCATCCACTACATCGGTCACGGGATTGCCGACAGCGAACTCGGCGTATTGCACCTACCGGCCAGAGATACAGACTTGGAGGAATTGGGCGACACCAGCGTTGATGTAGGGGCGCTAATAAACGCGATCGAGTCCAACCAGCGTGGTCCGCACTCAGGGCATGGCCACCCTACCCTTCAGGCAGATTATCACTTGGCTTGCCGGTAAAGAGAACCGAACAACCGAAGCGATCACTTCACTGGTCGTACGTTTCATCCGTGAAGTGAACGAGTACTTCACTTCCGAGAGTAAGCGTCACCAAGTTCGCAGTCTTGTAGAGAATGAGATCGAGTCCAAGCATCCTGATCTGATCATTGCTCACTCGCTGGGCTCGGTTGTCGCCTACGAAGCTTTGCGGAATTCCGGACATCCAGTCAAGAGTCTGCTTACGGTTGGATCGCCACTGGGGCTAAGAGGGGGGATCTTCAACCGAGTTGCACCTGGCCCGGTAGAGGGGCTTGGGAAAAAGCCAGATAGCGTAAGACAATGGCTGAATGTTGCTGATCGTGGTGACATTGTCGCCGTCCCGAGGTTTCTTTCCAGAAGCTACTCCGGGATCTCCGCTGATCAGGAGACCGACATCGGGCTGTTTGCGTTTCACGGCCTGAGTAAATATCTGCAGTCAAGTCACGTTGGCAAGTTGATCCGGGAGCAATAGTCAAGACCTCTGGAGCAAGCCTGGCAGCACCTCGCTGATTTTCGGGGACTTGTCGGCGCCACGGCGGCAAGATCGCAGGGGAGAATCGCTTGCGCTGGCCCGTGGCCTCGTCAATGCGCTTGTCGTTCACCCGCGGCGCCTTGACCTCGGCCGCGCCAGCTGCAGGCGTAACCCTCCGGGGCTGGTGATAGCCGTTGCGGAACACCAGGCGACGCCGCAAGCCCACTGGCTCACACGCCACTGCACACGCCATCTAGCCCCCTTCCAGTCGGGAAGGAGGCTCAGGGCTACGCAGTCGCGCACTGGCCGGGAAAGGCTCTCAGACCCATTCCACCTCGGAGACGATGTTCGGGGCACTTGCAGGGCCTGGAAGCGGCGTCCGACAGGATTCCGGCGCTGCCGAGCAAGGAGGCGGGGCCGCCACCGCAGCCAACGCCGCAGCCACTTCCTCCTCGCTCACCCCGGCCAGCGCCTCAATCACCCGATCGAGTGCCTCGCCCACCTCAGTGCGTGTGACCACTCGAAGCCGGCGCCGGACCAGCGTTCTTGACTGTCAGAGGCAGCAACTTCTTGCCGGTCGGGCCGATTTGTATGGCCGTGTCCATCTGCGGGCACACCCCGCAGTCGAAGCACGGGGTCCAGCGGCAGTCCTCGACCTCTGTCTCGTCGAGGGCGTCCTGCCAGTCCTCCCAGAGCCAGTCCTTGTCGAGGCCGGAGTCGAGGTGGTCCCAGGGCAGGACCTCCTCGTAGGTGCGCTCGCGGGTGGTGTACCAGTCGACGTCGACGCCGAAGGGGGCCAGCGCCTTGTCCGCGCAGGCCATCCAGCGGTCGTAGGAGAAGTGCTCGCGCCAGCCGTCGAAGCGGCCGCCGTCCTCGTAGACCGCGCGGATCACCGCGCCGATGCGGCGGTCGCCGCGGGAGAGCAGGCCCTCGACGATGCCGGGCTTGCCGTCGTGGTAGCGGAAGCCGATCGAGCGGCCGTACTTCTTGTCGCCGCGGATCTTGTCGCGGAGCTTCTCCAGGCGGGCGTCCGTCTCCTCGGCGGAGAGCTGCGGGGCCCACTGGAAGGGGGTGTGGGGCTTGGGGACGAAACCGCCGATCGAGACCGTGCAGCGGATGTCGTTGGAGCGGGAGACCTCGCGGCCCTTGGCGATGACCTTCGTCGCCATGTCGGCGATCTGGAGGACGTCGTCGTCGGTCTCCGTGGGCAGGCCGCACATGAAGTACAGCTTCACCTGGCGCCAGCCGTTGCCGTAGGCCGTCGCGACCGTCCTGATCAGGTCGTCTTCCGAGACCATCTTGTTGATGACCTTGCGGATGCGCTCGGAGCCGCCCTCGGGGGCGAAGGTGAGGCCGGAGCGGCGGCCGTTGCGGGTCAGCTCGTTGGCGAGGTCGATGTTGAAGGCGTCCACGCGGGTGGAGGGGAGGGACAGGCCGATCTTGTCCTCCTCGTAGCGGTCCGCGAGGCCCTTGGCGATGTCGCCGATCTCGCTGTGGTCCGCGGAGGACAGGGACAGCAGGCCGACCTCCTCGAAGCCGGTCGCCTTCAGGCCCTTGTCGACCATCTCGCCGATGCCGGTGATCGAGCGCTCGCGCACCGGGCGGGTGATCATGCCGGCCTGGCAGAAGCGGCAGCCGCGCGTGCAGCCGCGGAAGATCTCGACCGACATGCGCTCGTGGACCGTCTCGGCCAGGGGGACGAGGGGCTGCTTGGGGTAGGGCCACTCGTCCAGGTCCATGACCGTGTGCTTGGACACGCGCCACGGGACGCCCGACCTGTTGGGGACCACGCGGGCGATACGGCCGTCCGCGAGGTACTCGACGTCGTAGAACGCCGGGATGTAGACCCCGCCCGTCTTCGCCAGCCGGAGGAGGACCTCCTCGCGGCCGCCGGGGCGGCCCTCCGCCTTCCACTCGCGGATGATCCGGGTCATGTCGAGCACGGCCTGCTCGCCGTCGCCGATGATCGCCGCGTCGATGAACTCCGCGATCGGCTCGGGGTTGAAGGCGGCGTGGCCGCCGGCCAGCACGATCGGGTCGTCGATCGTCCGGTCCTTGGACTCCAGCGGGATGCCCGCCAGGTCCAGGGCCGTGAGCATGTTCGTGTAGCCCAGCTCCGTGGAGAAGGAGAGGCCGAACACGTCGAAGGCCTTCACCGGACGGTGGCTGTCCACCGTGAACTGCGGGACGCGGTGCTCCCGCATCAGCGCCTCCAAGTCCGGCCACACGCTGTAGGTGCGCTCGGCGAGGACGCCCTCCCGCTCGTTGAGGACCTCGTAGAGGATCATGACGCCCTGGTTGGGCAGGCCGACCTCGTAGGCGTCGGGGTACATGAGCGCCCAGCGGACGTCACAGGACTCCCACGGCTTGACCGTGGAGTTGAGCTCTCCGCCGACGTACTGGATGGGCTTCTGCACATGCGGGAGCAGTGCTTCGAGCTGCGGGAACACCGACTCGGCGGCTTCGGCAGGCATCTCGCGAACCTTCGTGAGCTGACAGGGGTGACCATCTAGCGTAACCCGGTCGGAGGGCTGCCCCGTACGCTCAGCCGGGCGTCCCCGCGCCGAGCGTCCGCCGGGCTGCGGGCAGCTCCGCCTCCACGTCCGCCGCGCGCCGCTCCTCCCGTCCGTACAGCAGTCCGTAGGTGAAGGCGCTCTCCCCCGCCGTTTCCGCCCAGGCGGCGAGCTCGCGCAGGGCCAGGCGGGCCATGACGCTGTCCTGGTGGTCGCCGAGCAGGCCCTGGAGGGTCTTGGCGGAGACCACCAGGGCGGCGGCCGAATCGCCGAGCGCGGGCACGGCGGCCTCCGCCGCGTACCGCGCGCGCTTGGCCTTCTTGCGTGCCTCGTGCAGGGCGAGGTCGCGCCCGTCGCCGGGCGGCAGCTCCAGGGCGTGGTCGAGCAGCCGGGCGAGGGTGGCGAAGTCCTTGTGCACGGCTTTGGCGATCGCCTTGGACGGCTTGCCCGCGGCCGCCGGACGCAGCGGCGGGTCCGCGAGCACGGCGTCCAGCGCGTCGAGCAGGGCCAGATGCCGGGGGCCGTCCAGGACCGCGAGGAGCCGGCGGCGCGAGCCGCCGCTCTGCTCCCGCGACCAGGCGGTGAGGCGTTCGCGCACGGGGCCGGAGACCAGGTCGGCGGGCAGGGCGTCGAGGTCGGCCGTGAGACGTTCGGTGAGGACCTCCTGGTCGCGGTCGAGGCCGAGCTCGCCGGCGAGCCACTTCAGCTCCGCGCCGAGCGGGTCGGTGACCGTGCGGTCGAGGATCTTGCCGTAGCTGCGGAAGGCGCTGCGCATCCTGCGGGTGGCTACCCGCATACGGTGCACCGAGTCGGGGACGTCCCGGCGCACGGCCGGGTCCAGCGCGACGACGGCGTCCCGCTGGGCGCGCAGGTAGGCGAGGACGTGGTCGCCGGCGGTGACGGGGGCGGTCTCCTCGTGTGCCGGGCGCCGGTCCGGGGCGGTCTCGGCGAGGGCTCGGGCGAGTTTGGAGGGGGAGGCGGAGGGCCTTACGCCCGCCTTGCGCAACCGTTTCTCCACCCGGTCGAGGAAGCGGGGGTCGCCGCCGTCGGCGAGTTCCACCTCGATCTCGGTCCACTGGGCGGAGCCGCCGTCGCCGGTCAGCCGGTCGGCGCGTACGGCGTCGGTGCTGGCCTCGGCGAGCAGCGTGCCGTCCGCGTCGACCAGGTGGCGGACGTCGCGCTGGGAGCGGAGCCGGACCAGGGGCACCAGTTCGGCGCCGCGCACGCGGGAGCGGACGAGACCGGCGAGGCTGTCGGGCACGGTGTCGGACAGGGGCGCGCGGATCTCGTCGCGCACGCCCGGGGCGACCGGGAACTTCAGGTGCCAGCCCGCGTCCGAGCCGCCGGTGCGGCGGCGCAGGGTGAGCCCGTCGGCGGCGAGGCGTTCGTCGGCGGTGTCGTAGTAGACGGCGTCGAGTTCGGAGACGCCCTTGTCGAGGACGGCCGCGACGCCGCCGACGCCGGTGAGGTCCGGCAGACCGCTCTCGTCGGATTCGTACTTCCGCTCGATCTCGCGCTTGGTGTCCGCCATGACCTGAATCTAGTCGCAGCGCGGCGCTCGGGGCAGGGCGATCGGGGCAGTGGGTGCCTCGGTCCACTGCCCCGCTGCCCCACTGCCCGCTCCCCGCTGCCCCTTGAAGGTGCGGCCGGCCCGGGCCGCCGGCTCACGCCGACATGGGCCGCTTCACCCGGATCGACTGGAGCAGCCCGACCGCCACCCACACCGCGAACATCGACGAGCCGCCATAGGAGACGAACGGCAGCGGCAGACCGGTGACCGGCATGATGCCGAGGGTCATGCCGATGTTCTCGAAGGCCTGGAAGGCGAACCAGGCGACGATTCCGGCGGCGACGATCGTGCTGTACAGCTCGGTCGTCTCGCGGGCGATGCGGCAGGCCCGCCACAGCACCACGCCGAGCAGGACGATGATCAGACCGGCACCGAGGAAGCCCAGTTCCTCGCCCGCGACGGTGAAGACGAAGTCGGTCTGCTGCTCGGGCACGAACTGGCCGGTGGTCTGCGAGCCGTGGAACAGGCCCGCGCCGGTCAGCCCGCCGGAGCCGATGGCGATGCGCGCCTGGTTGGTGTTGTAGCCGACGCCCGCCGGGTCGAGGTCGGGGTTGGCGAAGGCCGCGAAGCGGGCGATCTGGTACTCGTCCAGGATGTGCAGCTGCCAGACCGCGATCGCGCCGGTCGCGCCCGCGGCGATGAGCCCGAAGATCCAGCGGTTGGAGGCGCCGGAGGCGAGGAGCACGCCGAGGATGATGATGACCATGACCATGACCGACCCGAGGTCGGGCATGAGCAGCACGATCAGGATCGGCACCGAGGCCAGGCCCAGCGCCTGCATGACCGTGCGGTGGTCGGGGTACGCCTTGTCGCCCGCGTCGACCCGGGCGGCGAGCAGCATCGCCATGCCCAGGATGATCGTGATCTTCACGAACTCCGAGGGCTGGAGCGAGAAGCCGCCGCCGAACACGATCCACGAGTGCGCGCCGTTGACGGTGGAGCCGAGCGGGGTGAGCACCAGCAGGATGCCGAAGAGGGACAGGCCGTAGAGGATCGGCACGGCGTTGCGCAGGGCGCGGTGGCCGAGCCAGACCGTGCCGATCATCAGGGCGAGCCCGATGCCGGTGTTCATCAGGTGCCGGAGCAGGAAGTAGTACGGGTCTCCCTGGTTGATCTCGGTCCGGTTTCGGGTGGCCGAGAAGACCAGGGCCGCGCCGATCGCCGACAGCGCGAGCGCCGACAGCAGCATCGGCCAGTCGAGTCGGCGGGCCATCGAGTCGCGGGCGAAGATCCGGGTCCACCCGGCCCGCTCGGGGCCGTATCCGGAGACGGAGAAGCTGTTCGCGCCGGTCATGTGAGGATCCTCCGGCTTCCCCTCTTCCGCGTCCGCCTGCGGGTGTCGCGGTTGCCTGTGGTGGGCGACGGGCTGGTCGCCGGGGTCTGCTGCCCGTCCGGGGCGGTGTCGTCCGGCTTGGTGGCCTGCTGGTCCTTCGCCGGGTCCTCGGAGACCTTGGGCGCCTTGATCGAGCCGTCGGGCTGGATCTTCGGCAGGCTCTTCTCCGGGCTGGGCAGCAGGGCCTTCTTCTTGTCGATCGACCCGTCGTCCTGCACGCCGTACAGGGCGCTGTAGATGTTGCGCACGGCCTCACCGGAGGCGCCGGAGCCCGTACCGGCCTGGGCGATGGTCATGATGACCGTGTAGTCCTTGGAGTACGTGGCCAGCCAGGACGTGGTCTGCTTGCCGTAGACCTCGGCGGTGCCGGTCTTGGCGTGCAGGGCGATCTTGTCCTGGGGCCAGCCGCCGAACTTCCAGGCGGCGGTACCGCGGGTGATGACGCCGGCGAAGGCGTCGTTCATGCCCTTGAGGGTGGCCTGGCTGACCGGCAGCCTGCCCTTCTTCTTCGGCTTGATCTCCTGGACGGTCTTGCCGTCGGGGCTGATGATCGCCTTGCCGATGGTCGGCTGGTACATGGTGCCGCCGTTGGCGACGGCGCCGTAGATCACGGCCTCCTGGATCGGCGTGACGAGGGTGTCGCCCTGGCCGATGGAGTAGTTGATCTCGTCACCCTCGCGCATCTTGTTGCCCTCGAGGCAGTTCTCGTACGCGATCTTCTCCACGTACGAGCCGTCCTTCTTGCCGCTCTTGCACCAGGCGTCCTTGTTGGCCTTCCAGTAGTTCAGCTTCCACTGGCGGTCGGGGACGCGGCCGGTGACCTCGTTGGGCAGGTCGAGGCCGGTCTCCTTGCCGAGGCCGAACTGGTGGGCGGTCTTGAAGAAGTAGTCCTTGGGCTGGCCCTTCTTCGGGTTGATGCCGCCGTCCCTCTTCCACTCGCGGTCCGCGAGGCCGTAGAAGACGGTGTCGCAGGAGACCTCCAGCGCCCGGCCGAGCGAGATCGGGCCGAAGTTCTCCCCCTCGAAGTTCTTGAAGACCTGGCCGCCGACCGAGTACGAACTGGTGCACGGATAGTTGCCGTCCCAGACGTAGCCGGCCTGGACGGCGGCGGCCGTGGAGACGACCTTGAACGTCGAGCCGGGCGCCGCCTGACCCTGTATGGCCCTGTTCAGCAGCGGATAGTCGGAGTCCTTGCCGGTCAGCGCCTTGTAGTCCTTGGCGGAGATGCCGCCGACCCAGACGTTCGGGTCGTACGTCGGGTTGGAGGCCATGGCGACGATGCGGCCGGTCTTGGCCTCCATCACCACGACGGCGCCGGAGTCGGCCTTGTAGTTCTCCCCGGTGATCTTGTCGAACTGCTGCCGGGCGACCTTCATCGCGTTGTCGAGCTGGTACTCGGCGACCCGCTGGACGCGGGAGTCGATGGAGGTGACGAGGTTGGAACCGGGCTCGGCGGCGTCGGACCGGGCCTTGCCGATGACCCGGCCGAGGTTGTCCACCTCGTAGCGGGTGACGCCGGCCTTGCCGCGCAGCTCCTTGTCGTACTGGCGCTCGAGACCGGAGCGGCCGACCATGTCGGAGCGCAGAAAGGGCGAGTCGGTGTCCTTGGCCTGCTGGATCTCGCCGTCGGTGACCGGGGAGAGGTAGCCGAGCACCTGGGAGGTGTTGGACTTGCCGGGCGCGGGGTAGCGGCGCACGGCCTCCGGCTCGGCGGTGATGCCGGGGAAGTCCTCGGCGCGCTCGCGGATCTGCAGGGCCTGCTTCGGGGTGGCCTCGTCGGTGATGGGGATGGGCTGGTACGGCGAGCCGTTCCAGCACGGCTGCGGGGTCTGGGCGTCGCACAGCCGGACCTTCTGCTCCACCTCCTTGGGGTCCATCCCGAGGACCCCGCCGAGCTTGGCGAGGACCGCCTTGCCGTCGTCCTTCTGCTTCAGCAGGTCGGTACGGGAGGCGGAGACCACCAGGCGGGTCTCGTTGTCGGCGATCGGGACACCGCGGGCGTCCAGGATCGAGCCGCGTACGGCCGGCTGGACGACCTGCTGGACGTGGTTGCCGGAGGCCTCCTTCTGGTACTCGGCGCCGTTGCGGATCTGCAGGAACCACAGGCGGCCGCCGAGGGTGCCGAGCAGGGAGAGGACGAGGATCTGGACGACGACGAGCCGGGTCTGGACCCTTGGGGTCCGTCCGGTCTCCGGAATGTTAGTCATGGGCCACGCCCATTCCTTCAAGGGTGGTGGTGGGAGACGGGTGGGCGTTGGTCACTGCGGCTGCCTCCCCCTCTCCGGGTGAGCACGGTGGTGCGTGGGTGTGCGGGTGGTGGTCGTGCCTGTCGCGGCCGTGTCAGCGGGACACGGCGGAGCCGTGCGGCCGGCTGCGGCCGACTGCCGTGGTTTCACAGCCGCTTGACCCCCTTGATGCGGCCGGCCCGGGCGGTGCGGGCGCGGGCCACCTTGACCCGCAGGCCGTTGCGCTGGCCGCCGATGCGCAGGCCGGTGCCGGCGGAGAGCCAGCCGGCGGAGATGTCGGTGGCCTTGCTCGCCGAACCGGTGGTCTCGGCGAGCGGGTCGTTCTCCACGCGGCGGGCCAGCGCCATGATGCCGGGGACCACGAAGGGCGCGAGCAGCAGGTCGTACAGGGCGGCCGTGGACAGCAGGCCGGCCAGGCCGACGTGGCGGGCGGCGGTGTCGCCGACGAGGGCGCCGACACCGGCGTACAGCAGGGTGGAGCCGATCGCGGCGGCCACCACCACGGCCATGGGGCCGGTGGCCGACTTGACCTGCCCGGTCTCCGGCTTGATGAGCCCGGCGCAGTAGCCGATGACGCACAGGACGAGGGCGTAGCGGCCGGCGGCGTGGTCGGCGGGCGGGACGAGGTCGGCGAGCAGCCCGGCGCCGAAGCCGACGAGGGCGCCGCCGACATGGCCGTAGACCATCGCCAGGCCGAGGACGGTGAGCAGCAGCAGGTCGGGTACGGCGCCCGGCAGGTGCAGCCGGGACAGCACGCTCACCTGGACGACCAGGGCGACGACGACCAGAGCGCTGGAGAGCAGGATCCGGTTGAGACGCATGGGACTTCGAGCTCCTACTGCTGCGGCTGGTCGGTGGCGGTCGCGTCGGCGGACGGGGTGACCGTCACGGTCACCGTCGGCGTCGGGGTCGGCTTGGGCTTCGGCGGGAGGACCTCGTCGCGCGGGTCCTTCTTCGGGGCCTCGACGACCACGCCCACGATGTCCAGCTTGCTGAAGCCGACGTACGGCGTGACGTAGACGGTGCGGGTCAGGTCGCCGCCGGAGGGGTCGACGCGGGAGACGACGCCGACCGGCACGCCGGGCACGAAGGGACGGTCGGCCTGCGAGCCGAAGGTGACCAGGCGGTCGCCCTTCTTCACGTCGGCCTTGCCGTTGAGCAGCTGCACACGCAGCGGGCGGTCGCCCTGCCCGGAGGCGAAGCCGAGTTCGTCGCTGCTCTCCATGCGGGTGCCGACGGTGAAGTCGGGGTCGTTGGCGAGCAGCACGGTGGCGGAGTCGGGGCCGACGGTGGTGACGCGGCCGACCAGGCCGTCGCCGTTGAGGACGGTCATGTCCCGCTTGATGCCGTCGTTGGCGCCGGCGTCGATGGTGATGGTCCAGGAGAAGCCCTGGGCGGCTCCTATGGCGATGACCTCGGCGCCCTTGATGCCGTACTGGCCCTGGCCCGCCACCTTCAGCATCTTGTCGAGCTGCTTGAGGCGGCTGCGGCTGCGGTCGTCGCTGCCGAGCCGGGCCTTGAGGGCGGCGTTCTCCTTCTCCAGGGCGGCGAGCCGGTCGTGCCGTTCACCGGAGTCGCGGACCGCGGAGACCGCGTTGCCGACCGGGTTCACCGCGGCCGACACGCCGTTCTCGATCGGGCCGAAGACGGTGGCGGCGGCCTGCCGTGCGCCGTCCACGGGGGAGTTCTTCCCCCCGCGGATGTCCACCGTGATCAAAGCGAACGCGATGGCGATCAGCAGTACCAGGAGCAGCCGGCTCTCTTTCGTGTCCCTCACGTGCGGCGGCCGTGCCTTCCTATAGGAATCGGGTATTGCCCCCAGACGACCCGGACGACGTGCACGACCCGGACAACCCGCATGACCCGAATGGCCCGGAGAACGCCGGGCGGGCCGGCAATGCCGAGAACACCGGCCCCCTGGAGCCCGTTTGGGGGATGTTATGCCTCTATATCAACGATCCGCCGCACGAGAGGAGAACGTCTCGCACGGCGGAATCGAAGAGTTGTGTCATCTGCGCGGCTGGGCGTCCAGGACCTGCTGGAGCGCCTCGAACTCCTCGACGCACTTGCCGGATCCGAGCGCCACGCTGTCCAGCGGGTCCTCGGCGATGTGGATCGGCATACCGGTCTCCCGGCGCAGCCGCTCGTCCAGACCGCGCAGCAGCGCTCCGCCGCCGGTCAGAACGATTCCTCGGTCCATGATGTCGCCGGACAGCTCCGGCGGGCACTTGTCGAGGGTCGTCTTGACCGCGTCGACGATCGCGTTGACCGGCTCCTCGATCGCCTTGCGCACCTCGGCCGCCGAGATGACGACGGTCTTCGGCAGCCCGGAGACGAGGTCCCGGCCGCGGATTTCGGTGTGCTCGTCAGAGTCGAGTTCGTACGCCGAACCAACCGTGATCTTGATCTGTTCGGCCGTCCGCTCACCCAGCAGGAGCGAGTACTCCTTCTTGACGTGCTGGATGATCGCGTTGTCCAGTTCGTCGCCGGCGACGCGGATGGACTGCGCGGTGACGATGCCGCCGAGCGAGATGACCGCGACCTCCGTGGTGCCGCCGCCGATGTCCACCACCATGTTGCCGGTGGCCTCGTGGACCGGCAGGCCGGAGCCGATGGCCGCGGCCATGGGCTCCTCGATGATGTGCACCTGGCGGGCGCCGGCCTGGGACGACGCCTCGATGACGGCACGGCGCTCGACGCCGGTGATGCCGGAGGGCACACAGACGACGACCCGCGGCCGGGCCAGATACCGCCGCTTGTGGATCTTCAGGATGAAGTAGCGGAGCATCCGCTCGGTGATCTCGAAGTCGGCGATCACGCCGTCCTTCAGCGGGCGGACGGCGACGATGTTGCCGGGCGTGCGGCCGATCATCTTCTTGGCTTCGGCGCCGACCGCGAGAATTCCACCGGTGTTCGTGTTGATCGCGACGACGGACGGCTCGTTGAGTACGATCCCGCGACCCCTGACGTACACCAGCGTGTTGGCGGTCCCGAGGTCGACAGCCATGTCACGGCCGATGAACGACATTGAGTTCCCCATCAGGATTCGTCTGGCCTTCCCTGGGAGCTTTTGAGGGCATTTCAGGTACGGCGAGGTGGGTGCTGTGACGTGAAGGCTTCCATCGTAGACGCGCCTGCACGAACACTGCGCGAGGGTCTCCGCCATTGTCAGCAGATGGCGTACCGGCTCGCTTCCGGAGACGGGCCATCGGGGGCACGCGTTCCCCCGATCGGCGCGGATATGCCCCGGGGCGGCCGATTTATTCCGGCCGCCCCAGGTCAGGCGGGTCGCCAGGCTGACACAGCGTCAGAATTCATGTGTGTCAGCCGTGCGGAGGCAGGGTGAGGAAACTCAGGCCCGGCCGGGAAAGAAGATCTTCACCTCGCGCGCGGCGGACTCCTCGGAGTCGGAGGCGTGGATCAGGTTCTCTCGGACGATCACGCCGTAGTCGCCGCGGATCGAGCCGGGCGCGGCGGCGATCGGGTCGGTCGGGCCGGCCAGGGCGCGCACGCCCTCGATGACCCGCTCACCCTCGACGATCATGGCCACCACCGGGCCGGAGGACATGAACTCCACCAGCGGCTCGTAGAAGGGCTTGCCCTGGTGCTCGCCGTAGTGCTGCTCCAGGGTGGCCTGGTCCAGGGTGCGCAGTTCCAGCGCGGTGATCTGCCAGCCGGCCTTGCGCTCGATACGGCTGATGATCTCGCCGGTCAGGCCACGACGGACGGCGTCGGGCTTGAGGAGGACGAGGGTGCGCTGGGTCACGGGGAGACTCCTTCTCCTGACAAGGGTGCGGTGGGACGAGGTTACAGGGCGTGTCCTCGGCCCTGTTACGCAGCGTCAGCCCCGGAGGAGCCGGCCCCGGCCTGGGCGGCGAACCTCGCCTTGGCGGCGTCGACCTTCCGGCCGAAATGCACCGAAGCCCACCACAGCGCCGCGAAGACCACGCCCAGGAAGTACATCATCGGCACCACGACGCCGGAGGCGATCAGCGCGATCTGCAGGGCCCAGCCGAGGTACACGCCGCCGGGGCGGGTCACCACCCCGCACAGCAGGACGCTCAGCAGCATGGCGGCGCCGCTGACGGTCCACACCGTCGCGGTGGACAGGTCCGGGTCCTTCATCGCGACGAGCGCGGCGAAGCCGATGACGAAGAACTCGCCGATCAGGGTCGAGGAACAGAGCGTACGCACGAGATGTCAGCCCCTCCCGAGGAGCAGTCGGGCCTCACCCACGGTGATGACGGAGCCGGTGACCAGCACACCGCCACCCGCGAACTCGCCCTCCTCCTCGGCGAGCGTGATGGCGGCCTCCAGCGCGTCCGGCAGCCTGGGCTCGACCTGGACGCGCTCCTCGCCGAACACCTCGACGGCGATCGCGGCCAGCTCGTCGGCGTCCATCGCGCGGTGGCTGGAGTTCTGGGTGACGACGATCTCGGCGAAGACCGGCTCGAAGGCCTCCAGCAGGCCCCGCACGTTCTTGTCGCCGCTCGCTCCGACCACGCCGATCAGCCGGCTGAAGTCGAACGCCTCGCCGATCGCCTCGGCCGTCACCCGGGCGCCCGCCGGGTTGTGGGCGGCGTCCAGGACGACGGTGGGCGAGCGGCGCACGATCTCCAGGCGGCCCGGCGAGGCGACGGACGCGAAGGCCTTGCGGACGGTCTCGCCGTCCAGCGGCTCGGCGCGCTGGGCGCCGACACCGAAGAAGGCCTCGACGGCCGCGAGCGCCACGGCGGCGTTGTGCGCCTGGTGGGCGCCGTGCAGCGGCAGGTAGATCTCCGGGTACTCGCCGCCGAGGCCGCGCAGGGTCAGCAGCTGGCCGCCGACGGCGACCTGCCGCGCCACGACGCCGAACTCCAGCCCCTCACGGGCCACGGTGGCGTCCACCTCGACGGCCTTCTTCAGCAGCACCTGGGCCGCGTCCACGGGCTGCTGCGCCATGATCACGGTGGCGCCCTGCTTGATGACTCCGGCCTTCTCGCCGGCGATCTCGCCGGGGGTGGAGCCGAGGATGTCGGTGTGGTCCAGGTCGATCGGGGTCACCACGGCCACGTCGGCGTCGATCACGTTGGTGGCGTCCCAGGTGCCGCCCATGCCGACCTCGACGACGGCCACGTCGACGGGCGCGTCCGCGAAGGCGGCGTAGGCCATGCCGGTGAGCACCTCGAAGAAGGACAGGCGGTACTCCTGCGCGGCGTCGACCATCTCCACGTACGGCTTGACGTCCTGGTACGTCTCGATGAAGCGCTCGGCGGAGATCGGGGCGCCGTCCAGGCTGATCCGCTCGGTGACCGACTGCACGTGCGGCGAGGTGTACCGGCCGGTGCGCAGTTCGAAGGCGCCGAGCAGGGCCTCGATCATGCGGGCGGTGGAGGTCTTGCCGTTGGTGCCGGTGATGTGGATCGAGGGGTACGACCGCTGCGGCTCGCCCAGGACATCCATCAGCGCGGCGATGCGGCTGACGGAGGGCTCCAGCTTGGTCTCGCCCCAGCGGCCGGCCAGCTCGCCCTCGACCTCGCGCAGGGCCTTGTCGACCTCGGGGTCCTCCGGCCGGGCCGGCACCTCGGCCGACGGCGGGCCGCCCTGGGTGCGCAGGGTGCGGCTGCCGGCCTCGATCACCGCCAGGTCGGGGTCGCGGGTCGTCTCGGCCGAGACGATCTCGTCGAAGGAGTCGAGGGGGTCGGGCTGCGCGTCGTCGTCGTGCCGGGGGAGGTCGCTCACGGGGCCAGTCTACGGAGCCCCGGTGACAGACGTGGACGAAGGCCCCCGGAGCCGTAGCGGATGCTGTTGGCGAATTCGGGGGCTCGGTCACTTCGCTCCGCCGAGCGTGAGCTCGGCGGGGCGAAGTGCTGCGAAGTGGCTGGTGCGGGTGC